>NZ_JAGQBU010000021.1 GCF_024345795.1 Synechococcus sp. J7-Johnson
ATGGCCTGCAGTTGCTGAACCTCGCCATCGCTGAGGACCAGCGGTGGCATCGGACGACCAAGCGCCACGGAGCACCTCGGGAGATACTCCGCATTCTAGAGGTTATTTCCGGGACGGCACACTAGCGCCAGCGATTTTAAGGTGAGACAGTTCAATTCCCAGTTAAACAGGCCCGGTGTTAAACTCGGGAGAGACAAACCGCTAAAGCGCCTGCTACGACTGGCTGCTGGTCTGTCGAGCATCCCAGTTAAACAAGGCCGGTAAGTGCCGGTAACCCCTCGGCAAGGTTGCATCTCGGCAGAATGAGCCCATGGAAGCAGTCACATTCTCCGAAGCAGCCCGCCGGGTGGGCATCTCCAGGGCCACGTTGTACCGCTGGCGAGCCAACGGTCTGTTGGCCGCACCGCATCTGCGCAGTGATGGGCGCCTGGAGATGGAGCCACCGGGCGCTATATCACTGGCGAAATACTGCGAGTGCATGAAGCAATATCAGTTCCGTTACTGATTGCGCCATCTGCGTTTTATTGACCGCACACAAATCATGAAATCCAAACTCAGCGCCCCTGCAGGGCACCCGCCGGGGCCGCCGCCGTCATGGCTGTGGTAGCCGCCTCCCATACCCCCGGCGTCGCGGGCAGCCCAGCGTGCCGGCAGCCGCGCCCACGGCCATTACATCGCGCCGCCGCCTGATCTGCCACAGCGGTAACTGCCAGTAAAGATGACGCCCCTGCCGCCGATCTGGTGGCCATCACGAACGTAGCTGGACCGATGGCGTTTTCTGGAGGCGGTGGATTGATCCAGACCAACTCCGGGTGTCGCCAACAGCGGGTGCTTCGACTCCAGCGACGGGGGTGCCGCTGACGTGACTGCTCGTAAACGCGGGCGCGATGACGGCAGAGTTCTTCGGGCTCGCCGCTGTGGCGCTGGTGGGGGGTCACGAACTGGATGGCGCTGTGGCAATGCCGGTGGATGTACCAGTCCACGAATCCCGCCACCCACAGGCAGGCAGCGTCTTTGCTGCGGGTGGGGGCGCCGGGGGTAGTCCGGCCGGTATTTCACGGTGCGGAACAGGGACTCCGAGTAGGGGTTGTCGTTGCTGACCCGTGGTCTGGAGAAGGACCTGAGCACACCCAGCTCCTCCAGCCGGTTCTCCAGAGTCGCGGCCCGCATCGCATTGCCGTTGTCGGCATGGAGCATCAGCGGCTGGGGGCGGCTGCGGCTGATCCGCTCCCGCAGGCAGGCACGACCGACCAGGTCAGCGGCGATCTGGGCGTCTTCCCGTTCGGCAACGTCCCACGCCACCACTTTTCGGCTCCAAACGTCGACGACCAGATAGAGGTAGAGCCACACTCCCCGCACGCTGGTGGGCAGGTAGGTGATGTCCCAGTTCCAGAGCTGATTCGGACCATCTGCCCGCAGGCGTGGCACGGGACGGGACTCCTGTGGTGGGCGAGCCCACCCCCGGCGATGGGCCTGACCAAGGGCATGCAGCACCCGGTAGAAGCTGCGCTCTGACATTCCGCTCAAGAAGAAGGCTGCCGAGAGGGCGGTAGACGAATGGGGGTCTCCCGGGAAGATCCGGAAGCTGACACCATCCGACGACGGCACACCAGCTGAGGCTCAGTCAGGGGATGCCAACATGTGTCTATTCGTTCGGGTCACTGCAACCAGTGACAGGTCATGCAGACCTTGCGGCTGCGTGTCTTGAGCAGAACGCCCTCGTCGAGGTAGGACCAGTCCTCGATGGACTCCTGCTGATCGCCGGAGGAACGAGAGCGGGGCGGCAGGCGGGAAGCCAACAGAGTATGGGATGCATACGCATGTACTAGCACTGATCAAGGCCGTCGCGTTGCTGCTACCGGCGCCCGTTCAGCTGGCGCCGGGGTCGCGCAGTATCCGCCGCCTGGCCTCGTCATGGTCCTCTCCTCTCACTCCTTCTCCTCAGGAGAATCGGTCGCTCTTGCAGATGCCTTCCGGGTTCGGCTGATAATGAATTACCCCTTACTTGCTGAACAACGATCAGGGCTCTGCACGGCTTACAGGGCGTGCGGCAAGGACATCGGGTGAAGCCCGGGCAATGTCTTAGGAACCCGGCATCAACCGCGGGGAAGATGTCGGGCCTGCAGGTTCCGCCTGTGCGTCGAAAGACCTGATAGCACGGTCGATCGCTGAGCCAGGAGGCGTGGGATTGAACTTGGCAGGACCGCCACTCAGCCTGTCCAGCACCCCCAGGATGTTGGTGGAACCGAGAGGCTGCCCCCCTCCGACCCCGGGCTTGACATAGTTGTCATAGACCTCACCCTCCCTGGGGGTAGTCCCGAAGGTCTGGCCATACCCCTTCTCCTGGGCAAATCCAGGATTGCTGGCCAATACGTTGATCAAGCTCGCGCAAAGGCTTGCGACTACAAGCTGGGCGTGGATGGACTGTGGGGATGGTCGGGCCATTGCCGAAAGTCAGATGCCGAATGACAGGCAGCACCAAGATGGTAATGAGCTGTTCCACGTAGCAGCTGATCAAGACAGAAGCCTCTGCCGACTTGTACCCCAAACATGGGCAACCTCGCCACGGTGCGGCTGCGCAACATGAGCGAAGTGCTGGGCCACTGGCGCACCTATGTGCCCCGCGACGACTTCCTCACCCAGCGGGGCGGCACCTTCCTGCTCGAGGCAGACGACACGCTTCTGTACAGCTACCAGGACCGCGGCATTCTCGGATTCTCGGAAACCATGGCCAGGCCGCTCAGCTTCCTGGATCCCTTTCTGGGCTGATCCCGGCGAAGCGACGGCCGCCTCAGCTGCGCAGGGTCAGGCCGAATCAGGGTCGAGCTGCAGGCTGAGCTGCAGCTGTTGATCACCGGCGGCATTCGCCGCCACTGGCCGCTGCCGCCGCTGCCGCCTGCCGCCACTCGCCGCCAGGCCGGAGCGGCGGGAGCCGTGCCTGCGCTGGATCGTATCGGCCAGCTCCTTGAAGCCCTGCTCCTGACGCCGCGCCCAGATCTTCTCCTTGGCCTGGCGGGCGGCGGCGGCGGGCTCCACGATCGGCAGTGGGTAGTGCACCCCGAGCACGCAGCCGACCAGCTGCTGGGTGACCACCGCCATCGTCCACGGCTCATGGATGTGAACGGCCGGCACGTTGCGCAGTTCCGGCAGCCAGCGGCGGATGAAATCGCCGTTGGGATCGTGCTCATGGCCCTGCTTGATCGGGTTGTAGATCCGGATCGTGTTGATGCCCGTGGTGCCCGACTGCATCTGGCACTGGCTCCAGTGGATGCCCGGTTCGTAATCGACGAACAGGCGGGCCAGGTGCAGCCCGCTCTGGCGCCACGGCAACCACAGCTGGTAGCTGGCCACCGACATCAGCATCGCTCGCATGCGGAAATTGATCCAGCCGCTGGCGATCAGGGCCCGCATGCAGGCATCCACGAACGGCAGCCCGGTACGCCCTTCTGCCCAGGCCGCCAGGCGCTCGGGGTCGCTGCTGCGCAGGCCGGCAGTGAGCGGATGGAGCTCGCGAAACTCCAGATCCGGCTGGCATTCGAGCTTCTGGATGAAATGGCAGTGCCAGTGCAGCCGCGCCTCAAAGCCCAGCGGCGCCTTGCGGAGGCGGCGGCTGCGCTGCACCACTTCCCGCATCGAGAGAGTGCCCCAGCTGAGGTGGGGCGACAGGCGCGAGCAGCTCTCGAAGGCCGTGAGCGGGCTGGAGAGCTCACGGTGGTAGCGAGAGCCGCGCTCGCTCAGAAAACTCTCCAGAACGGCCAGTCCCTGCTGCCGCCCCCCGAGCTGACGGCCCGGGCAGGGGTCAGGCGCCAGACCCAGTTCGGCGGCGGCGGGAACGGGACCGGGATCAAGGCTCCCCAGGCACGGCAGACCCGGTGGCGGCGGCGCCAGCGGCTCGGCCATGCGCTCCTCCCAGCGGCGTGCCCAGCCGTTGCGGCTGCGCAGGCGACGGATCACACCGAAGGAGGGAATCTGGGTCCAGGGGATGCCATGGCTCAGGGCCCACTGGGCCACCTGCCGGTCGCGGTCGTAGGTCCAGCCGTTGCCGGTTTCCTGATGGCTCCAGAGCCCGGCAATTGCGAACTGGCGGCGGGCTCGCTCCAACACTTCCAGCGCCGGGCCGATCCGCACCACCAGCGGCTGACCCAGCTCCGCCAGGGCCTGCCTGAGCTCCGCCAGGCTCTCGGCGCAGAAGGCCCACTGGCGCGCCGAGGCATCACTCTGCTGCCACAGCTCGGGTTCCACCACCAGCAGAGGCAGCACCGGGCCAAGGCGGCTGGCCTGGAGCAGCGGCTGGTGATCGGCCACCCGCAGATCCCGTTTGAACCAGACGATCTGAACCCGCTCGAGCACGGGGTTGATGCGCTTCAGCACCCCCGCAGATCGCAGAGCGTGTTCAGGTCGCCCCGGCCGGTCAGCCGCAGCCGCCAACGGGCCCAGAGCCCATAGAGCGCATCCACCAGCGGCCCGATCAACGGCCAGGCGGTGGGGGCGTAGAGCCAGCCCCAACCCACCACTCGGTAGGCCTCACGGAAGACGGCCACATCCTTGATCACCCGGCCGCCTGGGCCGATGGCGCGGATGCGGCCCATGGCCTCCCGGTAGCTGATCCCTGCATGGGCCACCGGGTCGTAATCGGCCGCATCGATATCGACGAAGCGGATCAGGCCGCGCCCCTGATCACGGGCCCGCAGGCTCTCCACCTCGCGCCGGCAGATGGGGCAGGCCCCGTCAAAAAGGAGGGTGAGGGCAGGTTCAGCCATGGATCAGCCAACGGGAGATGGCACCGAGCAGGGTGAAAGCAACCCCTTTATCAACGCTATCGGGATGGCACCGATCACTGCGCAGCGGAGCCCGCGGCAGGATCTGCATAGGGTGAAAGGCATGACGCCCAGCTCAACTCCGGCCCACACCTCCAGGCGCATCCTGCTCACCGGCGCCAGCTCCGGCATCGGCTATCAGGCGGCCCTGCAGCTGCGCCGCGCCGGCCACCAGCTCACGTTGCCGTGCCGGGATCCGGCCACTGCTGAGGCCACCCTGGCGCGTCTCGAACAAGACGAGCCTGCGGGGCCATCCCTGCGCTCACCGGTCTGTGACCTGGCCGATCTGGCCAGCGTCGAGCGCTGCGCCGCCGAACTGCTCGGGCTCGGTGAACCGATCGACAGCCTCGTGCTCAACGCCGGGCTCCAGTACAGCGGCGGCACCGAGCCGAGGCGATCAGCCCAGGGCCATGAACTCACCATCGCGGTGAACCACCTCGCCCACCAGGCCCTGGCCCAGCGGCTGCTTCCCCTGCTCGATGGCAGCCAGGCCCCTCGGCTGGTGGTCACCGCCTCGGAGGTGCATGACCCCGCCGCAGCCGGTGGCCGGGTCGGCCAGCCAGCTGGCCTGGGCGATCTGGCCGGCCTCAGGGCTGGGTCGGGCTTCGAGATGGTGGCTGGCGGCCTGCCGTTTGATGCCGACAAGGCCTACAAGGACAGCAAGCTCTGCAACCTCCTGTTCGCGCGCGAGCTGGAGCGGCGCCTTCAGGTGCGCGGCACACCGATGCCGGTGCTTGCCTGGAGCCCGGGCCTGGTGATCCCGCCAGGGAGCGGCGGCTTTTTCCGCTACAGCCGCCGCCACAACGAATGGGGCCAACGCCTGTTTGCCCTGGTGGCCCGTGACCTGCTGCGCATCACCGCAACGGTTGAGCTCGCCGGAGGGCTGCTGGCAGAGCTCGCCAGCGCTGATGTCCACAGCAGCCCAGGCTTCAGCTACCGCAGCAACCGGGTGGTGGGTCTGGGCCGCCTGCGCTTCGAGCTGAGCGAACCAAGCGCTGAAGCTCTCGATGACAGCCTGGCCGAGGCGCTCTGGGCGATCAGCGCCGAGCTGGTGGGTCAGAGCGCCGAACTGCCTTCGCCAGCTGGCGGGGCCAGTCAGCTGGCCGATCACCGGCCTTGAGCCTCAGGCTGGCCATCGAGCCGGCCAGCGGCCAACCACCTCGGGCCAGCACACCGGCCAGATGGGCCAGAACCGCCATCGCCATCACGCCCCAGGCGATCAGATGGAGGCTGTAGACGAGCTGGCTCAGGTTTCCCTGCCGCAACCAGTCCTCCTGCATCAGCTTGCCGCTGCCGATCGCCAGGGCCAGGGCGGTCAGCGCCAGCGCATTGCTGGCCCTGGCGAGCTGCCGCCGCCCCAGGGTGAAGGCATAGGCAGCGAACAGAACGGCCAGCGGCAGCAACGCCACCCCCACCGTGCCGTGGATATCGATCCACTCACCGGGCAGGCGGATCGGCAGCCGTCCCCAGCGCCCGTCGTACTGGCTGTAGACGAACAGACCGCTCAGCCAGGCCAGCACAACGCCGGCGGCGGTGGTTCCATGCAGCAGCCGCAGCAGGGAGGGTTGGTAGGGACGGGCCATGGCGGATTCAGGGCGAACGCTCAGCGGCTGGATGGGGAGCCAGCTGCCAGGCCAGCAGCAGGGCGATCACCGTGATGGCCAACAGTATGAGGATCTGGGCCGGCAGCAGGGGCGCCAGGTTCAGCAGCTGCTGAAGGCCCGGCAGGGCCAGCACCAACAGCCACAGGCCGATGCCGATGCCTGGACCGACGGCGGTGATCGCTTCCCTGGGATCACCGTTGAGCCACACCAGACCCCCACCGGCGAGCAGCAGCAGGGAGAACACCAGGCTGCGGCGTGATACAGCGTCGGTGTCGGGCCAGAAGGCCAGCACCAGGGCGGCCACCACCAGCACCGTTCCCTGGCTGAGGGCCTGGCGCCAGATCTTTGGACCGAACAGGGGCGCCTCCGGCGGGCGGGGCGGTTGCCGCATCAGGCCCGGAGCGGGCGGCAGCGCCTCGAACACCACCGTGCAGGCCGGATCGATCACCAGGTGCAGCAGGGCGATGTGCACCGGCAGCAGGATCAGCGGCTGGCCACTGAGCAGCGGCACCAGTCCCAGGGCTGCGATCGGCAGGTGAATGGCGAGGGTGTAGCCGAGGGCCCGGTGCAGGTTGGCGTCGACGCGGCGGCCCAGTTCCAGGGCCCCAACAAGATCGCTGAAGGCGTCGCCCAGCAGCACCAGATCGGCGGATTCGCGCGCCACGGCGGTGCCGCGTTTGCCCATCGCCACGCCGATGTCGGCGGCCTTGAGGGCCGGGGCGTCATTGACGCCATCACCGGTCATCCCCACCACCTCACCGGCAGCCTGCAGTGCGCGCACCAGCTGCAGCTTCTGCTGGGGCATCACCCGGGCGAACACCGACACCTCGCGGATGGAGGTAGCCAGCGCCTGCGGTGAGAGGGCTTCCAGTTCCTGACCACTCAGCACCGGACCGGGCGTCAGGCCAGCCTGATCGGCGATCGAGCGGGCCGTCACAGGGCTGTCTCCCGTGATCATCACCACGCGAACGCCGGCACTCCGCGCCGTGGCGATCGCCGCCGGCACATCCGAGCGCAGCGGATCCGCCAGGGCCAGGAAACCCACCGGCTCAAACAGGTAGCCATGCGCATCGTCTGGCAGAGCACCGCTGCTTGCGAACGGCTGCCCGTCGTGAACCGGCGCGCCATCTAGCCCGCGTGCCACCGCCAGCACCCGCAGCCCCCTGGCGGCGAGTGCATCGGCAGCGGCCAGCAGTGTGGAGCTCTGCCCACCATCGAGGTGGCACAGATCGGCTATCGCCTCGGGTGCCCCCTTGGCCGCCAGCTGCAGGCCGCCCTCGCCGTCCCGCCAGAGGCGGGAGAACACCAGCAGATCACTCTGCAGCGGGTATTCGCGCTCCAGGGGCCAGTCGGGGTGGAGGTGTTCGGTGCCACCGAGATGGTCGGCAGCCAGGCGCTGGATCGCCAGTTCCATCGCATCCACCGGATCGCCGCGGCTGGAGAGCACCGCCAGTTCCACCAGAGCGTGAAAGGGTTCCTCCAGGGTCTCCCCGGCACTCCAGCCCTCCAGCGCTGGCCAAGTAAGAAGTTGCTGGACCCCCATACGGTTCTCCGTGAGGGTGCCGGTCTTGTCGACGGCGAGCACCGTGGCGCCCCCGAGGCTCTCCACCGCCGCGGGCCAGCGGGCCAGCACCCCGATCCGGGCCAGGCGCAGGGCGCCCAGGGCCAGGAACAGAGCCAGCACCACGGGAATTTCGTTGGGCAGCACCGCCAGGGCCAGGGCCAGGGCGGCGAGCAGGGCCTGGGGCCAGTTGCCGCCCAGCCCCCCCTGGAGCAGGGCCAGGGCCGCACAGAGCCCCAGGGCCAGAACCGTCAGGCGCCCGGTGAGGCGACGGGTCTGACGCTGCAGACGGGTGGGCGGCGGTTGCACCGTGGCCAGGCTGCTGCCGAGCCGGCCCAGTTCGGTGGCATCGGCCACGGCCGTCACCTCCGCCCAGCCGCGGCCGCCCGCCACCAGCGAACCCGCCAGAATCCGCTCCCCGCTCCTGGAGCGGGCGACCGGCAGGGATTCACCCGTCAGCAGGGACTCATCCAGCCACAACCCCACCCCCTCGGTGAGCTCGGCATCGGCCACCACCCGATCGCCTTCCTCAAGGCGGAGCAGATCGCCCAGACGCACCTGCTCGACCGGCAGCTCGAGAGTCTTGCCAGCACGGAGCACCCGGGCGCGGGGCGCCGAAAGCCGTGCCAGTTCAGCCAGGGCGCGGTTGCTGCGTTGCTGCTGAACTGCATCGAGCAGGCTGATGCCCAGCACGAACAACAGCAGGATGCCGGCGTCGACCCATTCCCCGATCAGGCCGTAGATCAGGGCGCAGGCCAGCAGAAGCAGGTTGCTTGGCTCCAGCCAGCTCATACGTGCTCCGGATCTGACTTCTTTCTGAAAGCATGTTGCGTGAGCATCACCCGCTACCAGCGCCCCTCGCTTCAGATGCCTAACGACCAACTGCTGGCCTGGATCGGGAACAGGGGGAAACGCTGCACGGCCGGCGAAGCCGCAGCGCAGACGGGGCTCCCCCTAGCAGCTGTCGAGACACATTTGCTCGCTCTGGCTGTGGAAGCCGGAGGTCGACTGCAGGTCGGAGAGAACGGCACCATTTTTTACAGCTACCCACCACAGCTGCGCGGTCGTCTGCTGGCCCGCTCCTGGCGGCGACGGCTGCTGGCTGCAGCACGGCGTGGCGTCCTGCTCATGACGAGATTGATCCGGCTGAGCTTCGGGGTGGTGCTGGTGGTGGTGACCAGCCTGGTGGTCATGGCGGTGATGGTGGTGCTGATCGTCCGCCTCCTGAACAGCGAAAAGGGAGGAAATATCGCCCTGTCTCTCCTGCAGGCCTTGGCCCAGGTGCCGGGAAGCATTCTCCAGCTGCTGGTGTCCGGACTGTCTACCGGTTCTGCGGGCAGCGGCACGACGCCGACACCGGCAGAGCTCTGGCACCTGCTCTGGGATCTGCCGGGAGAGGGAACAGCTGCGGGATCGATGGGATTCCTCAGCGCCGTGTTCTCGATTCTCTTCGGTGACGGTCATCCAAACGCACGCCTCGAGGAGATCCGCTGGCGCCGCATCGTCGGTTTCCTGCGCCTGCACGGCGGCGCCGTGATCGCCGAGGACCTGGCCCCGCTGCTGGAGCTGCCGCCATGTCCTGACGATCGCGAGCGGGCGCGGGACCTGGCGGATGCCGCAATGCTGCCTGTACTGCTGCGCTTCGACGGCCGTCCCGAGGTCAGCGAGGACGGCGAGCTGATCCATCGCTTCCCGGAACTCCCGACGATGCCAACTGAGGGTTCAGTCCCCGTTGCCCCTGCCCCGCCCCTGCGCGAGCGCCGCTTCCGCTTCAGTAGGGCGGGACAGGAGCAGCGCATTGCCTACGGCATCGTCGTCACCGCGCTGCTGGTCCTATCGCCGGTGCTGCTCGGGCCAACTCCCAGCTGGCTGCCGCCACTGGCCTGGCTGGCGCGCTTCGCCATCGGCTACTCCGTGCTGCTGCTGCTCGTGCCGCTCATGCGGCTGCCGCTGCTGCGGTGGCGCAACCGGTCGATCGCCGTCCGCAATGCCAGGCGGCAGTCGTGGGCATGGGCGGCGGGCGAACCTTCTGCGCAGCGACAGCAGCTGCGCACTTTCGCCCGCAGCTTTGCCCCACTGAATGGAGACGCTGGCATGGGAGCGGCCACGATCGTCTACGACAGCGGCGTCGATCTGCTGGAGCAGTCGATCGAAGATCTGCGCGACACATCCAGCCCAGAGTGAGACTCCAGCAGCTGACCGCCGCCAGGGCTTTCTGCTGCTGTTGCCGCGGAATGCTCGCTAACTTGTACAAACATGTCTCCGGGAAGATGCCTCTCCCTAGCACCGTCCATGGGGGATTTCTGTGGGCAGCATCTGGAATCGTGCTGGCCTGTGGATCAATGGCGCCTGCACCTGTGCTGGCTCTACCAGGAGAAGACAGCAGCGAACTGCAGCGAAACTGGCGCGCTGCCACCACCATTCTTCCCCGTCCACAATTCGAGCAGAAGACCGCCCCTGACTATCCTGATCTGAGCTCCCAAGGTTCCGCAGCTGGGGGGCGACTGATCTTCACTGCCTTCCTCAACAGCAACCGGATTTCGGAGAGCGAAACGATCGACTACAGGCCGGATGCCTGTGAAAACAACCCTTACTGCTCGGGCCAAGTCATCTTTGAGAAGAGTGGGAACGAGCTTGGACATCTCCTCATTGCAGATATCTTTGGATCTGAAGTTCTAGATGATTTTGTGAAATCAGTTCCTGTAAGGACCTTCAAAGATCCAGGGGATGGCGCCGGCCAGGTCACAGCTTTTTATGCGGGTCGCCGCTTCAACTACACCACCTTTGTCCACAGTGAGCCTGGGCGAACCAGGACGATCTCCCACTTCACCGTTCTGTTGAAAGACGATGCCGAGCTGCAGCGCCAAATCCTTCTGATGGAGGCCTGCGCCAAACCCGGAATGGAGCGTGATCCTCTCTGCAACGCCCCCTGATGGACGAGAAGGGGAGATCGGCAAGTGCCCCGCGCAATCCGTGGCCCCTCAGACCAGGATCGGTTCGTTTGAGCTGCGCAGCACACAGTGCTGAATGCTCCAGTCGTACTGCGCCCAGACCGTTTCGGGCAACAGGAAGCTGGCACCGGGAAAGGGAGTGAGGCGCACACCGCTGGGGCGGGCGGAGCAGTAAGGGCGGCAGCCGGGGCGGGCCAGGTACTGCTGGTGGTGGGTTTCGGCGAAGTAGAAGGGTTTGCCGGCCAGCAGTTCGGTGGTGATCGCCGGAAAGCCGGCGGCGCTGAGCTGCTGCTGGTAGTGACCGCGGCTGGCGCGGGCCAGCTCGGCCTGGGCCTCGGTGCTGGTCACGATCGCCGAGCGGTACTGGCTGCCGCTGTCGTTACCCTGGGCCATGCCCTGGGTTGGGTCGTGGCATTCCCAGAACAGCTTGAGCAGATCGGCGAAGCCCACCTGATCGGTATTCCACACTACCCGAACCGCTTCGGTATGGCCGGTGCGGCCAGAGCAGACCTCCTCGTAGGTGGGATTGGGGGTGTGGCCGCCGCAGTAACCCACGGCGGTGGTGATAACGCCGGGCAGTCGCCAGAAGCCCTTTTCCGCCCCCCAGAAGCAACCGCAGCCGAACAAGGCCTCCTCCTGGCCGGGCTGCAGCGGCGCCTGCAGGGGAGTGCCCAGGACCACATGCGTGCGGGTCGTGGGGATCGGGGTGTCGCGCCCCGGCAGGGCCTCTTCAGCCGAAACGATTCGGCCCTTGGCCCCGCCGGTGACCTGGTTGAAGAGTCCGAACATTGCCGCTTAATCAAGGCTCAGAGCCTAAGCAGCGCGATCCGCGGCCGGAGAAGGATCGAGGGCGATGTGGTTGAGCAGGGTGGTGGTGAAAGCGAACAGCAGGAAGGGCAGCGAGAGCACCAGGATCACCCCCACCCCCACAAGGGCGAAGATCGGTTTGCTGGAGCCCATCAGAGCCAGCCCCGCCGCCAGACTCACGAAAATCACCAGCATCCAGACCAGCACCTGGCCGTAGATGTCGCCGAAGGTGAGCGTGCAGCGCAGGTTGTAGCCCTTGGGGTTCTCCATCGTCCTCGCGGGATCTGCCTCAGCTAAGCCCCTCCCCGCGAGCTTGTCTGTGCTGTTCAACAACTCGTGCGAATCAGACCACCTGCTGCAGCCTCTCCTCCGCCTGCTCCCGCTCCCACAGGCGGCGGTAAGTGCCGGGGATAGCCACCAGCTCCTGGTGATGGCCCTGCTGCACCAGACGGCCGTCCTCCATCACCAGCACCCGGTCACAGGCGGCGGCGGCGGAGAGCTGATGGCTGATCATCAGAATGGTGCGCCCCTTTTCGGCACGGATCGAATCAAGAATCGCTGCGGCCGTGTTGTTATCGACGCTGGCCAGGGCGTCGTCAAGCACCAGCAGGGGAGCTGAGACCAGCAGGGCCCGGCCAAGAGCCGCCCGCTGGCGTTGACCGCCACTGAGGGTGATGCCCCGCTCCCCCACCAGGGTCTGGTAGCCATCGGGGAAGCCGCGGATGTCGCCGGCGAGGCGGGCCTGCTGGGCAGCCGCCTCCACCCGCGCGTCGTCGGCCTCCGGGTCGCCGTAGCGCAGGTTGTCGGCCAGGGTGGCGGTGAACAGGTAGCCCTCCTGGGGCACCAGGGCCACCTGGCGGCGGAGGTCATCGAGGCTGAGGGCGGTGACATCGACCCCATCGAGGAACAGCTGCCCCTCGGGCACCTCCACCATCCGCCCCAGGGCCCGGGCCAGGGTGGTCTTACCGCAGCCCACCGGGCCCACCAGCGCCACCAGTTCTCCTGGCCGCAACTGGAAACTCACCTCCTTGAGGGCATCGCGCTGGGCGCCGTCGTAGCGCACGCTCAACCCCCGGGCCTCCACCGCTCCGCGCCCGACCCTGGCCGGCGCCTGGGGCACGGGCGGCGAGACCACCCGCGGCTGCCGCGCCAGCAGCTCCTCCACCCGCTCCAGGCTCACCTGGCCGGTCTGGAAGGTGTTGAGAGTGAAGCCCAGCAGGGCGGTGGGGAACACCAGCCGCTCCACGAACAGGATCAGGGCCACCAGATTGCCGATGCTGAGCCGGCCGCTCTCGAGCTGGCCGCTGCCGAGGGCCAGCAACAGCAGCAGGCTGATCGAGGAAATGCCCTCCAGCAGCGGGAAGAGCGTGCTGCGAGTCCGGGCCAGGGACAGCGCCGCATCGCGGTAGAGGTCGTTGCGGCGGGAGAAGGCCCCCTGCTCGTGGTCCTCCTGCCCATAGATCTTGATGGCGCTGATGCCGGAGAGGTCTTCCTGGATCAGGTCGCTGAGGCTGCCGAGTGCCTCCTGCTGGCGCCTCTGCTGACGCATCATCCGGCCGCCGAACAGGCGAACCACCATCAGCATCACCGGATAGAGCCCAACCGCCGCCAGGGTGAGCAAAGGGTCGATCGCCAGCATCGCCGGCAGGGTGAGGGCATAGGCAAGAGCCGTGTTGGAGAGGCTGAGCACGGCGAAGCCCAGCAGCCGGCGCACGTTCTCCACATCGCTGGTGGCGCGGCTGATCACTTCACCGCTGCCGGTGGCCTGCACCCAGCCCGGCTCCTGGCGCAGCATGTGATCGAACAGGCGCTGGCGCAGGTTGGCCTCCACCTGCCGGCCGACGCCGAAGACGAGCATGCGCGAGGTCTGGCGGGCGGCTGCCATCACGCTGGCGAGCAGCACGATCAGCCCCGCCTGACGCAGCACCATCGAGGCGGCGAAACCGTCCTGGAGGTCGTCGATGACGCCTCTGACAAGCAGCGGAATACTGACGCTCAGCAGGTTCACCACCAACAGGGCGGCGACACCTAAGTAGACCTCGCGCCGGTGGGGGCGGAGGTAGCGCCAGATCAGGCCCAGACGAATGGCGGCCATGATGCGGAGCAGATGGACCCAACCTAAGGATTTGCCTCATGGCCCCGTCCGACGGTTCCGCCGCCCGCTCCCAGGCCCATCCCCTCTATGCCACCGACCGTGAGCTGGTGGACGGCCTGCTGGCGGCCCAGCAGCCCAGCGACGGCCAGCTGACTGATCTGGCCAGGCTGCTCAACCGATACGACGGCTTTCCCGGCGCCGATGACCTGCAGGAGGATCTCAGCAAGACCCTGCGCCTCTGGGGCCTGAGCCTGGAGGAGCTGCATCAGCGCACCCGCGCCATCTGGGCACAGGGCTACCGCCCCGGAGCTGTGGTGGGTGCCGAGGCGGTGGGCAGTGGCTTCGACACCGCCTCGACCGAGGGGTAACGAACCGAGGGGTAACGAACGGTGAGCAAGGGCACGGCCGGTGCCTTGGCTGGCCGCAGCGGAGCGTCGCAGGGGGAGATAGTGGAGATTCCCCATCACCCGGCCCGGCGTGCCTCGCACCCGGGCTTTTTTCTGACCGCGCCTCCCACACCGCGCCTCAACTACCTCCCTCTCACACCGATGGCTGCTCCCTCCCCCTGGCCCACCCTGCTAGAGCAGCTGCTGCAGGGCCAGGCGCTCTCGGAGCCGCAGGCCACGGCCTTGATGCAGGGCTGGTTGTCGGGGAGCCTGGAACCCGAACTCACCGGTGCCCTGCTGGCGGCCCTGCGCTGCAAGGGGCTGAGCGGCGAGGAACTGGCGGCGATGGCACGGGTATTGCGGGAGGCCTCCTGCCTGCCTGGTGAGCGCCCGCCCCTGAAGCTGGTCGACACCTGCGGCACCGGCGGCGACGGGGCCGACACCTTCAACATCTCCACCGCCGTGGCGTTCGTGGCGGCTGCCTGTGGCGCGACGGTGGCCAAGCACGGCAACCGCAGCGCCAGCGGCAAGGTGGGCTCCGCCGATGTGCTCGAAGCGATCGGCCTCAACCTCAGGGCCGATCCCCATACGGTGGTGGCCGCCCTGCCCAGCAGCGGGGTCACCTTCCTGTTCGCCCCGGGCTGGCATCCGGCGCTGGTGGAGCTGGCCCCCGTGCGTCGGCGCCTGGGGGTGCGCACCGTCTTCAACCTGCTCGGCCCGCTGGTGAATCCCATGCGGCCGGAAGCGCAGGTGCTGGGGGTGGCCAAAGCGGAGTTGCTGGAGCCGATGGCCGATGCCCTCGCGCTGTTGGGGCTGGAGCGAGCGGTGGTGGTGCATGGCCACGGCGGCCTGGATGAGGCCTCCCTGGCGGGTGTCAATCAGCTGCGGCTGGTGGAGGGGGGCACGGTGCGTGCCCTGGAGGTCGACCCCCAGGAGCTGGGCCTGGAGCTGGCCCCGCTCTCGGCACTGGCCGGCGGAGATCTCGAGACCAACCGCCGCATCCTCGAAGCCGTGCTGCGCGGGCAGGGCAGCGCCCCCCAACGCGAGGTGGTGGCCCTGAACACGGCCCTGGTGCTCTGGGCCGCCGGGCTGGCCGACTCAGTGCCAGAGGGGCTGGAGCAGGCCCTCGTGGCCCTCAGCGGCGAGGGCCCCTGGCAACGGCTCGAGCAGCTCAGAGCGGCCCTGCAGGGGCCGTCTTCAGACAGCTGAGCGCCGCCTGGGAGATGATCCATTCACCTGAGCATTCCCCCTTGAGCGCTGCAGCCCCGGCATCGGCCAGCACCACCGACCCTGCCAGCGCCAGCCAGACTGCCAACGAGGCCGTGCTGGTGCTGGCCGATGGCACCCTGCTGCGGGGCACGGCCTTCGGAGCGCGTGGGACCGCAGTCGGTGAAGTGGTGTTCAACACCGGCATGACGGGGTATCAGGAGGTGATGACCGATCCCAGCTACTCCGGTCAGCTGGTGACTTTCACCTACCCGGAACTGGGCAACACCGGCGTCAACCCGGAGGATCAGGAGGCCGATGCCCCCCACGTGCGCGGCGTGATCGCCCGCCAGCTGGCGCCCACCCCCAGCAGCTGGCGCAGCCGGGGCGACCTGCCCAGCTGGCTGGCTTCCCACGGGGTGGTGGGCATCGCCGGCGTGGACACCCGCGCCCTGGTGCGCCACCTGCGCGAGCGGGGTGCCATGAACGGCGTGATCTGCAGCGATGGCACCTCCCCCCGCGAGCTGCTGGAGCTGGTGCGGCGCAGCCCCTCGATGGAGGGACTCAACCTGGCTGCGCAGGTGAGCACCCCCAGCGCCTACGCCTGGCAGCAACTCTGCGCCACCGGTTTCGATCAGCGCCTGCAACCCTCGCCGGAGAAGCCGTATCAGGTGGTGGCCATCGATTTCGGCATCAAACGGGCCATCCTCGAGCGGCTCACGTCCCATGGCTGCGCGGTCACGGTGCTTCCAGCCGGCGCCACTCTCACCGAAGTGCTGGCGCTGGAGCCGGAGGGGGTGTTCCTCTCCAATGGCCCTGGCGATCCGGCGGCGGTGGCGGAAGGCATCGCCCTGGCCAGGGATCTGCTCGGGCACGCCGATCTGCCGGTGTTCGGCATCTGCCTGGGCCACCAGATTCTGGGCCTGGCCCTGGGCGGGCGCACCTTCAAGCTCGCCTACGGTCACCGCGGCCTGAACCATCCCTGTGGCGGCGATGGCCTGGTGGAGATCACCAGCCAGAACCACGGCTTCGCGCTCGAGGCCAGCTCACTGCCCCAGGACCTGGTGGAGATCACCCACCACAACCTCAACGACCGCACCGTGGCAGCCCTGCGCCATCGCCATCAGCCGGTATTCGGTGTGCAGTACCACCCAGAGGCCAGCCCCGGCCCCCACGACGCGGATCACCACTTCGGCCGGTTCGTGCGCCTGATGGCCGAGCGGCGCCCCTGAACTCAGGGCCCAGGTGTTGCAGCTCCCATCCCTGCTTACACTTCAGCGTCTTGATTCCCGCGAGGGCTGGAACGATTCCTGAACTGCAACGGTTGACCGTATCCCTGCGGGGCGGCTTCGAGCGACGGGAGAATTGTCTGCTGTTCAGCTTCACCGGCCAACTCGACGCCTACTCCGACAAGCAGTTCCGCGAGTTCATCACCGAACACCGCGGCAGCGATCAGCGGGCGGTGCTGCTGGATCTCACCCACATCGACTTCATCGATTCCTCCGGACTGGGGGTGCTGGTCCAACTGGCCAAGCAGTGCGCCGATGCCAAGGTGGCCTTTGTGATGGTGGGCAATGCCCGGGTGATCCAGACGGTGAAACTGGTGAGGTTGGAGCAGTTCCTGCACCTCCAACCCGATCTGGAGACGGCCCTGGCCGCCCTTGCCAAACCCTGACCCCGACGGCCAGGCCTGGCTGCGCCAGATCCAAAGCGATCCCCGGCATCTGCTTCAGCCCGAGCGCCTCGGTGCCCTCCAGCTCGCCTGGCTGGGGGATGCGGTGTGGGAGCTGCACCAGCGCCTGCGCCACTGCCACCAGGCAGGGCGCCCGGATGAGCTGCACCAGGCGGTGGTGGCCCAGGTGCGGGCCCGGGCCCAGGCCCGCGCACTGGAGCGTCTGGAGCCGCTGCTGAATGAACGGGAGCGCGAACTGGTGCGCCGCGGCCGCAACCGGGCCGGCCGCGGCCCTCGCGGCGGTGATCCGGCCAGCTACGGCCGGGCCACGGGATTTGAGACAATGGTGGGCTGGCTCTTTTTGCGGAATCCCGAGCGGCTTGCCCAGCTTCTGGATCATCTGGACGAGACCGACCTTTCTGACCCTTTGCCGAGCGACCCATGAGCCAACGTTTTGAGGGCCGCAGGCCCAAGGGTGCCGGCTCCGGTGATCGCCCTTCCGGCGGAGCAAGGGGAGGCAAACCCTCCCGCTTCGGCAGCCCCCGTCCCGAATGGCGCGGCTCCGGTGGCAGCGGCTCCGGTGGAGGGTCCGGTGGCAGCTCAGAGCGCGACAGCCGTGACGGGCGTGCGGGGCGGCCCCAGGACAGCCGTGGCGGCTACCGGCCGGACGCCCCCCGGCGTGAGAGTTTCCAGCGCCCCCAGGGGGAGGCCCGCCCAGCGGGCCGTCCCACTCGCGTGATCGGCACCCGCCCCGCGGCACGGCGCTTCGACGACCAGCGCCCGGGAGCGGGACGGCGGCCTGAGGGTCGCTACGAAGGCAAACCTGAGCGCCGCCCAGCACCCTCGGGCCGCTCCGAAGGGCGACCGGAGGGTCGTCCAGAAGGCCGCCCTGAGGGCCGTCCTGAAGGCCGTCGCCCCAGCTTCGGAGCACCGCGCTTCAGCCGACCCGATGGGGACAGGCCCCGCTTTCAGCCGGGACGTCCCCCCGGCCGCACGCCCCGTTTCAGCGAACCGGAGGCGCCAGGACCCGAGAGCAGCGGCAGCTCCGAGCGGTTCGGCGCCGAGCCCGCCGACGACCTGATCTGGGGCCGCCACTCCACCCAGGCCGCCCTGGAGGGTGATCGTCCGATCCACCGCATCTGGTGTACCCCGGAGCTGCGCTTCGCTCCACGCTTCCTGCAACTGCTGCGCGATGCCAAGGCCAGTGGCGTGCTGGTGGAGGAAGTCACCTGGGCTCGCCTTGGACAGATCAGCGGCGGCGCTGTCCACCAGGGCATCGTGCTGCAGGCCGCGGCGGCAGAAACCCTGGATCTGGCCAGCCTGATCGACGGCTGCCGCGGCATCGGCGAAGCGCCGCTGCTGATGGCGGTGGACGGCCTCACCGATCCCCACAACCTGGGGGCGATCGTGCGCAGCGCCGAGGCCCTTGGCGCCCATGGCCTGGTGCTGCCCCAGCGGCGCAACGCGGGCCTCACCGGCTCGGTTGCGAAGGTGGCGGCCGGCGCCCTCGAGCACCTGCCCGTGGCCCGGGTGGTGAATCTCAACCGCTCGATCGAGCAGCTCAAGGACGCGGGCTACCGCGTGGTGGGCCTGGCCGAGGAAGGCAATGTGAGCCTGATCGAAGCTGATCTCGATGGTCCCCTGGTGGTGGTCACCGGCTCTGAGGCCGATGGTCTCTCGATGCTCACCCGCAAACACTGCGACCAGCTGATCCGCATCCCCCTGCGCGGCGCCACCCCCAGCCTGAACGCCTCGGTGGCCACCGCCCTGCTGCTCTACGAAATCGCCCGACGGGGCTGGATGAAGACCATCAGCGGCAACGCCCCGGCTCCGCGACTGGTGCGGCCCCAGGTGCCCACCACCGCAGCCGCCAGCAGCAGCCCAGCCCTGGAAACCACTCAGGAGCTTGAGGCTTCCCTGAGCGACAGCGAATCAGGCACGACAACCGATGCCTCGATCGAACCTGCACCGGAGACAACAACCCCAGATCCGGAAGCAACAGCTCAGATCGTTCCAACCGGGGAGGCCGACACTCCGTTTGAGCCAGCCCCGGAGGCCGACGACTCGTTCAATCCAGCTCCGGATGCGAGCAGCGTGGGCGAGATTGAGGAAGTGATTGAGGAAGTGATCGATCAGGAGATTCAGGCGGACCCACAACAAGTCATCCAGGAGCCAACCGAGGACGTGATCCAGGACGAGAGTCCGGAGGTTGCTGCAGAGGAACCCGCCCCTGGGCTGGACCTGCGGGTGTCCCTCCCGGAAGAGATCGAGCTGGGTTTCACACCCGCCACCGGCTCGCCGTTCCAGGGGGACATCCGCCTGTGATGCATCGGCCCCTGCCTGCGCCGGATTCGATACGGGGGCGGGGCCCTTCGATCGGCACAATGGTGCGGTTCGCCACGGTTCGATGAACCCCTTGATTCGGCTGCTCAGAGGCATGGCCAACGGTCTTGGGGTGGCCTGGTGGGCGCGGGTGGAAACCCAGGCGCCGCACGTCGTCTACTGGTTCGGGCCGTTCGTGCGCCGGGAGGATCTGGAGGCGAAGCTTCCTGTTTTTCTCGGCGATGTGAGCAATGAGCAACCGGGTTCGATGGAGCACGAACTGCTGCAGGTCCGCCGCGGTGAACCCCTCACCGAAGACCTGGACCCTGGCTGATAGCGTCGCTCGATGCAAGGCAAGGGCTGATGGGGATCGCCGAGTGGCGTGGGCAACTGGAGCGCGGCGAGATGTCGGCCCGGGAGCTCACCGACCAGCATCTGGCCCGGATCGAGGCCGTCGACGCAGAGCTGCATTCCTTCCTGGAGGTCACCGCGGAGCGGGCCCGCGCCGATGCTGACCGCATCGATGCCGCCCGGTCGGCTGGCGACACCCTGCCGCCCCTGGCCGGCGTCCCCCTGGCGATCAAGGACAACCTCTGCACCAAGGGCATCCGCACCACCTGCTCCAGCCGGATGCTGGAGCACTTCGTGCCCCCCTATGAGTCCACCGTCACCGAGCGGCTCTGGCAGGCCGGCGGAATCCTGATCGGCAAGACCAACCTCGACGAGTTCGCCATGGGCAGCTCGACGGAAACCTCCGCCTTCGGTCCCAGCCGCAACCCCTGGAACCCCGAGCGGGTGCCGGGCGGCAGTTCCGGTGGCAGCGCCGCTGCCGTGGCCGCCGGCGAATGCGTCGCATCGCTGGGCTCCGACACCGGCGGCTCGATCCGTCAGCCGGCCGCCTTCTGCGGTGTGGTGGGCCTCAAACCCACCTACGGCAGGGTGAGCCGCTGGGGTCTGGTGGCCTTCGCCAGCTCCCTGGATCAGGTGGGGCCATTCAGCACCAGCGTGGCCGATGCCGCCGAGCTGCTGCAGGTGATCGCCGGTGAGGACCGCCGTGATGGCACCTGCCTCAAGGCACCGGTTCCCGACTACCGCGCTGCGCTGCAGAAGCCTGTGAAGGGCCTGCGGGTGGGGCTGGTGAAGGAATGCTTCGAGGCCGACGGTCTCGATCCCCAGGTGAAGGCCTCGGTACTGGCGGCCGCCGCCCAGCTGGAGGCCATGGGCTGCGAGCTGGTGGAGGTGAGCTGCCCCCGCTTCAACGACGGCATCGCCACTTACTACGTGATCGCCCCCTCGGAGGCGTCGGCCAACCTGGCCCGCTACGACGGCGTGAAATACGGCTACCGCTCCGAGCAGGCCGGCAGCCTGGCGGAGATGACGGCCCGCAGCCGCGCCGAGGGCTTCGGTGATGAGGTGCAGCGCCGCATCCTGATCGGCACCTATGCCCTCTCGGCCGGCTATGTGGATGCCTACTACAAGAAAGCCCAGCAGGTGCGCACCCTGATCCGGCGCGACTTCGACGCCGCCTTCACCAAGGTGGACGTGCTGCTCACGCCTACCTCCCCCACCACCGCCTTCCGCTTCGGCGCCCACGCCGAGGATCCTCTGGCGATGTACCTGGCCGATCTGCTGACGATCCCGGCGAACATGGCCGGCCTGCCGGCCATCAATGTGCCCTGCGGCTTCGACGACAGCGGCCTGCCGATCGGCCTGCAGCTGATCACCGGCGTGCTCGAGGAGCCGCTCCTGCTGCAGGTGGCCCACAACTACGAGCAGGCAGCCAGGGTGATGGAGAAGCGGCCCGCCGCGGCCCTGGTGCCCTGAGCCAGCGGCCAGCTGACACCACATCTGGTGGCCGGTAACGTGGCATCACCCCGTGGTGGCGTCTGACGCCTGAGCCTTTGGCCTTCGTCCCCCTCCACAACCACAGCGATTACAGCCTTCTCGACGGCGCCAGCCAGCTGCCGCAGATGGTGAAGCGGGCCGTGGCGCTGGGCATGCCGGCCCTGGCCCTCACCGATCACGGCGTGATGTATGGCGCGATCGAGCTGCTGAAGCTCTGCACCGCAGCCGGCATCAAGCCGATCATCGGCAACGAGATGTACGTGATCAACGGCACGATCGACGATCCGTGGGTCAAGGGCGAACGCCGATATCACCTGGTGGTGCTCGCCAAGAACGACACCGGCTACCGCAATCTGGTGAAGCTCACCAGCCTCAGCCACCTGCGCGGTATGCGCGGGCGCGGCATCTTCTCGCGGGCCTGCATCGACAAGCAGCTGCTGGAGCAGTACAGCGAGGGACTGATCCTGGCCACCGCCTGCCTGGGCGGTGAGATTCCCCAGGCGATCCTGCGGGGCCGCCCCGATGTGGCTCGCGACGTGGCCCGCTGGTATCAGGAGCGTTTCGGCGCCGACTTCTACCTGGAGATCCAGGACCACGGCTCGCCGGAAGACCGGATCGTGAACGTGGAGCTGGTGCGGATCGCCCAAGAGCTGGGCATCGAGCTGATCGCCACCAACGATGCCCACTACCTCAGCAGCGCCGATGTGGAGGCCCATGACGCCCTGCTCTGCGTGCTCACCGGCAAGCTCGTGACCGACGAGAAACGGCTGCGGTACACCGGCACCGAGTACATCAAGAGCGAGGCGGAGATGGGCCGCCTGTTCGCCGATCACCTCGAGCCGGAGGTGGTGGTCGCAGCGATCGCCAACACCGCGTCGGTGGCCGAGAAGGTGGAGGCCTACGACATCCTCGGCCGCCAGCAGATGCCCCGCTTCCCCATCCCGGACGGGCACACGGCCGTGAGCTATCTGGCGGAGGTGTCGGAGGCGGGGCTGCGCCAGCGGCTGCACCTTGGCGGCAGTGATCCGATCGATCCGCTCTATGGCGAGCGGCTGGCCTTCGAGCTGCAGGTGATGGAGCAGATGGGCTTCCCCACCTACTTCCTGGTGGTGTGGGACTACATCCGCTTCGCCCGTGAGCAGGGCATTCCGGTGGGGCCTGGGCGGGGCTCGGCTGCCGGCTCCCTGGTGGCCTACGCGCTCGGCATCACCGCCCTCGATCCGGTGGAGCATGGGCTGCTGTTCGAGCGCTTCCTCAACCCGGAACGCAAGTCGATGCCTGACATCGACACCGATTTCTGCATCGAACGCCGCGGCGAGGTGATCGAGTACGTCACCCAGCGCTACGGCGAGGACAAGGTGGCGCAGATCATCACCTTCAACCGGATGACCTCCAAGGCGGTGCTCAAGGATGTGGCCCGCGTGCTGGACATCCCCTACGGCGATGCCGACCGCCTGGCCAAGCTGATTCCAGTTGTGCGGGGCAAGCCCGCCAAGCTGGCGGAGATGATCGGCCCCGATTCGCCGGCAGCTGAATTCCGCGAGAAATACGAGAATGATGATCAGGTGCGCCGCTGGGTCGACATGGCCCGCCGCATCGAGGGCACCAACAAGACCTTCGGCGTGCATGCCGCCGGTGTGGTGATTGCGGCTGAACCGCTGGATTCACTGGTGCCGCTGCAGCGCAACAACGACGGCCAGGTGATCACCCAGTACTTCATGGAGGACGTGGAGGCGATGGGGCTGCTGAAGATGGACTTCCTCGGCCTCAAGAACCTGACGATGATCGACAAGACCGTGGATCTGGTGGAGCAGGGAAGCGGTGAACGCATCGACCCCGATACATTGCCGCCCAACGATCCAGGCACCTACGAGCTGCTGGCCCGCGGCGATCTAGAGGGCATTTTTCAGCTGGAATCCAGCGGCATGCGCCAGATCGTGCGCGACCTCAAACCCTCGTCGCTGGAGGACATCTCGTCAATTCTGGCGCTCTACCGGCCAGGTCCGCTCGATGCCGGACTGATCCCGAAATTCATCAACCGCAAGCATGGCCGCGAAGCGATCGACTTCGCCTGCCCGGCCCTGGAGCCGATCCTGAAGGAAACCTACGGGATCATGGTGTATCAGGAGCAGATCATGCGCATCGCGCAGGATCTGGCCGGCTATTCGCTCGGAGAAGCGGATCTGCTGCGGCGGGCGATGGGTAAGAAGAAGGTGTCGGAGATGCAGAAGCATCGCCACCAGTTCGTGGAAGGTGCCACGGCGCGGGGCGTGAATGCCACGGTGGCCGAAGCACTGTTTGAGCAGATGGTGCTGTTCGCCGAATACTGCTTCAACAAGAGCCACTCCACCGCCTACGGCGCGGTGACGTATCAGACGGCCTACCTCAAGGCCCATTACCCGGTGGCGTACATGGCCGCCCTGCTGACGGTGAATGCCAGCAGTACGGAGAAGGTGCAGCGCTATATCGCCAATTGTCAGGCGATGGGCATCGAGGTGATGCCCCCCGATCTCAATGCCTCCGGCATTGATTTCACCCCGAAAGGAGAGAAGATTCTCTTCGGACTATCAGCAGTGCGCAACCTCGGCGACGGCGCCATCCGCCAGCTGCTGGAGGCCCGCGTCCAGGACGGTGCCTTCGCCTCCCTGGCCGATCTCTGCGACCGGATCCCCACCACGCTGATGAACCGGCGGGCCCTGGAGTCGCTGATCCACTGCGGTGCCCTTGATGGGCTGGAGCCCAATGCCAACCGCGCCCAGCTGATGGCCGACCTCGATCTGGTGCTCGACTGGGCCAGCTCCCGTGCCAGGGACCGGCTGAACGGCCAGGGCAACCTGTTCGATCTCTTCGCCGCCCCCGCCGAAACTGCCGTATCAGCCACTGCCGTTCAGAGCACCGCCCCAAAGGCGGCTCCGGTGGCCGACTATCCCCCCAAGGAAAAGCTGCGCCTGGAGAAGGAACTGGTGGGCTTCTACCTCTCGGATCACCCCCTGCGGCAACTGGCCCGCCCAATCCAGATGCTCTCGCCGATCAGCCTGGGGCGGCTGGAGGAGCAGGCCGACAAGGCGAGGGTGAGTGTGGTGGCCATGCTGCCGGAGGTGCGCCAGGTGACGACGCGCAAGGGCGATCGGATGGCTGTGCTGCAGCTCGAAGACCTCAGCGGCAGCGCCGAGTGCGTGGTGTTCCCCAAGGCCTTCGCCCGCCTCAGTGACCACCTGATGGTGGATGCGCGATTGATGATCTGGGGATCGGTGGACCGGCGCGACGACCGGGTGCAGCTGATCCTGGATGATTGCCGCGCCATCGACGATCTCGATGTGCTGCTGGTGGAGCTGATGGCGGATCAGGCCAGCGACATCACGGTGCAGCACCGCCTGCGCGAATGCCTGGTGCGGCATCGGCCGGAGCAGGAGGAAGCCGGGGTGCGCGTGCCGGTGGTGGCGAAAGTGAAGCTCCACGACCAAACCCGCTACGTGCGCCTCGGACACCAGTTCTGCGTGCGCGATGGCGAAGCGGCCATGGCCAGCCTCAGCGCTGCCTCATTCACGGCCCGACTGGGTTCACCTCTGCAACTGACCTGAGGGGATCAGAAGACGTAGCGACGAATAGACCTATAAATGGATAGTCAATTGCAGGTCCGATATTGTATTTCAATAGGTTCAAGGTATCTCTGAAGATCCAGATTATTGGCATTTTATCCAATAGGTTTTTAATTCTGGCACTGAAGTGAAGGGCTCTAAAAACCATGTGATTGGGGCTCAGAAGCAAAACCCCATGCGCACTCCCACCCCCTTCCTGAAAGCCAAGAGCGTCCTCATGAAGATAGATCACAGTCTTCCGCTTCTCCATGGCCAATGAGTATCGTTTAAAAAATTATTAAAGTTAAACAACCAACTCCTTCAGTTGAGCCACAGACCCTACAACCACGATTCAACACGCCGGAAACTAAAGTGCCATGGTTTTCGCTAGCACCACTGAGTCTCGAACTGCTGTATCTCAGTAAGCCGACGAGGGCCGTAGAGGCTGCGTTTAATCCGTCGCTGCTGCCCTGGAGTGCCTCAGGCCAAGATTTTAGTTCGGACACCGCCTTTCTGGGCGATGAAGTGTCTTCACCACCATTCCAGAATCGGAATCTGGTGCTACTCCCAGGCATCCATTTGCACTGGCAGGTGCCGCGGGAGTTGACACGCAGCAAGTTAACACGCAGCAAGGGGGATCCAACCGGCCAGCGCATGGAGGGCATCCATCCACAGCTGCCCAATCGCTGGCTGATCACCCGAACCATTCCCGATCAGGGCCAATGGCCGAATTGGACTCGGTCCCGATGGATCGTGGAAAGTGATTTTCTCCATCCGCTCAGCGGACCAATTCCGCCTGGTGCAACCGCCTATCCAAATATAGACAAAGGAGGGAAAGAAGAGAGTGTGCAGGCATTCCGCTATTTGGGGCGAACACTTTCACTAGAGAATTGGCTAGAAGTTGGAAACAAGGGGGAATATCTCGCTGATGGGTTAACGGTGATGGGATATGGCAACCCCGCCTTTGCGGCCTTTGCTTCGGATTGCCGAGGGATTTTTACATTTCACGACAATGAGGCCAATGACTCACGGGCTGCCAAGTACTCCGTCGTTGGCTTTTACAATGATTCAGTAAATCCTCCATCCTTTGCGACCAATACAATACCATCTGACGAAGATCCTTTTCCAGATTCTCGACCTGGCATTCTTTACATTGGCAAGACAGAGTTTAGCCCTGAGTCATTAGCCAATTCTGATCCTTCGTCAGCCTTATCCCAAGAAGAGACAACCAGGAAGCGTCGGTTGGATGCGCGACGTGGACAGGTTTTAAGCCAGCTGGTCGAGAAGCCCGAATCTGATGCAAACCTGGCTACTCACATTGCGATTGGTCATACGGCAACTGAGGCGCTGTGTGCATTTTTAGCAGATTCATTTCTAGCCGAAAACAAGGATAATCCTCTACCGGACAAGAGCACGATCGAAGAGCAACTGGAAGCGATCCTCATGGCGGCCGATCTCGAGCATCGCCTGCAGGACCATTACCCCAAATTTCTTGAAGGCCGACACGCCAAAGGATTCACAGCCTTTCACGGAGGCATGCGCTGGCTGATCAAGCCCGAAGCCCGCGAAACGAAGCCTCCGGTTGTGAACAGCAAGACTGTTGAGCCAGGAGAGGCAACGCCAACCATACCCGCTGAGTGCTTGGGGCTGCTTGACAACCTGAACGCCTTTCAGAAGAAACTTGAAAAGCACGAACACACTCGGCGCACACTCGTCGATCGGCTTTCCTCAGACTGGCACAAATACATGCTTTGTGCATATCCACCACCAAACAGCCGTGACATCTTTCCAGAAGCCGACAAAGTCGTGCATCTGATCAAGTCAACAACAATGAAAGAGATCAAAAAGATCGACGAGAAGATTGAGCAAGTCCAGGAGAAGCGGGATGAGATAGTTGACAGGATTCAAGATTTTCTTTCGCTACAAGTGGACCGAAAGACCGACGTTAATATTCTTCGCCTGAAGTCGATTCCAGGCAGTCGATTCTGGTCACCAAGCAATCCTGTTGTCGTTTTGGCTGCGCCTTCTGAAATTGAAGGTTATCTGCCCTCTGCCGCTTCGCGCGTTAACCATGACGATTCAACCAGCCGGCCTAAAATTGAGCTGCTGCTCGTCCCTGATCCAGTATTCTTTGAGATGTTTGAAAATGAGATTGTTCAAAAGTTTGATAATGACAACACGGAAACTTTTCAACGTGAGCACCACGATCATCCCGCCCGACCAATTTATGTGGAATGGTCCGCCCAGCTTCGATCTCCAGAAGCAGACTTCAGCCATTACGAGGACCACTTCGACACCCATTACCTATCCTCTCGATTCGCGCCCGCTGCGGGAAGCCCAGACCTGACGCCACTGGCTGCCAGCGACTCCACCGACACAATCGATGAGGGCCCCGACGAAGAGTCTGCCTATGCGGGGCGGAGCTTGATCACAGTCAACGCGGCGCAGCTGCTCCATGAGCGGCTCTGGACGTTTCTGAAGCAACAGTTTCTGAAGCAACAAGTCAGCAGCGATACCCCACTTCTGGACGAAAACAATGAGCAGGAGGTGATCGAACGTCTGAGCCAAGCCGAAACAGAGGACCAAAGCCTGACCAGGACCGCCCTTTGGGCCTGGGGATTCCTCGAGCGAACGAAGATCCTCTGCCTGCCCCTGGGCGGTTTCAATGACGCTCTGCTGATGCGGCGGCAGACCGTGCAACTGCCGATTGCCGAACCGATCGGCTTCAAGGAGTACCAGCGCTTTGCCAGAGACCTGCGGGCGATCGTCGGCGAGTTGCCGACCCACACACCCGTTCCCCTGGCGCGTTTCCATCCCATTCGGGTGGGCGAACTGCAGCTCGACCGTCTCCGGATCATCGATTCCTTCGGGCGTGCCTTCGACATCACGCTGGCCAAAAAGAATGTGATCGCGGCCGAGCCCCTGCGCGGGGATGCCGGGCACGTCGTTTTCCCACCGCGTTTCCTGCAGCCACTGCGTGCGGTGTTCCGCTGGCTGTCCGGCGGGCACGAGGCGGTGGAATCGAACAGCCATCCGAATACGACACCCATTTGCGGATGGTTGCTGCCCAACAGGCTGGATGAATCGATCGCTGTTTACGACGCAGATGGGAAAGGCATTGGCACGGTTGACGTGGATGGCCTGTGGCGGCCTGCACCGGGTGAAGAGCATCCCATCGTGCCCCGGGACATTGAAAATCCGTTTCTGCAGCGGGTGATCCTGCACATTCTGGAGCGGGGTGAAACCGACGAGTTCCTCGAGACGATCAACGATGCGCTGGAGGAGATTGATCCGGATTCCTTCGCCGCCCATCCGGCCATCTCACTCTTGATCGGGCGGCCCATCGCGGTGGTACGCGCCTCGGTTCAGTTCGAGTTACTGGGCCAGCCCGCAGAAGATCATTCGTGGGAGTTGCTCCACGCACAGGTGGAAGGCAAGACAATCCAACGATCTCGGCGATTCGAAGACGTGGAGATCCCCTTCCGGATCGGAGAGCATCAGATGCTGAATGACGGCGTTGTGGGCTACTGGGTTGAAGACAGCTCTGGCGGTTTCAAGGATGGCCAGTTTCATACACCCCAGACAGCGATCGTGAACGAAGACAGCCCGGAAGCAGCTGGGCTCGTCTTGAAACAGGCAGCTTCGGCTCCAGAGCTCACATTCACCCTGTTGATGGACCCGCGAGGTTCAGCACATCTGACGTGCGGAGTTCTGCCGGTGAAGGAGATTCGCCTTGCCGAGAATCATTTCGCCGCTGCGTTGAAGAAGCTGTCGGTCACGTTTCTCGCCACTCCACTCCTGATGCTGGAGGATCGCACGGAGATCACGCTGCCCGGAGAGCCCGGTTACGCCTGGTCGTTTCTCGATCGGACACCCCAGGGCTGGCGAACAACACCCGCAGAGGAGATTAGTCCGCCGGAACTGAACGCCGCCTTTCGGGCTGGATTGACCCTGCGCGAAGGTTGGCTACGACTGGAGCCGAAGGATGAGGTTCGCGTTGATCGTCCAACCTCGCAGACCGCCCAGCCAACCAACATCCCATGATCGAGCACGAAGAAGCCCTACTTCTGCATCTTCCCTGCAATAAGGCTGAGGGAGATTGGCTGGCCGACACGTCTCCAGCACAAACTCACGTGCCCCTGCCTGGCGGGGTCGAGATCAGACCCGACAGTGATCTGGGCCGTGCCCTTGCCTTCGAGCCGGGAGCAGGCAGGGTCGAAGTAGCGCTGGCCAAACTACCGGAGTGGGGTCTGACCGTGGCGGTGTGGATCCGAGCCGATGCAGCAACAGCTGCGAGAGACTCCGTTTCGATTCTTCAGTATCCCCTTGCCGCCGATACACACATAGCACCGTATTGTGTCTTCGGGCTCTTTCTATTGAAAGGCAAGCTACACGCCCGCGTTGGCCAGCAGCACGCCGGACTGACGGAAAAGGGCGTCACGCCGGATCATTGGCACCACGTGGCTGTCACCTGGGATTCAAGCACCCAAGCGGCCATCTACTACATCGATGGGAAACGGGTGCCCGTCTCCGTGAATGGCCAGGAAGCCGAATTCGCAAACACCGGCATCGGGGTTCTGAACTATCCAGATCCCAACCTACCTCTGCTTCTCGGTACCAACACCGCCGGCTTAGAACCCTTTACCGGCCGCATGGGTGAGGTGCGCCTTTACGAGCGGGCGTTAGCGGCAACAGAGTTGGCAGCCCTTGTGCACAGGGAAAAGCACGCGCGCTCTCATCCATTCGACCATCACCATCCCCTGGCCTTTCGGGTAGCAGATGATCACGGGCATCCGGCTGTTTACATCGTCGATGAATCCTCACGTGGGCGAACCCTCCACCTGATCCTGCAAAACAGTAGCCCGATCGCCATCGAGCTGCCCGCATCAAAAGCACCCATGGATGAAGAGGTGGTCCTCGTTGGCATGAATCGACCAACTCAGGATGATCATCATCTGGAAATTGTCTTTCGGCCAGGCACGCTCGAGCTCAAAGACGTGGCTCACTTTTCAGCCGTCGACACCGACTGGCATCTACGCGGGATCCCCAATCAGGACGGGACCCTGTCCATTTATCTAAGCCGATCGAACGGCCTCGTCATCCCGCCTGGCGGTGTCCTGACGATTTCGTTGGCCCATTTCAAGGCCGTGGCCCTCGGAGGTTCACGCCCAACCCAGGTGGAACTGCGCTACCGACACCTGAATTACATCCGTGACTTCACAGATGAACAGATAAGTCACCCGAAGAAGCGGAAGCTCAGCGGCCACCGCCTCGCGCACCTGGATGTTGTGAATCAGCGGGGCAGGAGCGAGGCACCCTTCACAGCAGGGTTCATCGGCTCGAACACTGTCCTCAATGACGGCCTCACGCGCAATGCGCTCACACTTTACCTGGGTAATTCCACGCTCCATACGCTGAGCCTCGCCGCCGGTGAATTGGGGGTCCGGCCGCGGCTGCTGCTTTCCTTTGATTCCGGTCAGCTGAATGAAGCCGATGAACCGTGGGGGCTGGGCCACGCCGATGAAGTCGCCGAGATCGAGATCACTCCCAGAGAATTAGGCTGGGTTATACACGAACGAACAGACAGCGAAACGCCCGAGTGGGTGATCCTGCCACCAGATGATGAACTCCAGCCCAACACCTGGATCAACTTCTCGCTCTACCCCATCGTTACCAGGTCGCTATCTGGCTTCACTAATCTCTATCTTCGCTACCAGAACATTGGCGGGTTCCGCGATGGCGAGATTATCGTGCCGATTGAAAAGGCACCCCGGCTCTATCGCCAACAAACCGTACCTAAAGCCAAGGACATGGCCCAAAGCCACAAAGACCGAAGGTCAGTTCATGTTTTCACTGATAGCGTAGTCGTCGGCAGTGGATACGCAGTGGAATCTACAGATCACGACCCTCATCCGCCAAGTTATCCACAGCAGAACAGCCTTTCGGTTGAGGGGAAGGTAGGAATCGGAACGAACAATCCTCAGCGAAGCCTTGAGCTTTTCGTGGCTGACGGAGGTGGTATACGGATCACTGGCCCAGGAGGCCCCGGAACCACTGTGGCATTGGAGCTTTCAACCTACGATCCCTCGGGGTGGAATGCATCGGCTACAGCACGGATTCAAGCCGTTGATGATAACTATAGCAGCGCGATTGAATTTCAAACAAAGATTCCTGGAGAGCCATCCAATGAGTTGGTCACACGAATGGTGATCGATCCCAATGGCAATGTAAAAGTACGTGGATCCATTGAAGACAAGAACGGCCCGGTGGTGCCGATCGGCACTATCGTGATGTGGGGAAACTATCAAGGCTCCGGCATCCCTGGCGGGTGGGCTCTATGCGATGGAAATGACGGCAGACCTGATTTAAGAGGACGTTTCATTGTTGGTGCAGGAGAGGGTACATACCTATATACCGGAGAAAAATTCAACTTTCCACCTCCCGATGGCAAGACTCCAATTCCTGACAGCGGGCGAATAGGAGGCACACAATCAGTCACTCTGTCATTGGCAGAATTACCTAGCCACCATCACCGTGGACGAACGATTGAGGGAGAAGGCAGTCATTATCATCACATCCCTCTCCATACAGATGGCAAAGTGAAATGGCCCGAGCGTTCTCCGGGGAATGGCTGGCAGTTATACAACCTTCCGGAAATAAAGGACACAGTACCAGGCAAGACGCCTTCAACCAGTACAACAGAGAGCAAGCACATTCATACTTTTACAACTAATTATGTTGGTGGTAGTGGAGATCACACAAACATGCCTCCGTTCTATGTCCTTTTCTATATCATCAAGGTATCCTAGTTATGGCCAGTGACCGTGAAGAATCCACGCCTACCAGCACGGGATATGTATCTCTATTGAGCTTAGGAATCTACTGGTCCCTAAGCAAGGGATTCCCTTAAGGGGTACGCCTTGATCATAGCTTTATCTAATCCAGCCGCTCCTAATAGAATGTCAACTCCGTACGATAGATTTGTCTATCATCTTGATTTGAGCATCCTCGCCTATCACCTATATCACCAAACACTGATCTGGCCAATGGACCCGTACTACGAGCAATTACATAGGTCTCAGCAAGATATGAGAGAGTTCTTTATGAGTACTTTGCGTGCAAATTTAAAGAACTTCTTTAATGATGCACAAAGAGGCCCGGAAGAATTAGGTGGTTTAGCAACTTCTAATCCAAAGCTGGATCCTATTATTACAGAGTACCAACGGCTCTACCCATGGAACCACTCAGTAGTTGCGCCAGAGCCTGGTGATTGGAACTATTTAAAACCTTCCCTTGAAATCGTAAAACATGTCAAAGAAATTAGAATGTGTTCTCGACTAAATCTGAATCAGCTTGAAGTGATCGCCACCAAGCCCCATAATGATGGCGATAATCCAAGGGATGTCCTCTATTGCTTTGAAGGTGCAACTGGCATTGTTGAAAAGGAGCGCCCAATAGGAAATAGCAGCATGACTCTGCCAGCGTGGAGCCTGATGGGCTTTGTGCTATTAAAGTATAACAGTCCACAAGATATAAATGATTACGATGTCCATATCACCTTCAGAGGAAGTCGTAGTGGCAATGGGACACGTGCAGCCAAAGGGGGTTGGATGGAGAACGGAAACGCCGATTGGGTTACAGATTGTGATTCAGCCATTAGCATGACAAAATGTCCTGAAATTAGCCCAACAGGCAAGGTGCCCTTTGGATTCAAAAATAGTTTGATCTCTACATTGCCCATGATTTGGAAATGCTTGGAAGCCATAGCTAGGGATCACGTGGATAATCCACCCAAAACGATTTACTTCACTGGTCACAGCCTAGGCGGTGCATTAGCTGCACTATGTGCAGTCTCAATGCGACATGGTGAAGGGGAAATAGCACTGAGAAATAAATACAAAGTTAACAACTGGCCCTGGAATACTAGTGTTGAACTTATAACCTATGGCAGTCCGACTATCGGAACTGAGGATTTAGTAGATGGAGCTAAATTCAAGCTGAAAGCCGACCGTGTTTATATCCACGGTGATCCAATAGCCACAGTTTTACGCGCGAAGCATATTGGAACTGAACTAAAGTTAGCGGGAAACCTCCCGTTTAAGATTTTTGATTTTGTTCGACATGAGCCATACCTAATACGAGAAGAGCTAGTAAAGGTGCTAGGGCTACAAGCACTAAACAGACCTATACCCGAAGCTCCTTGGATTAAGTATCGATCATTTTCTGATTTACTTGCTTCTAACGATTGGCACACCTTCCTAGAAGTCAACGGCAACAGAAAAAAGTTACCTGACTTTCTTAAGTATCTAAAACTCTACCTGTATGCATTAGGAGTGTCTACTAACAAACACAAACCAAATAGGGTCGCAGAGCAACACTTGGAGGACCTAATCAACGATTTTAACAATGAAGAAGTTCAATGGGATAAAATTAAGGCAAGCAGCAGAGGATTCTGGGATGATCTTGACTTTGAGAGATTCATGTTAACGTGCTATCTTTTGTTAAGGTATTCCCAAAATCAGCAGGCTGGGCCGAAACGACAAGCACTGGATGATCTTGCCAAAAAACAGAAAGTGTTTCTTGGACCAGGTTGAGGTCATTTAGGGCTTACAGATTTCCTCGCTACTTTCATTTCAAAGGACTAAACGTCTCCATGTCAATACCACAACTAGACGAAGTTGCGAGACAGTTGGCAGGGAATCCACCTGTCCTTCTTGATATCAACGCAGCTGGGTTAGATTTCCAGCGTATCCATTATAATATATTTGCAGGCTCTGTTTTTGATCTAACTGATATTCGTGATCTAGAGATGAGTTCAAACATATTGAGTTTCTCGGCGACATTAAAGAGCTTCGGCTCTCTACGCAATCTCAGTATTCAAGCAACACTCATTGATATTCTGGCGAACAGATACGGAATACTCTTGATCAATATTTACCCTGGTCTAACTGCTAGACAAGTAGTGCAACAGTTCCAAGGCCCAACTGACCGGAATGCTTCTGACGATTTGCTTGATTCTTATTTCCCAACGTTAATGCTGGCAAGGCCAGCATTAATTCTATCCTCTATATCCTTCTCAGAATCCTTACCGCAAGCATTTTTCTCAAGCTTAATTCGTGATGTCCTTCCAGCAGAACTCATCTGTGCTGGAGTAAACCTTCCATTGGCTTACCAAAGTTCCAGCAACCTCTCCGAGATGTATGGAGGATTGTTAAGCGAAATATTTGGTGGTAAATTTTTAGCGGATAATCAACTATGCGGCCTGATTGATATTACTACAAGCGTTGCTCTTTCGGATAACGAAGACAACGCCACATTACAGCCCATCAAAGTCACAGTTCCAACTTCAACAGAATACACTCAGTGTTTTAGTGTAAGCAATTCCTACGAGGGAGATGGATTAGTCTTTGGATCATTTCGCTTGTCTTGCGAACGATTTGGGCTAAAGGTGCGCCTGAATGAGAACGCCCTATGGCCAGGAACATTTGTTGAAGGAAGTGTACTCTGTGGAGGCAACTCTCTATCGGTTATAGTCGAGTATGATCTCTATCATAAATTTCTAGTCGTTGATTTCCTGCGATTTCCAACCCTAAGCGAATTCCTTGGGCATGCTCGCCTTGATGCAGTTACCTCACACTTCCCCAATTCGATTAGCTCCCTTCTAGATATTCGGCTGAGCGAGGTAAGAATCACGTACGACATAAGAGGTGCAGAAGTATCTGAGATATCATTGAAAGTTTCTGAAGAGTCAGCGATTGAGTTGATTCCAGGAGTCCTTGAACTCAAGAACTCAACTCTTGATCTCTTAATCATTCAGCCTTTTGAGGAGGGGCGCTGGGTTGAAGGTTCGCTGACCGGCGAATGGCTAGTAGATAGCACCGCCATAATTGCTTCCCTAACTTTTCCTCAGCTTACATTTCGAGTTGCCCTGGCGCCTCAGGAATCTATCGCCATTGACAGCATATCTAAACTCTTTGGTGGCAAGGTCATCCTTGAGTCAAATCTTAGGGTGGTTGCATTAGAGATCACTGGGAGCATCACCGAGAAGTTTTTTCACGTTGCACTTGAGATATCAAGCCAACCTTCTGTTGCTCTATTGAAATCTCCTGATCTGGAGTTTAAAGACATACGGGTAGAGGTCGATTCTGCTGACTCTGTCACGTTCTTTAACCTCACATCGCTCGTTAGCTTGGGGGGAATTGATTTTCTGCTAGCGGGCCAACATGATGGCATGGGCTGGAAACTCTCTGCCCAAACTGGCTTAGACCAGCCAATAATGCTTGGGAAATGGATCGACAGCCTGGCTACTTCACTAAACAATCCTCTCCTCGTTCCCGAGTCGGTGAAAGGTGCCTCAGTCAGAAATGTGTCCATATCCATCGATACTGGCAGTAAGGACTTTCACTTTTCCATCGAAGCCACCCTGCCCTTGCAAGAGCTTGCCGCGAACGGGACTGCCGGGAAGGTCGCTGGCGGAGGAATAAAGCTCACGCTTACCCTGGATCTCCTGCACCATGGCACTGCCTATGAAAGCAAGTTCGCCGGTGAGTTTCAGTTCGGTGGCCACACGTTTGATTTGTTCTTTGCCAGATCTGCTGACGCGGTAGGGGCGACTGCCACAACCATGGTGGCAGCCTATCAGAATCGTGATGGTCAAAAGATCTTGCTGAAAGATCTGCTCGCTGAGTTGGGAGCGGATGTCTCGGACGTGCCAGACCTCTCGATTCAGCTGAATTCAGCTCTTCTCGCGTTGGGGAAGCCTGCAGACCCCAAGGCTGCCAGTTGGGCACTTCTTGGCATCAACATCGATGGCGGATTGAACCTTTCGAACCTGCCGTTGATCGGCAAGATCATGCCGCCCAATCAGACGCTGAGTCTGGAGACTCAAGTGCTCTATCTTGCCCAGTCATCACCATCCAGCAAGCTTGTCAAGGATGATGTTGAGCGGGTGAATGCGTTGCTCCCCGCCGGAGCAACCCCGCTGCCTGCAAGGAGTGAAGGAGATCCGCTGATCGCTCCAGGCATCGGCCTGGCCACGACCCTCCATCTCGGCAGCGAGGTTATTCATCTGAATCTGCCGCTCAGGATCGACAAGACCGACGGGATTGGAGCCTCTCCAGAGAACACCGGCGCAGAGCCGGTTGTGGCCACCGATTCGATGATCGTGAAACCCAGCGCGGCCTCGGCTCCGGTGACCCTGCCGCAGGGCGATCTCAAGTGGTTCCCGATTCACAAGACCTTCGGGCCGGCGCATTTCGAGCGGATCGGAGCCGGCCTTAGCGCCGGCAACATCACCTTCGCGATGGATGCCTCCCTCAATGTCGGGGGGTTGAGCCTGTCCCTCGACGGTCTCGGTGTGTCCTCACCGCTGGACAAGTTTGAACCAACCTTCCAGCTCCGTGGAATCGGGATCGACTACGACGGCGGCCCTGTGCAGATCGGCGGAAGTTTCCTCCACCTGGGTGACAATGATTTCGCCGGAACGGCGCTGATCAAGACAGAGCAACTCACGATTTCGGCCATCGGTGAATACGCCATTGTTGATGGCGCCACCTCGCTCTTCATCTACGCGGTACTGGACTATCCCCTGGGCGGGCCTTCGTTTTTCTTTGTCACCGGACTGGCCGCTGGCTTTGGCTACAACCGTTCGCTTCTGATGCCGGCGATCGATGATCTTGAGACCTTTCCTCTGGTGGCCGAGGCCACGGCAGGTGCCGGGCTGCCGAAGGATGTGATGGCTGAGCTGAACAAACTCGGGCAGTACGTTCCTCCAGATCCAGGTCAATACTTCCTGGCGGTTGGGGTGAAGTTCAACTCCTTCAAGCAGATTAATTCCTTTGCTCTGCTGGCAGTCAGCTTCGGCAAACGCTTCGAAATCGATGTACTCGGTCAATCGACCCTCATCGTCCCAGCGCCACTCCCCGGTTCAGCCAAGGTCGATCCGGTGGCGAAAGTCACGATCGTGCTACTGGCGCGTTTCATTCCCGATGAAGGCCTGCTTGCCATCGATGCCCGGATCACACCCGATTCCTTCATCCTCTCCGAGAAATGTCATCTCTCTGGGGGTTTCTCCTTCTACACCTGGTTCAAGGGGAAGCACTCGGGCGACTTCGTCGTCTCACTCGGCGGTTATCATCCGGCCTACGCAGCCCCGCCCCATTACCCAGTTGTGCCCCGGCTGGCCTTCACCTGGCAGGTGGCGCCGGAACTTGTCGTCAAAGGCGATGCCTATTTTGCGCTCACGTCTCATGCCTTGATGGCCGGTGGTCATCTGGAAGCCAGTTACCAATCCGATTCGCTCCGGGCGTATTTCAAAGTAGGTGCAGACTTCCTGATTTCCTGGCAGCCCTATCACTACGACGCCGAGGCCTACATCAACATCGGTGGGTCATACGACACAGCTCTCGGAACGATCCATGTGGACCTCGGTGCCCACCTTCACCTCTGGGGGCCGGAATTCGCCGGTACAGCCGAGCTGGACCTGTACGTGGCAACGGTTCACGCGCACTTTGGAGATCAAACCCCAAAAGAGAAGGCCCCTATCGAGTGGTCGGAGTTTCAGAAGGGATTCCTTCCGGAACAGAAGGATATGGTAGGTCTGGCGCTGGAAGATGGCATGGTGGCAGCAGGAGATCCCAGAACCAATCATTTGGGGATCATAAATCCGAAGCAACTTCGCCTGGTGACAAACTCTCCAGTTCCATCAAGTAAGCTTCAGTTTGGCCTGCCTGAAGAGCTGAAATCAATTGATGGCAAACAAGTGAATATGGCTCCAGTGGGTGTTGAGGACGTCACATCTACACACACCGTCAACGTCTATCGAAAAAATGGACGTGATATCAAGAATGTCAGCACTGAATTCCAAGTAGAATCTGTAATCAAGAAGCTTCCTGCAGCCCTCTGGGGAAAGGCCCATGGCAACTCCAAGCCGGAAGTCAACGCGGAAGAGAAATTTGTGGACGGCGTAACCGGTGTGCGTCTGAGCCCGAAGGCACCGCCCAAAGCCCATACAACTAAAACACTGGAGTCTGAACGAGTGATGTGGGACGTAGACGATTCCCCGCAACCCCTGCCCGCAGAGATCTTCTCGCGGTTCACACCAGATCTGTCTGCCCCTCCTGTGGAGGGGGGAATTCACGAATTCATCGAGCAGACTGTCTTGCAAGAAGATGTTGTCAAGGCTCGCAACCACTATTTAAAGGCCTTGAACCTAGACCCTGTCAACGTGCGTATCGGGAGGCTTGTTGGATCAATCTTCAACGCTGAGCTACGCCTTGGTTCCTTCGCCAGGCATTCTGGTTAAGCAAGACATCCGACTGAATCCCCATGTCTGATTCTCCTAAGTTCATAGAATTTCTCGACTCTCATCGCCCTCCTCTGCAGGCTGGTGATTATTCAATTAAGGTTAAGCAGGATCTATCGCTGGCTCCGTCTGAGGCCCTTGGCGAGGGGACATGGACTTTCACCGTCGCCGGGCCGCAGTTTTCACTCTCACCTCAGGAGATTGCTTCCGTGTTCCCTCCGGCGGGAAGCCTGGGTGATCACAGCACCTGCTTCCCCCACGTGGCACTGCACCGCAGCACACTTCCCTGGGAGCGTGCGGGCGATAAGAGCCCAAGCGAAGACGCCACGAATTGGATGGAAGCGGCGATGCCGTGGCTAGCGGTTCTTGTCTTTGATGAGGATGACCTCGCAACAAATGCCATCCGCCTTCCGACTGCCGGCAGCAGCGCGCTGACTCTGAAGGAGTTGCAAGCTCCGGACGATGTGAGTTTTCCCCTTCCCGATGGCGTCTCCCAGGAGATCCGGGTCGCGTCCGTTGATGTCAGAACCGATGTTCTGAACAGCTTCGTGCCGTCTGCGATGGAGTGCAGGCTCCTCTGTCACGTTCGCAGGAACATTCTCTTCATCATCGACAGGAACGGCGACCAGATAAACGAACAGCAGATCACGGACTTGAAGAGCAAGTCCTCTAACTCTGGCATCACATTCAAGGAGGGATCGAGTACAACGATCACGCTTTTGGATCAGACCAGCAGCTGCTACAGGCTTCAGTTCATCGATGACAAGAACGCCCAGCGATCATTTCTGCTCTGGAAGGATGAAACGGAGATCAAATGGCAAGTCACCGATGAGGACGATGCAGAATATGCGTTTGTGATCGGGAATCGCCTACCGAAGCAAGGAAAGACCACCACCGCCCATCTGATTTCGCTCGAGCAGCGCTTTGATGCCAAAGAAGACCATATCACTTCCGACAAACCCTACACGCGCTTCATTTCGCTCCACCAATGGCGCTTCTCCTGCGAGAGTCATGAACACACCTTCAAGGGTCTACTGACGAAGCTAAAGCAAAATCCCTCACCTCCACGCGTTCCCAACAGTACCCATGCAGAGGGCACAACCAATGCAGAGGACGACATTGAAACATGGTTGGCTGCGGGATTCAGCTTGTTGCCCCATCAGTTTCGTAACGGGAGCCAATCCTATTCCTGGTACCGCGGCCCGCTTGCTCCAGGCCCAACTAAAATCGAATCACTGCCTTTGCCTGTCAAGAGCTCCGACGCTCTTCTGGCTTACGACAAGAGGTCCGGACTGTTTGACGCCAACTATGCTTCCGCCTGGGAACTGGGTAGGTTGCTTTGTCTCGCAAATAGCCGTATATCACAGGCACTCTATCAATGGAAGCGAGAGGATCGCAGGGCGCGCCGGCATCTTACCCAGGAGATGTTGGAGAAACTTGCCAATCTTCCAGTTGACGAACCACCTCCTCCCAAGAACGAATCCAACAGGACGTTGCCTCAGGTCGTGGCTGACTGGGTGGAATCCATGAGGAAGCTGGAGCCGGTCCCTTTTCAATACCTGATTCCCGACGAGCGCATGCTGCCGGTCGAGTCGATACGTTTCTTCGAGATCGACACGCACTGGCTCGATTGCTTGATTGATGGCGCCTTCAGCATCGGGCGGGTCCTCGAGAGCGATCACACTCACGACATGGAGTTGCTTCAACAACTGCCGCATGAGCAATCAGCAGAGCTTGCCCCCACGGGTGAATCTCAACATCGAGTGACCGGTCTTTTGCTTCGATCAGCGGTGGTTTCTGGGTGGCCACTCATGACAGTGGAAGCTGTGAATCAGTCGACCGAAGTTAGAGCCGAGCGAATTCGATTCGATCGGCTTGCCCCAGATATCCTGCTCTGCCTGTTCAAGGGAAGTCCATCGCGATTCGAGCTTCATCTGCCACAAGAGTCGATTCACTTCGGTGCTGACATCAATTCCAAAGGCTCGTTCGAATCAACTCGGGACAACGAACTGCTGAGGAAGCACGGCATCGGCTTGCTCAATAGACGACTCACCTTGAAGAGATCACCTTCATTGGACCCAGCAGAGTTTGCCCTCCGGATGATTGAGGGCGTCCCGAAGGTGAGCTTTGAACGAAACGTCACAATGGAATAGAAAGTCAGCTGCCAAGACCAGATGAATGGTGTGGCCTGCCAAGCATGGATGCGGTTTGAGACAGCTCCAGGACTGGGCTTGCCTTAGCAGCTCAACCCGAGGCCTTCCCCCCCTGACGGATCGCCCTGATCGAGGCCTTCATGCGGGCCATGTTGACGCCGATCTGCTCGGTGCCCAGCAGGCTTCCTGGCGCCGTCTCCCAGCTGGCGGAGAGCACGCCGTAGGTCAGACCGAGCACGCCCAGCAGAAACAGGCCAGCGGAACTGGCCAGGGTGACCACGGGGGGAACATCGAGGATGCCGCGGCTCACCAGCAGATAGCTGCCGATGAACACACCCATGCCCAGCACGGAAGGGACGCCGGTGGCCACACCGATACGGCGGGCCATGCGGTTGGCCACCTCCCTTGGAATGACCTGAGATCCCCTGGGCTTGGAGCCGGGCTTTGGCTTGGCGCTGGGCTTTGGCTTGTCTTTTGCTTTCGCTTTGGCGCCAGCCTTGGGCGAATGCTCAGGCTCGAATGCCAGGGGCTTGCGCTTGGCCGCCATGGCTGTGATCAGCCCCGGATGCCGAGCTTGGCGATCAGCTGGCCGTAGCGCTCCTCGCTCTCGGCGCGCAGGTAACCGAGCAACCGCTTGCGGCGACCGATCATCTTCAGCAGCCCCTGGCGGGAGGAGAAATCGTGCTTGTTCTTCTGCAGGTGGCCGGTGAGCTGGGTCACCCGCTCGCTCAGCATCGCCACCTGAACCTCGACCGAACCAGTGTCGGTGCCGTGGGTCTGGTGGGAATTGATCAGTTCCTGCTTCTTGGTGGTATCGAGCGGCATGCCGGCGTCGGGCCCTGACGGTGCAAACAGACAACCTAACGCCTCGGGGTGCTGGCCTCCAAGCTCAGGCGACTTCACGGGAGAGCCAGCGCAGGCAGGCACTCAGCCAGGTCTCGGCGTCGAGGCTCGGCTCAAGGCCCTCACTGCCAAGGGCACGCAGGGCCCGGCTGATCTCCAGGGGCTCGTAGCCCAGGGCGGTGAGGGTGAGCTGCACCTCCTCACGGGTGGAGGCGGCCGGGCCTGGATCGCCGCTGGAGCCGTCAGCCGGGCCATCGAGGCTGTCGTCGTCGAAGCCGCTGGCGGCCGCACCGAAACTTTCCGCCAACTTGCCGCGCAGCTCCACGGCCAGCCGCTCTGCCGTGCGCTTGCCCACCCCAGGCGCGCGGCAGAGGAGGCGCAGGTCGGCCTGCACGATCGCCCGCACCAGCTCCTCGCAGGGCATGGTCCCGAGCAGGGCCAGGGCCATCTGCGGCCCCACACCGCTCACAGCCACCAGCAGGCGGAACAGGTCCCGCTCGTGGCGGGCGCCGAAGCCGAACAGGGTCCAGCCGTCCTCACGGATCGACTGGTGTGTGTAGATGCACAGCGGGCTGCCCGCCGGGGGCAGCAGCTCCCAGTGGCGACGGGTGAGCTGCACTTCGTAGCCCACACCGGCGCAGGCCAGCAGCAGCCCGCAACGGGTGCCCTGCTGCCACGGCTCTGCCACATGGCCTTGCAGCCAGCCGATCATGGAGCTCACTACTGATCGAACCCATGCTGCCCGGTCCGCCAACCCCCGCCAGCCGGTCTGCGGCCATCAGCCAGCCGCAACCTTCCTGGCAGCGACCCCTGCTCTCCATGCTGCTGGTGGTGTCGATCGGGCTGGGCCTGCTGGGCCTGGGCGGCTGCCAGGCGGCGGGCCAACCGCCCCGGGCCGTGCTGTTGCAGGCTCTGGGCCTGCAGATCGAGCTCACCCAGCAGGCGATCGCCGAGGCCCTCGATCTGGAGAGCAGCGCCGGACGGCCCCAGGTGAGCCGGGTGCGTGTCGATCGGCAGGAAGCGATTCCGATCGGCCTGGGAAAGGGACTGCACCTCACCGGCCAGTTCGACTGGCGGCTGGCGGAGGACCCCTACCGGGTGGACAGCCCCTTCGAGCTGTACCTGCTGCGGGGCGAGAGGGGCGAGAGCTGGCGGCTGGCCCGCCCGATCGGTACCGCCGACGACAGCATCAGCCAGGAGTGGCTGGTGGATCCCCTGCCGCTGAAGGGCGGCTGATTGTTATTGAGTGGGTCTGGGGCCTGCAACGGCCGGGGCAACGCCGGCCCGGAGGCTCAGGAGCGTGGCCAGCAGCACCAGCAGCGCCGCCAGCCCGGCCCGGGCCGGCACGGCCTCCCCGAACCACCACACACCCCACAGCGCCGCCAGTGGCACCTGCACATAGCTGATCGCCGTGGCCCGGGCGGCCGCCATTCCCATCAATCCGTAGGTGAGGGCGATCTGCCCCAGCTGGGTGAAGACCCCCACCCCCAGCAACCAGCCGAACTCAGCGGCCGTGGGGACAACCGGCTGCAGCAGCACCAGCGGCAGGCTGAGCGGCAGGGCCATCAGCGGGAAATAGAACACCACCACCAGGGGATGCTCGCTGTTGCGCAGGGCGCGCACACTCACGTAGGCCAGGGCCGAGAGCAGGGCACCGGCCAGGGCGAACAGCAGCGGCAGGACCGGCAGACCGGCGCCAACGCCAGCCGCCGCGCCGAGCCCGCCCGGAGCGGCCAGCACCGCCACTCCCAGAAAGCCCAGCAGCACAGCGCCCCAGACCCGCCAGCCCGGCCTCTCGGCCAGCAGCGGCCAGGCCAGCAGGGCCGTGAAGGTGGGGTGGAGGTACTGCAGGACCGTGGCCACCGCCAGCGGCAGTCCGATCAGGGCCAGATAGACGCAGTAGAGACCGGCGGTGCCGAGGATGCCGCGCCCCACCAGCAATCCCCGCCGTTGACCCCAGGGGTTGAGACCAGCACGCCGCAGCATCCACCAGCTGATCAGCAGGCTCACCACCGACCGGGCCAGCACGACCTCCGCCACAGGCAGGCGGCCGCCCAGGGCCTTGACGCACACACCCATCAGGCTGAAGGCCAGGGCGCTGGCGACCATCCACAGGCCCGCCCGCCAGGCCGGGGGCTGCGCCTGATCGGAGTTGCACCACTTCTGGTGTGGTGCGGCAGAATGGTGGCCATAGCGACCCCAGTGGTAGCGCCAGCCCTTGAGCCAGTCCCAGCCCCACGCCCGCCTCCATCCCCGCACGATCGAAGCGGTGAAGGAGCGCGCTGACATCGTTGATGTGGTGGGCGAGCACGTGGTGCTCAAGAAGAAGGGGCGGGAGTTCGTGGGGATCTGCCCCTTCCACGACGACAAATCGCCGTCGATGACGGTGTCACCCGCCAAGCAGTTCTACTACTGCTTCTCCTGCGGAGCCGGCGGCAACGCCATCAAGTTCCTGATGGAGCTGCAGCGCACCAGCTTCAGCGAGGTGGTGCTGGATCTGGCGCGGAAGTACCAGCTGCCGGTGGAAACGGTGGATGGGCCCCAGCAGGAGCGGCTGCGCAAGCAGCTCTCCCGCCGCGAGGCGCTGCTGCGCGCCCTGGGCCTGGCGGCGGGTTGGTTCCGCAGCCAGCTGCGCAGCCCCGAAGGCGCCGGCGCCCTGGCCTACCTCACTGCTGAGCGGGGCTTGAGCGAAGGCACGATCGACGCCTTCGACCTGGGCTATGCGCCCGAGCGCTGGGATGAACTGCTCAACCACCTCGGCCAGGTGGAGAACCTGGCGCCGGAACTGCTTGAGGCGGCCGGGCTGGTGGTGCCGCGCAAGGGCGGAGATGGCTTCTACGACCGCTTTCGTCACCGGGTGATGGTGCCGATCCGCGACCGCCAGGGCCGGGTGATCGGCTTCGGCGGCCGCAGCCTCGATGGCGGCGAACCGAAATACCTCAACTCCCCGGAAACGGAGGTGTTCGAGAAGGGCAAGCACCTGTTCGGCCTGGATCGGGCCAGCAATGCCATCCGCAAGGACGACCGGGCTGTGGTGGTGGAGGGCTACTTCGATGTGATCGCCCTCCATGCCGCCGGCATCACCAATGCGGTGGCGTCGCTGGGAACGGCCCTGAGCAGCCAGCAGATCACCCAGCTGTGCCGCTGCTGCGACAGCCGCCGCCTCGTGCTCAATTTCGACACCGACGGTGCCGGCGTGCGCGCCGCCCAGCGGGCGATCGGCGAGGTGGAGCAGCTGGCGCTGCAGGGCCAGCTGGAGCTGAGGGTGCTGCACCTGCCCGCCGGCAAGGACCCTGATGAGTTCCTGCGGCAGCACGGCGCCGGCGAGTACCGAGCCCTGCTGGATCAGGCGCCCCTCTGGCTCGACTGGCAGATCGAGCAGGCCCTGGACGGCAAGGATCTGGCCCGCTCCGACCAGTTCCAGCAGGCGGTGGCCTCGCTGGTGGAACTGCTGGGCAAACTGCCCCAGAGCGCCGTGCGCAGCCACTACCTGCAGCAGGTGGCCGAGCGGCTCAGTGGGGGGCAGGCGCGGCTGGCGCAGAAGCTGGAGGAAGACCTGCGCCAGCAGGTGAAGGGCGAGCGCTGGCATGGCAGGGCCAGCCGCTGGGAGCAACCCGGCGAGATCGGCCTGCGTGAGCGCGCCGAAGCGGAGCTGCTGCGGCTTTACCTGCATGCAGGCCGCCACCGGGGAGCGATCCGGCGGGAACTGCGCCAGCGGGAGCTGGAGGATTTCGCCATCGCCCACCACCGCCTGCTCTGGGCGAGCATCAGCGACCTGGAGGAGGACAACCTGGGCGTGGGCCGGCTGGAAGCGATCAACCGGGGCAGTGATCCGGGCGACGACCTGGCCGATCTGGATCTGCCGCGACTGTTGAGCGACCGCCTTCTGGTGGAGGAAAGCGACCTGCTCAATCGGCTCACCCCGCTGCTGGAGCCAAGCGAACTGCAGCGGATGGCCCTGGCTGAACCCCTGCTGCAGCTGCGCGGCACCACGGCCGTGCTGGAACGCCAGCGCAGCCTCAAGCGCTGCCGCCACCTGCTCGATGCCTGGGGCTCCCAGCGGCTGGAAACGCTGGAACGCTGCATCGCCCGGTTGCTGGAGGAAAGCGAGGCGGAAGCCAGCGCTGCCGCCGCCCTGAGCATGGAAAGCCGGATCGACCTGATGTTTGCCGAACTGAACGGCGATGCCCTGCGCTTCCAGGAGCTGTACTACAACGAACGTCGCCACATCAGCCACCTCGATCAGCAGCGCTGCGCCGATCCCCTGGCAGCGGCGCGGCTGGCCAGCTGAGCCGCACCCCCGTCTTCGCCCCGCAACCCCATGGCCCCAGGCAAACTCCGCTTTCGCATCTGCACGGCGGCGGCTTTGGGCAGCGCCGCCGGGCTGCTGACCCTGGCGGGCTCCCTGGGGACCGCATCCGCGCAGCCGAGCGGTCCGGCTCCCCGGATCCGGCAGACCGTGGCTCCGATCGCCACGCCGAACCCCGTCCTGGAGGCAGCACTGCGACAGGACCTGTTCCCCGTAGCGGTGGTGGACGGCCAGGGCCATGGTCCTGATCCGGGCACGGCGGAATGGCGACAGGCTGAGATGCATCAGCGCCGCAATGCCTGCCGGGCGGCTGGCCCCTTGCACTACGCCTACAACCGCATCGACCTGAACGGAGACCGGCAGGACGAGCTGGTGGCCACCGTGATCGGCCCGTACACCTGCGGCACCGGCGGCTGCAACGCCTATGTCTTCCAGAGCGGCCCCAAGGACAGGGGTCTGCGCCTGGTGTCCCGGATGTCGCTGTTCAAGCCGCCCCTGGTGGTGAGCGACCAGCGCCACAACGGCTGGAGAGACCTGATCAGCAGGGTGCGGATCGATGCGGGCCACGGCTATTACGCCCGGCTGCCCTTCAACGGCAGCGCCTACCCGAGCAACCCTTCAACGCCCCCGGCCGAGCCCCTGCGCCGGGTCGTGTCGGGCGTGGCCATGCTCGACACCGACAACGACGCCAGCCCCAGCCATCCCCTGCCCTGCGAATGAACTGGCATCACTGAGCCGGCCGGGGAGGGCACCGGTCTCGGATCTGCAAGCCCTGGTGGGACCACACAGCTAGTGAGTGACCTGGCGTGCTGACCACCAGAGTTCAGGCGCGCTTGATCAGGCGCAGGATGACAAGGAGGATCACGGCGCCAAGGGTGGCCACCAGGATGCTGCCCAGCACACCGCCTCCGACGGCTCCACCCAGGCCGCCGAAGAACTGGCCACCGATCAGGGCCCCGATGATGCCGACGACCAGATCACCGATCAGGCCGAATCCACCCCCTTTGACCAGGACACCCGCCAGCCAGCCGGCGATCACACCCACCAGAAGAAACCAGAGAACGTTCATGAGCACTCACCATCAGTTCTGAGGATCAGAAGCAACGTAGACGTGAGGCTGGTGTCAGCGCTCAGAGGGCATGATCTGCTTAGAAACTCGTTGTTATTCCTGACCCTTCATCACACACATTGATCTCAGCTGGACGCAAGACCGCTGCCCTGGCAGCAGCACGATTGCCCCTGGTAGTGCACTGCGATCATTGAACACTCCTCAACAGAGGCGACGGCGATAGCCGGCCGCTGCACTAATTGGTTGGACGGCGGTGCATAACGTCGCAGAAGCATGTCAACACATAGCTCGCTCTTTGCCGAGCAGGAGGATCTTGACATCACCTCCAGCCTGGGCGCTGGCCCAGAGCAGATAGGGTGCAAGGAAGATCATGCCGCCTAAGGACGCGACGACACCAAGTGCGATTGCAGCTCCGGTGAACTGATGGCGCCATGCCACCCAGATGCCCGATAGCCCGAGAAAGGTCATGAAGTCAAGGTTGAACTGGCCCGACCAAGTCATTTCCGTAATGTTGGAAATGGCGATCGGAAAAAAATTCAACCCATGATTGATGCCGACCACCAGCGTTTATCCAGCAAGGCAAGCAAGGACGACAACAAGATACAAACGAAACGTAGTCATTACTCTTCTCCTTTTCGTGGTTGTCAGAGCGTCAGGTCAATGCACAAGGGTGAAGCAAAGTGGCGGTCCGCCAGAGCCGACGCCTACAGGGAATGGTTGGTTGCATGGCCGCACATTACCCAAAGCTCTCGTCGTTGTGCAACCAGCACTCTGGAACGTACCTTTCCATACGACCAGGGATGACTGCCTGATTCAAGCGATGCCTGGCGAAGGCCTCTACAGCACCTTCTGACGTCCAACGCTCCAGATCAGCGGCGGAGGAGAATCTTTCACTGCGAAAGGGGCCTGTAAATCCCTACCGCTGTAGCTGGTTGTTCGCCGACCGGCCTTCACTGCAGGTCAGATTTACAGAAGGTGCTGGCACAACACTGGCATCCTGATAGGAGCAGCGGATGGGGCGCTTTAAGATTGCAAATTCTATTCATAGGTGAGCCCAAAGACCGTATCCGCCATCCAGTGGCGGAACGAGTCGTTGTCCATGAATTGCTTGAAGAGTTCCATATCGTCCTTGAGCACATCCGTCATCACACGGGTCAGTGCCTTGTCATGTTCGATTCGCGCATTCTGCTTGTCGGAGTTCTGGCGGGCATTCTGGTAGGCAGGGTCGGCTGAAACGCGCCTGGGGATGTCTTCGGTGATCAAGCGGTTGACGCGATCCTCGTCGGTCCACTCGATGTTGCCGAACTGGTCGTTGAAAACCTTCAGGATGTTAGAAAGCCGATCGAGCTCAGGCTCTGGTTTGCGCCCTCCACCGGCGGTTGGAACTGGTCCGATTTCCGCGTCCTCATCGGGGAGCTGAATCCTGATGGCTGCCTGCTTCTCGACGCGGTAACTGTCCATGTCGATCGCTTCGAGGATGCCGGCTGAGAGGTCTTCTTCAATGGGAGCTGGCAGCTTGGAGATCAGGAAGTTCAGAAGGATCGAGAGCTTCTCCCAATCGGCGTTGGTGTAGGGAAGAATCGAGGAAAGAAACCCATAGGTACGGATGAAGGCCTTGGCCTTGCTCTTGAAGTCAACCTGGCCGTCTTCATCGAGCTGCTCCTTATACACCGCCACGCAGGCATCGAGGATGGGGTCGAGTTGATCGCGATCGGCACCACCGAGATACAGGTCCACCAGTTCGTCAACCTGCTGCTGGTCGTAGACCTGATAGGCATCGAGGGCTGCCTTCAGATCGTGGAGCTTGTTGGGATCGGTTTCCTCGGCGAGGATGGTGGTGCGGTAGTAATCCGCGAAGGACTGCTGGATAGTGTTGACGTCGTTCATGAAGTCGAGCACGAAGACGTCGTGTTTTTTGGGGTGAGCGCGGTTCAGCCGTGAAAGCGTTTGCACAGCTTTGATGCCGGAGAGCACCTTGTCGACATACATCGTGTGCAGCAGCGGCTCGTCGTAGCCGGTCTGGAACTTGTCGGCACAGATCAGAAAGCGATAGGGATCGCCCTGGATCTTGTCGGGGATCTGGCTCGATGGAAACCCATTGAGGGAGGCTTCTGTCACCTTGGTTCCGCCGTATTCGTGCTCACCGGAGAAGGCGACGATGGGCAGATAGCGGCTCTTGCGTTCGCTGAGATAGCTGCGAAAGGCGTGGAAATACTGGATGGCCCGTTCGATACCATTGGTGACCACCATGGATCGGGCTTCCCCTCCAATCTTGTTCAGGGCCAGTACCTGCTCGTGGAAGTGGTCCACCATGATCTCCGCCTTGAGCCCGATCGCATGCTCATGGCTTTCCACGTAGCGGCGGAGTTTCTTCTTCGCGCGTTTGCTGTCGAACTCGGGATCACTCTCCACCTTCTTGATGAGCTTGTAGTAGCTCTCCACCGGTGTGTACTGGCGCAGCACATCGAGGATGAAGCCCTCTTGAGGAACCCCTGAAAAACCCGCTAAAATCAATCCAGATCCAAGTCTGAGACTGGAACGGATGGCCGCCCCTCTCCAGCTGGGCTTCACGGACTACGAACAGATCTACGCCAAGAAACGAACGCGTCGCC
>NZ_JAGQBU010000022.1 GCF_024345795.1 Synechococcus sp. J7-Johnson
TCGACTGGCGAACGAGCCTGCTGCTGGAGCCCAGGCTGCCCGCCAATCAACTCATCAGTTTCTGGCCATCTTGCATGACTCTGACTATGCTGGCTTTGAATCTGCCGCGCAGCGGCTTAGTCCAACAAGCCCCTCGAGTGGTCAGGCCTCCATCTACTTTCTGCTGCGCCACCCTATGCTCCTTGCCTGCCACTCAGGGGCAGCGTTAGGCAGTAACGCCATAAAAACGGACCCAAATTCTCGGAAACCCAAATGATCACTTCCAACACCCTCTATAGGGTCGTCCGGGTTCAGCATAATAACAAGACTGGCAGCGCTCATACAATCGAATTGGGAGTGCGGCAATACCTAGTTTGAGGTGGATGGGTCAGATCGAGCGGACTTCTTTGCTGACAGTGGGGGCGGCTTGCTCAAAGATCCCTCTCTTTCAAGGCATGCTTTTCCTGATTTGGATCGGGGCGAGCCTTGAGGCCTCGTCAGAATGACCCGATGGCACGAAACCGAGCTTTCAACATCGATGTGGGCATCAGAGGTGTGCTGGTGGGCTGGGGCTCCGCCCTGGTTCTGGCACTGGGGTTCCCCGTTTCTGCCGGAGCGTTGGCGCCAGTTTTGCGGGTGGGAGTGGTGGATGGGGCGCCTCCGTGCAGCTACCGGGACGCAGGTGCGTGGCGGGGGCTGGCAATTGATCTATGGAGCCGGATTGCCACGCGCGAGCGTCTTGCTTACGTGGTCACGGAGATGCCCTCGGTCCAGGAGATGTTGGAGGGCACCCGCGACGGCAGGCTGGATCTGGCGGTGGGCTGCCTCAACGTGTCGCCTGATCGGCTGGAGCGTTACCGCTTCAGTCTTCCCTTCCAGGAGGATGGGTTGGCGGTGATGGTAGTGCAAAGCCGGCTTGATCTAGGCCGCTCATTCCTGGCTGCGCTGCTGACACCCGCGCTGCTGCAGCTGTTGGGCGGCTACCTGCTGGCGATTGCGCTTCTGGCGCTGCTGACCTGGAAAGTGGAGCGCTACCCCCAGCAGCCCCAGACCCTCAGCGACGGGCGCGTTCGCAGCTTCAGCAAAGTGTTCCAGGTGCTCGCGACCGGGCCGGGCAGCAATACCCTCGTGGCAACCACCCGGGGGAACACCATCGTGCTGGTGGCCTACGTGGTGAGGATCGTCTCAGCCTCTCTGCTGGTGGGCTATCTGACCGTGAATGTGGCACGGGAGGTGCAGGGCACGGCAAGCGGAGGGATCCGTTCCGAGTCAGATCTGCGCGGCCTGCGGGTGGGAGTGCGCAGCGGCACGGTGAGCGAAGCGTTGCTGAAGGAACTAAACGCCGCCAACACGGGCCCGAAGGTATCGATCCTGCCCCTGACCAGCATTCGTTCGGGGGTCGATCTTCTGGTTTCCAGGAGAGTCGATGCGTTGCTGGGCGACAACCTGCAGCTGAGCTATCTGTTGATCAATTCTCCGTTGAAAGGCTTTCTGCCAAGCCTGGCCCTGCAGGGCATTCGGCCTGAATCCCAGGCGTTTGTCTTTGCCCCTGGATTGCCTGAGGCCACTGCTCAACGGATTGATCTGGCGATCAGTGAACTAAAGCGCAGTGGCGTGGTGAGCTCCCTGCGACAACAAGCCACGACTGTTGTCAGTACCCCAACCCGCTGAATCGATCAGCCACGTCCAAAAGTCTTGCTTTGCTCAGCCCGATTTCTCCCCGCAAACCTCTGCTGAGCGCAGCTAAGGAGTGTTCCACACGAAGCGTGATGACGCCGCATAGTTCCACACGAACACCACCAGAATGCCGGCTAGTTGTGCCCAGAAGGTGTTGCGGGACACCAGGTTGTAAAACGTGGAGGCCACGCCCACATTGGCAAGCACCGGCAGGGAGGCCACCAGCAGGAACTTGAGCAGGCCCTTCAGCAGCGCTGTTCCCTGTTGGCGTTGGAAGCGGAAGGTGAGTGCGTTGTTGATCAGGTAATTGGAGCTGGCAGCCACCACCACCGCAATCGGCAGTGCTTGCTTGAAGACCAGCCCCGCGGTGCCCATCAGCGCCTGTACCACCAGCATCTGAACCGCCACTCCGCTCAGGCCCACCAGGGCGAAGCTGATGGCTCGGCGGGGAATCGAGCGCAGCAGCAGGGTGTGCAGAATTGACACCCCCAGATCCCAGACGATCGCCAGATCCAGCTTGGAATCACCAGCCACCCGGGCCTGGAAGTGCAGGGGAATTTCACTCACCCGCAGTGAACCGCGGCTGATCGAGAGCAGTTCGTAGAGAAATTTGAATCCATTCACATCCACCCGCCGCACATAGCGCAGGGCGGCCTCGGGCCGCAGGGCAAAGAAGCCGCTCATGTAATCCGTGAGCCGGCGGTAGCCCGGAAGGCTGAAGCGGGCAATGGTGTTGGCCCAGGTGGAGTTGCGGGTCCGCTTCTCACTCAGGCCATGAATGGCCGCCTCGGCGTGGAAGCGGCTGCCCACCACCAGATCGCTGCCGCTGCTCAGGAGAGCCTCAACAGCGGCTTCCACCGCAGCAGGCTCGTGCTGGCCGTCGCAGTCCATGACCACGATCACATCGCCGGTGGCATCGAGAATGCCCTCCTTTATGGCGCTGGCCAGGCCGGCGCGCCCCACCCGGCGGATCAGGCGCACACCGGCCTGGCCATGGGCCAGCTGTTTGACCAGATCCGCTGTGCCGTCAGCCGAGTCGTCGTCCACGAAGAGCACTTCAAGATCGAAGCGTTGCTTCAGTGGCAGCAGTTCCTCCAGGATCCTGGCGACGTTCTGCCGTTCGTTGTAAGTCGGCAGAACGATCGACAGGCGTTCCGGGGTGTCCATTGGCCCTGAACCCTGGCTTGTGGAGGGGGGGGTGCTCAGAGCGCCTTGGCCTTGGCGACCACGTTCTCCACGGTGAAGCCGAACTGCTCCAGGCAGACCGGCCCAGGAGCGGAGGCGCCGAAGCGGTCGATCGAAACGGTGTCACCGTCGAGGCCGACGTACTTGTGCCAGCCGAAGGAGCCGGAGGCTTCCACCAACAGGCGTTTGCGCACCGCGGAGGGCAGCACCGACTCGCGGTAGCCGGCGTCCTGCTCCTCGAACAGCTCCACGCAGGGCATGGAGACCACACGCACGTTGTGGCCCTCGCCGCGCAACTCCTTGGCTGCTTTGACGCAGAGATCCAGTTCGGTGCCGGAGCCGATCAGGATCAGCTCGGGGCTGCCGTTGCTGTCTTCAAGGATGTAACCGCCCTTGGCCACATGCTCGGGAGCCGAGTTGGGCTGGTTCACCATCGCCTGGCGGCTGAGGGCCAGCACCGTGGGCCGCTTGCGGTTGGTTACGGCCACCTGGTAGGCGCCACTGGTTTCGTTGCCGTCGCCTGGGCGGATCACCAGCAGGTTGGGAATCGAGCGCAGCGAAGCAAGGGTCTCGACCGGCTGGTGGGTAGGTCCGTCTTCGCCGAGGCCGATCGAATCGTGGGTGAGCACGTAGATCACGCCCAGCTCACTCAGGGCCGAGAGGCGCATGGCGCCCACCATGTAGCCGGCAAACACCAGGAAGGTGCCTCCGTAGGGAATCAGGCCGCTGTCGTGGTAAGCGATGCCGTTCAGAATCGCCGCCATGGCGTGCTCGCGCACACCGAAATGCAGGTAGCGGTTGGCTTCGCTGCCCTTCTGGAAACTCTTCTCCCCTTTGATGTCGGTGAGGTTGGAGTGGGTGAGGTCGGCGGAGCCGCCGATCAGCTCGGGCAGATCGGGACCGATCGCATTGAGAACGTTGTATGAATACTGGCGGGTGGCCAGTCCCTTGTCGTCGGGGGTGAAGCGGGGGAGCTTGGCGTCCCAGCTCTGGGGCAGTTCGCCGCGCAGCATGCGCTCGAATTCAGCGGCTTCGGCGGGGTGCTGGCTGCGGTAGGCCGCCAGGGTGTTGTCCCACTCGGCTTCCAGTGCTGCGCCGCGTTCGCGGGCCTTGCGCCACTGCTCATAGGCCTCCTCAGGCACCTCGAACGGGCCATAGCTCCACCCCAGCGACTTGCGGGTGAGATCGGCTTCCTCAGCGCCAAGGGCTGCGCCGTGCACCCCGGCGGTGTCGGCCTTGTTGGGGGAGCCGTAGCCGATGGTGGTGGTGACCTTGATCAGGCTGGGCTTGTCGGTGACCGCCTTGGCAGCTGCGATCGCCAGGCCGATCGCCTCGATGTTGGTGTTGCCTTCGGCCACGTGCTGCACGTGCCAGCCGTAGGCCTCGTAGCGCTTGAGCACATCCTCGGTGAAGGAAACCTTGGTGCTGCCGTCGATCGTGATGTGGTTGTCGTCGTAGAGGGCGATCAGCTTGCCCAGGCCGAGGTGACCGGCCAGGGAGGCGGCTTCACCGGAGATACCCTCCTGGTGGCAGCCGTCGCCCATGATCACGTAGGTGTGGTGATCGACCAGCGTGGTCCCAGGGCGATTGAATTTCGCCGCCAGATGGGCCTCGGCGATCGCCAGCCCAACCGCGTTGGAGATCCCCTGACCCAGAGGACCGGTGGTTACCTCAACCCCGGGGGTTTCGAAGGTTTCGGGGTGGCCGGGGGTCTTGGAGCCCCACTGACGGAACTGCTTGATGTCTTCGATCGAAACGCTGTCGTAACCGCTCAGGTGCAGCAGCGCATACAGCAGCATGCAGCCGTGGCCGGCTGAGAGGACGAAGCGGTCGCGGTTGAACCACTTCGGGTTGGCCGGATTGTGGCGAAGGTGCTTATCCCACAGGGCATAGGCCATCGGTGCCGCGCCCATCGGCAGGCCGGGGTGCCCGGAGTTGGACTTGTTGATCGCGTCGATCGCCAGGAAGCGAATGCTGTTGACGCAAAGGTTGTCGACGGACAGGGTGTCCACTGTGGGGGCGGCGACCATGGTTGGGGGGAGGAGTGGGGGGAGTGAGGCGTTCCGGGCGGCCCAGAGCTGGCAGTGCCAGCTCTTCAGCGCATCCGACGGAAGGCAAGGCAGACGTTGTGACCGCCAAACCCGAACGAATTCGAGAGCACGACGTTCAGTTTCTGTTCCCGCGCCTGATTGGGCACGACATCCAGATCACAGGCCGGATCCGGATTTTGGTAATTGATGGTAGGTGGTACGAGGTTGTGGCCTATCGCCAGGACGGCGGCCACGGCCTCGATCCCACCGCTGCCGCCGAGCAGGTGACCGGTCATCGACTTGGTCGAACTGACGGGAATCCGGTACGCGTGCTCGCCCAGAGCTGCCTTGATCGCCGCGGTCTCGTTGCTGTCGTTGGCCTGGGTGCTGGTGCCGTGGGCATTGACGTAGTCGACCTGCTCTGGCTCCACCCGGGCATCGGCCATGGCCAGCCGCATCGCTTCGGCGCCACCGAGGCCCCCTGGAGTCGGGGAGGTGATGTGATGAGCGTCACAGGTCATGCCGTAGCCCACCACCTCGGCCAGGATCTCGACCCCGCGGGCGCGGGCATTCTCCAGGCTTTCGAGCACCAGGATTCCTGCGCCCTCACCGATCACGAAGCCGTTGCGTTCGGCGTCGAAGGGGCGGCTGGCGGTGGCGGGGTCGTCGTTGCGGAAGGAGAGGGCCTTGGCACTGGCGAAGCCAGCCACCCCCAGGGGAGTGATCGCCGACTCAGCTCCGCCGCACACCATGGCGTCGGCCAGGCCGAGCTGGATCAGGCGGAAGGCATCGCCGATGGCATTGGATCCAGCGGCGCAGGCCGTGGATACAGCGCTGCTGGGACCCTTGGCCCCGAGCGCGATGGCGGTCAGCCCGGCCGCCATGTTCGGAATCATCATCGGCACGCAGAACGGGCTGACCCGGTCCGGTCCCCGGTCGGCGAGCACATGGGCCTGGCTTTCCATCATCAGCAATCCGCCCACACCGGAGCCGATCGCCACACCGATGCGGTGCTGCGTGCTCTCGTCGATCAGGAGTTGCGCCTGCTCAACCGCCTGCTTGGAGGCCACGACACCGAACTGACAGAAACGGTCCCAGCGCTTGGTCTCCTTGCGATCCAGCACATCGCTTGGATCGAAGTTCTTCACCTCGGCCGCGAATCGGCAGGCATGCCGTGAGGCATCAAACAGAGTGATCGGCGCCACCCCGTTAGAGCCGAGCCGCAACCCGTCCCAGTACTGGGAGACGTCGTTGCCGATCGGTGTGACCGCGCCGAGGCCCGTGACCACGACACGGCGGAGACCCTCCACCATCGACACCCTCAGGCCTGCTTATCCAGGATGTACTTGACGGCGTCACCGACGGTGGTGATGCCTTCGGCCGACTCGTCTGGGATTTCGATGTCGAAGGCCTCTTCCAGGGCCATGACCAGTTCCACCGTGTCGAGCGAGTCCGCGCCCAGATCATTCTGGAAATTCGACTCCGGCTTCACTTCAGCGGCATCGACGCTGAGCTGCTCGGCAACGATCGAACGGACTTTCTCGAAGATCGCTTCCTGTGACATGGCCGGTGTGAGGGAGGCCGCATCCTACGGGTCGCCCTGAACGCCTCCCTGGTCCGTATGAAAAAGGGTGACGGCCTGAGGCCACTGACGGTGGGCTTCCAGACGGTTTGAGTACTTTGACCGGACGCCGTTCGCTCTCTGGCCGGGCATGTCCCATTCAGTCAAGATCTACGACACCTGCATCGGCTGCACCCAGTGCGTCCGTGCCTGCCCTCTCGACGTTCTCGAGATGGTTCCCTGGGACGGCTGCAAAGCTGGCCAGATCGCCTCATCGCCTCGCACCGAAGACTGCGTGGGTTGCAAGCGCTGCGAAACCGCTTGCCCCACTGATTTCCTGAGCATCCGCGTCTATCTCGGGGATGAAACCAGCCGGAGCATGGGCCTGGCCTACTGAGGCCTGCACCCGCTCTGAGCACGTCCGCCCGGCTTGTCCGGGCTTTTTTTTGGCCGCCGGCATCGCTCACTCCTTCCGCCGCAATGCCGGCGGGCTAGGCGCGCGGGCGGTGATCCTTTAGAAACAGCCGAAGTCCGGCCCATCAGCCATGTGCGGCATCGTTGCGGTCATCGGCTCCCGTGAGGCGGCTCCCCTGCTGCTGGAGGGTCTGCGCCAGCTCGAATACCGCGGCTACGACTCCGCTGGCATCGCCACCGTCCAGGCGCCGGAGCCCGGCAGCGGCCACCTGTCCGGGCGTCTCACCCTGCTGCGGGCCGAGGGCAAGCTCGTCAACCTCACGGGCCGCTATGAGGCCCAGGGGGCCCTGGGTCACTGCGGCATCGGCCACACCCGCTGGGCCACCCATGGCAAGCCGGAGGAGCGCAACGCCCACCCCCATCTCGATGGCAGCGGCAGTCTTGCCGTGGTTCAGAACGGCATCATCGAGAACCACCGTCTGCTCAGGGAGTCGCTGCAGGCGGAAGGAGTTCACTTCCGCTCCGACACCGACACCGAAGTGATCCCTCACCTGGTGGCCCGGAAGCTCGGGGAGCTTCAGCGCTCGGGCAGCCAGCCTTCGCCGCAGCTGTTGCTCCAGGCGGTGCAGCAGGTGCTGCCCCAGCTGCACGGGGCCTATGCCCTGGCGGTGGTCTGGGCCGATACGCCCGGAGCGGTGGTGGTGGCCCGCCGCCAGGCGCCGCTGGTGATCGGTCTGGGGGAGGGGGAATTCCTCTGCGCCAGCGACACTCCTGCCCTGGCGGGCTTCACCCGCACCATCCTTCCTCTTGAAGACGGCGAAACGGCCCTGCTCACCCCGCTGGGCATCGAGCTCTATGGGCCGGCGGCTGAGCGGGTGCAGCGCGCCCCCAGCCTGCTGCAGGGCACCGAGCACGTGGCGGACAAGCGCAGCTTCCGCCACTTCATGCATAAGGAGATCCACGAGCAGCCCGAGACGGCGGCGCTCTGGGTGGCCCGCCATCTGCCCACCGAGTCGCCGGGAGTGCCCGGCACCCCGTCGCTGGTGGCCCTGCCGCTTCAGGATCAGCTCTTCGACGGGGTGGAGCGGATCCAGATCCTGGCCTGCGGCACCAGTCGCCATGCTGCCCAGGTGGGGGCCTATCTGCTGGAGCAGCTCGCAGGACTGCCCACCGCGGTGCACTACGCCAGTGAATTCCGCTACGCGCCACCGCCGCTGGCGCCCCACACCCTCACCATCGGCGTGACCCAGTCGGGTGAGACCGCCGACACCCTGGCGGCGCTGCAGATGGAGCAGAAGCGCCGGGAGCTGATCGCTGATCCGGCTTTTGCTCCCCGACTGCTGGGCATCACCAACCGGCCGGAGAGCTCCCTGGGCCGGCTGGTGCCCCACCTGCTCGACATCGGCGCCGGCATAGAGGTGGGCGTGGCCGCCACCAAGACCTTCCTAGGTCAGCTGCTCGCCTTCTACGGCCTAGCCCTCTCATTCGCCGAGCGCCGCTCCAGCCGCTCCCCGGCCCAGCTGCTCGAGCTGGTGGCCGGGCTGCGGGCCCTGCCCGCCCAGCTGCAGACCCTGCTGGAAGAGCAGGATCTGCTCTGCGCCGAGCTGGCCCACCAGTTCGCCGACACCCAGGATGTGATCTTTCTGGGCCGTGGCATCAACTTCCCGATCGCCCTGGAAGGGGCCCTGAAGCTCAAGGAGATCAGCTACATCCATGCAGAGGGCTATCCGGCCGGTGAGATGAAGCACGGCCCCATCGCCCTGCTCGACGCCCGGGTGCCGGTGGTGTCGATCGCGGTGCCCGGCACTGTTTTCGACAAGGTGCTCTCCAACGCCCAGGAGGCGAAGGCGCGCGATGCCCGGCTGATCGGCGTGGCCCCACGCGGCCCCGACACGGAGATCTTCGATGTGCTGTTGCCGGTGCCTGAGGTGGATGAGCTGCTCAGCCCCCTGTTGACAGTGATTCCGATGCAACTTCTCTCTTACCATATCGCCGCCCACCGCGGCCTTGATGTGGATCAACCTCGCAATCTGGCCAAGAGCGTCACCGTGGAGTGAACCCCTACCCGCCCGCTGCTCTTCTTCCCATGCGCCTGCTCGTTCTGCTGCTGGCCTTGCTGGCGCTGTTGGCCTTTTTCGCCGCAAGCGAGTTCGCCCTGATTCACCTGCGGCCCAGCCGGGTCAAGGTGCTCGCCGCCGACGGTCACGGCGGCGCCCTCTCGGCGGAGCGGCTGCAGCAGCGCCTGCGCCGGGTGCTGGTCGCCACCCAGCTGGGGGCGGCCCTGGCCATGGTGGCCCTCGGCTGGGGTGGCCGCGGTCTGGCGGTGCGGCTCGATCCTGGGGCCGAGCGCCTCTGGGTCGATGTGCTGGTGTTTCTGGCCCTGGTGGGGCTGGCCACAGTCGTCGGTGGCGTGGCGCCCAAGGCCTGGGTGATGCACCGACCGGAGAGCTCGGCCCTGCAGCTTGCACCCTTGCTGGAGTGGGTGATCCGCACCCTCTGGCCCCTGGTGATTCTGGTGGAGCGTTTCGCCAATGGACTGCTGCGCCTGCTGGGGCTGCCCCGCAACTGGGATGAGCTGGTGCCCGCCCTCTCCGCCGGCGAGCTGGAAACCCTGATTGAATCCAACAGCGTCACCGGTCTGCTTCCGGATGAGCGCAGCATCCTCGAAGGGGTGTTCTCGTTGCGGGACACCCAGGTGCGTGAGGTGATGGTGCCCCGTTCCGGCATGGTCACCCTGCCTCTGGAAGTGACCTTCGCCGAGCTGATGGAGGTTGTGCACGCCACCGCCCATGCCCGTTTCCCCGTCATCGGTCAGTCGCTTGATGACGTGCGCGGTGTGCTGGACCTGCGCCGCCTGGCCGAACCGATTGCCAAGGGCCTCCTGCAGGGCGACACTCCCCTGGCTCCCTACATCACCCCGGTGGCGCGGGTGCAGGAAACGGTGTCCCTGGCGGTGCTGCTGCCGCTGATCCGCAGCGGCCAGCCCCTGCTGGTGGTGGTGGATGAACATGGCGGCACCGAGGGCCTGGTCACCGTCGCCGACCTCACCAGCGAGATCGTCGGCGATGAGGACGATCTGATCACCATCCGCCAGAACCTGCAGCGGCTGCAGGACGACACCTGGCTGGTGGCCGGCGATCTGGAGATCTTCGAGCTCAACCGCCAGCTCAATCTCTCCCTGCCGGAGGCCGACGGCCATCACACCCTGGCGGGCTTCATGCTGGAGCGGCTGCAGCACATCCCGGCCCCCGGCGAGAGCCTGCGCTGGAAGGGGCACCAGTTCGAGATCAGCGCCATGGACGGCCCCCGCATCGAGCGGGTTCAGATCACCCGTCGCGCCTCCGACTGAGACGACTCCTCACCAGCGCTGGAGCCGCCGGAGCGGATGATCATTGATAATGCCTGGACTGGAGCGGCTGGAGATCACGTTGGCGGGTGTGCTGGTGCGGCGATGAGCAGCGATCCCATCACCCCGGTCAAGGTGGGGGTCATCGGCATCGGCAACATGGGATGGCACCACGCCAGAGTCCTGAGCCTGCTGCGGGACGCCGAGCTGGTGGGGGTGGCGGATCCCGATCAACGTCGCGGTCAGCTGGCAGTTGAGCAATTCGGCTGCCGTTGGTTCGAGAACTTCGACGACCTGCTCCCCGAGGTCGAGGCGGTCTGCATCGCCGTTCCCACCCTGCTTCACCACCGGGTTGGCATGGCCTGCCTCCAGGCCGGCCTGCATGTGCTGATCGAGAAGCCGATCGCCGCCAGCCAGGAGGAGGCCAGCGAATTGATTCAGGCCGCGGAACTGGCGGGGCGCCAGCTTCAGGTGGGCCATATCGAGCGCTTCAACCCCGCCTTTCGCGAACTGCTCAAGGTGGTGGCGAACGAGGAAGTGGTGGTGCTGGAGGCACGCCGTCACAGCCCCCATGCCGACCGAGCCAACGATGTGTCGGTGGTGCTTGATCTGATGATCCACGACATCGACCTCGTGCTTGAGCTCGCCGGCTCCCAGGTGGTGCGGCTGGCGGCGGCGGGCGGGCGCAGTTCCGACGGCCCGATCGATTACGTCAATGCCACCCTCGGTTTCAGCAATGGGGTGGTGGCTAGCCTCACGGCCAGCAAGATGGCCCACCGCAAGATCCGCAGCCTCAGCGCCCATTGCCGCGCCAGCCTGGTGGAAACCGATTTCCTCAACCGCCGGCTGCACATCCACCGCCGCGCCCACGAGTGGGTGTCTGCTGACCACGGAGAATTGCTCTATCGCAACGATGGCTTCATCGAGGAAGTGAGCACCACCTCGATCGAGCCGCTCTATGCCGAGCTGGAACACTTCCTGCTCTGCCTGCGTGGCCGCGAGGTTCCAGCCGTAGATGGCCAGCAGGCCTCCAGGGCCCTGATGCTGGCCAACCTGATCGAGCTGGCGGTGGATCAGCCCTCGCTCTGCATGGCCCTCGACGCACCCATCTGAGCGGCCGTCTCTCCGTCCCCATCCCCAGTCTCGATTTCGGTGAGGTCGCGCAGGGCCAGGATCTGCCAGCGGCGGCAACGGGCCGGTGAGGAGGTGTAGAAGAGATCCCAGGCCGCTGACTTCTGCTTGGCGTAATCCTCTCCGCCCAGCTCCGGGTGGGTCTGTTGCCAGCCCACCCGCACCGCGTGGCCGATCACCACGTCGAGGGCCAGGTAGTCGTCGAAGCGCACCTGGGGGTTGGCACCCACGAACACCACCAGCGAGAGCAGGGTCTCGGTGCAGAGCTGGCGATATTCAGGAGCTTCGATCTTGCTCAGCAGGTGGTCCACCAGGGCCGCGAAGTTGCGCTCACCCGGGGTCTTTTCCGAGAGCAGGGGCTCGCTCTCAAGGCGGTTGCGCCGCTCCAGCTTGTCGCCGATCACCAGCCCGCGGCAATGGTGGAGCAGATCCCAGATGCCGGCGTAGAAGTCGCGAGGGACCCGCTGCAGGGCTCCCAGGCGCTGGCGGTGCTGCATCCAGCCACAGCCGCTGCCCAGGGGCAGGTCGTCGAGGGGATCGGGCACCTCCCAGCGCACCCGCCCGCTCAGGTGGAGCTGCTCCTTGCGGCGCAAGGCCTCGCGGGCATGGTCCACATCTGCCAGCACCGTGCGCAGGCGCCGTCGGATGGCGTGGGGCGGTAAATCGCAGAGTGCTTCGAAGGCGTCGTCGGCGGTGAGATCCAGCTCGGCCGCCAGCTCGCCGGTGAGCAGGAGCAGCAGCTGCCCCAGCTGGATCGTCAGGCTGCCGCTGAGCAGCGCCTGCTCGGAGCGGGCCAGCCCGTCGAGGGCCAGCAGCAGCTCCTGCTGCAGCATCCACTCACGGCCGTCTTCACCGCTGAAGCGGCGGATCATGGCCCCGATCATGGCGCTGCCCTGGGGCTGGCTGATCAGCGACTCGTGGGTGTAGTTGCGGCCCACCACCACCTGCTTCTGACGCACCAGGATGTCGGTTAGGGCATCCTCAAGCTGGGGATGCACAAGCTGCATCAGTCCGGCGCAGCGCCGCACCACGTTCCAGTCACCCTCGGCCAGGCCCCGGCGGTAGATCTCCTCCACCAGCGCCTGCAGCTTCAGCGGTCCGGCGCTGGATGGGCCCTGAAGAATCGCGCTGCGCCCCAGCCGCTGCACCAGTTGCTCCAGCACTTCCGCCTGCTCGGGCAGAGAGGTGCTGCGCCAGAGCAGATCCGCCAGTCCGGGTATGGCGATGTCCTCCAGTTCCTGTTCCTGCTGGATCGTGAGCGGCTTCTGGCTGGTGCTGTGGCGCAGCACTGGGGCGGCCGGCTGGCTGCGCCTCGCCAGGGGCTGCTCCTGGGGTGGCGGCAGCTCCTCCCAGCAGACCTGATCGATCAATCCTTCGAGACGATCGAGCTGCACAGGTACCCCTTCCACCAGACCGCTGCGCAGGGCTTCACCCATGCGGATCAAGGTGGCGGGATCACGCTGGAAGGGACTGGCCGCCAGGGGGATCAACAGCAGGGGCAGGCCATCGCCGCGCCACTGCCGCTGGAGCAGCCGAAGCTCACTGGTCACGGTGTCAACCAGCTGCTCGGGGTCGTCCGCCAGATAGAAAGTGCCCTCCTCCAGCACCGAGGGCAGGAACGCCATCATCTCGTCGCAGCTGCCGTTCTCGCCACTTCCAGCGGGGCTGCGATACACCAGGGCCGTCGCCATGGTTTCCATGCGCACCGGCGGATAGCCACTGAGGCCAAGCCTGGCGTTCGCCCCCACCGAGGCCATGCGTCGGCCCAGTTCCCTGGAGCTGGCCACCCGCACCGAACCTTGAGGGCGGGTCACCGGCAGGCCGGCTTGCTCCAGCGCCGCGGCAATGGTGTCGTTCTCAGGCACCAGGGCCACCAGCACCCGCTCAGCGCCGAGGGGGGCCGGCAGGCGGCGGTGGCTGGGATCGATGTCCTCCGGACTCAACAGACCGTTGAGCAGCAGGTCCCCCAGCCAGGTGAGGCTCTGGGTCCAGAGCAGAGGCACGTTCTCATTGGCGATCCGTTCCTGGGTCCCGGGATGGAGTCGTTCCGCCTCAATCGCTTCGGCCGGCACCAGGTAGAGCTCGGGCAGTTCGGGCACGCCATCGACTTCCACACTCACCGCCTCAAGGCGTCGCCGCCAGTGCCAGGCCTCGCTCCAGCGCTCCTCGCAGCAGGCCGTGACCAGCTCATAGGCGAAGAACAGGGGCCACTCGCACTCGATGCCCTCGAACTGGGCCAGTTCCTCCGGTTCGTAGTGGAGCCGTTCGTGGTCCTCCACCAGGGTCTGGTGGCCGTCGCGGCGAAAGCGCTTGTAGCCGTAGGCGCCGCCGAGATCCCGGCGGATCTTGCTGCGCGTGCGCTCCACCAGCTCCGGGTCATCCACCGCCCAGGCGGGGTAGCCGATCACGGAGAGGCAGGCGCTGTCCACCTCCTTGCTGGCCGACTCCCGCGGCAGCAGGGCCTGCAGTGCCCGCCGCAGCCGCACAATCGCCGGATGGGGGATGTGCAGGCAGAAGCTGCCGTCGCCATATGGGCCGTAGAGATCGAGGCCCTCCAGGGACTCCAGGGCCGCCTTGACCAGGCCGATCGAGCTGGCGTTGCGCTCCGGTTCGCCGTGGTTGCCCTTGTCGCCCCGCTCCCAGATGCCGTAGTCGGCGATCCTGTAGGCCCGAGCCACGTAATACACCAGGTTCTGCAGGAAATCCCGCTCATGGCTGCTCTGCACCACCACCAGCCCGGACCGGGTCAGCTGGGCCAGTTGCAGCAGATAAAGGGCCGTGGCGTCGAGCTGCAGATGCCCCCAGCCGTCGTCGGGCACCACCGGGTTGCCCGTGCCGGTGTCGAACTTGGCATGGATGGCGTCGAGCCGGTCGAGGCTGCGCTTGAAGCGCTCCACCTTCGGTGCTTGGCGCATCATGGCGCTGAGCAGGCCGCGCATCAGTTGCAGCACCCGCTGGTTCAGCTCATGGCTGCGGGTGCAGGGTCCCTTCAGGCGGCGGTGGGCCTGGGCCAGCCCCCAGACGCACTGAATCGAGTAGACGCAATCCCGCACCCAGGCATCGCCGTAGTTGCCGTGCACGGTGTTGGCTGTGCTCGCCGGCAGCAGTCCGCTGATCGGATGCTGACGGGCCAGCACCACCCGCTCGATCTGGCTGTCGAGGTGGCGAAGCAGCTCGTGGGCGTCTTCGTCGCTGAGCTGGCGGGCGCCCAGTTGCTCCTGCAGGGGCGGCTCCAGGCCCCCATCGCGGGTCCACTCGCTCGTCATGGTCGGCCTGGTTGCGAGGTTGATGGAGGGATCTGCCCTGCAGATGGGTACTCTCCCTAAATTCTCCCCTGTGATGCGAAGGGACCTGGCCGTGATGGTGACGGAAACTCAGGTTCCTGGGGGCCTGCGCTCGAAGGTGCTGGGACTGCCGGTCGATGTCTGCTCAGATGTGGCGGATGCCGCGATCGGGCTGCATGGCCGCGGCGGCGGTCAGATCGTCACCCTCAACGCCGAGATGACGATGGCAGCGCTCGAGGATCCTGCACTCGGGGATGTGATTCGAGCCGCTGAGCTGGTCATCCCCGATGGGGCGGGGGTGGTCTGGGCCCTGGGGCGGCAGGGGCACCGGGTGAGACGCAGTCCGGGCATCGAGCTGGCTGATCGGCTGCTGGTTGAGGCTGCCGAGCGGGGATGGCGGGTGGCCCTGGTGGGGGCATCACCCACGGTGATGGAGCGTCTGCGGGAGCGCATGCTGCAGCGACTGCCGGCACTCGATCTGGTCGCCGCGGTACACGGCTATCAAGCCGATGCGGCCTGGCCGGGGCTGGAAGCCACGTTGCAAGCCAGCCAGCTCGATCTGGTGCTGGTGGCGCTGGGGGTCCCTCGCCAGGAAACCTGGATCCAGCGGCTGCATCAGGGCCAGGGCGGCCTCTGGATGGGGGTGGGCGGCAGTTTCGATGTCTGGGCAGGAACCAAAAAAAGGGCCCCCGCCTGGATGGGAGCCCTGCAGATTGAATGGTTGTACCGGTTGATCCAGGAACCGAGCCGTTGGCGGCGGATGCTGGCGCTGCCGGCTTTTGCCTGGGCTGTGCTGCGGGGCGGCTGAGGCGCTGCCCAAGAGGTGTGGTGTGCCTGCCTGATGCGACGGCTCAGCGGAAGCCGACGGATGCCTGCCAGACGAAAGCCAGCAGCAGGAAGAACAGGGGGATGATCGGCAGGATGTCGACCAGTGGGCCGAAGGCCTGATAGGCCTCGGGAAGTTCGGCCAGGGTGGTGGCGGAGATCAGCGCGGAGAAGACCATCCCTGAACGGCGAAAACGTGATATGGGCTGGACGCTACCACGTGTGAGCGGCCCCGGAGCCGGGCTCCCAGGGAGTGAAATCCTCTGCAAAGCAGCCCTCGCGGATGGCCGTCGCCATGGCTGTGCTGAAGCGAATCAGCTGGGTGAGGTTATGCAGGCTGAGCAGGATCCGGCCGAGCAGTTCGTTGCTGCGGAACAGGTGATGCAGATAAGCCCGGCTGTGACCGGTGCAGGCCGGGCAGGCGCAGCTGGCATCGAGCGGGGTGTGGTCGTGGCGGAAACGGGCGTTGCGCAGATTCCAGCGTTCGCCCCCCACCAGGGCGGTGCCGTGGCGGCCCAGGCGGGTGGGCAGCACGCAGTCGAACAGGTCGATGCCCTGGGCCACGGCGATCGCCATCTCCCGCAAGCTGCCCACACCCATCAGATAGCGGGGACGATCGCTGGGCAGCAGGGGCGCAACCTGGCGCACGATCCTGTGCATGGCCTCCACCGGCTCCCCCACGCTCACGCCGCCGATGGCGATACCGGGCAGGTCCATGGCACTCACCGTCCGTGCCGCCTGCTCGCGCAGGTGGGGGAAGGTGCCCCCCTGGACAATGCCGAACAGCGCCTGGTCGCTGCGGTCATGGGTGGCGATGCAACGCTCCAGCCAGGCGTGGGTGCGGCGGCAGGCCTCGCCCACGTCGTTTTCGCTGGCGGGATAGGGCGGACACTGATCGAAGGCCATGGCCACATCGGCCCCGAGCGCCATCTGGATCTGCATCGAACGCTCCGGTGTGAGGCTGATGCGGGCGCCGTCGCGGGGCGAGCGGAACACCACTCCCTCATCGTTGATGACATTGATGTTGCCGAGGCTGAACACCTGGAATCCACCCGAATCGGTGAGCAGGGGCCCATCCCAGCCCATGAAGCGGTGCAGCCCGCCGGCTTCGGCCACGATCCCCTCGCCGGGCTGGAGGTGCAGGTGATACGTGTTGGCGAGCACCATCTGGGCGCCGGTGGCCGCCAGCTGGGCCGGGGTCACACCCTTCACGGTGCCCAGGGTGCCCACCGGCATGAAGCGGGGCGTTTCCACGCGGCCATGGGGCGTGTGAAAGACGCCGCAGCGGGCCTGGGTACAGGGGCACTGGGCCGTGATCTCGAACCGGAAGGGGTCGGCCGCTGCGGCGGAGCGGGTCACGGCGACTGGAACGGTTCGGTGTTGAACTTAGTTCGTTCGCCCTGGAGTGGGCGATGAGGCCCCTTACGGCGCCTCCCTGGCTGCGCGATCTGGCCGGGGCCTGGATCTTCTACACGGTGCTGCCCGCCTGGCCACGGTTGCAGCCCCGCTTTGAGCGGATTGCCCGCTTCGCCCCGTGGATCGGCCTGCTGCAGGGCCTGCTGCAGGGCCTGCTCTGGTGCCTGGCGGAACCCTGGCTCCCGGGAGGGGCCCGCGTAGCTCTGGTTCTGGCCCTTGGCCTCTGGCTGACGGGCGGCATCCACGCCGATGGGGTGATGGACACGGCCGATGGCCTGGCGGCCGGCGAGCGGGCCCTGGAGGCGATGGACGACAGCCGGGTCGGGGCCAGTGGGGTGCTGGCCCTGGTTCAGGTGCTGTTGCTGCGGACGGCCGCGCTGCTCACCCTGGCGGAGTTGAACCTCGGTCCCCTGGTGGCTCTCGGCCTGGTCTGGGCCGGGGTGTGGGGCCGCATCGCCCCGTTGTTTGCCATGCACCTCTTCCCCTACCTGCGGCCCGCCGGCACGGCCGCGTTTCATCAGCGGCACTGGCTCGGCCTCGGCCGGGAGCTCAGGCCAGCGCTGGTGTTGCTGGTGCCGCTCACGCTGGTGGGTGCGTCGATGGGTTGGCCCTGGCAGGGCTTGCTGGGCCTGCTGCCGGCGTGGCTGGTGCCGCTGGGGCTGGGCCGCCGCCTGGGGGGTCACAGCGGTGACAGCTATGGCGCCTGCGTGGAATGGGTGGAGAGCCTGACCCTGCTGCTGCTGGCCCTGGCTGCCCTCGTGGCTGGGGCGGGCTAGGCGCTGGGCGGCAGCTCCAGCAGGAAGGCGTTGCCGGCGTCTGGGAGATCGCTGGCAGCGAGGTTGGGGGGGCAGAGCAGACTCAGTTCACCGCCCATGCTGCGGGCCAGATCCCTGGCCAGGGCCAGCCCCAGTCCCGTGCCAGGGAGGGCCTGGCCCCGCTCCCCCCGGATCCCCCGTCCGAAGATCGCCTCCCGCTCGTCCGGCGAGATCGCCCCTCCGCCATCCCAGACCGTGAGCCTGGGGCTTCCGCCAGACGCCATGGCGGTGTGCAGTCCCACGCTGCTGCCTTCGGGGCTGTAGCGGAAGGCGTTCTCCAGCAGGTTGGCCAGAATTTCGGCCACGGCGGCGCTGTCGCCCCGCCAGTCCGGCAACGAGCTGGGGCCCTGCCAGGGGCGGCCCTGCAGGGCCGCGGTGGCGGCTGCGCGCTGCAGCAGGGGCTCGATCCGCTCCTGCAGGGGTGCGGCGTTGCCGCTCTGGAGGGACGGCGGCAGCAGCAGGGGGCCTGAACTCTGGGGGCCGGACTGGAGCGCCGCTGGATCCGTGAGCCCGTCGATCGCTTCGATGTAACGGTGCAGCTGCTGCCCTTCCACCAGCAGGTTCTCCACCAGCGCGCGGTTCTCGGGATCGCCCTCGAGGCGTCGTTTGAGTAGCTGGGCAAAGGTGCGCAGGGCGGCCAGTGGGTTGCGCATCTGGTGCACCAGCAGGCGCAACTGCTGCTGCTGCCGCTCCAGCTGCTCGCTCAGCCGTTGGTGCTCCAGATCCAGCAGCAGGGCCTCGGTGAGGACCTGGGCCGCCGCCTGCAGCCGTGGATGGAGGTTGGCCGGCCAGGCACTCCCAGCCAGTTCCACCCGCAGGGCGCCCAGCAGGGTGCTCTGGTGGCGCAGGGGCAGCCAGCGGCGCTGCTCACTGGGCAGCAGCAGGCTCGCGTCTTCCTCTACGGGGGGAAGGGCCATGCGTTGTGGAGGCCAGTGGCCTGTCGGCATCAGAGCCGGCTTGCCGTCAGCGCGGGGAATGGCCAGATAGACCACCAGAGAGCGGATGTCGCTGCGGTCGGAGAACTGCTCTAGCTGCAAGCGCAGCAAGGTCAGGAAACGCGGCGACACCTGCATCGTGGCCTGGCCGGGAAAGCCTGCAAAAAAAAGTTCAGGGAACCGTGGTTGAAATCTGGGATTTTGCCTTAAGATTTACGTATCGACCACTACTTCGCGGTCCGCGAGCGGACCTCCAGATGCAGGGGCGAACGCATCGGTTGCACTTTTCTGCAAACGAGGCTACAGCAGAGAGAGACCCGTCCCTCCGCTGTTCGGAGGCATTCCCTGGGATGCCTCCGAGTTGCTTCTTATCTGGCGATTCCCTGAGCAGCTGCCAGCAGCCGCCCCAGGAATTCCGCTCCCGGTAGCCAGATGTCTGGACGTGCCTGCGCTTCCCCAGGGAGCGCTCAGCAGGTTTGTCTCGTCCTGCGAGACCGCCCCATCCTCTCCATCCCTCTCCATCTCCCCCTAGGGAGTTGTTTCATGTCCAAGAAGCGCAAGCGGATCAGTCGCCGTCGTCTCGCCGGTCAGCGCGTGCTTGCCCACGTGCCCACCCACAACCTTGAGACCGGAGAGCACAAGCCGGTCACCGCTGCCCGCCGCTACATCGCCGAAACCGGCCTTGAAGCGCCCGCACTGCTCAACGTCCGCCGCAACGAGCACACCACCGATCGTTTCTTCTGGGGTGAGAAGGGCCTTTTCAGCGCCCAGTACGCCGAGGAGAACCACTTTCTGTTCCCCTCCCTGCGCCTGATCGTCGATCAGGTCGGTGAGGACAACCTCTTCGCCGGCCTTGAGTCCACTGGCTCCGACGACTGGGAAGAGATGGAAGAGTACGAATACGCCTTCGTCTGAGGTCTGCTCCTGGGGCACCGACCCGATCAACCCCTGTGGATCCATGGATCCACAGGGGTTTGTTTATGGGCGTGGCTGCGGCCAGTGCCTCTGCAGGAAGGAGCGCAGAGCCGGGAACAGGGCCGGGTCAATGTTGTGGCCCCCTGGGAAGCCCAGTAACTCACTCTCCCCGCCGGCGCTCCGCCAGAGCCGCTGCAGCTCTTCGCTGGCGCCGTAGGGCACCACCGGGTCCGCTCGGCCGTGGGTAAGCAGGATCGGCGGTAAGGGGGATTGCGGGCTCCAGCCGGGGTGGGGATAGCCGCTGCAGCCGATCACCCCGGCCACCGGCAGATCGCCAGCCACATCCAGGGCCATGGCAGCGCCCTGGGAGAAGCCGAGAACAATGGTCTGCTCCAGGGGCAGGCTGTCCGCCAGGGCCTCCAGCCGCTGGCGCAGCAGCAGCCTGGCCTCCGCCAGGCCCGGCCACTCCGGCTGCTGCAGGTCATACCACTGGCGCCCGACTCCGTAGGGGTGGGGTTCGGGGGCGCGCAGGCTGATCACCCCTGTATCGCGGCTGGCGAGTTCCTCCCCCAGATCCAGCAGGTCGTCGGCATCGGCGCCCCAGCCATGCAGCAGCACCAGCCGTTGCTCGGAGGTGGCGGGTCCGCTGATCAGAAGGTCATCCGTCATGGCACTGGGGCTACTGGCGCGCTCGGGTGTTGGGTGCCGGCGTCAGGGCCGGAGCTGGGGCCATGGTGCTCTGCGGTTGGTGCTGTTGGGGTGCTGCTGCTGCGTAAGTTGTGGCCAGCACGCCATCACGACCTTCCATGGCCCCCACCGCGCTGCTGAGTGTGTCGGACAAGCAGGGCTTGGTGGAACTCGCCACGGCCCTGCACCACCGCCATGGCTACAGCCTGCTCTCAAGTGGCGGCACCGCGGCCACCCTGGCCGCCGCCGGCCTGCCGGTGACACGCGTGGCTGATCACACCGGATCGCCGGAAATTCTCGGCGGCCGGGTCAAGACCCTGCATCCGCGCATTCACGGCGGCATCCTGGCCCGCCGGGAGGATCCAGCCCACCGAGCTGATCTGGAGTCCCAGGCGATCACCCCAATCGATGTGGTGGTGGTGAACCTCTATCCCTTCCGCGAAACGGTGGCCGACCCAGCCGTCTCCTGGGAGACGGCTGTGGAAACGATTGACATCGGTGGCCCGGCCATGGTCCGTGCCGCCGCCAAGAACCATGCTGACGTGGCGGTGCTCACTGACCCCGGCCAGTACGGCGACTTCCTCGCGGCTCTGGCCGACGGTCGTGTCGATGCCTCCCTGCGCCGCCAGCTCGCCCTTGAGGCCTTCCGTCACACCGCCAGTTACGACAGCGCCATCAGCGGCTGGCTGGCGGAGAAACTGGAGCCTGCGGAGGCGGAGCAGGAGCTCCCTCTGCGGCTGGAGTTGCCCTTGCGCCAGCCCCTGCGCTATGGCGAGAATCCCCACCAGCAGGCCGGCTGGTACAGCGAGCCCGGGGCGGGCTGGGGCGGGGCCCGGCAGCTGCAGGGCAAGGAGCTCAGCTTCAACAACCTGCTCGACCTCGATGCCGCCCTGGCCACCGTGAGGGAGTTCGGCTACGGCGCCGACGTCAAACCCGCGGCTGTTGTGGTGAAACACACCAACCCCTGCGGTGCGGCCGTGGGCAGAAGCGCTTCCGAGGCCCTGCAGCGGGCCCTGGAGGCGGATTCGGTCTCTGCCTTCGGAGGCATCGTCGCCCTCAACACTGGGGTCGATGGGGCAAGTGCCGAGCGGCTCACCAGCCTGTTCCTGGAATGCGTTGTGGCGCCCGGTTACAGCGAGGAGGCCCTCGCGCGGTTGGGGGCCAAGGCCAACCTGCGTCTGCTGGAGCTGCCCGCGGCGGCAGTGGCGCTGGCGCCGCGGCGCCAGCTGCGCACCGTGCTCGGCGGCCTCCTGTCCCAGGACCTCGATGACCAGCCCGTCAGCGAAGCCGATTGGCAGGTGGTCAGTAAGCGGCCGCCCAGCCCGGCCGAGCTCGACGACCTGCGTTTCGCCTGGCGCCTAGTGCGCCATGTGCGCTCCAACGCGATCGTGGTGGCCAGGGCCGGGGTCAGCCTGGGGATCGGTGCCGGCCAGATGAACAGGGTCGGCTCAGCCAGGCTCGCCCTGGAGTCGGCTGGAGTTTCCAGCAAGGGAGCGGTGCTCGCCAGTGATGGTTTCTTTCCCTTCGCTGACACCGTGCGGCTGGCGGCGGAGCATGGGATCACCGCGGTGATCCAGCCGGGCGGCAGCATGCGCGACGGGGAGTCGATCCAGGCTTGTGACCAGCTCGATCTGGCGATGATCTGCACCGGCCGCCGGCACTTCCTGCACTGAACGGACGCGCTGCCGGCACGAAACGGCACAGCACAGGGAGACTATGGAACAGTAGTTTCGCTGCCAATGGCTCTACTCCGTGACCATGCCTGACACTCTTCCCTTCTTCCTCAATTTCCTGCACCCGTTGCTGATGTGGGCGTTGCTGGCCCTCTCCGGCTATGCCCTGTTCCTGGGCATCAAGGCCAAGAAGACCCGCACCGCCGATGCGGAGCAGCGCAAGGAGCTGATCAAGGGTAAGTTCGGTCAGCGCCACTTCCAGATCGGCTCGATCGTGCTGGCGGTGACGGTGCTCGGCAGCTTCGGCGGCATGGCCGTCACCTACCTCAACAACGGCAAGCTGTTCGTGAGTCCTCACCTGCTGGTGGGCATCGGCATGGTCTGCCTGATCGCCGTGGCAGCCTCCCTCTCGCCGCTGATCCTCAAGGGCAATCTGGTTGCCCGCAAAGCCCACGTCGGTCTGAACATGACCCTGATGACCCTGTTCCTCTGGCAGGCAGTCACTGGCATGCAGATCGTCAACAAGATCTGGACCGATCGCTGAGGCCCTGCTCAGAAGGTTGTCAGAAGGGGGCTCGGCGTCGGGGCGGGCATTCCAGCTCGTGGGTGGCGTGAAAGTCTTCCTGGACCTTCCAGGTGAGCTTGCGCGAGATCTGACGCACGATCTGACGCAGCAGGTGATCGCCGCTGGATTGGACCAGCTTGTCGGGAAGCAGGCCGATCACCGCTGGCAGCCGGATCCACACGCACAGGTCGAGTTCCCAGCGCACCTGGGTGAGGATGCCGGCCTCTGTCCCTGAATCAGGCTCGACCTCTGAATCCTGCTCCAGCTGCAGGGCGGCGTTGAATTCGACGTCGTAGATCTCCTGCAGGCTGGCGTCAGGGGCGCTCAAGGCCGCTGTGACGATGCGATAGATGCCTTCGCTCTGGGGCAGGAGCTCCAGCCCGATGGTGGGTTCCACCTCAAAGCCGAAATTGCCGAAGCGCCCCAGGGTCAGGGCATAGCCATTTGGCCCGAGCGGTTGCACCGTCATCGGGGCCGCGCAACGGCGGAACCAGCCATCGTGGTGGTCGAGATAGGTGGCTACGGAGTGGGACGGTGCCCGCATCTCCATGACATCGGCGAAGCGGCTGCTGTACCGGCGAACCCGAAGATCGTCGCTGTGGCGCAGGGGCAGGGCTTCTGCTGGCGGGCACTGAGCAGACTCCGGATCCTGGGCAAAGGCCACGGTTGTCGAGGCGTCGCGGGACAGAGCGGTGCTCAAAACTGTTCGATCTCCTCGAGGCCCAAGCAAGTACCCCGTGATGGCGGGAGACGATGAATCAATGTAACTGCAGTTTGCGTGGGCGACCGGGGCCGTTGTGACAGCCACGGAGCTGAGGGTTGGAAGGGGCTCCGTTCAGCCGCTCCCCGCATTCGCCTTCAGTTGCCGCAAAGCTCCATGAGGTGGCGGATCACGTCCTCAACCACCCGGTCGGGAGTAGAGGCGCCTGAGGTGATGCCCACGCGCAGGGGGCCCTCCGGCAGGAAAGGCGCCACCACCTCCAGATCGCCGCCAAGGGGCATGTGCTCGATGCGGTTGCCGGGCCCGATCCGCTCGGGTGTGTCGATGTGGAAGGAGCGGATGCCGCGGCTGATGGCGATCTCCTGCAGGTGTGTGGTGTTCGAGGAGTTGTACCCGCCGATGACGACCATCAGATCGAGCGGTTCATCCACCAGGGAGAACATGGCGTCCTGCCGTTCCTGGGTGGCGTCGCAGATGGTGTTGAAGGCCAGGAAGTGGTCGTTGAGCTCAGCCGGGCCGTAGCGCTGCAGCATGGTGCGCTCGAACATGCGCCCGATTTCCTCGGTTTCACTCTTGAGCATCGTCGTCTGATTGGCCACACCGACGCGCACCAGATCCAGGTCGGGATCGAAGCCCGGGGAGGACGCCTTGGCGAAGTGGGTGATGAAGGCCTCGCGGTCGCCCTTGCCCAGGATGTAATCGCAGACCATCTGGGCCTCGGCCAGATCCAGCACCACCAGATAAGTGCCGGCGAAGGAGCTGGTGGCGAGGGTTTCTTCGTGTTTCACCTTGCCGTGGATGATCGAGCTGAAGGCGTGCTTCTTGTGCTTCTCCACTGTGTTCCACACCTTCGAGACCCAGGGGCAGGTGGTGTCGACGATGTGACAGCCGCGCTCGTTCAGGAGCTGCATTTCCTGCACGGTGGCACCGAAGGCGGGCAGGATCACCACATCACCGACGCCCACCTCTGAGAAGTCCTTGACCCCTTCCTCGACGCGGATGAACAACACGTTCATGTCGCGCAGATGCGCGTTCACCGAGGGATTGTGGATGATTTCGTTGGTGATCCAGATCCGCTCGCTGGGGTAGTGCCGCCGGGTTTCGTAGGCCATTGCCACGGCGCGTTCCACGCCCCAGCAGAAGCCGAAGGCTTCAGCCAGGCGCACAGTGAGACGGCCATGGCGCAGCTCGTAGCCGTTGTCCCGCAGACCGGCGATCAGATCGCTCTGATAGGCCTGCTCGAGACTCCCTGCCACCTGCTCACCCAGACCGAAACCGCGGCGGTTGTAGCGCTCGGAGTGGTGCAGCGAGCGTTTGAAGGCGCGGGTGTCCATGGCGTCGCCGCAAGGCATGCAGGCGCCGACTCTATGGGCTGAGGGCCATGATCGGGCGGAAAAAAAGCCCCGGTGGGAACCGGGGCCAGTCACGACCATGCGGTCGGAACGGGAAGAGCCAGGGGCTCAGTTCGTCGTGGAGGCGAAGTCGGGATAGGCCTCCATCCCGTGCTCGGAGATATCGAGACCTTCGATCTCTTCTCTCTCTGTGACGCGGATGCCTCCGGAGAGACCTCCAAGGACAGACCAAATGATCCAGGAGGTGACCAGGGTGAATATCACGTAGGTGAGGGAACCAAGGATCTGAAGACCGAGCTGGGCAAAACCCTTGCCAAGGAGCAGGCCCTTGTCTGTGCTGAACAGACCTACGGCGAGGGTTCCCCAGATGCCGCAGGTGCCGTGCACCGACCAGGCACCGACCGGATCATCAATGCCGAGGCTGTCAACGAAACTGACGGAGAACACCACCAGGGTGCCGGCAATGAACCCAACCACCCAGGCGGCCGGCATCGAAAATCCATCGCAGCCAGCGGTGATCCCGACCAGACCGGCCAGGATGCCGTTGATCGTCATGGTGAGGTCGGGTTTGCCTGAATGCAGCTGGGAGAAGATTGTTCCAGCAATGCCCCCACCTGCGGCCCCGAGGGTCGTGGTCACGGCGATGTAGGGAACTGTTTCGTTCATAGACAGGACAGATCCCGGGTTGAAGCCGTACCAGCCGATCCAGAGGATCAGGCAGCCCAGAGTGGCAATCGCCAGGTTGTGGCCAGGAATGGCCTGGGTCTTGCCACCTTCGAATTTACCGATTCTGGGTCCCAGGATCATCGCTCCGGCTAGACCAGCGCAAGCACCAACGGTGTGGACCAAGGTGGAACCGGCGAAATCGATGAAGCCGATCTGGTTTAGCCAGCCGGCTGCATTCCACTTCCAGCTGCCCGCAATCGGATAGATGAGGGCCACCAGCACCAGCGAGAAGATCACGAACTCGCCGAACTTGATCCGCTCAGCCACCAGACCCGAAACGATCGTGGCGGAGGTGCCTGCGAAGGCCACCTGGAAGAGAAAATCGACTGACGGCACCAGGGAGGCGTTCTTGACCATGTCCGCTGTGACGGTTGGGTCGAAGAAGAGGCCGAGTGGTCCTCCTTTGCCATAGAAGAGCCAACCGGGAATCACCGGCTCGCCGTACATCAGCGAGAAGCCGATCAGCCAGTAGGCGCTCGCCGCCAAAGCGAACACGATCAGGTTCTTGGCGAGAATGTTGGTGGCGTTCTTCTGGCGGCAGAGACCGGCTTCGACCATGGCGAAGCCGGCGTTCATGAAGATCACCAGGATGGCGGCGATCAGCAGCCAGACATTGTTGATCAGGAAGGCCGGGGTGAGCTCAGGAAGCTCGGCAGCGTGGGCGGAGAGGTTAAACACCCCGAGGCCGAAAAGGGCCAGGGGCACACAGGCCAGCCAGGTGAGCGTGCGGGAATTGGAGAGCCCGCGGATGCTGCGCAGCAGCAGTTCGGGAGCCTCAAGCAGACTCGCCTCCTGAAGACGCCGCGGCCGGCGTCGCCCAGGGGCGTGAGGAGCAACTGTCATGGAGCGGAACGTCGCACAGGATTTTGCGGAGAGAGGATGGATCACGCCCAAGGGCGTTCCTACATGGCAAAAGTGCACGGTGCGGCACCAATCGCTGGTGGCGTTCGCTACAAAACCTCTGATCCGTTTGCGTTGGGAGGTGCCGGGGGTTCGCTGGGGATCAACTCGGCCACGCCGAGCCAGCTCACGCCCTCGGCGCTGAAGCGGTAGCGCAGGGGCAGTACCTCAACCCCTGCCGCCAGGGCCTCCCGGAACAACTCGCCGTAGCGGGGATCGGCCGAATCCCCCGGCGCGAAGGCCGTCACGTCGGCGCGGCTCAGGCAGGGAACGAGCAGGCCGCGGGCTTCTGGTCCAACGGCCATCAGCTCACGCAGGTGCTTCTGACCCCTCTCGGTGACCGTATCCGGGAACAGAGCCAGCTCCCCCCGGCTCCAGGTGGTGTTCTTGACCTCCAGGTAGATCGGCCGCGGGTCGGCGGCGGCGTCGGCAGGGCTCAGCAGCAGATCGATCCGGCTGCGACGGTTCTGCCCGTAGGGCACCTCGGCGCGGATCGAGTCGATCGGTCCCAGCCATGGCTCCAGGCAGCCCGCTTCGATCGTGGCCCGCACCAGCCGGTTGGGCAGGGCCGTGTTCACCCCCACCCAGCAGTCCTGGCCGTCACTGCCCGTCACCAGGGCCTGCTCCCAGCTCCAGGCCAGCTTGCGCTCGGGCCTGGGGTCGTGGCGCAGGCGCACTCGTTCTCCTGGAAGGAGCACCCCGGTCATGGGTCCGGTGTTGGGGCAATGGGCGGTCACCACCTGGCCGTCAGCCAGCTCCACATCGGCCAGGAAGCGTTTGTAGCGGCGCAGCAGCACCCCCTCCACCAGGTTCTGCATCGGCAGGATCAGGCTGGGGCAGGGCTTCGGATCCGGCATCAACTCGGGTGCTGGCCAGGGGGGCTGGCTCAGTCGCCCATATGCTGCCGCTCGGCCGGTCGCTATGGCTGCGGGCGGCGGGGTGGAGAATCCCCCGATGGATGGGGCCCAACGGCCTGACTGGATGGCGAAATCCCTGCGGCGCATCGCCCTGATCGTGGCGCTGGCCACGGCCCTGAGCAAGGTGGCCGGTCTGCTGCGACAGCTGGTGATCGCCGCCGCCTTCGGGGTGGGAGCCGCCTACGACGCCTACAACTACGCCTACGTACTGCCCGGTTTCCTGCTGATCCTGCTGGGGGGCATCAACGGGCCGTTCCACAGCGCCATGGTGAGCGTGCTGGCCCGCCGCCCCCGCGAAGAGGGAGCCCATGTGCTGGCAGCGATCAACACCCTGGTGGGGGTTGGTCTGCTTGGTGTGACCGTGCTGCTGGTGGTCGGAGCCGATCCGCTGATTTCCCTGGTGGGGCCGGGGCTGGGGGACGAGCGCCACGCCATCGCCGTGCTGCAGTTGCGCTGGATGGCGCCGATGGCCCTGTTTTCGGGCTTGATCGGCCTGGGCTTTGGGGCTCTCAATGCCGCCGACGTGTTCTGGCTGCCATCGGTGAGCCCGCTGGTGTCGAGCGTGGCGATGATCGGCGGCATCGGCATTCTCTGGTGGCAGCTGGGCCCGGCGATCACCCTGCCCGCCACGGCGGTGATCGGCGGCGTGGTGCTCGCACTCACCACCACCCTGGGGGCGCTGCTGCAGTGGCTGATCCAGCTGCCCGCCCTGGCGAAGGAGGGGCTGAATCGGTTTCAGCTCGTCTGGGATTGGCAGCACCCTGGCGTCAGGGAGGTGCTTCAGGTGATGGGTCCGGCCACGCTCTCCTCGGGGATGCTCCAGATCAATGTGTTCACCAGTCTGTTCTTCGCCTCGGGGATGGTGGGTGCGGCGGCCGGCCTGGGTTACGCCAACCTGCTGGTGCAGACACCGCTGGGCTTGATCTCGAACGCCTTGCTCGTGCCGCTGCTGCCGGTGTTCTCCCGGCTGACGGCCCCAGCCGACCGATCTGCCCTGGTCGGCCGCATCCGCCAGGGCCTGATGCTCTCGAACGCCAGCATGCTGCCGCTGGGGGCCCTGATGGTGGGTCTGGCCGGTCCGATCGTGGCCCTGATCTACAAACGGGGGGCCTTCGACCTGGGTGCGGCCCAGCTGGTGACGAGCCTGCTGATCGCCTACGGGATCGGCATGCCTGCCTACCTCGGCCGTGATGTGATCGTGCGCGTCTTCTATGCCCTCGGTGATGGCAACACGCCATTCCGCTTCTCCCTGGCCGGGATCGGCTTCAACGTGATCTTCTGCTGGTTGTTCGTCGGGGGCCCCACCCCCTGGGGGCTCCAGCTCCCGGCGTTCAACTTCGGCGCTGCCGGGCTGGTGATGGCCACGGTGGCGGTGAATGTGCTCACCTGCGCCGGATTGCTGCTGGCGCTGCAACGGCGCCTTGGCAGCCTGCCCCTGCGGGCCTGGGGGCGGGACAGCCTGCTGCTGCTGCTGGCCGCCCTGGCGGGGGGTCTGGCCGCCTGGGTGCTCTCCAGCTATGTGGCCTGGCCAGGCGGACTGCTGGGCCAGCTGCTTCAGTGCGCGCTGAGTGCCGGCCTGGGGCTGACTCTCTACGGCCTGATCGCCAGCTGGGCAGGGGTGCCCGAGGCCCGTGATCTGGTCCTGCAGGTGCGCACGCGCCTCAGCCGGGGTTCCTGAGGGTCACCCGGCGCTCCTCACGCACCTGAACCGGGATCTCAAGGTGGCTGCGTCCGAGCATCTGGGGGCCATCCACCGAGAAGATCCGGGCCTCGATACCGAAATCACGAAAGGCATTCTCCAGTTCCTGGATCAGGGCCTTCTCCACCTGGGCCTCGGCGTCGACGACCTTGCCGATCAAGCGGCCGCCCAGGGGGCCGATGCGCTGACGGACCACCTCTCGGGCATTGGTGACCTCAATGACCAGCATCCAACGCCTGCAATGGGTTTGAACCTTATCTGCTGCGCAACGTCCAGGCCGGCACTGTCGTGCTTCTTCAGCCGCTGCCACCCATCAATGGGGCTCAGCGCCCCAAGTTCTCAAGGACGTCCTCGAGATCACGCAACTGCCCCGGGGGGAGCAGACGGGCCAGGGGCAGGCGGCTGGAGCCTCCGCCGATCGGCACCTGGACCGCTTCAAGGGCCTGGCGGGCGCAGACGCCGGGCCCCTGATCGAGCCGGGCGGCGCATTCGATCGCCAGGGTCATCGCCAGACCGGCATCGCCCAGGTAGAGATGCCAGCTGGCCACCTGGATATAGAGGCGGTCAGCCAGGGCCAGGCTCAGCTCCTCGAGTTCAGGTCCCGTCAGGCTCACTGGACTTGGCTGCGCTCAGACCTCACCTTGGTCGAGGGTCTGGCTTCGTGGGCGCAGCCGCAACACGATGATGAGGTGCAGCAGCCAGCCCGCCCCCCAGGTCAGGCTCAGCCAGCTCAGGTGAACCCAGGGATGACGCAGCCCCTGCACGAACCACAGACCCGTGTTCAAGGCAGCGAACAGGCCGCCATGGAGGCAGAGGTTCACCACCCGCTCGTAGTGGCGGTAGGTGGGGTCGGCGGGGTCGGCGGGGCCGTACCAGCGGATCGGCATGGGGAGGGGGAACGCAGAGCCTGAGGTGGCTGTCTCGATTGTGCCCCGGCGACAGTTGACGAATGGCCCCCCCATGCGGTGAGAATGTTGAAGTAAGCGCTTGTAGCTCAGCGGATTAGAGCATCTGACTACGGATCAGAGGGTCGGGAGTTCGAATCTCTCCAGGCGCGCTTGTCAACCGTCCGACATCGGGCGGTTTTTTTTGGTTTTTTCTCCTCCAGTGGCGTTGACTCTGGCGTTGACGCCCCGGGCGTTGACCAGACCGCGCTCCCTCCAGCCATTTGGCCCTTGGCCAACCGGCCAGCTGCTGTGCGGGGATGATTTCTTACGATGGGAAGCTCGCGCCTTTCCGTCGACACCATGGTGGAAACCACCGGTACGCCCCTGAACCAGTCCCTGGCGGCCGGTGATCCCGCCATCGCCGCCCTGATCGGCCGAGAGCTGGAGCGTCAGCAGACCCATCTGGAGCTGATCGCCAGCGAGAATTTCACCTCCCGGGCCGTGATGGAGGCCCAGGGATCTGTGCTCACAAATAAGTACGCCGAAGGCTTGCCACACAAGCGCTACTACGGCGGCTGTGAGCATGTCGACGCGATCGAGGAGCTGGCGATCGCCCGGGCCCGCCAGCTGTTCGGGGCCGCCTGGGCAAACGTGCAGCCCCACAGTGGCGCCCAGGCCAACTTCGCGGTGTTCCTGGCCCTGCTCCAGCCCGGCGACACGATCCTGGGCATGGATCTGTCCCATGGCGGTCACCTCACCCATGGTTCGCCCGTGAATGTCTCGGGCAAGTGGTTCAAGGCCGTCCATTACGGCGTCGATCCCCACACCCACCGGCTCGACTACGACGCCATCCGGGCCCTGGCCGAGCAGCACCGCCCCAGGCTGATCATCTGTGGCTACTCGGCTTACCCCCGCACGATCGACTTCGCTGCCTTCCGCTCGATCGCCGATTCCGTCGACGCCTTCCTGCTGGCTGACATGGCCCACATCGCCGGCCTGGTGGCGACAGGTGCCCACCCCAGCCCCATTCCCCATTGCCATGTGGTCACCACCACCACCCACAAGACCCTGCGTGGGCCCCGCGGCGGACTGATCCTCTGCAATGACGCCGAGTTCGGCAAGCGCTTCGACAAGGCCGTCTTCCCCGGCAGCCAGGGCGGCCCCCTGGAACATGTGGTGGCGGCCAAGGCCGTGGCTTTCGGCGAGGCCCTGCAGCCCTCCTTCCGGGCCTACAGCCAGCAGGTGATCCGCAATGCCCAGGCCATGGCCGCGCGGATCCAGGAACGGGGCATCGCCGTCGTTTCCGGTGGTACCGACAACCACCTGGTGCTGCTCGATCTGCGCTCGATCGGACTCACCGGCAAGGTGGCTGACCTGCTGGTGAGCGAGGTCAACATCACGGCCAACAAGAACACCGTGCCCTTCGATCCTGAATCGCCCTTCGTCACCAGTGGTCTGCGCCTCGGCACCGCTGCCCTCACCACCCGTGGCTTCGATGCCGACGACTTCGCCGAGGTGGCCGATGTGATCGCCGACCGGCTGCTTCATCCCGAGGACAGCGTCATCGAGCTGCGCTGCCGCGAGCGCGTTCGCGCCCTATGTGAGCGCCATCCGCTTTACGGCCCGAGCCGCATTCCCCAGCCGGCCTGACCCTGACTGCCTAAGCTTTGCCCTCGGTGCGGTCCCTGCATGGCTCCCCCCGCGACGTTGCCGCCAGCGTTGCCCCGCCCCGGGCCGTGGTTCGTTAGCCGGTCGTTTCCACTCCCAGGTGACTCCATGCTTGCCCGTTGCTCGTGAGCGTGGCCGCCAGTCCGCTCGCCGCGGCCCTCTTCACCTTGCTGATCGCGGCGCTGTTAACGGCTCTGGTCGTGCCGCTGGTTCGCCGGATGGGGCTTCACTATGGCCTCTTCGATGCCCCTGATCCGCGTAAGCAGCACGACGTGCCGATGGTGCGGCTGGGCGGGATCGGCATGGTGGCGGGGTTTTCCCTGGCTCTGGCGATCACCTGGGCCCTGGGGGGCTTCGGCAACCTGGCTCAGGACCGGGACCAGCTGATCTGGACCACCCTGGCCGGTGCGCTCTGTTACTTCGTGATCGGCCTGGCCGATGATCTCTTCGCCCTGCCGCCCCTGCCGCGCCTCGCCGGCCAGGTGGCCGTGGCGGTGGTGGTCTGGGGCGAGGGGGTGCGCATTGGAGCGATCGATCTGCCTCTGGGATGGTTCGGTCTGCCGTCGCTGGCCTTTCCTTTGCCAGACAGCCTCAGCCTGCTGGCCACGGTGATCTGGCTGGTGGGCATCACCAATGCCATCAACTGGATCGATGGCCTTGACGGGCTTGCCGCCGGCGTGGGAGGCATCGCGGCGGTGGGGCTGCTCTCGGTGAGCTTCAGCCTGCAGCAGAGCGCAGCAGGGCTGCTTGCGGCCGCCCTGGCCGGCGCCTGCCTTGGCTTCCTGCGCCATAATTTCAACCCCGCCCGCATTTTCATGGGCGATGGCGGCTCCTATTTCCTGGGTTTTGCCCTGGCGGCGATCAGCATCGTCGGCCCGGCCAAAGGGCTCACCACCGTCAGCCTGCTTTTCCCCCTGCTGATCCTCTCCCTGCCTCTGGCCGACATGTCGGCGGTGATCATGGGCCGGCTCAGTGAGGGGCACTCCCCCTTTTATCCCGACCGCCGCCATCTCCACCACCGGCTGCTGCGGGCCGGCTTCAGCCATCGCCGCACAGTGGTGCTCATCTACGCCTTCACCCAGTGGCTGGCGGCACTGGCCCTGGTGGCGGCCAATGTGCAGCTGCGCTTCCTCTGGCTCGCGCTGGCCACCGCGGTGCTGATCGGCGCTGTGCTGGGATCCCGGCGCCAGCGCCGGTTATCGGGGGATTCCACAACCACCAATTCCTCCCCATCCTTCCCCTGTGATGCCGGCCGTGACCCGAAGCTCTGAGAGCGGGCCCAGCGGCGGCACCGAAATCCTCTGCATCGGCACGGAGCTGCTGCTGGGCAACATCCTCAACGGCAACGCCCGCTGGCTGGCGGAGCAGCTGGCGGGCCTGGGGCTACGCCATTACCGCCAGTCCGTGGTGGGGGACAACCGGGATCGCCTGATCGCCATGGTGCAGGAGGCCTCCAGGCGTTGCCGGGTGCTGATCTGCACAGGTGGTCTCGGCCCCACGCCCGATGACCTCACCACCGAGGCGCTGGCCGCTGCCTTCGCCACCCCGCTCGAGGAGCGGCCCGAAGTGTGGCGCGATATCCAGGCCAAGTTCGCGGCCCTGGGCCGCACCCCGTCGCCGAGCAACCTCAAGCAGGCCCTGCTGCCGGTGGGGGCCGAAATGTTGCCCAACCCGCTGGGCACGGCCCCCGGCATGATCTGGACCCCCAGGCCCGGCTTCACCCTGCTCACCTTTCCCGGAGTGCCCTCCGAGCTTCGGGCGATGTGGGCAGCAACCGCGGCGCCCTGGCTGCGCGGACATGGTTTTGTCGAGGGGGTGTTCGCCAGCCGGATCCTGCGCTTCTGGGGGGCGGGGGAGTCGCTCCTGGCGGAGCAGGTGGCCGACCTGCTGGATCTGACGAATCCCACCGTGGCTCCCTACGCCGGCACGGGTGAGGTGAAGTTGCGGATCACGTCCCAGGGACCCACGCTCCAGCAGGCCGAGCTGCTCCTGGCCCCGGTGGAAGCCGAGCTGCGCCTTCGGCTGGGGTCCTGGTTCTACGGAGTCGACGACGACAGCCAGGCCTCCCTCTGCCTGGAGCTGCTGCGGCGGAGGGGGGAGTCGCTGGCCGTCGCGGAGTCGTGCACCGGCGGTGGGCTGGGCGCAGCCCTGACGGCGGTGGCCGGTGCTTCGGATGTGTTCCTCGGCGGTGTGATCGCCTACGCCAACTCCGTCAAGCAAGCGCTGCTGGGTGTCCCCGCCGCCATGCTCGAGGCCCACGGGGCGGTGAGTGATCCGGTGGCGATCGCCATGGCCGAAGGGGTGCGGCGGGTCACCGGCAGCACCTGGTCCTTGGCGCTCACGGGCGTCGCCGGCCCCGGTGGTGGCAGCCCCGGGAAGCCGGTGGGGCTGGTGCACATCGCCCTGGCGGGGCCCCGGGGCAACGCCAGTGAGGGTGTGCGTTTCGGCGCTGGCCGCAGCCGCGACTGGATCCAGACGGTCAGCGCCGGCGAGGCTCTCAACCGCCTGCGTCTGCGTCTGCTGGCCGAGACGCAGGCTGATCTCCAGATCCCTTCGCCTTAGGCTGATTTGTCTTGGGCCTGGAGGGCACGGTGAGCGCCGGCACGCTGTACGACAAGGTCTGGGACATGCACCGCGTGGCGGAGTTGCCCGGAGGGTCCACCCAGCTGTTCATCGGCCTGCACCTCATCCATGAGGTGACCAGCCCACAGGCCTTCGCCGCCCTGAAGGAGCTGGGCCTGGGTGTGCGCCATCCCGAGCGCACTGTGGCCACGGTGGATCACATCGTGCCCACCACCTCTCAGGTACGTCCCTTTGCCGATTCCCTCGCCGAGGAGATGCTCTCCACCCTGGAGGGCAACTGCGCCGAGCACGGCATCACCCTGCATGGCCTCGGCAGCGGCCGCCAGGGCATCGTCCATGTGATCGCGCCGGAGCTGGGTCTCAGCCAGCCGGGCATGACTGTCGCCTGCGGCGATTCACACACCTCCACCCACGGCGCCTTCGGGGCGATCGCCTTCGGTATCGGCACCAGCCAGGTGCGCGATGTGCTCGCCAGCCAGAGCCTGGCGATGAACAAGCTCAAGGTGCGGCGGATCCTGGTGGAGGGCCGCCTGCAGCCGGGCGTGTTCGCCAAGGATCTGATCCTCCACGTGATCCGCAGCCTGGGGGTGAAGGGTGGTGTGGGCTACGCCTATGAATTCGCAGGATCCTGCATCGACGCCCTCTCGATGGAGGAGCGCATGACCCTGTGCAACATGGCGATCGAGGGGGGTGCACGCTGCGGCTACGTCAATCCCGACGCCACCACCTTCGCTTATATCAAAGGTCGGCCCTTCGCACCTGAGGGGATGGCCTGGGACCAGGCTGTGTCCTGGTGGAGCTCCCTCGCCAGCGGGCCGGACGCCGTGTTCGACGACGAAGTGCGCTTCGACGCCGGCACGATCGCCCCCACCGTCACCTGGGGGATCACCCCGGGGCAGGGGATCGGGGTCGATGAAACGGTGCCCACCCCTGAGCAGATGGCCGCCGAGGAGCGCCCGATTGCCGAGGAGGCCTACCGCTACATGGACCTGGCCCCGGGCACACCGATTCTCGGTCTGCCTGTGGATGTCTGTTTCATCGGCAGTTGCACCAATGGCCGCCTCAGTGACCTGCGGGCGGCTGCGGCAGTGGCCCGTGGCCGCCAGGTGGCTGCGGGGATCAAGGCATTCGTGGTGCCTGGCTCCGAGCAGGTGGCCGCCCTGGCCCGGGCCGAGGGGCTTGACCGGCTGTTTCAGGAGGCGGGCTTCGAATGGCGTGAACCCGGTTGCTCGATGTGCCTGGCGATGAATCCGGATCGGCTTGAGGGCCGCCAGATCAGCGCCAGCTCCAGTAACCGCAATTTCAAGGGTCGCCAGGGCTCCGCCTCAGGCCGAACTCTGTTGATGAGCCCGGCAATGGTGGCTGCGGCGGCTGTCACCGGCCATGTGAGTGATGTGCGCGAACTGCTGGAGAACCTATGCGTATTCGCCTCTGCTCCTGCCGAAACCAGGCCCGTGGCGATGTCACCTTCCCTGCTGCCATGAGCGACTCCCCCTTCCCTTTCGGCCCGATCCCCGTTCTTCAGGGCCGCGTCGTTGTTGTCAGCGGCGATGACATCGACACCGACCGGATCATCCCGGCCCGCTATCTCAAGTGCGTCACCTTCGAGGGGCTTGCCCAGGGGGCGTTTGCCGATGACCGCCTCGAGCTGGAGGGCTCCCACCCGTTCGATCGCCCCGAGCATCAAGGGGCCAGCATCCTGGTGGTGAACCGCAACTTCGGCTGCGGCTCCAGCCGGGAGCATGCTCCCCAGGCTCTGATGCGCTGGGGGATCCGTGCCGTGGTGGGGGAGAGTTTTGCCGAGATCTTCTTCGGCAACTGCCTGGCTCTGGGGATCCCCTGCCTCAGCGGTGATCACGCCACGATCCTGGCGCTGCAGCAGGCGGCCCTCTGCGAGCCGGATAGCCACTTCAGTCTGGATCTGGCCACGGCGGAGATCCATAGCCAGTCCCCTGGCGCTGCCGCCGAGTCAACCCAGCGGTGGAGCCTGGAGCTGGCGGCCGGCCCCCGGCAGATGTTGCTCAGTGGCCAGTGGAATGCCACTGGCCAGCTGCTGTCCCACGATGAGGAGCTGCTCCGGACGGCGGCACGCTTGCCCTACATGGCCAGTTTCACCTCGGTCTGAGGTTCAGAACGGGTTCCGGCCTGCTCCGCCACCAGCGCCACTGAGCTCGGGACGGTAGGGGGCGAACGGCACTCCTGTCCCCTTGAAGCCGAAGTCGTTCAGGCGGATCCGCACCCCGCCGATGCCCTCGTAGGGGCTGTAGAAAACGCTGAAGGCGTAGGCACGGCGCTGCCAGCGCAGTTCCACGTAGGACCCGGTCAATTCTCCGTAGTTCGGCGAGGCGGGGTCCACGTTGACGCCGATCCCCCCGTTGAACAGCAGCGGACCGACGATCTGCTGGGTGAGCCCGATCCCGACCGTGCCCAGATCGACCGCCGCGTCGAAACCGAAGGGGCTGAGGCCATTGCGCAGGGTGATGCCGCCGGTGACCGTCAGCTGGGTGAAATCGAAGTAGCGCTTGTTGAAGTGCCCCAGGGTGAGGGTGGGACCACCGGAGATCGAGAAGGTGTTCTGGTAGCTGCCGTCGCCGAAATAGGCCACGTTTCCAGAAAGATTCGTGTTCAGGGTCAGGCCAGGCACGAGCGGCTCGGGGGAGTAGCGCAGGGCCCCATCCGGCCTGGAGGGGAGGGCCCGGCCCCGCCAGAGCTCCAGGGAGCTGTTGAGTGATCCCACCGCGTTGGCTCGCCAGAGCTGGGCAAGATTCCTGGATTCCTCTCCATTGCTGAGGAATTCGTTGCTCTGGTAGTTACCCAGGCCCACCCGCCAGAAGTAGCGGTTGGTGAGCCTGCCCCAGTTCGGCAGGGTTTCTTCTTTCTCCAGGGAGGCGCCATAGGCCGAATAGATGTCCTGCTCGCCGAGGGATCCATTCCAGATCCTGAAGCGGTAGGCCCCGAACAGACGGGCCGTGGTGGAGCCCACCAGGGGGAGGTTGATGTTGCGATCCAGCTGGCCCCAGCTGCGGGTGCCGTTGGCGATGTTCTCGGGATTGAAGGTGGAGATGTCGAGATTCAAGCTGGTGTCGAACCCCAGCAGTGGCGTCTTCAGCCGGGCTTCCAGGCCGAAAAGGTCGCCCAGGGTGTTGTCCTGGCTCACCGAGGGGCCGCCAGCCTGGCCGCCTGGGATGGGATAGCTGTCGGTGGTGCCCTGGTAGGCGCGCTCGAGCATGAACTGGGGCTCCAGTTCCAGGGTTCCCTTCTCGCCGATCCGGATCGGCCGCAGGCGCCGGCCCACGTAGAAGCCGTCCCGGTCTTCCTGATCCACGCCCAGCACCCAGCGGTTCTCCACCTCCTGTTGCTTGCGGATGCGCGTGCGCGAGGTCACGGGAATGGCGAGGCGGTCTTCCAGAATCAGCCGGTTGCGCCTGGAGGTGATCAGCAGATCGCCGTTGGCGTCCTGGCTGACCACCACCTGATCCGCATCCATCCACGACTGGGCCGGCGTGAAGGGATCGTTGCTGAAGCTGGCACGGTCGCTGCGCCAGCCGTTGGCCGTCAGCACGATCCTCGCCGCCTGGTAGCGCAGATGGGTGAGGGTGCCCTGCACAGCCTGGCGGTTCCTCTCCGAGCGAAGTCGCCTCACCTGGGGCGGCCGGGACGGTCCGAAGTCACTGTCCTGATCGGTGGCCACGTCATCGTTGCCACCCGCCTGACGACGGCGTTCGATCACCAGCCCTTCCCGTTGTCTCACTCCAGAGATGCGCTGCTCGATCGCGGCGGCGGCGGCGGCGCGCTGACGCTCCTGCTCGCGCATGGCGCGGAACGACGCTGTCCACCCGCTCGGGGCGCTCTGGGCACCATCAGGGCTGCTGCCTGACGTAGATGGGTCTGGCGCCGGCACCGGTGCCTCGCCGCCCATGGCCACCTGCTCGAGGGCCTCCGGCAGGGAGCGGGGGCGATCTGGTGGCTCCGTTCCACGGTTGGGGCAGCCCTTGGCCGGCCGCAGATTGGCCTGAGGGTCTTCCTGCGGCGCTGGATCGCTGCCGAAGCGGTAACGCAGGCCCAGCAGGTAGGCGTTGCTGCCCTCCCTGACGCCGTTGTAGGTGCCGAAGGCGCCGGAGCGATGGTGAATCCGTCCCACCATCGACCATTGGGGCGAGAAGGATCCTTCGATCTCGAAGCCCAGATAGTTGAGGAAACGGGCCGACTTCTCCCGGTAAGTGTTCTCGTAGTTGCTGAGGTTGGTGTTGAGGCTCACCCCCTGTACGAAGCCCAGGCTCAGCCAGGGTTGGAGCCAGGCCCGCAGCCCGATCCCGCCGGTGAACTCGCCGAAGGTCTGGGCGGAGGTGGAGAGGTTGGCCACCTCGGAGGCCGTGAAGGGTGCGATGTAGCGCCCGCCCTTCTGGGCTGAGGCCCAGTGCCCGAGCGCATTGAAGTCCAGCTCCAGGGCGAAGGGGCCGGCCTTGATCAATCGCTTCTGGAGGCCAGCGCCCAGCACCCGCTCCGGCCGGAACACACCCTGGCCTAAGAAAGTCTGGCCGAAATCGGAGTGGAACATCTGCCCGCCCCAGAGGGTGGCGCTCCAGGGGTGGGGGTGCCAGTCGGGAATCTCGGGCAGCAGTGTCGGGCAGGCGATCGGCTGGGGCTCGGGGAGCGGCAGGGAGGGGGCCTGCTCAACGTCGAGATCCTCCAGGCTGGTTTCGAGATCGAGAACTCCGTAGACGTCCTCCATCTCCCCCTCTCCTTCGATCAGGCCGTAGCGGAGCATGCTGCCCTGCACGTACTGCTGGCCACGCCAGAAGCGCACGCTGCCCGTGGCGTAAAGGGTGCGGGTGATGGTGTCGTACTCGAGGCGATCCGCCATCAGCCGGCCGCCGGCCAGCACGGCCCTGGCATTGCCGCTGGCCACGTAGCGGTTGATCACCAGGTCGAACCCCTGTTGATCAGCGCTGATCTCCAGTTCCTTGGGAGGGGTTTTGACGGGAGGCTCTGAGGCGGCTGTTCCACTTGCTTCTGCGGGCACAGCTGGTTCAGCAGCTGCCGGTTCAGCCGGACTTGCGATCGGTGCGGTCTGGGGTTCGGCTTTGCTTGGTTCGCTGCTGGGTTCGCTTGCATTACCTTCAGCGCTGGCGCCGCCTGATCCCACTGGGAAACTGCTTGACTGCCCCCCAGGGACAAGCGTGTCGGCTTCGCTGACATCGGCTCCGCTCAGGAGTGCCGGTGGGGAATCTGAGTCCAGGGTCTGGGCCCGGCTCACCGCCGGTGTCGCCAGAGTTGCCGCACCCACCAGTCCGATGGTCCACCGGATAAGCGTTGCTGAGGGCACCACATCTCCAGGACCGCGGCCGATCCTGCCATGCCCCTGTTGATGCTGGTGCTCGGCTCAGGTGGGTTGATGCAGTGACCCCACCCTGAGCAGATGGCATTTCAGTCTTCGAGGTCCTTGCGGCTGGGGGTGCGGCTGGGATCGCTGGCCAGGAAGCCGAACACGAAGATGCCGATGAAGAAGAAAACGACCGAATAAACGGAGATCTTGAGGGCGAGCATGGTTCCGTCCGGCGGGTGACAGGCAGTGACAGGCGCCAGGTGGGGCCTGAACGACCCTGCGGCAGCCGCATCATCCTATGGGTCACTGATGGCCGGGATCGATGACGCAGGGCTTGGATCCCCAGCTTCCCCCCGAGATTGAAACGTTTCGATCACGTTCGAGACTGGACCTGCTCTCTGCCTGGCAGCGGCGTGGCGCTGATGGCTCCTGGCAGGGAGCCCTGGCCGACCCCTGGGCCCGGGTCCATCGCCCTGACTGGCACGCCCGTGGTCTGATCGCCTGGCCGCGGGGCGGGCAGACCCGTTGTCTGGTGCTGGAGCTGAGCTGTCCCTCCAGCTGGCGCGGCCGGGCTCCGGCCCTGGCCCGCCTGGCGTTGCGCTGGTGGGCCGACGCCGCCGAACTTCGGGTTGACGGACGCACGGTCCACCGCGGCGACCTGTTTGACAGCTCCTGCCGCTGGGCCCTGCCGCAGCGCTGGTGGCAGGGGGAGCCGTTGCACCTGGAGCTGGAGCTGCGCAGCCCGATTCACGATGATGGCGCCCTGATGCTCAGCCGGATCGAGGCGGAGCCCCTGGATCCGGCCGATCCGGACGGACTGCTGGCCGCCACCCGGCTGGAGCTGGAGCAGCTGCGGCGGGCCGGGCCGGGGAACCCCGGCGGCTTCCACCTGCTTGGCCACGCCCACCTTGACCTGGCCTGGCTCTGGCCCGTGGCCGACACCTGGCAGGCCGCCGAGCGCACCTTCCGCTCGGCCCTGGATCTGATCGAGCACCACCGCGAGCTCCATTTCGGCCATTCCACGCCGGCGCTCTACGCCTGGCTGGAGCGCTACCGCCCCGAGTTGTTCGCGCGAATCCGTGCGGCCATGGTCGCCGGCCGTTGGGAACCGATCAATGGGCCCTGGGTGGAGACCGATTGCGTGCTGGTGGACACGGCCTCTCTGCTGCGGCAGTTCCAGGAGGGGCAGGCCTACAGCCGCCGGACCTTTCCCGAGTGGGAGCACCAGCTGGCCTGGCTGCCCGACAGCTTCGGCTTTGCCGCCGGACTGCCAGCGGTGGCGGAAGCCACCGGTGTGCGCTGGTTCTGCACCCACAAGCTGGCCTGGAACGCCACCAACCCCTTCCCGCACCGGCTGTTTCGTTGGCGCAGCCGCTGTGGCGCCGAGGTGCTGGCCCTGATGAGCGCCCCGATCGGCACGGATGGCGATCCCCTGGCGATGGAGCGCTACAGGCTGGAATGGCAGAGGGCCACGGGCGACGCCGAGGCCCTCTGGCTGCCGGGGGTGGGGGACCACGGCGGCGGTCCCACCCGTGAAATGCTCGACCAGCTCGACCTCTGGCGAGACGACCCTGCCACTGCGCCCCAGCGGCACGGCAGCCTCCGCCACTACCTGCAGCGGCTGGAGCCCTTGAGCAGCCAGCTGCCGGTCTGGCGCGATGAGCTTTATCTGGAGCTGCATCGGGGTTGTGCCACCAGCCGCCCCGACCAGAAGCGCCACAACCGCACCCTGGAGCGGCTGCTGCGCGAGGCCGATCTCGTCACCGTTCTGCTCGGGGAGCCTGACGAGCGTCCGGAGTCGTCCGGCTGGCGCGATCTCCTCTTCCAGCAGTTCCACGACATCCTGCCGGGTACCTCCATTCCGGAGGTTTTCGAGCAGGCCGAACCCCAGTGGCGGGCGGCGCGGCGCGGGGCGTCCCGCCGGCGTGATCGGGCGCTGCGGGCCTGGCTGGAGTCCTCCAGCCGTCAGGCCCCCAGCCAGCCGGGGTTCAGCGACCTGGAACCGTGGTGGTGGGTCCAGCTGCAGCCCCTGCCGGCGGCTCCCCTCACCATGCGCCTGCCGGCTGGCAACTGGAGCCTCGGGGAGCAGACCTTGCCGTCGCAGCCAGCCCGATCCGGCGGTCACTGGGTGCAGCTGCCATCCCCTGGTGGTGTGGCGGCCCTGCAGCTCCTGCGTCAGCGCCAGCGGCCTGGGGCAAGTCTGCCGCTGGCCAGCTCCGACGCCTCGATCGTGAATCCGGTGCGGCTCGAGACCCTCGTCGCCGGCGAGCGCTGGCGGCTGGGCAATGGTCTGCTCTGGGCCCAGCTCGGCCCGCTCGGGCTCGAGCAGCTCTGGGGGGGCGATCACCGCCCCCAGTTGGCTGAGCCGCTGCAATGGCGGCGCTGGATCGACCGCGGTGAGTTCTGGGATGCCTGGGATCTGGCCGCCGACTACCGCCAGCACCCTCTGCCCCTTCACTGGGAGCCAGGGCCGGTACTGGCGGAGGTCGGTCCGCTCTGCAGCCGCCTGGTCTGGCACGGCCGCTGCGGTGCCAGCGCCCTGCGCCTCGATCTGCAGCTGCGGGCCAGCTGCCCCTGGCTGGAGCTCAACCTGCGGGTCGACTGGCGCCAGCGGCATGAACTGCTGCGCCTGGAGCTGCCTCTACAGCACCAGGCTGTGCGCTGGGCTGCCGACACCAGTGCCGGAGTGATCGAGCGGATCGCTGCGGCCGCCAATCCGCGGGAAGCCAGCCGCTGGGAGGTGCCGGCGATCAGTTGGCTGGCGAGCCAGTCCTCGACTGGCTGCCTGGCGGTCCTGCTGGATGGGCCCCAGGGAGTTTCAGGCAGCCCTGAAGCCCTCGGGGTCTCGCTGCTGCGCGGACCCACCTGGCCCGACCCCGGTGCCGATAACGGCCCCCAGCGTCTGCGTCTGGCCCTGATGCCCTGCCTGCAGGGCTGGCGTCAGGCCGGAGTGGCAGCGGCGGCAGTGCGCTTCCGCGAGCCGTGCTGGCTGCGGCCGGCCAGGGGTTCAGCCAAGGCCGGAGCTGAGCCGGGATCGGTGCTGCAGCTGGGTCATCCCGACCTGCGCCTGATCAGCCTTGTCTGTGATGGCGACCGCGACCTGGCTCGGCTGACGGTACAGAACCTCTCTCCCTGCCGTCAGCAGCTGGAGCTGGGAGGCGAGTGGGCGGTGCTGGAGCGGATCAATGGGGTGGGCGATCCGCTCACTGCGGCTGCCGGAGCGGAGAGTGGCGGGCCAGTGGTCGAAACCTCCACTCGCCTGGGGCCGTGGCAGCTGGCCAGCTGGCGGGTCAGTCGTCGTGGTCGTCGAACGGATCCGTGAGCTGTTTCGAGGGTGGCCCGAAGGCGGTGTACACGCCGTACCCGGTGAGGGCGAGGAGCGCTACCAGAACGGTGATCGCCACAGGGATGGCTGGAGAGGTTTCGCTCACGGGTTGTGTTGCTGGAGGACAGGCCGGACTCAGCCCGGGGTGCGGCGTCGAGGCAGCGAGGCGTTAGAGGCGATGCCTCCTGGGAGGCATCGGACCTAAACAACACTCGACGAGGGCTGCGCCGGCTGCCGCTCGACCCTTACAATAACGATCCAATCCCTTGTGCCAGAGAGGACACCACAGCCATGGCCCAACGCACCCGCCTGGGAGATCTGCTGCGCCCTCTCAACTCCGAGTACGGCAAGGTCGTGCCTGGCTGGGGAACCACCCCGGTGATGGGTGTCGCAATGGCTCTGTTTCTTGTCTTTCTGCTGGTGATCCTGCAGCTCTATAACCGTTCCCTGCTCCTCGACGGCATCACCGTCAACTGGAACGGCATGGGCTGATCGTCGGGATCGTCACTTCCCCCCGCTGCTGCCGTTTCCCTGAGGTCTCTCCTCCATGAACTTCTTCGGGATCGGTCTTCCGGAGATGGCGGTCATTGCCGCCATTGGTCTGCTGGTCTTCGGACCCAAGCGCTTGCCGGAGCTGGGTCGGACCCTCGGCCGCACCCTCAAGGGTTTCCAGTCGGCCTCGCGCGAGTTCGAGCAGGAGTTCCGCAAGGCTGTCGACACCGAAACCGTGGCCGCCAGCAGCCTTGGTTCTGAAGCCATAGCGGCCGAGTCCCTGGTCGCAGCTTCTGCTGATGCTGAGCGCAACGTTGCCGAGGCCAGCACAACTGAGATCAACCCTGCCGAGGTTGGCACAGTTGTCGAGGCCATCGCTCAGTCGTCTGAGCCGCCCAACGCCCCTGCATCCAGCTGAGCGTTGTTGCAGCACCCCGCCGCCTGCCTTTTTCCCGGCAGGTGCCCGCGATGAGCGCCATCTCTGTACCATCGGCCGACCTTCAGCTGCTCGTAGGCCTCGGCAATCCCGGCGAGAAGTACGCCCAGACCCGCCATAACGTGGGCTTCATGGCCCTTGATCAGCTCGTCCGCCGCGATGGAGTCACTTTTCGGGCAAATGGCAAGCTTCAGGGAACCATCGCTGATCTCGGCCAGGGACCAGATCGGCTGCGGCTGCTCAAGCCCAGCACCTTCATGAACGAGAGTGGCCGCTCGATCCGGGCCACGCTCGACTGGTTCGGGCTCCGTCCAGATCAGATGCTGGTACTGGTGGACGACATGGACCTGCCCCTGGGGCGCCTGCGGTTGCGCCGCTCCGGCAGTGCCGGCGGCCACAACGGCCTGCGCAGCACCATCTCTCACCTGGGTACCCAAGACTTCGCCCGCTTGCGCATCGGCATCGGTGCTCCGGCGCTGGAGCCAGCTCTGCGCAGAGCCCGTACGATTTCCCATGTGCTGGGCCGCTTCGAGGCTGACGAGTTGCCGTTGTTGCAACAGGTTCTGAACGAGGTGCTTGATGGTGTCAGCTGCATCCGCCGCTGGGGTTACGAAAGGGCCGGCAACCGCCTGAACAGTTTTCAGCCCACCTCTGCCTGACGCTGAATTGGCCCCACCGCCCCGCTCCCTGATCCCGTGAGCCCCCTGCCCGCCACCACCGCCCAGCTGCGGGTGCTGCATCAGAGCTTCAGCCATCAGTTACTGGAAGGCGAGGTGGCCGCCGGCGGCTTCCAATGGACCTTCTGCTGGGCCTTCGGCCGGGGCGAGCTGACGGTGGAGCCCTCCCTGGGCCGTGCCCTGATCCAGGACGCCCTGCTGCGCTTTCTGCTCCAGGTTGATTACCAGCTCGAGCCCGGCGGTGACTATGCCTTCACCGTGCGGGCAAAGTTCTAGGGAACATCTGAAAAACCGGCTAAAATCAATCCAGATCCAAGACTGAGACTGGAACGGATGGCCGCCCCCCTCCAGCTGGGCTTTACGGACTACGAGCAGATCTGCGCCAAAAAGAGGACGCGAC
>NZ_JAGQBU010000023.1 GCF_024345795.1 Synechococcus sp. J7-Johnson
GCAGTTGGTGCTGATGGTGGGAATGTTCGTTGGACGGCTGGGCATCATGCTGCTGCTCTCAGCCCTCTATGGCAGCAGACCCCAGTCCAGGGTCGGCTACCCCCGCGAAGAAGTCTTCATCTGAGGTCTTAAGTGATGGCAACAAGCAACGGTTGGTGGCAATGGGCTCTTGAGGAACCTTCGTCATGCGGAAGCTTCGCGGTGATCGGAGTCGGCCGCTTCGGGTCAGCAGTCTGTGACGAACTGATTCAGAACGGTGCGTCTGTTTTGGCAATTGATGCCAGCCAGCGTGCAATTGATGCAGTGCGTCTGATTGATCCCTCGATCGAGGCCAGAGTTGTGGATTGCACTGATGAGGAAGCCCTGCGTGAAGCAGGGGCTCTGGAAGTCGACACAGTCGTGGTGGCGATCAGTGAGCCAATCGAGGCGAGCATCACGGCCACTCTGGTTGTAAAGCATAGCGATGGGACGAAAGTGAAGCAGGTGATTTCCCGTGCTACAAGCGACCTTCACATGAAGATGCTCCAGCGCGTTGGAGCCGATCGGGTGGTGTATCCCTCAAAGATGCAGGGTCACCGACTTGGACTTGAACTGGTTCGCCCGAACATGTTGGAACGGCTGCGACTCGATGATCGCAACTGCATCGAGGAGATTCGTGTGCCAAAGGCCTTCGTGGATCAGTCTCTGCGTGAACTGAATCTGCGTAAGAACCACAATGTCACGGTCCTGGCTGTCGGCCCGGAAAATCAGCTGACCGTCAACCCACCGGCATCCCATATCCTTAAAGAAGGAGAATTGCTTGTTGTGATGGGATCTGGAGAAGACCTCAAGGCACTGCCCTCCCGCTGAGTAGGGCAATGATGCAATTTATCTCTCCATTCTCGAGTGGGGCCCTAGATTCTTGGGTTGAGATTAAGCCGCAGCCTTAGCTTCGCCTGCTGGGTCCACAGGGTGGGCAGTTCAAACTTTCTTGGTGAATGCTGATGACCTGCTGCTGGAGCAGTGGCCCTCGCTCCTTGATCACAGAATCCTTGACCTGCGCGTGATGGGTGTGGAGCGGTTGGCCACCACCTGGGCTCTGTTCCAGGCGTTGCTGGTGGAGGCGATGCCCTTTCTGCTGATCGGGGTGGCTCTCTCCAGCCTGGCCCGCTGGATCAGCCCTGGGGGGAAGTGGGTGCGTGACCTGCCTGCCCACCCGCTGCTGGGCCCCCTGAGCGGGGCGGCCCTGGGGTTTGCTCTGCCCGCCTGCGAATGCGGCAACGTGCCCATGGCCCGTCATCTGCTGGTGAAAGGTGCGCCGATCGCCACCGCCCTGGGGTTTCTGTTCGCGGCTCCGGTTCTAAATCCGATCGTCTTGGCCAGCACCTGGGCCGCCTTTCCTGATCAGCCCTGGCTGCTGGCGGCACGGCCCCTGGGGGCCGTGCTGATCGCGGTGGCTCTGGCCACGCTGTTGCGGCTCCTGCCTGACAGCCAGCTGTTGCAGCCGGCCCTGCTGGAGGAGCGGCGTCTGAGTCAGCCTCTGGAAGAGGTGACCCTGCTGGAGCGGCGCAGTGGCCTGATCGGTGCGCCGGCCAGCTCCGCCGCGACAGCCGTGGTGGGATCGAGCCGGCGCCCCCCCCTCGGCCAGGTGCTCTCCCACGGCGGCACCGAGTTTCTGGAGCTGGCCCTGCTGTTGGTGATGGGTTGTGCCATCGCCGCCCTGGTTCAGACCCTGGTGCCTCGCCAGTGGCTGATTGCGGTGGGTGGTGCTCCCACTCTTTCGATTCTGAGCCTGATGCTGCTCAGCCTGGTGGTGTCGGTGTGCTCCAGCGTGGATGCCTTTCTGGCCCTGGGTTTTGCCGCCCAGGTCACCCCAGGGGCGGTGCTGGCCTTCCTGCTGCTGGGGCCGGTGATGGATCTCAAGCTGGTTGGGCTGTTCAGCATCCTGTTGCGGCCCCGCGCCATCCTGCTCACGGCGGGGGCTGCGTCCCTGGTGGTGTTGCTGATCGGTCAATGGGTCAACCTGATCCTTCTTTGAGCTCCAGGCCCCAGCGTTCCCTGACGCTCCGGCGCCTGGCGCCTGGCCCCCTGAAGGCCCTGGCTCTGGGCCTGTGGGGGATTGCGCTGCTGCAGAGCTACCTCAGCGGACGACTCGATCTGCTGCTTCGGGCAGTGTTCCATCCGCTCGTCTGGGCCAGTGGACTCCTGCTGCTGCTGCTGGCCGCTGTGGAGTTGAGCGGTCGCTGGCGGGATGGCAGCCGCACGAGCGGGCGCTGGACCTCCTTGCTGAGCATCGGCGCGGCCCTGGCCGTGCTGGCCCTGCCCCCCCGACCCTCTTTTGCCTATCTGGCCGCCAATCGCCAGGCAAACCTGCTGGAGGAACCTGGCCTGAGCTTTGTGCTCCCGCCGGCCCAACGCAGCCTCACCGACTGGGTGCGGTTGCTGCGCAGCGAACCGGATCCGCGTCTCCACGCAGGTGATCCCGTACGCATCAGCGGTTTCGTCCTTCCCATCGAAGGTGAGGAGCCGCACCTGGCGCGCCTGCTGGTGCGCTGCTGCCTGGTGGATGCCGTACCCGTGGGGCTGCCGGTGCGCTGGCCTCCCGATCAGCCCCGGCCCCGCCCCGACCAGTGGCTGCGGCTGGAGGGGGTGATGGTGAGCGAAACCATCGGCGGACGCCAGCGCAGTGCGGTCAAGGCCAGCCGTGTCGTGCCGATCCCCCGGCCCCGCCAGCCGCTTGAGCCATGAGGGCGACGCCCCTGCGCTGGTGGCGTCGGCAGAAGCGCCTGAGGTTGCTGCTGATCGCCGCCGCCGCCGTGGCGGTACTGCAGCAGCAGCTTCTCTGGCACCGGCCGCCGCGCCTTCTGGAACTGCGCCAGGCCAGCGCCAGCTCAGGGCCGGCGGCTTTGAGCTTGCGCTTCAGCCGGCCGATTCAGGCTTCAAGCGTCACCACAAGCAGCAAGCTGCAGCCGCCGCTTCCCTTCACGATCCAGGGGGAGGGCAACCCCCTGCTGCTGTTGCCGGCCGTCGGGGCTCGCATCGAACAACCTCTGGAGCTTCGGCTGGCCGGGCGCGACAAGCGAGGTCTGTCCCTTCCCACCCAGCGTTGGTTCTGGGATCCCCGCCCCGACCTTCTGGCGGTGGTTCCGGTGGATGGGGGCGAGCAGGTCCGTCTGCTCACAGCCTCTGGGGCCTGGACACCGCTGACGCCCGTGTGGCCGGCAATCACTCAGTCCGTCGCCCTTGGAGATGGTTCGGGTCTTGGCCTGGTCAGCCGGAACCAGCAGGGGGAACACCAGGTCTGGAAACTCGAGCTGAAGCGAAACCACCTGACCAGGCGCTCCAGCGACCTGGGCTCAGCCCGGGCGGGGCGGTTGCAGCCATTCAGTACCCACGCTTATGTGTTCGCCAGCCTGAGCAGCAATGCCAGTGGCGATCTGCTGGTGCAGGCCGCAGCCCAGGCCCTGGGACCTGAGCCCCCCCAGGAGGAGGTGGTGCTGTGGGAGCGCGGCGGCAGCCGCCGGAGTCTGGGGCTGGACCCCCGTGGACCGATCGCCCTGGTGCCCCAGGGAGGAGCCATGATCGTGCCCGAGTCCGATGGCCTGGCTCTGAGAACCCTGCCGCCGCGCCCGGCCCGCCGCCAGCTGCTACCCGGCAGCCGCGACCTCAGCAGCTTCCGCCCGGTGGGGGGGCGGCCCCTGCCCCCCCGCCACTGGCCCGACTTCCGCCGCTCCCTGGAGCTGGTGGAGCCGGCCCAGGCACCGAAAACCCTCTGGCTGGGCCAGGAGGCACTGCTGGCCAGCGCCTGCTCAAGAGGTGGCGATCGGGTCTGGGCCTTGTTGCTGGATGGAATCGAGCAGCCTGTGCTCACCGTGCTGGCCCTCAGCCGCGATGGGGGCGAACGGCGACAGCGTCTGTTGGGCTGGGAACTGGAGCCGGGCACGGGGCTGAGCTACGACCCCACTACCGATCGCCTGTTGCTGGCCCTGCGCCCCCTGCAACTCCCAGCACCTGCGCTGGGCAGCTCCCGAGCTGAACCCCAGGCTGGCCTGATCGATGCCACCAGCCTTGAGCTGACCATGCTCAAGGGTCCGGTGCGTCAGGTGAGCTGGCTGCCTCCAGGCTGAGTGCCCATGCCACTGCTCAGCGCCGCAGTTTCAGCACCAGGGGAAGCAGCAGCAGGCTCAGCACTCCGATCAGGGGCCCAGGAGGCAGGTTGATGGCGGGCTGGATCGACAGCAGAAAGCCGCAGCCAGCCAGCAGCGCGCCGATCAACGCCGCCCGCAGCAGGGCCTGGCGCAGGCTGACCGCCCCCTGCAGGGCCAGCAGTGCCGGAGCCCCCATCAGGGCGATCACCAGCACCACCCCCACGGCCGTCATGGCGCTGACCACAGTCAGAGCGGTCACAAGGGTGAGCAGCAGGCGCAGGCGCCCCACCGCCAGCCCGGCACTGGCCGCGCCCAGGGGGTCCACACCGAGAAACACCAGCTGGCGGTAGCGGAAGCTGAGCAATGCCAGAACCGCCAGCAGCGACAGGCCGGTGCGCAGCAGATCCGGCAGTCCTGCCGCGAGCAGATCTCCGAAGAGCACCGCTTCAAGGTTCACCCGGATACGCAGCAAGGGGATCAGCAGGACCCCGAGGCCCAGGAATCCGGCCAGCACCGTGTTCAGCACCGCCTCATCGCCACGACCCCCGGAGCTGCCGGGCCGGCTGAACCGCTCCGCCAGCAGGGCGCCGGCCACCCCGCTCACCACACCACCCAGGCCTGGGTCGATGCCCAGCGCCATGGCCACTGCCAGGCCGGGCAGCACCGCATGGGAGATCAGATTTGCCTGAAACAGGCGCCCCTGCACCAGCAGCAGGGTGCCAGCCAGGGGGCAGAGCAGGCCGCTGAGCAGGGCCAGGGCCAGGGGAAGCATCCACCAGGACGGGCTCATAGGGCGGCTGCGGGGCGATGGGAATGAACCGGTCTGCATAGGATCCCGACCAGGGGCCCGAGCAGACACCGATGGATTCCGAGGCAGCCGCTCAGCAGCTGAACGCCAAGCAGGTGAGTGTGCTGGCGATGTTGCGAGAGAGCTCCGAAGAGCTCTCCGGCCAGGATCTGCATCAGCGCCTGCGCCTCAACGGCCAGCCGATCGGGCTCGCCACGGTCTATCGGCACCTGCGCCAGCTCCAGCGCCTGGGCCTGGCCCGCTGCCGCCACCTCCCCAGCGGTGAGGCCCTCTATGCCCCCAGGGAGAGGGACACCCATCACCTCACCTGCGTCTCCTGCGGCCTGACGCTGCCGCTTGATCACTGTCCGATGCATGGCATCCAGCCGCAACCAGAGGCAGCCCATGGCTTTGAGCTGCTGTTCCACACCCTGGAGTATTTCGGTCGCTGCTCCCTTTGTCGCCAATCCGCCCCTGAGGACACCTGAAGAAGCGACCATTCAGCCGCAGCGATGGTTGCCCAGGCGCAAATCACCAAGGGAATGGCGCACCGAGGCCGGGGGGCCATCGGCCAGAAGCCGGCGGTCGATCACCAGCACGCGGTCATAGGCGTCGAGATCATGGCCCCAGTCGTGACTGCTCACCAGCAGGATGAAGCCGGCATCCCTCAATTGGCCCATCACCTGCAGCAGCTGGGTGCGTGAGGGGGGATCTATTGCAGCGCAGGGTTCGTCCAGCAGCAACACCGAGGCGGGCTGCACCAGCAGGCGGGCCAGCAGGGCGCGTTGCTGCTGGCCGCCGGAGAGCTGATCGAGGCGGCGTGAGGCCAGGCCATCGATCCCCACCCGCTGCAGGGCGGCCTCCACGGCACAGCAGCCGGGCCGGGCGGCCACCAGCCGGCCAAGACCCACCAGTTCACGCACGCTGATCGGGAACTGCCAGGCAATCTCACCACGCTGGGGCATCAGGGCCAGCTGGCGCCGAGCCAGGCGGGGGGTGAGCGGTGCGCCGTCAAGCAGCAGTTCACCGGAGAGCAGGGGGACCTGGCCCTCGATCGCCTGAAGCAGGGTGCTCTTGCCAGCGCCGTTGGGTCCCACCAGAGCCGTGAGAGTGCCGGGCTCCAAACGAAAACTGATGTCCTCCAGGGCCAGCCCTTCGCCGCGGCGCACGCTGAGATGGCGGACCTCGAGGGCCATCGGCACTGGCACGGGGGATGGGTTGGCGCAACCTACCGAGGACCGGGGCGCGCAGGAGCCGTCAGGCCGGCGCCAGGCAAACGCTGATCTCATCAGAAATGAGAACTGTTATCGTCGAATATTGTCATCGGTGAGACTTGGCCCCGTTCCCTGGTTCCCGGCTCGCCGATCAGCGCCACCCGCTCAACCCGGCGTTATTCCTGGTCTGTGCCGGCCTTGGACTCTCCCTGCTGGCTTGCAGCCGGGGCCCGGACACCTCAACCGCAGCCAGCAAGACCCCGCCCACAGGCCAGCCCCGGGTGGTGGCCGCCGATGGGGTGCTCTGCGATCTCACCCAGCGGCTGGCCGGCGGCGAACTGGCCGTGAGCTGTCTGCTGCAGCCGGCAGATGATCCCCACGACTTCCGGCTCAGACCCGATCAGAAAGCCCAGATCACCGACGCAAGTCTGCTGTTGATCAGTGGCTTCGACCTCACCCCAGCGCTCTCGTCTCTGCAGGGGGCTGTAGCGGTTTCCGAGCAGGCCGTCCCCCAACCCCTGAGGCTCACGCCAGCCAGCAGCGGCCAATCCACAGACCACCACGACCACAGCGCTGAAGACCACCATGGCGCTGGTCACGACCACGGCGACTACGACCCCCATGTGTGGCACAACCCACGCCAGGCGGCGGCCATGGCGGCAGTGATCGCCGACCGGCTCGGCCGCCTCGATCCAGCTGCCTCCGGGGACTTTCAGCGGCGTTCAAAGGCCATGGCCGAGCAGCTCGACCGCCTCGATGCCTGGAACCGTGCTCAGTTCGATTCCATCCCCAGGCCCTGGCCCGCTCTGGCCAGCAGTCACCGCGCCTTTGCCAGCCTGGCTCAGGCATACGGCTTGAAGGAGCTGCCCCTGGTGGATGCCACCAGCACCAGCGATGCCCTGCGTCCGGAAGGCTTCCGCAAGGTGATCGAGGCTCTGAATGCCGATTCCACGCCTCGGTTGTTCGCAGAGCAGATCCCCCCTGCCAAGGCGTTGCAGCGCATCAGCGAGCTCAGCGGGGTGCCGATCGCCCCGGTACCACTGGCCGCCGATGGTCTGGCGATGGGGCCTGATACCCCGCTCAGCCTGATGGCCACCCTGGTGCGCAACACCTGCACGATCGTGGAGGGCTGGGGGGGTAGCTGTGACCGCAAGGGCGGTGAGGCGTTGGTGCAGGCCTGGTCGCGGATCAGCTGAGACCCATCTGCGAAGACATGCCCACCGCAGCAGCGCCCTGGCCAGAGCGATAACCGTTATCATCCTCAAAGAATTTAACGATCTGACTGGTCTGTCAGGCCCCTCCTTCCAGTTCTTTCTTCAAAACTTTCAAGTTGATGATGCACTCCCTGCTTCGCCGGATCGCTCCTGCGGCCTTTGCCGTGCTGGCGCCAGTGGCCCCGCTCGGTGCCTCCGCAATCGCCATGAACCTGGACGGCATCAACCAGTACGCCGCCGGCTCCGGTCAGAACAGCCAGGACCAGGTCACCAGCATCACCCAGTTTTCCGACCTGCAGCCCACCGAGTGGGCCTACCAGGCGCTCTCGAACCTGATCGAGCGCTACGGCTGCGTCGCTGGTTATCCCGACGGCACCTTCCGCGGCAAGAAGCCGCTGAGCCGCTGGGAAGCCGCCGCTCTGCTCAACGCCTGCCTCGATCGGATCACCGAGGTGACCGATGAGCTGCGCCGCCTGCTCAAGGAGTTCGAGAAGGAGCTCGCCATCCTGCGCGGCCGCGTCGACAACCTCGAGGCCAAGGTCGGCGAGCTGGAGGCCAACCAGTTCTCCACCACCACCAAGCTCAGTGGACTGGCCACGTTCGTGGTGGGTGCCAATGCCTTTAGCGGCAGTGCCACCGATTTGCGGGATGCGGCCAGCCGGGAAGTTGGCGCCACCACCTTCAACTACGACCTGCAGCTGGTGCTCGACACCAGCTTCACCGGCAAGGATCTGCTGCGGACAGTTCTGCGGGCCGGCAATTTCGGCACCAGTGCCTTCGGTGGCGCGGGGCCAACCGGCAACCTCTCCACATTGGAGATTGCCTTCGAGGAAGCATCGGGCCCCGACTCCCTTGGGATCGACAAGCTCTATTACCAGTTCCCGATCGGCACTAATTTCACCGCCACCATCGGCGGGCGCCTCGGGCAGGAAGACATGCTGGCGATCTGGCCGAGCGCCTATGTCACTGAACCGATTCTGAATCTCTTTTTCCTCAACGGAAGTACGCTCAACTACAGCAAGAACGCCGGACCCGGCGCGGGCCTGTGGTGGCAAAGCAACGGCTGGAGTTTCAGCGCCGCCTATGTGGCCGCCACAGGGTTTCTGGGTGACTCCAGCCGTGGCGGACTCGGCAACGGCAACAGTCAGAGCACCGGCACCGCCCAGCTGGCCTACGCCGGAGATCGCTGGGCCGTGGCGGCCATCTACAACTACGTTCAGAACGGCGTGGCAATCCCAGGGGCCACACCATTCGCCACCGCTGCATTCGAAGATCCGTCCTCCAGCCGCACAAATGCCTTCGGGCTAAGCGGCTACTGGCAGCCTGAACAATCTGGCTGGATCCCCTCGATAAGCGCCGGTTGGGGATACGGCACCACCTCCTATAGCTCAGATCCCGGAAGCGGGGCACTGCGAGCCAGCCAGTCGTGGATGGTGGGTCTGGAGTGGGCCGATGTGCTGCTCAAGGGCAACACGTTGGGCATGGCGGTAGGTCAGCCGGTATTCGCCACGGCACTGAGCGGAGGCGAAAGCCCCGATGACGGCAATTTCGTCTGGGAGTGGTGGTACAAACTTCAGGTCACCGACAACATCTCGGTCACCCCGGCGCTGTTCTATCTGAGCCGTCCCCTTGGCCAGGACACCCCCAGCGACAGCTCATTCAGCCAACTGGGCGGGTTGGTCAAGACCAGCTTCTCGTTCTGAGCCCAATCGCTGGGCCAGGGTCAACGGTCAAAGCAGCGTGGTGATGGTGTTGTCACCGGCTGGGACAACTGCCCTGGTTCACCCGGCAGGGCTCTGACGGAGGCCGGGTTGGGGGGCGGTAACCTTGGGGGCAGCGGTTTTCTGAACCAAGCCAACAAGGCCCCCAGAACAGCGCTGAGGCAAGTCCTGTGGGGGGAAGACTCCGGGACTGGCGCCCAGGCCTGGTGCCCACTCTTCTGCCCCATCGACGGCCTTGGCGCCAGACTGCCCGCACCAGGCGAATGTCGCCCCCGCTTGCCCGTGATGACCCGCACTGCCCCTGCTCGTCCCGCGTCCTCTCCCGCCAAGGGGGGGGGTGAGGATCCGAGCCCCACCAGTCTGCCGGTGACGATCCTGACGGGCTTCCTCGGGGCCGGCAAAACCACCCTGCTCAACCACATCCTCAGCAACCAGAACGGCCTCAAGACCGCCGTTCTGGTCAATGAGTTCGGTGAGATCGGCATCGACAACGACCTGATCATCGCCACCGGTGAAGACATGGTGGAGCTCAGCAACGGCTGCATTTGCTGCTCGATCAACGGAGAGCTGCTGGAAGCAGTGGAGCGGATTCTCGAGCGCCCCGAGCCCGTTGATTATCTGGTGGTGGAAACCACCGGCCTGGCCGACCCTCTGCCGGTGGCGATGACCTTCCTGGGCAGCGAGCTGCGTGACAGCACCCGCCTGGATTCGATCATCACCCTGATCGATGCCGAGAATTTCGAAGCGAGCAGTTTTGAGAGCGAAGTGGGCCGTGCCCAGGTGATCTACGGCGACATCCTGATGCTCAACAAGTGTGATCTGGTGCCCGAGACGAAGCTGCAGCAGCTGGAAGCTCTGCTGCGCAACCTCAAACCAGATGCACGCATCCTGCGCTCAGTCAAGGGAGACGTGGCCCTGCCACTACTGCTGAGCGTGGGCCTGTTCGAATCCGACCGGGTGGTGGCCAGTAGCGACACAGCCGTATCTGCAGTCGCTGGAGCCCAGGCAAGCGATCATCTCGACCACGGCGACTGTGACCACGATCATGGTCACTGCAACCACGATGACGGCCACGATCATGTCCATGAGCATGGCCATGAGCACCAAGAGGGTTCCTACGAGCATCCGGCCGACCATCTCGCCATCGAGGGGTTCACCTCGCTCTCATTTTCCAGCGACGGACCCTTCGCCTTGCGCAAATTCCAGAACTTCCTTGACAATCAGCTTCCCACGGAGGTGTTCAGGGCCAAGGGCATCCTCTGGTTCAACGAAAGCGAGCGCCGTCATGTGTTCCACCTGGCTGGCAAACGCTTCTCGATCGACGACTCTGACTGGAATGGTGAGCGCAAGAACCAGCTGGTCCTGATCGGTAAGAATCTGTATCACCAGCGCCTGCGCCGCCAGCTTCAGGCCTGCGTGGCCAAGGACCCGGGCCGGGGATTTGCCTAAATCACATCCGATCAGGTCACAAAAATCACCAAGTCTTGTTCCATTGAAGCGAGGTACTCTACTCGGTCATTTCTACGTTTGAAGCGTCGTCAAGGCGTTCAATCCCGCCGTCAATCTTGGCAAAGCCCCTCTGTTCCCGTCCAATCCAGCAGGCTGTCACCAGTCTGCTCGTTCTCACCGCCTCCATCACGGCCGCTGACTCCATTCCCCAGGTGGCTGCCCAGGAGATGGGCGGAGAATTGGCCCAGTCCTCCAAAGGATCCGAAATCGGTGTGTACTCGGGCCGCCACTACAACACCGACAAGGAGCTTTACGCGCAGTTCACGCGTGAAACTGGTATTCGGGTGAATCTCATCGAAGGCAAGGACGATGAAATGATCGAGCGTCTGCGCCGAGAAGGTGCCAACAGCCCCGCCGACGTTCTTGTGACTGTGGATGCTGCTCGCCTCGTCAGAGCCCAGGGGCTGAATCTGTTCCGCCCGATCAACTCGGCCGCACTCAGGAGAGACGTGCCGGCCAATCTGCGCGACCCCAACGGCCACTGGTTCGCTCTCACCCGCCGGGCTCGGCCGGTGATGGTCAATCCCGCGCAGGTGAATCCCAATCTGATCCGCACCTACGGCGATCTCGCCCGGTCGGAGCTGAGGGGCAAGCTCTGCATGCGCGACCGCGCCAGTGTCTACAGCCAGTCCCTCACAGCCGATGTGCTGCAGCGGGCGGGCAAAGCCACCACCGAGCGATGGCTGAAGGGTATGGTCGCCAACGTCAAGCAGCCCTTCTTCACCTCCGACACCACCATGGTGCGCGCCGTGGGCCAGGGTGAGTGCGGCGCCGCGGTGGCCAATACCTACTACCTCGCCCGCTTGCTCAACTCTGACAACGCCACCGACAAGGCGAACGCCCGGAGGGTGAAGGTGGTGTGGGTCGATCCCACCCACGTGAATATCACCGGCGGCGGGGTGACCAGATCGTCCCGCAATCCGGAAGGGGCCCGCAAGCTGCTTGAGTTCCTCTCCTCCCCTACCGCGGGCGAGGGCTACGCCAGGGCCAACAACGAGTATCCCGTGAAGGGGTGGGGCAACAACCCCACGCTGCGCAGCTTTGGCACGTTCAGGTCCACTCCGGTGACGATCCAGCAGCTCGGTCAGCGCAACCGCGAAGCCGTGCAGCTGATGCAACAGGCCAATTGGAAGTAGGAGGTCGCCTTCCTCAGCCATTCATTCGTGGCCAGGACGCCAGGCAAGAGCACCCGTCTCTTTCTCGTCGCTGCCGTCCTGCCCATCTGTTTCCTTGCCCTGTTGCCGCTGCTGGCTCTGGTTCGAGACGCCGTCACGAGCCCTCCAGCGGATGCGATCGGACTGGGTCACGAAGGCATTGCCCAGATCCGGGAACCTTCTGCTGGTGGGTGGGGAGGGTGGTGGTGATCCCAAAACGGGTCAATCCGGCAACAATCCGCACCTATGATGAATTTGCCAAACCTGCGTTAAAAGGAAAACTCTGCTTGCGAAACCGCCAGAGTCCCTACAATCAGCCACTGGTGGCCGACCAGATGATCCAGCGTGCTGAAGCCTCCACCCAGCCCTTCTTCAGCTCCGATACCCCCTTGGTGCGGGCCGTGGCCAACGGTGAGTGCGGCGTGGGAGTGGTGAACACCTACTACGTGGCTCGGATGCTCTCAGGCGAAAGTGGCGAGGCCGACAAGGCCCTTGCCCAGGCGTAAAAGTGGTCTTTCCCAATCCTGCCCACGTGAACATCAGCGGAGGTGGTGTGACCACCGCCTCAAACAATCCTGCAGCTGCCCTGTAACTGCTGGAGTTTTTCGCGTCCACCAGCGGTGGACGCGGCTACGCCGAAGCCAATCAGGAATACCCACTCAAGGGTTATGGCGACAACGCCACCCTCAAGCGGATGGGCACCTTCCGCGCTGACAACGTCTCTGCAGAGCAACTGGGTCTCAAGAGCTGAGGTGCCATGGCCCTGACGGAGCGCAACGGCTGGAAAAAACACGCCAGCTGCGAGCGGGCATCGGGCTGGACCGACCCAATCGCAGCATCGGTCACAGCGTGGCCATGAATTCTGGCTAGGTTACGGGGACTCTGAGCCGGATCGATGGCCGAACTGCTGCTTGCCTCCAGCGTTCTCGCGTTGTTCGGCCTGGCCTTCTGGCTCACCACCAATTCTGACGACGACAACGGCGGTGGCGGAATGATGCAACCTGTGCTGGTCCCTGTTCGGGTCTCCCGATCACGGGGACGCTGAACGCTAAGAGCTGAAATCACACTCCCCCGCCCGAGCCGGCCAATCAGCTGCCCCCCACCTCTCCACCGGTGTCCTTTGCCACCGGTGGTTTCTTTGTATCTGAGGTTGGAGCCAAACCTCGACTGATTAACGCGGCTGATCCCTGGAATTGTTGATACTGTCTGAACCAGCCTCCCCAAGGGATTGAGGCGGTTCTAGGTTTGCCCAACCACGAACCAGCTGCAACCAGCAACCAGCCACAAGAGAAGCTGTTCCAGGCCGGTTCTCTCTCAACCAGGCCGTTTTTGTGTTCCTTGGATGAGTTCCTACATTGTGCTGATGTCCAGTGATGCCCCCACCCAACCCGGGACATTGTCCATTCCTTCAACTCAAGCCCAACTCGGTGATACCGACTGGAATGAGCTGGTTGATCAGCGATGGCTATGTTCGACAGGTCACCTGGAATGAAGATGCTGAACTGATCACTTTGATGATTTGGGGGCCAGGCGACCTCATCCTCGGCACCCAGGCAACCTTTGAGTGCCGCAACGAAATCAGCACGATTTCCGCTGTCTCACTTGAGGGACGGATAGCCACCGATGCCGAACTCCTCGAATCCCTCACACGGCAGATCAGCCGCTCGATGGAGATCATGCGCATCAGCCGGATCCGCAAGGCCGATGATCGCCTGCTGACAATGTTGCGCTGGCTGGCTGCCCAGTTCGGACGAGTGAATAGCTTAGGGCACAGTCTCTCCTTGGAGGATATGAATCTGACCCACCAGATTCTCGCTGAACTGACTGGACTGACCCGGGTGACCGTTACTAAGAGCCTGAATAAGTACAAAACACTTGGTCAGATTAACCTGATGGCCCACGGCGATCTTCTTCTTCCCCATCTTCCTGGCGTAAAGGCCACCACCTGGGGCTTCGTGCTGCAGTCCTGAATTTCCTACTCCAGTGTGAGTTGGGAATGGGCTTCAGGCAATGCCGACCTTGGGCAGGGAGTTGACAGCATCGGCCAGGGCTTCCGCCCGGCTGAGCTCCACATGATCGGGGGGCAGCAGGCCATACACCTTCAGGCTCTTGAGGCGCTGGAGCGTGGTGCCTTCAGCGCCCACCACATAAACATTGCGCTGTTTCTCCAGGGCTTCCTTGACGGCATTTTCGAGGGCCAGGGAAGCTGTGACCCCCAAGTGCGAAACCTCACTGAGATCAAACACAATCGAATCACACTCCTGGATTGCATTGTGCTCGCGGGAGATGGTCTTGGCCAGACCAAAGATCATTGGTCCGATCAATTGGAACAGCAGTACCTTGCCACCTCCCTGATCCAGCAGGGCCTTTTCATTCTCAGGCAGGTTGAGATCGTCGTCAGCGGTGCTGATGGCCTTCACTGACTTGGTCTCAAGGGTGCTCATCTTCTCGATCGTGAGGATATTGGCCACGAAGATGCCCACACCAACTGCTGCGATCAGATCCACCAGGACGGTGAGCAGGATCACGCCATACATGATCACCGCCCCCTTCATTGAGACATGGTGCGCCCGGCGCAGGAAGCTCCAGTCGATGATGTCAAAACCCACCTTGAAGGCAATGCCGGCAAGCACAGCCATCGGGATCGAAGCAGCCAGCCCTGATGCCCCAAGAATCACCACCATCAGAACCAGGGCACGAGTGATGCCCGAGAGAGCGGATCTCGCCCCCGTCTGAATGTTCACCACGGTGCCCATGGTGGCGCCGGCACCAGCGATGCCACCGAACAGACCAGATACAATATTGCCAAGTCCCTGGCCGATCAGCTCCTTGTCAGAGTTGTGCTCGGTACGGGTGATGCTGTCGGCCACCACGGCGGTAAGCAAGGCATCGATACAACCCAGCAGACCCAGCACAAAAGCATCGACCACCATCAGCTGCAACAGGCCTGGCTCGAAGTGGGGCACCACCAGCTGGGGGAATCCGCTGGGGATTTCGCCGATGCGGCGGATCCCTTGCACCTCCGCGCTGACGTCGCCACTGAGCAGGGTGAGCGACAGCAGCGTTCCCACCACTAGCGCCAACAGCTGGGGAGGGACAAACCGCTTCACCTGGGCTGGCGTGAACCAGATGATCGCGACAGTAACCAACGCCAGGATCAGCTCCGTCAGATGCGTGGCCGGGATGAGCTGGGGCAGGGCCTTGAGCGTGCCCATCACGCCCCCCCTGGGAATGGCCTGACCGAGGAAAGGACCGAACTGAAGAATGATCAGGATGAAACCGATGCCGGACATGAAGCCCGAAATCACCGTGTAGGGCATCATCGTGATGTAGCGGCCCAGCTTCAAGAAGCCGAACAGAATCTGGAGCCCCCCGGCCATCATCACCACCGTGAAGGCCATCGCCAGTCCTTGTTCGGGACTGGATGCCTTCGCCGTCAGACTGGCGATCACCGCTGTCATCACCACCGTCATCGGACCGGTTGGCTCCGAGATCAGGGTGGGGGTACCGCCGAAGAGTGCGGCGAACAGACCCACAAGCACCGCGCCCCATAAGCCCGACACCGCGCCGGCACCGGAGGCGACACCGAAGGCCAGGGCCATCGGCAAGGCCACCACCGCTGCCGTGAGACCGCCGAACACATCCCCTTTGATGTGTTGTGAACTGATCTGGTTCAACCAGCTCATCGGGCGGGCTATGGCCACACTGTTCTTACTGATGATTGGGTCGGACGTTAAGAGAGAGGTACGTCCAATATCTGGGCGATGGGGATGATCAGCCCAGGATGTGACAATCCGTCAGCCTGGTGACAACGCATACAACCGGCGATCGTGAGCTGACCACAGCAGGGCGGTATCCAGCTGGAGGCCAAGGTTGCTTCTCCTCCCTGCTATCACAAGGCATAATCGGGATCCCCGTGGAGACCAGTTTGCTGAGCGTGATCGAGATCCTCGTGGGCATCCTCCTGCTCTTTGGTGGTGGAGAACTGTTCGTCCAAGGCTCGGTGGCCCTGGCACTGCTTCTGGGCGTGCCGCAGCTGGTGATCGGCCTCACCGTGGTGGCGATGGGAACAAGCGCCCCGGAACTGTTCGTGAGCCTTCTCTCGACCCTGCAGGGCGCTGACGACATTGCGGTCGGCAACGTGGTGGGCAGCAACATCTTCAACGTGCTGGTGGTGCTGGGCATCAGTGCCGTGATCCTGCCGCTGAGGGTGCACAGCCGCCTGATCCGCCGCGATGTGCCTGTGTTGCTTGCGGTGTCTATGGCGGTGTGGGGCATGGCCTCCACAGGCAGGGTCACCTGGCAGGCGGGCCTGGCCCTGCTGACCGGGGTGGTGATCAACACCATCTGGGAAACGCGCACGGCCCGGGAAGCAGGGCCCACCGGCGGTGACGGTGACATCGATTCCTCCGAAGCGGAGGGTGGCTACCTGCCGGCGCTGGTGAAGCTGGCTGCCGGACTCGGCCTGCTGGTTTGGGGTTCCCAGATTCTGGTCAAAGGAGCCACGGCCATTGCGCTCAGCCTTGGGGTCAGTGAAACCCTGATCGGCCTCACAATCGTGGCGGCAGGCACATCGATGCCGGAACTGGTCACATCGATCATGGCGGCCCTCAAGGGCAAGGCCGATCTCGCTATCGGCAATGTGGTGGGCAGCAACCTGCTGAACCAGCTGGTGATCCTGGGGGGATGCGCCTTTATCTCTGGATCAAGAGGTTTGAACGTGGATCCTGCGATGGTCCAGCGGGATCTTCCGATCATGGTGGCCACGACCTTGGCGCTGCTTCCCATTTTCTGGACCGGGGGGGTGATTTCCCGGCAGGAAGGAATCCTTCTGGTTGGCCTTTACGGTCTTTATCTGGTGGAGCAGATCCTTCCTCTCACCGTTCCGGCCCTGGCGTCACCGCTGCGCAGCTTCACCCTCTGGGTCATCGTTCCAGCGCTGGTGCTGCTGCTGGCCTTCCAAGTCTGGCAGCATTTGCGCCGATCGAGCGTTCAGGCCGAGACCGGCAATTGATCTTGATGGCCCGAGGATGCGAGGGTTCCCAGAGTTCCGGTTTTCTTGATGGCGTCGATTTTCGCTGACAGCAGCCTGAGCATCGGCCGCACCCCACTGGTGAAGCTGAATCGGGTGGTCGGTGTCAGCCGGGCCACGGTGCTCGCCAAGATCGAGGGACGCAATCCCGCCTATTCGGTCAAATGCCGGATAGGTGCCGCGATGATCTGGCAGGCCGAAAAGGAGGGTCGACTCGGTCCCGGCAAAGAGCTGATCGAGCCCACCAGCGGCAACACCGGCATTGCTCTGGCCTTCGTGGCCGCCTCCCGAGGGATTCCGCTGACGCTGACGATGCCGGAAACAATGAGCCTGGAGCGTCGCAAGCTCCTCACCGCCTACGGCGCCAGGCTCGAGCTCACCGAGGGCAAGCTCGGCATGACCGGCGCGGTTGGACGGGCCAATGAGATCGCGTCTTCAGATCCCGAGCGATACGTACTCCTTCAGCAGTTTTCAAACCCTGCCAATCCCCAGATCCACCACGACACCACCGGACCGGAAATCTGGAATGACACCGACGGCAAGGTGGATGTACTGGTGGCGGGGGTCGGTACAGGCGGCACCATCACCGGGGTGAGCCGCTACTTCAAGACCACACGAAGGCAGTCGCTGCTCTCCGTGGCGGTGGAGCCCGTGAACAGCCCGGTTATCGCGCAGGCGAAGGCTGGCGAACCACCCCAGCCCGGGCCCCACAAGATCCAGGGGATCGGCGCCGGCTTCGTGCCCGACAATCTCGATCTTGACCTGGTGGATCGAGTTGAGGCTGTCAGCGACCAGGAGGCAGTGGCAATGGCCAGGCGGCTGATGCGCGAGGAAGGCATACTGGCGGGCATCTCCTGCGGGGCCGCCACCGTGGCGGCCCTGCGCCTGGCCGCTGAGGAGGCCTTCGCCGGCAAGACGATCGTTGTGGTGCTGCCTGACTCCGGGGAGCGCTACCTGAGTTCGGTGCTGTTCGAAGGAGTGTTTGATGCCGCCGGGCTGGCTCCGGTCGAGCGGTAGTCGCCCCACCAGCAGCATCAGCACCTGGATCTCGGCCACCAGGCTGCGCAGGCGCAGAGAACCACCAATGGACGGTGTCATGGCAAACAACTCACGCGGTGGCCTCACCCAATCCCATGACTGAAGGCCGAACGGCGGGCCCTGAACCTGGGGCCGAGCGCGATCCAGAGGTTATCCAGCGCCTGATGCCGCTCTGGGAATGGCTTTACCGCCACTACTTCCGGGTGAGCACCAGCGGCTGGGAGCACATACCTGGCGAAGGACAATTGCTGCTCGTGGGATCCCACAACGGCGGGCTGGCCAGTCCTGATCTGCCGATGCTGATGTTCGACTGGTTCTGGCGCATCGGTCTGGAGCGGAGGGTCTATGGCTTGGCCCATCCCAAGGTGTGGCAGGTGTTTCCCCAGGCGGCGCAACTGGCTGCCCGAACCGGGGCGATTCCCTATTACCCGCGCGGGGCCTTGACCGTGCTGGAACGAGGCGACAGCCTGTTGGTGTTCCCCGGCGGCGGCCAGGACGCCTTCCGGCCGCACCGCCTGCGCCAGACAATCCAGTTCAGGGGGCGGACTGGCTTCATCCGACTGGCCCTTTGTCACGGCGTGCCGATCGTGCCGCTGATCTCCTGGGGCAGCCACGACACTCTGATCGTCCTGGAGGATTGCTACGAACCGATGCAGCGCTGGCATGAACGCGGCCTGCCATGGCTGTTCGGCATCGACCCCGAGGTTTTTCCCCTCTACCTCGGCCTGCCGTGGGGCCTGGCCGTGGGGCCACTGCCCAACCTGCCACTGCCGGCCAAGATCCACACGCGGGTCTGCCGGCCAATCCGGTTCGAGCGCAGCGGCCATGCCGCCAGTCGCGACAGGACCTACGTGCAGGCCTGCTACAGGCGGGTTGTGGCAGAGATGCAGGACCAGCTAGATGAACTGGCCCGCACCAGCTGACTCAGCTGGCGGACGGTTCGCCCTTGTAGGACAGTCCAAGGGCCTGCATCAGTGGCTTGAAGGGCTTGAGGAAGCGGCTCTCATGGGGTTGCCCCTTGAGCATTCTGTTCCAGTAAATCCAGGGCAGACCTTTGGTTTTCATCAGCCACATGCTCCAGCGCTCGCGAGTGGGGTCGATCAGAAAGGAGCTCACGGGCTGCAGGTCGTAGTCGAATTCGGCCATCACGACCTTGTCGTAACCGGTGATCAGCGGGCAGACGCTATAGCCGTCGTAGCGGGCCTGAAGAGGCTTACCGGCGAGCTGGGCCAGCAGATTTGCCACTAGCACAGGTGCCTCCCCACGCACCGCCCCAGCGGTCTTTGAGGTGGGCAACGACGACACATCCCCCAGGGAGAAGACATTGGGATAACGGACGTGCTGGGTGCTGAACTTGTCTACCTCCACCCAGCCACCGGGGGCGCTGGTGGCCAACGGGCTCTGGGCAATGACATCGGGGGCCGACATCGGCGGCACCGCGTGGATCATCGTGAACGGGATCTCCTTTCTGGAGATGGGCCCCTCAGCATCGCTGACCTCGAAGACCGCCACCTGCTCATCGGCCCTGATCTCCTTGAGGTTGTGGCGCAGAAGGACCTGAATGCCCCGTTCCTCCACCACCTTCTTCAGCACCCGGGCATAGACCGGAACACCGAAGATGCCGGGCCCGGCGGTGGCGAACACCACCTTGGTGTTGACCCCCACGCCACTGGTGGCCTTGAAGATGTCGTCGGCCATGTACATGATCTTCTGGGGCGCCCCAGCACATTTGATCGGGGTGTCCGGAAAGGTGAAGATCGCGGTACCGCCAGGAAAGTGGCGGATGGTCGCCCAGGTATAGGGAAGGTGTTCCCGGGAGTAGTTGCTGGTGACACCCTGGCGACCCAGCGCCTCCTTCAGCCCCTTGATCCGCTCCCAGCGCAGCTCCAGGCCGGTGGCCAGCACCAGGGCGTCGTAGCTGATGGTGTCCCCGTCGGTGGTGGTCACCTGATTGGCCTCCGGCTCGAAGCTGGCGGCGGCTGCGCGGATCCAGCTGCAACCGGCGGGGATCAGGTCGGCCTCATCACGGCGGGTCTGCTCCTGGGTCATCACCCCTCCGCCCACGAGGGTCCAGCCGGGCTGGTAGTAGTGATCGCTGCTGGGCTCAAGAATGGCCACGTCAAGACCTTTACGGGCGAGAAGAAACTGACTGGCCACCGTGATCCCCGCCGCTCCGCCGCCGACGATCAGGATCTGGTGGTGCTGCTGCGACGGGCTGGATGGGCTCATGACATCTGATCTCACCTCTCCTGTCTAGGGCGCGCCGGGACCACACGACAACGGCTGTGGGGGTCTTCTCACGGCCTCTCGACACCTTCTCCGTCAATCGTTGTGACAACGACGCTGGGGGAGACGAGAAAGGGATCAGCCGGTCGTGGAAACACCGAAGTGACGCTGATTACGGCGCACCACTTCACGGAGCAGTGCAACCTCCCAGTGGAGCGAATCCAGCGACTCCGCCACGGTCTCAGCATGGCGAGAAATGGTGTTGCTCTGCAGACGGAAATGCAATAATTCGTGCTCTAACCTGTTGCGCAACTGCGGGTTTGAGCAACTCTTGGCGGCCTGGAGGGCCTGACGACTCCGCACCCCAAGAGACCAGCACAATCGGGTCAGGGAGGCCATATCCGTTGGCATGCTGCCGGGGGCGCGCCAGTCCTCAGACATGCAATTGAACAGAATCAAGTTGGAGATGGCCTTGACTTTAAGGGTCCGGGTGCCGGTTCCTGATCCAGGCGAGCAGATGCTGGCAGCAACCCAGGGTGCCTTTGTAGACTGGGCCAATTGAAGTGGATCCATGCTGATCAGCAATCCGGCAAGCGTCACCAGCCTGAATGCAGTTCCCTTGCTGCCACGACGGCCGGTGGCCCAGGAGATGGAGGCTGAATTGCACCAGGGACTGTGCAACCATCTGCAGATGGAATTGATGGCCAGTTATACTTATTTTTCAATAGCCGTGTGGTTCACCCAGAGAGAACTGAATGGGTTTGCTACGTATGCCAGGGCTGAATCCGACGGCGAGAGGGTCCACGCCGGTCTGTTCGTTGATTACCTGGTGGCCCGCTCCCAGCCGGTCGAGCTCTCTGACCTATCCCAACCCAGACAGACGTGGACGAATGTCGAAGACGTACTGATATCCGTCTTTGAGATGGAGGCAGAAGTAACGACATCGTTACAACAGCTTTACAGCTTGGCGGAGCGCTGCGGCGACTACCGCAGCTCCATCTTTCTTGACCCAATGATCAAGACTCAGGTGGATGCCGAGAGCGAAGTGGCACATCTGCTGGCCCAGGTTCGTCACTGCCACACCGACTTCGGCGCTCTGATGATCCTGGACCAATCCCTCAGCGCCGCTGCAGGACCCACAGCAGCCTGAGCGATCGTCTGTCTGAGCCGTCTTCTGCCCGAGGAATCGTCTTTTTCCAGAGGATCAGATCCTCTGGAAAAAGACGGCTGCAGTTCAGTCGCGGCCACAGCGGCAGCGACCGCCTTTCCAGTTGGAGCACTTCTTGGCTTTACAGCCTTTTCCGCTCGATTTGGCCGTGCTCATCACCGGGCAGGCCACTCGCTCGAGGCAGGGATCAATCCAGGGGCAAGTGTCGTTCACAGGATTCAGGGAGAAGGGAAAAATCCTGGATTCATCCAAGCGCCATTGGCCAAGGCTGGACGTCCAAGAACGACCGATCGATGTGATTAATGTTACTCAGGCCTGCAGACGGCGGTTTCCTCGGTCCCAGCCCAAGGAGCTTGGCGCGCTTGTCAAACCGGGCTGATCGGGGGATTCCTCCACCAGTTCCAGGCGCCCTTTGCCGACGTAAGACTCAGCGGCCGTATCCAGGGGCAGGTCCAGGCAGTAGCCAATCCCGTAGATCGTTTTGATGTGGGTTGGTCTGTGGCTGTCGCGTTCCAGCTTCCCGCGCAGATGGCGGATGTGGGTGCGGATGCATTCCACATCGTTTTCGGGTCCGTAGCCCCAGATCTCCCGCAGGAGCACCGCCCAGGGCACCACCTGACCGTGACGCTGCAGCAGGCAATGGAGCAGTTCGAATTCCGTGCGTGTCAGGCGTACCGGCGTTTCATGCCATAGGGCTTCGTACCGTTCCGGCACCAGGGTGAGTGGGCCGTAACTGAGCAGGTCCGGTGCCCGCACCAGTTGGGGTGTGGTGGCTCGCCCCCGAAGCAGTGCCTTGACCCTTGCCAGGAGTTCCTCAGGGGCGTAGGGCTTGATCAGGTAGTCGTCAGCACCGGAAGTAAAGCCCCGCACCTTGTCATCAATGCTGCTCAGGACCGTGAGCACCAGGATCGGGGTCCGACTGGTGCGTTGATCCCGCCGCAAGCGCTGCAGAATGGTGAGACCATCGATTCCCGGCAGCAACAGATCCATCACGATCAGCTGGGGATTGGCCTGCAAAGCCATGGCCTGGCCTCGATGACCATCCTCGGCCTCCGCCACCACGAAGCCAGCCTCCAGCAATTGAGCGGCCAGGCTTTCACGCCCGATCCGTTCATGGTCGATGAGGAGAACGAGAGCGGCCATCGCAGCGCATTACTCGTAATCGAATAAACCACAGAAGGCAGGGCCGACTGAAAGTCAGGCACAAGGGAGCTGGTGCGGCCATGCTGGTGCCGGTTTTATCGGGGCTGCTCCCGTCCATTGGCCCAGCCTTCTGCCAGTGTTGATCTGATCGCCTTTCTGCAGGCCCTCCCAGAAGGCCGCAAGCGCCGAGGGGTGCGTTATCCCCAGTGGCTGCTGCTGTTGATGGCGATTCTTGGCATCCTGAGCGGCTGCCGTAGCGCCCGTGATCTTGAGCGCTTTGCCAAACGGCATCACCAAGAATTCAGCGCAGCTCTGGATCTGGAGATGCCCAAGTCGCCCTGTGATTCCACCTTCCTCTACCTGTTTGAGCGGGTGGAGCTGGAGGAGCTCTTCGGGATGCTCAGGGAATGGATGCTTGCCCAGATCGCAGATCAGGAGAAGGATTTCGACCAGCTGATTTGTGATGGCAAGACCCTGCGGGGTTCTGCCGCACAGCTCGATGGCCCCGATAGCGCTACGCGCTTTGTCACCCAGGTCACGCTCTACGCCCGGGAGCTGGGTGTGGCGATCGCCCAAACATCATTCGACACCGGCGAATCCCATGAGCGCGCTGCACTCAAGGCCCTTCTCGGAACCCTGAAGCTGGAGGGTGTGCTGATCCAGGCGGATGCGCTGCACACCTCACCCGCGTTTTTCAACTCGCCGCCGAGCAGGGCGCCGACTTGCTCCTGACGGTCAAGAACAACCAGCGCCGGCTGTATCAGCAGATCCTCTCCCAGTTCCGCGGGCACCGGCACTTCCCAGTAAATATCAGCGATTTCGAGGCAAGCCATGGGCGTCAGGTGTGTTGGCAGCTCAGAGCCCGCAATGCCACAGACGCCATCCGTGAGCGCTGGGAAGGGGCCAGCTGGATCGTCGAGTTGGTGAGCACCGGCCGACGAGATGGAAAGCCATTTCGCCATGTGCACTTGTTCATCACCACCTTGCGCACCAGTCCAAAAGCGTTGCTGCGCCTGGTGCGGCAACGCTGGGCGATCGAAAACCAGTGGCACTGGCCGCGCGACACCCAGCTCGGCGAGGATGCGCACCGCTACACCCAACGCAACGGCGTACAGGTACTGGCCCTGCTGCGCACCTTGGCCCTCAACCTCCTGCGCAGCAATGGCTTTCGCTCAATCCGCGCTGGCCTGATGGCCGTGGCGCATGACATCAACCAAATGCTCGGCTGGGTTGGTGTCAAATCCGCACAGACGGGATGAATTGACTTTCAGTCAGCCCTGCCACAGAAGGTGATCAATGTTGCCGCTGTCTGCATCCACTGACAGCTTTGTGATCATTTCCCTCTGGCCGCGCTCATCCGGCCTTGCTCACTGGGGCATCGTCACGAACTCCTCGGCGACGGTGGGATGGAGGGCCATGGTGCGATCGAAATCGGCCTTGGTAGCCCCCATGCCGATTGCGATCGCCGCCATCTGGATAATCTCTGCAGCGTGGTCGCCCACCATGTGGCAGCCCAGCACCCGGTCTGAGGCCACCTCCACTACCAGCTTCAGCAAGCAGCGAGGACCGCGCCGAGGCAGGGCCTGGGCCATGGAGCGAAAGCGGGCCCGATGGAGGCGAATCCCTTCGGATCCGAAGCGGGCTATGGCCTCTTCCTCACTCAAGCCCACCGTGGCCAGCTCCGGTTGGCTGAACACGGCACTGGCAACCAGGTCGTGGTCCACCTGTCGGGCTCGTCCTCCATAGACGCTGTCGGCAAACGCACGGCCTTCATCCACCGCCACCGGAGTCAGGTTGATGCGGTCGGTGACATCCCCAACCGCGAAGATGTGAGGGACGTTGGTGCGTTGAGCCGCATCCACCGGGATACGGCCGCCGTCCACCTTCACTCCCGCCGCCGCCAGATTCAGGCCGGACAGAAAGGGTTGGCGGCCCGTGGCCAGTAGTACACCGCCACAGGGCTCCGCTCGTCCCTGGCAGGTGGTTGCGATCAGCTCACCGGCCTTGCCGGTGATTGCGGTCAGGGTCTGGGCGAAGTGGATGGTGATGCCGTCGGCTTCCATACCCTCGTGTACGGCGGCACTCAGTTCCCGGTCGAAGCCCCGCAGCAGGTGATCACCGCGCACGAACTGATCCACCTCCACCCCAAGACCGCGCAGGATGCAGGCGAATTCGCAGGCGATGAAGCCGCCGCCCACGATCAGCACCCGCTGGGGCAGACCCTCCAGCAGAAACATGTCATCACTCACCCAGCCCAGCTCAGCCCCAGGAATCGAGGGGCGGTGCGGGCGCCCCCCCGTGGCGATCAGCAGGCGTTCACCGCGCAGGAGGCGCCGGCTTCCATCAGAGCTGCCATCCGAGCTGCCACCGCGGCCGACCACTTCAAGGTGATGGGCATCGAGAAAGCGCCCCCAGCCCGTCACCAGCTCAACCCCTGCGCGCTGGAGAAAGCCGATGTGCAATCCATTCAGGCGATCCACCTCCGCACGCACCGCCGCCAGCAGCTGGGAGGGATCGCAGTGGGTCGGTCCCACGCTCCAGCCATAGCTGGCCGCATCGGCCAGCAGGTGCTGATAGGCCGATCCATAGACCAGCAGCTTCTTGGGCACGCAGCCGCGGATCACGCAGGTCCCCCCGACCCGGTCCCCCTCGACCACGGCAACTCTGGCCCCATGGCTGGCGGCGCGTTTGGCGGCGGCCAGCCCCCCGGATCCGGCCCCGATCACCACCAGGTCGAAGCGGTCGTGAGCAGCGATCGAGCTGGCTTCTGGGCGGGCTGCCGGATCTACGATGGTGGTCACAGAGAGAGCTGGTGCACTGCTGCCAGGATGGCCGGTCGGTTGCCATCCAGTCTTCACAGCCGCTGAGAAGGTGGCAAGCTTGTAGCGAAGAATCAGGCGGGCAGTCCGTCACCATCCGCGATGTTCAACGCCACACGGTTGATGATCGCCGACGTGCAGCAACGTCTGGTCGCCACTTACCGATCCTCCTATGGCACGCTCAAGCGTGAATACGAGGAGATCATTTCCTGGGCGGCTTCCATGGCCCTGGAAAACATCGCCACGGGTGATGCTCTCTATCACGACGTCGAGCACACGATCCTGGTTACCCTGGTGGGCCAGCACATCCTTTATGGAAAGCATCTGAGAGAAGGTGGCATCACACCGGACGACTGGCTGCATTTCACAATTTCACACCTCTGCCACGACATTGGTTACATCAAGGGTGTCTGCCGTGACGACACTGATGGCCATTACGCCACAGGCGTCAACGGTGAATCAGTGAGGCTCAAGGAAGGCGCCACCTGCGCAGCGCTTACGCCGTACCACATAGATCGCGGCAAGCTGTTCATCGACGAGCGCTTCGGCGGCCACGGTCTGATCGATGCCGAGACGATCAAGAGCAACATCGAACTCACCCGCTTTCCAGTTCCAGCCTCCACCGATCACCAGTGCACCACCCACATGCCCGGCCTGGTGCGTGCTTCTGATTTGATTGGTCAGCTGAGCGATCCCCGCTACCTCAACAAGATTCCGGCCCTGTTCTGGGAATTCGAGGAAACGGGAGTGAACAAGGCCTTGGGCTGCGAAAACCCCGGCCAGCTGCTCAAGGCCTATCCAACCTTCTACTGGGGCCAGGTGTTCCCCTACATCAAGAATGCGATTCCATATCTAGAGCTTACTCAGGCCGGCAAAGAGATTCTTGCCAATCTCTACGGCAACATTTTCATGGTGGAACATGAACTGCTGGTGCTTCCCTGAGCGGCCTGCAGGTCGTAGATCACACCTGGCACTGGATCGATCAAGCGGGAGCCGGCCGCCATCACCCCAGCCGCTTCCTCCATGCTCCCCTTCTGCCAGAGGATCCGGGTCAGGAGTCCTTCGTAATTCACATCACCGCCACTGGTGCTGGCCAGGACGACCCTGGGCTGGAAGCGCTCCAGGAGCTGGGGCAGCACCTGCTTCCCCTTGACGAAGGCTCCCACCAGAGGCAGGCCCAGATCGAGTACCGGGGTGATCACCGCATCAATCGGCTGGGACGGGAGGTCAGCCGAAAGAAAGCCATGGGGTTCCACATAAAGGCTGCCGGCGGGATGCTGCAGAAGGTACCCGTTCTCCACCTGGGGCACAGGGGCCCCGGAACTGGCGGTGATCGTCAGCTCGCCGTACTGAAACTTTTCCCCGGGAACGAGGGCCTTGACCGCCTGGAAGCCCAGTTGGGACGCCTTGGCGGCAGCTCCGGCCGAGCCCACCACCTGCAGGCTGGGATCCAGCAACGCCATGGTCGCTGGATGGCAGTGGTCGGGGAGCCCCTGGGTCAGCAACAGCAGATCCAGCCCATCGGGGACCGGCCAGGCCTGGTTGAGCTCGGCCCGGAAGAACCAAGGGCCGGGAGGAAATTCAAGTGGTCCCGTCAACCAGGGATCGAGCAGGATGCGGCAGCCGTCGAAATCAAGCAGCCAGCCGTTGGCGCCGAAGTAGGTGGCCTGGAATGCCATGGCGCCAGAGCTCGAAAACTGGTGTGGTCTTCGAACTTAGGCAGCGCTGAGGCGCCAACGTGACTGGCTTTCGCCAATGCACAGCCGGAAGAGCAGCACCCCCAGGGCGCCGCCACGCACCAGGCTGATAACGGCCAGGGCAACGCAGAGCGGGCAGTGGGCAAGACCCATAAACAGCAGTCGCAATGCCAACGGATTCGTGGCCCCAGCCTGACAGCCCTGATGCGCCCTTGGGGGCGGGCTGCTGGAATACAGGGTCAAGCAACATTTCCACCCGGGACCAGGCAGGCACGTGCTGCGGCTGAGCGAACTCAAGCTTCCCCTTGATCACACCGACGACGACCTGCGCCAGGCAGTGCTGAAGCGGCTTGGGCTTCCAGCCCAGAGCCTGCGTGGTCTGAAGCTGGTCAGGCGCAGCGTCGATGCCCGCAACAAGGACGCCATCCGCTTCAGCTACAGCCTCGATCTGGAGGTGGCCGATGCCAAGGCCCTGCTGCAGCGCTGGCGGAAGGACCCCCATCTGCGCCCGGCCCCCGACACCACCTACCGGTTCCCGGCTCGCCTGGAGCCAGGGGCCTCAGAGCGGCCCGAGCGCCCGATCGTGATCGGGGCAGGACCCTGTGGCTATTTCGCCGCGCTTGTGCTTGCCCAGATGGGGCTGCGGCCCCTGCTGCTGGAGCGGGGCAAATCGATCAAGGAACGCACGGCCGACACCTTCGGCTTCTGGCGGGGCCAGCGGCCCTTCGACCCTGATTCAAATGTGCAATTCGGCGAGGGTGGAGCCGGCACCTTCTCTGACGGCAAGCTCTACAGCCAGGTGCGCGACCCCCGTCACCTGGGGCGAAAAGTGCTGCTGGAACTTGTGGCCTGCGGTGCCAATCCCGAGATTCTGACGCTGCACCACCCCCACATCGGCACCTTCAAGCTGGCCACGGTGGTACGCGGACTGCGCAGCCGCATCGAGGCCCTTGGAGGGGAAATCCGCTTCCAGAGCGAGGTGGTGTGCCTCGAGACCGAAGCGGCCCCAGGCGGACAACGGGTCTGTGGCGTTGTGCTCGCCGATGGCTCCTGTCTCGCGGCCCGTCATGTGGTGCTGGCGGTGGGCCACAGCGCCCGCGATACCTTTGCCAGCCTGCACAGAGGCGGGGTGCGAATGGAGCCCAAACCCTTCTCGATCGGAGTGCGCCTCGAGCATCCCCAGGCGTTGATCGATGCGGCCCGCTGGGGGCCCTGCGCGGGCCACCCGCGACTGGGCGCAGCCGAATACAAGCTCGTCCATCATCTGGGCGATGGCCGCAGCGTCTACAGCTTCTGCATGTGCCCCGGCGGGTTGGTGGTGGCAGCCGCGTCTGAGCCCGGCCACCTGGTCACCAACGGCATGAGCCAACACTCCCGCAACGAGCGCAATGCCAACAGTGGCATCGTGGTCGGACTGGAGCTGGAAGATCTGCTCCCCTACGGCCAGGGACCAGAAGACCCCCTGGCCGGAGTTGCCTTCCAGCGTCACTGGGAAGCGAAAGCTTTTGCCCTCGGCGGCAGCAGCTATCGGGCGCCCGTCCAGCGGCTCGACGATTTTCTGGCGGGCCGTGGGGTCAGTCGCCCGCCAGGCTCGATCCAGCCCTCCTACGCCCCCGGCACCACCCCCGCTGATCTGAGCGCCTGCCTGCCGGAGTTCGCCGTCGTCGCTCTGCGGGAGGCGATCCCAGCCTTCGAGCGCAGCATTCCCGGCTACGCCATGGCCGAAGCCCTGCTTACCGGGGTCGAAACGCGTACCTCCTCGCCGGTGCGGATCCTGAGGGGGCCTGACCTGCAGAGCCTGAACACCCGCGGCCTATACCCAGCCGGGGAGGGCGCCGGTTATGCCGGTGGCATCCTCTCCGCCGGCATCGATGGCATTCGGGTGGCAGAAGCGGTGGCCTGCAGTCTGCTGGGGGTGCAGGGTCCTAAACAGGCATGACTCGAATCCAGCCAAGGTTCAGGCCTGGGCGACGATGCCGCTCCACTGCACAGCTTTGACCTGATCGCGGCGCCAGGAGTGAAACAGCTGCGGCTCAGCCACCGTGCACAGGGGGCAGAGCCGCAGCTGCTCAGGGCCAAGTCCGGCGTTGAGCAACTGGGCCCTGGCGGCCAGGCGGATGTCGAGACGGTACCGATTCCCAGGCGAGGCGGGCGAAGACTCGGGTTTGAGTGCCCCTGCCTCTACCAGGATCGCTGCCGGATCCTCACCAGGGCCGCAGCAGGCGCTGCCCACCTGCAGGGCCACATCCAACTCCACCTGGTAGGCCTCACCGCTCACGGCAGGCCCCAGGGCCACCAGCAGATCGCTGCGATTGCTGCCCGAGCGCTCCAGGGTTTCGATTGCTGCCGGCAGGATGCCGGTGGCCACCCCGCGCCAGCCGGCATGACAGGCCGACACCGAGCCCCTGGCCCGATCTGCGATCAGCACGGGGGTGCAGTCGGCGCCGCAGGCCCAGAGCGACTGGCCCCCAGCATCGCTGACCAGCCCATCGCCCTCCGGCCAGGGTTCAGCTGCCGCTTCGCTGGCGGCCAGCACCCGGGAACTATGGATCTGGCGGGTGCGGTGAACCGAAACACCGGCACTGATGGCGGCCGCCAGCTCCTGGGGGCCGCGCCCACTCCACTGGCGTGTGAAGAAGCCGTGCTCAAACTCCTGCAGCAGGTCGCACTGGAGAAAGTAGCCGCCATAGGTACCCACCCAGGTCCAGCCGTCCAGAGCATTGAAGCCCCCATCGGGGCGATCGAAAGGGGGGTCGACGGCTTCAGCCACGGGAGATCGGTCTCAGAAGTCGGGCATGTCGCGCATGAGCCAGAAGCCATCGAAACGCCCTGAGTCCACATCGCTCTGAACGGCGATGAACTGCAGACCTGCTGCGGCATCGCGAGCCGCTGTGAAAGCTTCGGCCACCTCCTTCGCCTCCTTCTCAGCCAGGACCGCGAGCCTCCAGCGGTCTTCCAGGCCCGCTTCAAGCACCAGTTTGTTTGCTTCCATCTCCAGACGGGCAGGCTCAAGTCCCGCGAACCAGCCGGCGATGGCCAGGGAGCGGCTGCGGCTGAACAGGCGCAGGCCCGGGACCACCAGTTCATCGGGAAGATCTGCGGGTATGGGAAACAACCCTCCGAAGCCGATCTCCCACTCGGAGGCTTCGCGAAGGGCACCGAGGGGCAGGGAAGCCCATGCCCACGAATCCCCCCTGGCCGCCTCCGGCAGGGGCAGGGGGGGCGAACGCATCGGCAGGGGAGGCGGTGCCAGGGGGCCTGCCATGTACCCCTCCTCGGCGGGATAAACGTCGCGCTCCCGTTCACTTAGCCATTCGGCCAGGGCATAACAGCGCCGGCTTGGAATGACCTCAAGGCCAATGGACTCGGCGGCACGCTGCACCATGGTGCGCATCGTGGCCCGCCAGCAGCGCAGCCGCCGCGGGGTCCCCAGTCCCTGCTCAGCTGCCGCCGCCAGCGCTTCGTTGAGCGCTCCCTGGAGCCATACCGAATTAACCGTGTTGGCCGGACAGTTCTTCGCCCAGCGAAAGCGGGGCTGGTTGCCATCAGTGGCGGGCGTAGCCGTGATCAGCAGATCCCAGCGCTTCTTACCGCCAGGATCAAGCACTGGACGGGAAAAGAAATCCACCTCCCAGTCGGGGGTGTGCTGGACGCCGGGCACTGCAGGGGCGGCCTGACTCATCCTGCCTCCTGCTCCTGTTGACTCATCGACAGGCGTGCCCGATTGGCCCGGTCCTCAGCCTCGGCCATGACCGTGTCCTTGGCCGTGAGCAGCTCGCCGGGCTGGGTCTCGAGCAGGGCAGTGTTGAGGGCGATCCGCCCCCGGGACGAATCGATCTGGGTGACCAGTGCCTTGAGCCGCTCCCCCTGGCTGAAGACCTCCCGGATGTCGCGCAGATGAACGCCAGTGATGGACGACTGGTGCAGCAGACCACTGACCCCACCGAGATCCACGAAGAAGCCATAGGGCTTGACCGACACCACCTGACCATCCACCAGTTGACCCACCTCCAGCTCCGCCAGCAATGAGGCACTGGCGGCCCGCTTCTCGGAGAGCACCAGCTTGCGGGTATCGGCATTCACCTCCAGGAAGGCCACGGCAAAAGAAGTGCCGACCAGCTGCTCGTGGTTCTCTCCGTTCTGCAGCTGGGAGCGGGGAATGAACCCCCTCAGTCCCTCCAGGTCGCAGGTGACGCCGCCCCGGTTGAAGCCGGTCACCTTCACCTGAACCACCTTGCCGGCGGCCTCCAGTTGCTTCAACTTCTCCCAGCTCTGGCGCAGGGCCAGGGCCCGGGCGCTGATCGTGACCATGCCATCGGCGTTCTGCTCGCGGGTGACCAGCACCTCAACGGGCTGACCCTTTGGAAAGCGTTCCTTGAGATTGCCGATAACCCCGAGACCGGCTTCGGCCTTGGGCATGAAGCCCGGCGCTTTGCCGCCGATGTCGATGTAGACACCATCGCTTTCAGCGCTGATCACCGTGCCGGTGACCACATCACCGGTGGCGCCCACAGGCTCGTTCTCATCGAGCGCGGCGAGAAAGGCGTCCTCATCGAAGTCGAAATCATCGACTGTGCGGGTTGGCCGGGATGTGGTGGCGCCTGAACTGGCGCCACCGGCAGAGCGGCTGGAGCGGCCCTGACGGGACGGACCATCAGGCGCCCCCATCAGGTCGGCCATGGTCATGCCTTCGAGGCTCGCGGTCTCGAAGCGGTCGTCATCACTGGCCAGCTCTCCTCCAGCCTGGGGAGCTGAAGCCGGCCGGGGTGGGGCCGCAGTCGAGGCACCCTGCGGTGCTTTCACTCCAGCCTGTTCTGCGTTGGACTCCGCCGGTGTCTTGTCATCTTCCTCATCTTTACGGCTCAGATACATGAGCTGGGGAGGCTTGCGCAACGGCGGCTCCGCCTGGGAAGAAGGCACCGGCTTGGAGCGGGGGCCTGCGGGAGGAACGGGACGCTGCGATCCAGCCATGGCCCAGTGTGATCTGACAGCATCACACTGTAAGGATCGGCCCTTGGAGAGGATGGGAGTACCTGCCAAGCACGCCCTGGAAGGTCTCAGTTGGATGACGGCCCAGGAGGCGGCCGCTCGACCGGGCAGCACCGTGATCTGGCCGTTCGGAGCTGTGGAGCAACACGGCCCGCACCTGCCGCTGGGCACCGACGCGATCTTTGCCGAACGGGTGCTGCAGGCCGTACTCGAACAGTTGCCGGCTGAGCTGCCGATCTGGCGGCTGCCTCTGTTCCAGCTGGGCTTTTCCCCCGAACATGGAGCCTTCCCAGGCACTCTCAGCCTCCCAGCGGAGGTGATGCTCCAGGTGGTGATGGCCGTCGGGGGCGACCTCGCCCGGGCCGGGTTTCAGCGCCTGGTGCTCTTCAACGCCCACGGCGGCCAGATCGCCCTGTTGCAGGTGGCGGCGCGGCAGCTGCGGGCTGCCCATCCCCGCCTGGCCGTGATGCCTTGCTTCCTCTGGAGCGGTCCGCCAGGGGTGGCGGCACTGCTGCCCGAGCCGGAACGCAGCGAGGGATTGCATGCAGCACTGGCCGAAACGAGCCTGATGCTGCATCTGGCCCCGGAACTGGTAGGGCATGAACGGCCCCGGGAGGGTCAACCCGATCCGGCCCCGCCAGCGGGCTGGAGCCTTGAGGGCGCTGTCCCCACCGCTTGGCTGACAGCCGATCTCTCCGCCAGCGGGGTAGTGGGAGATGCCCGTGGCGCCGACGGAGCCCTAGGCGAAGCGCTGTACAGAGCCCTTGTTGAGGGCTGGGTCACGCTGCTCAAGGATCTGCTCACCAGTGACTGGCCACCGCACCCCTGAACCGATTCCGGCAGGCCTGGTTACAGTCGCTGACACTGATCCCCTTGCCGGCGACGCCATGTCCAGCCTCGAGAGCACCATCGCTGCAACTGCTCCCGCCACAGCCGCCGCCGTCACGGCTCTCGGCGCCAGCGCTGAGCAGGCTCTCGGATTGCCTGATTTCAGCAGCAGCATCTACAAGGACGCTTACAGCCGAATCAACGCAATTGTGATCGAAGGTGAGCAGGAAGCCCACGACAACTACATTTCGCTCGGCAGCCTGATCCCCGACCAGGCTGAAGAGCTTGCTCGGCTCGCCCGCATGGAGCTCAAGCATAAGAAGGGGTTCACGGCCTGCGCAAATAATCTGTCGGTCATTGCCGACATGGACTTCGCCAAGGAGTTCTTCTCACCCCTGCATGGCAATTTCCAGACGGCACTGGCCGAAGGCAAGGTGGTCACCTGTCTGCTGATCCAGGCCATCCTGATCGAAGCATTTGCCATCTCGGCCTACCACATCTACATCCCCGTTGCAGATCCCTTCGCCCGCAAGATCACCGAAGGTGTGGTCAAGGATGAATACACTCATCTCAACTACGGTCAGGAATGGCTGAAGGCCAACCTCGAGTCCTCCCGCGAAGAACTCGAGCAGGCCAACAGGGTCAACCTGCCACTGGTGCGCAAGATGCTGGAGCAGGTGGCCGGCGACGCCGCGGTGCTGCAGATGGACCAGGAGGATCTGATGGCCGACTTCATGACCTCTTACCAGGAAGCTCTCACCGACATCGGCTTCACCACAAGGGAGATCGCCCGCATGGCCACCGCCGCGCTGCTGGGCTGAAGCCTCTCGAGGAGCTCTTCCAGCCACTGGGTGAGCTCTTCCAGCTACTTCAGCCATGGCAGGATGTGTTGTCGGCCACAGCCGCATCCATCCGCCCCCCTCAACAGCTGCATGTTCGGTCTGATCGGCCACTCAACCAGCCTTGAGCAAGCTCGGAGCAAGGCCCTGGAGCTGGGTTTTCCCGAATACGCCGACGGTGACCTCGACCTGTGGTGTGTTGCTCCACCTCAGCTCGTGGAGACTTTCAGCGTCACCAGCCTCACTGGCAAAACCATTGAGGGTGCCTACATCGATTCGGTGTTCGTGCCTGAGATGCTCAGCCGGTTCAAGACAGCCCGGCGCAAAGTGCTCAGCGCGATGGAACTGGCCCAGAAGAGTGGGATTGACATCACTGCCCTGGGGGGATTCACCTCGATCATCTTCGAGAACTTCAACCTGCTCAAGAACCAGCAGATCCGAAGCACCGCTCTGGAGTGGGAGCGCTTCACCACCGGCAACACCCATACCGCCTGGGTTATTGCCCAACAGGTGGAAACGAACGCACCAGCTCTAGTCATCGACCTGAGCCTCGCCAAGGTGGCCGTGGTAGGGGCTACAGGCGACATTGGCAGTGCCGTCTGCCGCTGGCTCAGTCAGAAAACGGGTGTCGGTGAGCTGCTGCTGGTGGCACGCCAGCCCCAGCCTTTGCTTGATCTGCAGACCGAACTTGGCGGCGGCCGCATCCTCAGCCTTGAAGAGGCCCTGCCAGAAGCCGATGTGGTGGTGTGGGTGGCCAGCCTGCCGCAGAGCCTGAGCATCGATCCGGCCAGCCTCAAGTCACCCTGCCTGATGATTGATGGCGGCTATCCCAAGAATCTCGACAGCAAGGTGGCTGGCGCCAACGTGCACGTCATTAAGGGGGGCATCGTTGAGTTCTGGCAGGACATCGGCTGGCAGATGATGGAGATGGCAGAGATGGAAAATCCCAGGCGTCAGCTATTTGCCTGTTTCGCAGAAGCCATGCTGCTGGAGTTCGAGGGTATTCACACCAATTTCAGCTGGGGCCGCAACAACATCACCCTGGCGAACATGGAGCTGATCGGGGCCGCGTCTCTTCGTCATGGCTTCCGTTCGATCGGCCTGAATCAGGCTCAGCTCCCACAGCTCGCGGCTGTCTGAACGGTCATCACACATCAGCTGGCGATCCTCCCCATGAGCCAGCGCTGATTCCCCCAGAGCCATCCCCCTTCCCACGCCATGGCCCGCCGCCCACTGCTCGACTTCGAAAAACCATTGGTGGAACTGGAGGATCAGATTGATCAGATCCGCCAGCTGGCCAGGGATTCGGAAGTGGATGTCAGTCAGCAACTGCTGCAGCTGGAAACCCTGGCGGCCCGTCGCCGGGTGGAGATTTTTCAGTCCCTCACACCCGCTCAGAAGATCCAGGTGGCTCGCCACCCCCAGAGGCCGAGCACCCTGGATTACATCCAGGTGATCACCGATGAATGGTTTGAGCTCCACGGAGATCGCCGAGGCTCCGATGACCAGGCCCTGGTGGGCGGCATCGGCCGCATCGGTGAGCAGGGGGTTGTCCTGATCGGCCACCAGAAGGGCCGCGACACCAAGGAGAATGTGGCCAGAAACTTCGGCATGGCCTCCCCGGGTGGGTACCGCAAGGCTCTGCGCCTGATGGAGCATGCCGATCGCTTCCGCTTGCCGATCCTCTGCTTCATTGACACCCCTGGCGCCTACGCCGGCGTGCTCGCCGAAGAGCAGGGGCAGGGCGAGGCGATCGCTGTGAATCTGCGCGAGATGTTCCGCCTCCGGGTTCCGGTGATCGCCACAGTGATCGGTGAAGGTGGCTCCGGCGGCGCCCTTGGCATCGGTGTGGCCGACCGCCTGCTGATGTTTGAGCACAGCGTCTACACCGTGGCCAGTCCTGAAGCCTGCGCCTCGATCCTCTGGCGGGATGCGGCCCAGGCCCCGGCCGCCGCCGCCGCCCTGCGCATTACCGCTGACGATCTACTGCAGTTGGGGGTTGTCGACACAGTGTTGAGTGAACCCTCCGGCGGTAACCACTGGGCACCGCTCCAGGCTGCCGAGACCCTGCGTGTTGCCCTGGTTCAGGGCCTGCAAGAATTGGGTCAGCTCAGCGAAGCCGACCTGCTGGAGCAGCGTTATGCCAAGTTCCGGCGCATGGGCCGGATCCTGGATCCAGAGGCCACGGAATCCGGCGCTACCCCTTAAGGTTCGATTCGACACACGACCAGCTTGGCTTCCGTTTTGATCACTGGTGCCTCCAGGGGCATCGGAGCAGCTGCTGCCAGCCGCTTCGCGGCTGCAGGCTGGGATCTTCTGCTCCTGGCACGCTCCGGCGGTGATCTCGAAAGCGTCGCAGCCCCGCTTCGTGCCATCGGCCGACGAGTGGAATGGGTGACGGCGGATCTCACCGATTCCCAGAACCTCCCAGGCCATCTAAGTGATCTGCTGGGCCGCGGACTGCTGCCCACGGTGGTGATCAACAATGCCGGAGCCGCGTACACCGGTGAACTGGCCACGATGGATCTGGGCGCATGGCAATGGTTGCTTCAACTCAACCTCACCAGTGTCTTTCAGGTCTGTCAGGCGGTCCTGCCTGGATTACGTCAGCAAGAATCCAGCCTGATCATCAACGTGAGCAGCCATGCCGCCAGGAATGCGTTTCCCGAATGGGGGGCCTATTGCACTACCAAAGCGGCGCTGGAATCTTTCAGTCGCTGCCTCGCCGCCGAGGAACGCAGCCATGGCATTCGCGTCTCCACCCTCACTCTCGGCGCGGTCGACACCCCTCTCTGGGTGACGAAAACCGTCCACAGTTCCTTCGATCGCCGTGCCATGCTTGATGTTGATCAAGCCGCGGAAGCCTTGCTGTTCCTTGCCCAGCAGCCTCCGTCCCAGGTGGTGGAGGACCTGACCCTCATGCCCGCCTCTGGCGCTTTCTGAGTCTTTCATGACATCCACCATCCCCTCCACCACTCGCTCCAAGTCGATCACCCCCGACGTGGCACCAGGGCCCATCAGTGCCCGCATTCGCGAACGCCTGAACCAAGCTGGCGTGCCTCACTTCGCCAACGACAACATTGCTGATCATCTGCTCGAGGGCGAACTCGATCAGCTCGAGATCGAGGTGGCTGGGAAGGTCAGGGAGATGCTGCGAAGCCTCGTTATCGACATCGATAACGATCACAACACTGAGGAAACTGCCGAGCGCGTCGCTAGAATGTACCTCCACGAGGTTTTCAAGGGTCGTTATCATAAGCAACCGAAGATTGCCAGCTTTCCCAACGTCAAACATCTTGACGAGATCTATACTGTTGGGCCAATCAGCGTCCGCTCGGCCTGCTCCCACCACCTTGTACCGATCCTGGGCAACTGCTGGATCGGGATCAAGCCCGGCGATCGGGTCATCGGCCTTTCCAAGTTTGCCAGGGTGGCGGATTGGGTGTTTTCCCGTCCGCACATCCAGGAGGAAGCTGTGATGATCCTCGCTGATGAAATCGAACGTCTGTGCAAACCTCAGGGTTTGGCAATCCTGGTCAAGGCCCAGCACTACTGCATGAAGTGGCGTGGGGTCAAAGAACCCCAGACCAGCATGGTCAATTCAGTGGTACGGGGTGATTTCCGCCACGACCCCAGTCTCAAGCAGGAATTCTTTGAACTGGTGAAGCAACAGCAAGCGTTGCTCAGCACCTGAGTTCAGGTTTCCCTAGAAGCTGCTCCTTTCACCACCTGCACCAAAGTGCGCACCAGATCGAGATCTTTCTCGCCGGGAGCGCGTTCGACAGCACTGGATACATCCAGTCCGCAGGGGTTGAAATGTGCCAGCAAATCAGCGGCGTTGGCTGGCCCAACGCCACCGGCCAACCACCAGGGCAGGCATGGTTGGAAGCCCTCCAGCCAGGCAGTGGGGATCTGCCGACCGCTGCCTCCCAGTTGATCCGGAACCCAGGCGTCCAGCAGTACCGCTTCCACCGCGTCTCGATACTCCTCGACCCGGTCGAGATCCTCTGGCCTACGTACTCGCAGGGCTTTCCAGATCGTGCAGCCTGTTCTTGCGGCCAGCTCCCGGCAGCGAGCGGGGGACTCCTGCCCATGCAGTTGCAGCACCTGGTGGCCATGGGCGGGATCCATCTGCCCGATCAGCTCGTCACCTGGATCCGCCAGCACCAGCACCCCTCGGCAGTCTGGGCGGCCGGCGGCCATCGCCTGGAACAGCAGCAGTCGCTGATCCGGGGCCAGCCAGCGCGGGGAAGAGGGCACCGCAATCACCCCCACGGCATCCACGCCCAGCTCGGCCACCGCCTGGGCCTGGGCCGGTTGGCGCAGACCGCAGATCTTCAACAGGGGGGGAGTCAGCACAGGAAGGTCGGAGCCACTCTTTCTAGGATCGGATCAACACCGCCCAGGATCTGCCTGGGCATCGGCAGGAGGGAACCAGGTGGGTGAAGGTTGGCAGCTCCTCAAGATCGGCGGCATCCCGCTGCGCATCCACCCGAGTTGGTTCGTGATCCTGCTGCTCGCCACCCTGGGCTTTGAGCAGCAATACGGCATTCAGCTGGCGGGACAGGCCTCCAGTGCCAGCCTCTGGCTGCTGGCGCTGGGAACAGCGCTGCTGCTGTTTGTTTCTGTGCTGCTGCATGAGCTGGGCCACTCCCTGGTGGCCATCGCCCATGGGGTGAAAGTGCGCAGCATCACTCTGTTTCTGCTGGGCGGTGTGGCCAGTGTCGAGAAGGAATGCAGCACAGCGATGGCGGCCCTGCAGGTGGCTGCAGCCGGCCCCCTGGTCAGCCTGCTGCTGGCCGGTCTTTTTCTCGGTGGCAGCCATGCCGTGGCCCATGTCTCACCGTTGCTGGGTGAAATGGTCAGCCAGCTCGGCACCCTCAACCTGGTACTTGCCCTGTTCAACCTGCTCCCCGGCTTGCCGCTTGACGGTGGATTGATCGTCAAGGCGCTGGTCTGGCAGTGGACTGGCAGTCAACGGCGCGGCGTGCAGGTTGCTGCCGCCATGGGTCGCTTCCTCTCGCTGATGGCAGTGGGCATGGGCACCCTGCTGCTGCTGCGGGGAGGCGGGCTTGGGGCCTTCTGGCTGATCATGCTCGGGTGGTTCGGGCTGGGCGCTTCCAGAAACCAGATCCAGCTGCTGGCCCTGCAGAAGGCCCTCAAGGACCTCAAGGTCAGTGAGGCCTCCCGTCGCCGGTTTCGGGTCCTGGAGGGCGATGCGCCGCTACGCGAGCTTTCTCGGATGCGGCGGGATGACAGCGATGGCAATCCCGACTGGGTTCTCGTCTGCGAGCGGGGGCGCTGGAAAGGGGTGATCGGCGATGACCCCCTGCAGAATCTGCCTGTTCAGCGCTGGGATCAGGAGCGGGTGCTGGACCACATTCAGCCCCTGAACACCCTCCCGAGCATCCAGCACGATGCGCCGCTCTGGCAGGCCGCCCTGCAGCTGGACGAGCCAGGCGTCGATCGACTGCTGGTGCTGGGTTCGGCGGGCCTGCCATCCGGCACCCTGGAGCGCCCGGAACTCTCTGAAGTGGTGCTGGCCCGCCTGGGGTTGCGGCTGCCGCCGCCATTGCTGGAGGCCGCCCGGCGCCAGGGCACTTACCCGCTTGGTCTGGCCCTGGCCCAGGTGGCCCGGGGGATCGCCGAGAGCGGCGAGGGTTGACCCTCATTTTCTTGCCGTTCCTCAAGAGAGACGAAACCTGAAGCGGCGGCGATCGACTGCCGCCCATTCCTCTGGCCTCAGTGGCTCAACCAACAGCGGTCCTCCCCCCAGATTCCTGATCGCCGCAAGCCGCAGCTGGCGCTCCAAAGCAGCCTCAGACAGCCCTGGAGCTGTTGCTGGAGCCTCAAGGGGCGAACCGAACAACTCCTGCCACAGGGCAGCCGGAGGGTCGACCAGCACGCTGCCGTGCTGCAGCAACTGGCGCTTGCGCCAGAGCTGGGCACTGCCCACCCGCTTCTGGCGATCGATGCCCACCAGATCAGCGGAGGTGCTGCTGGCGAAACAGTTGGAGGCCGGCGCCGTGGTCTCGTCCTGGCCAGGAATGAGCTCCAGCCCCAGGCGCGCCAAAGCCTGAGCCAGCCAGGCGGCTACCAAGACGTAGGCCTGCTGGCGCTGGCGGGGAGGATTGGGCCAGAGCAGGGCATAGGTGAGGCAGCCGGCATGGAGCACGGCGCCACCGCCGCTTGGCCGGCGCACCAGGGCCAGTCGGCCTTGTCGGGTCGCGCTTCTCCAGGCCGGGTCGATGGCCTTCTGGTGGTGGCCGAGCGACAAAGTCGGTGTGCTCCAGCTGTAAAGGCGCACGACTCCCTGCCCTGGCTTGAGCGGCAGCTGATCCAGCAGCCAGTCGTCGATGGCCATCTGCCAGTCGCCGCGCAGGCAGAGGGGTGGGATCCAGCGCCAGCTCGACGGGAAAGGGGTGTCAGCAGAGGATGCTGGTGCCACCGTACGGCCGCCACTCATTCCCGATCATGCTCAGCGATCTGCTGGTGCTGGTGCCCCTCGGTGTGGTGGCTGGGCTGCTCTCGGGTCTGCTGGGCATCGGCGGCGGTCTGGTGTTCGCACCGATGCTGCTAATGGTGGGCCTCGCGCCCCATCAGGCCTTGGCCACCAGCACCCTGGCGATCGTGCCCACCACACTGGGGGGAACCTGGGTGCATCTGCGCCAGGGTCGTGTGTTGCCTGCGATGGGCCTGACCATCGGCCTGAGTGCCGCCTTGAGCGGGCTGCTGTTCAGCCGACTGGGGGGACTGCTCAGCGGCTGGCAGCTGCTGGGCCTGCAGGCCCTGATGTACTTGACCCTGACTCTGACGATCTCTCCTCGCCAGGACCATGAGACGGAACCGTCTCCAGGCCCGGCGTTGCTGCCGGCTCTGGCACTGGTGGGCAGCGTCGCCGGGCTTGCCGGAGGGCTGCTGGGGGTGGGTGGCGGCCTGCTGATGGTTCCCCTCATGATCAGGTGCCTGCGATTGCCCGTGCGTGAGTCCATCCGCCTGAGCACCCTGGCCGTGTTGTGCTCCGCGTCGGCAGCGTCGGTGATCTTCCTGATCGGCGCGAAGGCCCAGGGGGACATTGCCCTCATCCTGGGGGGATCGGCCTCAGTGGCGGCCCGCTGGTCGGCGGCACGACTGGAGAGAGTTCCAGAGACCGTCCTGGTTCAGCTGCTGCGGGGGCTCACTGGCCTGTTGGCCCTCGACAGCGGCCGGCGGGCCTTCAGCCTGCTGATCGGCTGATCGGCTCCCAGAAGCTGGGATCGAGCTCGAAACCCAGCACCGCGGCCATCTGAGCGAGCCCCTGACGGCAATTCAGGCCTCGCTCATTGCTCCAGTGATCCAGCAGGAAGAAACGGTGGGTGATCCAGAGCTCGAGGCTCTCCGGCGCAAAACGGATCCCCTCATTGCGGCTGAAGCGATGGGGCAGAAGCATGGCGACGTGGCGGCAAAGCTGGCCGCTGCTGCGGTCGAGCACCAGCGGTAGCCAGGGGTTAAGCGCATCGGCCCTCAGACTCCACAGGCGCAGTTCAGGCAGTTCTGAGAGCTCGCGTGGATCGCCTGGCTGAAGGGGCCAGTCAAAGTCGAGGCCCAAAGCTCCAGCACACGCGAGTAGATCAGCTGGAGCGCACGCGCCCCAGGGTTGAAGCGGCGAAAGATCAAGAGCGCGGACGCTCTCGGCGGAAACAGAAAGACTGGAAGGAGGTTGAGCCATCAAGAGCTGTGACAGCACGATGCCATCCTGTGACACCGGGCAGAAGGGAGCCGAACAATGGTGGCGACACCTGTACCCCTTCGTTGTCCATGGTCACAACACTCACCCAGGCAGAGGTTCTGATCGCCCTGGTGGTCGCCGCACATGCCGGCGTTCTGGCGATTCGTCTCTGCGTCAGCCTTTACCGGGCCTGAATCGAGGGCTCGCCCTTGGCATGTATGGCCTGAACTGCTAGAAGCGGGCAAGATCTTCTCCTTCCCCCCCCTTGTCCGCCGCGCAGCAGCTCAGGCCCGTATCCGCCCCGAAGCGTCAGACGGCATCCGGGCGACGGCCAGCATCCCGGCCCGCCGCCGCACTACCCGTCAGTGCAGCGACTGTGGTTTCAATTCACCAGGGATCGATCGATCGGCAGGAATTGCTTTGCAGCGTGATTGGCCTCAGCGTCAAGCTGGGTGTGACTCTCTTGGCGGGCCTCAGCCTGGTCCATTTAGCTGCTGCCTACCAGCAGCGGTTAAACCAGCATGATGAACTGAGTGCAATCCTTCAGATCGAGAAAGCCAAATTACAGAAGGCTCAGAAGCGTTTCGATCAACTCTTCGTCACCACTGGTGAGCAACAGTTGATCCGCGAACAGGATCAGTGGATCGCTCCCAACCGACTGCGGGTTGTCTGGAATGAACCAGCCGAAGCCAGGCCTGGCACGGCCGCGTCCGGCAGACCCTTGATCAGCACCCAACCACTGCCGGCCCAGGTTCAGCGCTGAGCTCAGCTGTTCATACCAAGTTGTTGACGCCTGTGCTGATGATGTTGACACTCAATCCTCTGCCGAAGGCCCAGGCGAAGCGGTGGCGCCATGGTGGCTGTGGAGTGCTGGGCCGATCGCTGCCGCATGGATATGGGCGGAGTATGCGGCGGGTTATGGGTGCAACCGGCAGCGCCGGGCGATGTGGATGTGGTCGGGGGATGGGGCCATCACGTCTCGGCTCCATCAGCGAGGAACGCCTTCACCTTCCGTCCGTTAACGTGCGCGAAGTCCGGTCCCAGGGCGGTGGCGATCTGCTCCGGCAGCCAGTCGGGATGCTCCAGTGCCATGGCGGGCGCGTGCCAGGCGAATTCAGTGGCTGGAATTGTTCGTTGTGATAACGAAGGGGGGTTTCTGCCACTTTCCTTATCTCCACCGAATGACCGGCAGAAACGGCAGAAAGTGCAGAAACCCCGGGCCCCTACAGGACACTGATCTGAACCTTTCCGGCCCTCAGGCGCGAGGGAGGTTTCTGCCGTTTTTGCCGTTTCTGCCGATGGTTCGTTGGCCCCCGTGCGTGCGTGCGCGAGGCGATGCGGCAGAAACCGGCCAGAACTCGTAGGCGGGCCTCCCTCCAACCCGCTTGGACTGAAGGGGCTGGACGCTGCCGAGGAGTCCCCTCCGCTCCAGCTGCTAAAGGGTCTTGAGCGCCGTGATGGCGGGATCCTTCCCTGTTAGCGCGAGGCCCTCCACCACGTCGGCGGCCGCGGTGCGCTCCATCCGGTCTTCCCACCGCTCGCGCACCAGGTCGAGGGTGTCGGCCTGGCGATCGTTCAGACCCTTACGGCCGTCGGCGGCGTCCTGCTCCTTCTCCAGCATCTCGGCGGTGCCGTGGTAGTTCCATGTGCCCTCATCCCTTTGGATCACCAACGCCTGCGGTGCGCCTCCCCTGCCTTCGGTGGTGAGCAGCTTGCGCGGGTCGTTGTGGCTGGCGGAAGCGGGGGCGAGCTTGATTGTCTGGGAGACGCCACCGCAGGCACGGCGGTGGATCCTCTGGATGCCTGGGAAGCGCCTTCCCCTGCCCTACCCTTTCCGGCGTAGTGGATCAGAACCACGGTGGCGCCGTGGGGTTCCACCTGCTGCATGAGGTGGTGGATCGGTTCCGCGATCTGCGGGGACTCCTCCTTGAGGCCCAAGGGGGCGACGCAGGCGGAGAGGGAGTCGATCACGATCAGCAGGCCGGGACGCTGCTGCGCATAGGCGGCGATCCGGTCGATTCCCTCGGGGTCCAGGTGAAGCGGGGCGCCGATACGGACCCTGCTCCCCTGCCGCTCCGCCAAGCCAGCTTGCACGAGCATCTGGCCTCAGTCGTTGCCCCCCTGATCGGTGCCGATCACCAGCACCTCAGGGCAGGGGCCATGCAGTGTGCGATCCAGGAATGCAGGCTCGTTGCGGTGGTGAGCAGCGATCCAGACCAGCAGCAGGGAGGTCTTCCCTTGCTTCGGGAGGGCGATCATCAGGTTCAGGCGGCCAAGCATTACGAGGCCATCCCAGAGCCATGGGGTTGGCGTCACATCAAGCCACTGGCCTGGCAAGACCGGCTGATCTGAGCCGGTTGTGGCGCGACGTGCAGCGGTGAGGAGCGCCTGCAGCTCCTGATCGCGAATCGTTAGGTCGAGGGCCTCGGCCTCTGCCCTGAGGATCGGCAACCGGCTGGCATAAGCAGTCTTGCTAGTGTGTTGTCCCGGAGATTTGCGAGCAAAGTCGCTGGAGCTTCTCCAGGATTGAATCCGCTGTGGCGGTCCAGTTGAACGGGGCCTTGGTCTTGTTGTAAGCCGCCACGAACTGCTCGATCCTGGCGATCAACCCCTTGACGCTGGAGAAACTGCCCCGGCGGATGGCCCGCTGGGTGATGATCCCAAACCAGCGCTCCACCTGGTTGA
>NZ_JAGQBU010000024.1 GCF_024345795.1 Synechococcus sp. J7-Johnson
GCTCGCGGTGGTCTCCCGACCGCTTTGGAAACTTACAACACCGGCGGCGGGCTCTCGCCCTCACTTCAGTTGCAAGCCCTGCAGCGCTTGCCTTTCGGCTCACGCGCAGTCCAAAAACATACCACAGAACTAGCCGTGCTTTGGGCTCAACCCCGAAGAAGCGCTTCGGCCCAGGGCATGAAGCGCTCGAGCGCCTCCGGGCTGCTGGCGGCCAGCACCGGAAAATCAGTGTGGCCATGGTCGTCGCCAGGCCTCAGGTGCTCGGGACTGCGCACCAGCCAGCGCAGGGGACACTGCAATTCACTCAGCACCAGCCAGGCTGCAGCCAGATCCCAGATCTTGGGGGTGGCCTCCAGCGCCATCACGGTCTGGCCCATGGCCACGCTCACAAGGTTGAGGCTGGCGACCCCGAGCAGGCGGATCTTGCCGGGGAAGCGCCGATCCGGCAGCTTCTGCAGCACCCCGATCGAACGGCTGCAGAGCGAAGCACACCCGGCCGCCTGGGCCTCATCTCCCGGTGGTTTCAAGGATTTGCCATTGCGCCAGGCCCCCAGCCCTCGCACCGCGATGATTCTCTGGCGCAAGGGAGGCACATCCAGCACCGCCAGCACGGGGACACCTCCCTCGAAGCGGGCCAGGGAAATCGCCCAGTAGGGAATCCCGGCGGCGAAGTTGGTGGTGCCATCAAGGGGATCGACCACCCAGTAGGCGTCGGTGGAGGGAACCAGCTTGCGGCCCTCCTCACTGAGAACCCCCTCGCCGGGATAAAGCAGCTCCAGCCCCCGCACCAGGGTTTCATCGCTCCAGCGGTCACAGGCGGTGATCAGGCTGCCATCGGCTTTGGCTTCCGAGGCCATGTGGCCGAAATCCTTGCGTTGCCGCTCGGCAACGGCATCAAGCAATTCCGTGAGCCTCAGAGCCTCGGGTGGAATTGCGGTAAAGGTGGCAGTCATCCGAGTTCGGTGGTCAGGACCTGGGTCAGCTGCCTGGTGGTGTCGTCGCGGAAGCAGTGAACATTGAGGGCGACCAGCACCCGCAGTGCCGCCAGGGCGATCAGCGCGGCCGTGCCCAAGACCAGGGCATAAGGAATAAAAGGACCCTGGCCGGGGATGATGGCACGACCCAGATCCAGCAATCCGCCACCGATCAGTTTGGCCGTGGCGCGGGAGAATGCCTGGGCCAGGCCCCACACACCCACGAAGGTGCCAGCGGCTTCCGGCAGGGTCAGATCGAGCATCAGGCACAGGGTGCTGTTGGTGCCGATGCCGGAGGCCAGCCCGAAGAGCAGCAGCACCGCCTGAAGCAAGGGGACCTCACCCACAAGTCCGCTCAGGATCAGCAGGAGCATCGAAGCCAGGATCAGCTGACAGCCAAGCCTGGCCGTTGCGTACTTACCCAGCCTGGGCACGATCCACCAACCCGCCAGCACCAGGCCGAGCAGGGTGCCGACCCCCCAGAAGGCATTGAGCGAGGCGGTGGCGGCAATCGGCATGGCGAACACGTCGGCGCCATAGCTCTCCAGGATCGGGTCCTGGATGAACAGGGCCAGGGTGAAGAGCACCACGAACAGGAAGAAAACCGCCACCTGCCGGCTTGAGGTGATCAGACGCCAGGCCTGGGGCATGGTGATCGCATCGTCGCGGGCTGGGCTGGTGCCGCCGCCGACGGCCTTGGTGCTAGCCGGAGCGGCGGGCTCGACGCCCCAGGTGGCAAGCAAGGTGAGACCCATCACCGCCAGGGCGGCCCGAACCATGAACCGGGAGAGCACAGCCTCCAGCACCAGCGGGTCGGTGACGCCGTCGAGCCCCTTGAGGCTCCGGGAGATCACCACCGCTCCCACCACGATCCCCACTGTGAGCATGCACCAGATGATTCCCACCGCCCGGGGGCGCTCCCTCTCCTGGGTGCGGTCGATCACCAGTGCCAGATACGGGGTGGTGGCCATCGAAACAGCCAGTCCGTAGGCAGCGAACAGGGCACACATCAGGACTGTGCCCAGAGTGATGGCGGCTCCATCCCCCAGCTCCCGGGCCGCTGCGAGCCGGAAGATCACCGGCACCACCAGCACCGCCAGCCCGCAGAAGAGCGCGGCGCCCAGCCAGATGTATGGGGTGCGGTGGCGGCCCGCGAGGGGCCGGGCATCGGAGAGCTGGCCGAAGAGAATCCTCGACGGGGCCACGAATTGCTCGAAGGCCAGGGCCCCACCCACCAACAGACCGGGAAATCCCAGTTCACTGATCATCACCCGGTTGAGCATGCCGGCAAAAATCACCGCCAGAAAGCCGAGGCTTCCCTGGAACAGCCCCAGCCGCACGGTGCTGGCGATCGAGAGGCTGGGCGGCGAGCTGGAGAGGGCCATGGTGGAGGGCAAGATTCAGGCAACGAAACCTTCCGGCCACCCGGGTTGATCCCCCGCCGGGCGCTCTCTAGGGGGAGAGAGGACCACGCCCATCCGGCGTACGCACCTCAGACTGACAGGCCGGTAACAACGGTTGGGGCTCGATCGGAATCTGGGTGGTGAGATCGGTGGCCGGCTTGCTTGATGGGAGGGTGGGCGGCTGACAGAAAGCCACCTGATCCAGGCCCGTGCGGCGCCTCAGTTCGGCCAGCCGGCGGTTGTAGTCGGTCACGGCGCGGGCATAGCTCACCTCCGCCTGGGTGAGGTCGCGCTGGCTGTCGACGACCTCCCGCTGGGTGGTGACGCCCGCCTGGAAGCGCAGCCGGGCCAGGCGCAGCGCTTCGCGCGAAGAGATCACCGACCGGGAGGTGGTGGTGATGTCGCGGTTGTTCTGAAGAAGCAGGTAGAAACTGGTTTCCACTTCCAGCCGAATCTGATCGCGGCGTTCGGCAAAGTTGAAGCGCTGCTCTTCTGCCGCCTGTTTCTGCTGGCGGTACCGGGCGGCGGCCCGACCACCGTCAAAGAGATTCCAGCTCAGATTCAGGCCGATCGAATTGTCGACGCCGTAGGTGTAACTGCCCATGTTGATCGGCAGATCCACCGGAACCCCATTCCGGCCGTTGCTGCGATCCCAGCCGAAGTTGTTGACGATGCTCAGAAAGGGCTGAACCGCGCCGATCGCCGCATTGGCATTGCTGTTGGCAATTGAGATCTGCAGGATTACCTGGTCGAGCTCCTCACGGAAGGCATAGGCCGCCACGATGCTTTCCTGCAACGACGGCATCCAGGTGCCCACCACTCGTGCCGGCTCCTTGGCCGTCGGCGTGACGTCCTGGGGAAGATCCAGCAGGGAGGCCAGAGCCCGGCGAGCCACCGACTGCTCGGCCAGAGAGTTGGTCAGCAACTGCTGGTCACGGGCCAGCTGGGTTTCCGCCTGGAGCACCTCAAGCTTGGTGGAGACCCCCGCCTGAAACCTGGCTCGGGCATCCTTGAGACTCACCAAAGAGGCCCGCACCGATTCCTGACCGATGCGCACGCCCTCATCAGCAAGCTGCAGGTTGAAGTAATTCTGGGCCGCCTGAAGACGCAGGTCGCGAAGGGCGATCAGGTATTGATTCTGGGCCTGCTCGAACTGGTCGCGGGCCGCTGAAATCTGGGGAACCCTCTGGGGATTGATCAGGTCCCAGTTGATCCCGATGTTCATGTTGGCCCCAAGGGTCTGCCCTTTCGTGCGCGACTCAGGCGTGGCAAAGGGGCCGGTGGCGTCGGCGTCGTAACTGAAGCGGTAGTTGTTGGTAAGGGCCGGGAAGGCTCCGGTGGATAGGTTGATGCTGGGGTACCAGGCGGAGATCTGTGCGCGCAGGGTGGATCTGGCTTGATCCACCCGGGAGGCCACCGCCTTGAGGCTGGGGTTGTTGGTCTCGGCGAGGGTCTCGACCTCGCGGAGGCCCAGGGGCCGCAGTTGCTGGATTTTGACCTGGGCTGGCCTGGTGGGCAGCGCCAGGGAGGGGGGGGAGGCCAGGGGTCGTAAACCAGGCTCAAGCTCGGTAGCCGCCGGTGGAAGAACGGTGGGGTCCGATTTGGGCCGGTTTCCCTTGACCTCAGGAGCCAGGGGAATCGGCACGGGCTGGGCTGGGCGTCCAGGTGCAGCCTTCAGGGGAGCGGCCGCTGGGGCTGTGTCCTGGGCCAGGCTCACGCCCTGAAAGCCAGGGACGAGCGCCATCCCCGCAAGGGCTGCCGAGGCAAGGAAGGAGGGCCGCACACCGATACCCGTTGTTAGTCCCGAGCTTAAAGAGCCAAGGCCTGAATGCCGAGGCAGGCGGCCACGAAATCATCCGCCCCCTGCACCAGGCGGATCGGCGCCGGCAACCGACGCTGCAGGTCCTCAAGTCTGAAGTCATCCAGGAAGACCGGCTCCCCCTGACGCAGCATCACCGAGGGAAGCAGCAGCTCATCCCCCAGCGCCTGGCCCTCCAGGCCGGCCAGAAGATCGGAGCCAGTGAGCAGGCCGGTGACCACCTGTTCCTGCCCCCAGTAGGGACTGGGCAGACCATGGAGCCGAAGCGACAGCCCTTCGACGGCATTGAGGCGATCGACCACTGGCTGCAGGGCATCGGCCACCAAGCCCCCGACGACCCAGCTCAGGCGCCGGGGCTGCACCAAGCGGAGGGGCAGGCGGCTGGTGGCCTGATCGAGAGCTTCGAGAAAGGCACGGATGCTGCCGACCCCATTCTCCTGCTGGGGCAGATCCTCGTAGCTGGCGCGCTCCGGCAGGGGAAGGCCGGCCATGAGATACCACTCGTCGGAGAGCCAGGCGAAGCGGCTGCCGAGTGCCGCCCGGAAGCGGTCCTGGAGGGGCTCCACCTGCTCGATAACCCGGCGGGCGCAGGAGCGGTCGACCGGCACCAGACCATCTCCCGGGGGACGGAAGCGAGTCAGCCCCACGGGCACCACGGCGGCGGAGAGCACGGCCGGCCAGTCGCCGGCACCGAAGCGGGCCAGATCGAGCAGGGTGCGCTCCAGGGCCGCTCCGTCATTAACCCCCGGGCATACCACCACCTGGGCATGGATCTGCAGCCGCCGCTCGCCGAACCAGCCCAGCTGATCAAGCAACAGGCCGGCCCTTGGGTTCACCAGCAGGCGGCTGCGCAACTCGGAATCGGTGGCATGCACCGAGACAAACAGGGGCGAGAGCCTCTGCTCCTCGATCCGCTGCCAATCCGCCGCGGTGAGGTTGGTGAGGGTGAGGTAGGAGCCGTAGAGAAAGCTGAGACGGTAATCGTCGTCTTTCACATAGAGGCTCTGGCGCCGGCCGGGGGGCTGCTGATCGATGAAACAGAAGGGGCAGTGGTTGTTGCACTGGCGCAGGCCATCGAAGAGGGCCTCGGTGAAAGCAAGCCCCAGACCTTCATCGGCATCCTTCTCGAGCTCGACCTGATGGCGGGTGCCATCGGGGTCCTCCACCTCCAGGCTCAGCTCCTCCTCCCCCACCAGCACCTGAAGGTCGATCAGGTCGCGTGGCCGCACCCCGTTGATACTGATCAGCCGGTCCCCGGGCTGGAACCCGAGGTCTTCGCCGATCGACCCGGGCTCCACGGCGGCCACCACGGCTGGCTGGGGCTGGCGGACTGAATCCACAGGGGCCAGGACAAGACCTGCGGAGGGTTCGTTCCACACGGTGGAGACTCGAAGCGGAGAGTTTCAGTGTGGGCGCCTGAGGGCTTCAGCTGACGGCTGGATCCATCCGCCAGACCCAGAGCAGCAGCAGCAGCCCGAAGGCCAAGCGGTAGATCACGAAGATCCAGGTGCTGTGGTTCTGCAGAAAGCGCAGCAGCCAGGCGATCGCCAGCCAGGACACCACGGCGGCTGAGGCAATGCCGATCAACAAGGGGATCGGCCCGTGGCTGGCGCTGCTGGCGAAGGCCGACTTCAGCTCCACCAGTCCCGCCAGTGTGATCGCCGGGATTCCGAGCAGGAAAGAGAATCGGGCCGCCGCTGCCCGCTGCCAGCCATCGAAGAGCGATGCGGTGAGGGTGCTTCCGGAGCGCGACACCCCGGGGATCAAGGCCAAGGCCTGGGCGATGCCCACCAGCAGGCCATCAATCGGGCGCACCTGGGGCAGGTCCTTCTGGCGTCGACCGCTCCGCTCGGCCAGGGCCAGCAGCAGGGCCATCACGATCGAGACCAGGGCGATCGAGGTGATGCCGCGCAGCGGCGAGCTCTCGTAGGCCGGCCACAGGATTTTGATGGCCAGGCCGGCCAGCACGATCGGCAGGCTGCCGATGGCCATGGCCAACCCCAGCCGCGCCGAAGGATCCCCCCACTGCCCATGGCGGAAGGCACGGCTGACGCCCGAGAGCACCTCCGCCAGGTCGTGGCGGAAGTAAACCAGCACGGCCGCGATGCTGCCCAGCTGAATCACGGCCGTGACGGCCACCCCAGGATCGCCCCAGCCGAGCAGCACGGGCACCACCTTGAGATGGGCTGTGCTGCTGATCGGCAGGAATTCAGTGAGGCCCTGCACGATGCCAAGCACCAGGGCGTGCCAGCAGGCTTCAAGAAAGCTTGGAACCGGGGCTGAAAGGGCAGAGCCCATGCGCGGAGTGGCACGGCGGAGCCAGTGACCCTATGACCGCCCTGCTCACAGCTCCACCTCCGGCGTCCCTTAAGGTTGCATACCTTTCTTCACAGAACCAGGTGATCGGGGCCACCGCCACTCCTCCCACGTCCGCCCTGGTCCCCGAGACCCTCGTTATTTCCCAGCGCCCATCCAGAGCAGCGCTGAAGGCGCCCCTGGGAGGATCTGATGCAGCCCTGCTGCCGATGGTTGCCGCTGCCCTTGTGGTGGTGCCTGTCTTTCTTCAGGCTCCCTGGGTCCGCCTGCACCCCAGCAGCGCCACGCTGTTCACAGCCGTGATCACAGCCGCCGGGCTGCTGCTGGAGTTGCGGGGCCCAGAGCGCTGCCGCGGTTTTGGGCCGCTGCTGGTGGGCTTCAGTAGCAGCTGGCTCGCCGGCTGTCTCTTCTGGGGATGGTGCCGCCTGCATCCGCTCTGGCATCTGCCGATCGAGGCCTTCGCCCTGCCTCTGGCCCTGGCCGGCCTGAATGGACGCTGGCGCAGCGCCTCCCAGTTCTATCTGGCCTCACTGCTGGGCACCGCCTGCACCGATGGGGCCATCGCCCTGACGGGGGTCATGCCGCTCTGGCCGCAGGTGTTGAGCGCCCCGGTCCAGGAAGCACCCGCTCTGTTGCATCGGGCAGCCCTGCAGGTCCTGGAGCCGGCCTCGCTGGCTCTGGTTATGGGGATCGCGGTGGCCCTGACGCTGCTGGCGCGTCGATGCCGCCGCTCGGGTGCTGGCGGGCGATTGGCCGCAGCCACGCTGCTGACCACCCTGGCGGTGGACGGGTTGTTCCTGATCGCCGCCCTGCTCAGCCCCCAGCTCAGTGGATTGATCTGAAGAGGAGCGGGACTGGGGGGCGGGAATTGAAGAACTGCAAAAGCCTTGGCGCTGTGTGGATTGATCCGCCAACTGGCCTGTAGCGTTGCCCGTGACCCTGCTCGGAGAGCTTCCGAGTCAAGGCTTCCATCCAACGGCGATCCTCACCGATCCACACCACGGAGAACTGCGATGAAACGGCTGGTTGCCTGGATGATGAGCGGCGTGCTGCTGGCTGGCCTGCTGGTGTCCCTGCTCCTGCCTCCGGCGGTCCAGGCGGAGGAGCTCCGCAATGTGGCGGATGAGAAGATCGCGGCCCGCCAAGGCAAGGTGGATCTCAATAACTCACCCGTGCGCAGCTTCCAGCAATTTCCCGGTATGTATCCGACCCTGGCCGGCAAGATCGTGCTCGGGGGGCCTTACGAGGAGATCGACGACGTGCTCAGCCTGGATCTGACGGATCGGCAGAAGGAATTGTTCGAGAAGTACAAGGACAATTTCACGGTGACCGCACCCTCGATCGCCCTTAATGAAGGCGACGATCGCATCAACCCGGGCGTCTACCGCTGAACCCCTACAGTCGCGACCCCCCGAAAGCCGTCGGTCTCCGGCGGCTTTTTTTTGCGGCCCCATGACCTCGACACCCCACCCCCAACAACCCCTGGCTCCGCGCTGGGATGTGGTGGTTGTGGGTGGCGGCGCTGCTGGGCTGATGGCCTGCCTGGAGCTTCCCGCCGGGCTGAGGGTGCTCCTGCTCAGCAAGGAGCGCGGACCCCGAACCGCCAGCCGCTGGGCTCAGGGCGGCATCGCCGCAGTCACCCGGGCTGAGGACAGCCTGGAGAGCCACCGCGATGACACCCTGCGGGCTGGGGCGGGACTGTGCGATCCAGGCGCCGTCGATCTGCTGGTTCGGCAGGCTCCGGCCTGCGTTGAACGGTTGCTGGGGCTGGGCATGGCCTTTGACCGCGACGGCAGCGGCCTGAGCACCACCCTTGAGGCCGCCCACAGCCACAGGCGGGTGCTCCATGCCCAGGATCGCACTGGAGGCGCTCTGGTGGATGCCCTGGAGCGGGAGGTGCTGCGCCGCCCGGGGCTGGTGCAGCGCAAGGGCCTGATGGCCCTTCAGATCTGGGTCGAGCAGGGCCGCTGTCTCGGCCTGCAGGTGCTGGAGAACGATCAGGTGCGCTGGCTTGGGGCCGGTGCCGTGGTGCTGGCCAGCGGCGGCGGCGGCCACCTGTTCGAGAAAACCACCAATCCCTCCCAGTCCACGGGCGATGGTGTGGCGATGGCCTGGCGGGCCGGGGCCGCCATCCGCGATCTGGAGTTTGTCCAGTTTCACCCCACCGCCCTGATGCTGCCAGGGGCCCCCCACTTCCTGATCTCCGAGGCGGTGCGGGGTGAAGGGGCCCGCCTGATCGATGCCCACGGCCACAGTCCGGTGGCCGACCTGGCCAGTGCCGATCTGGCGCCCCGCGATCAGGTGAGCCGTGCCCTGGTGCGAACCATGCAGGCCCAGAGCGTGGACCACCTCTGGCTCGACCTGCGCCCGGTGGGACAGGAGCGGCTGAACCGTCAATTTCCAACGATCCTGCGCCGCTGCCGCGAGCTGGGCCTGGAGCCCATTTCGGCGCCGATCCCCGTGGCTCCAGCCGCCCATTACTGGATGGGTGGCGTGAGCACCGACCTGGGCGCCGCCACAAATCTTCCGGGCCTGTACGCCGTGGGGGAAGTGGCCTGCACAGGCGTGCATGGCGCCAATCGGCTGGCCAGCAATTCACTGATGGAATGCCTGGTCTTTGCCGGGCAGCTGCGGCACCTGTCCCTGCCGGAGCAGCAGCCCTGGCCCAGCTCCTGGGAATCGCCCTCGCCTGCCGGGGGGGGCAGCTGCCCCTCCCCACTCGCCCAGGCCCAGCCCCTGCAGAGCGACTTGCTGGCCCAGAGCGAGCGGCTGCGCCATCTCTGCTGGCGGGTGGCGGGGGTAGAGCGCCAGGAGCGGGACCTGCGGGAGGCCCTGCGGCTGATCCACCACCAGCGACAGGAGCTGGACGATCAGCCCTGGATTCAGGCCCTGGCCAGGCTCGAACCCGGCGATCAACTGCCCCTTGGACCGGGAGGCGGAAGTGTTCTGCGCCCCCTCAACGATCTGCGCCAGCTGCTCACGCTGGCAGATCTGCTTGTGGAGGCTGCCCTGTTCCGCCGCGAGAGCCGCGGCGGCCACTACCGGACCGACTGCCCGGCGCCCCAGCCCTTCTGGCAGCGCCACTCACTGCAGCTGTGCGGTAAGGGGATCCACACCACCCCGTTGCTGAAGGGGAACTCCGGCTGAACGCTGGCCTGTGAGTTCAGAGCTGGCCCTTGAAACCACTCAATTCGGCCAGTTTGGCGAGAGTCTTGACGCCGGAGTCCAACTTGCCGTTGATCTCCCAGGTGGGGAATCCCTGGAGGTTCTTGCTGTCGCAGAGCGCTTTCTGATTGTTGACGCCATCGGCGGCACATTCGATCACCTTCAGCTTGGCGTTGGCCTCCTTGCCGAACAGTTCCTTCTGTTCATGGCAGTGGGGGCACCAGTAGGCGCTGTACATCACCGCACCGGTCTGGCTGAGGTGCTCCGCCAGGGCCAGGGTGGCTGGGGTACTGACGCTGATGACGGGCGGTGGTGTGCCGCGGGTGCCCATGGCGGCGGGCCTATCAACGGAGGCGGCCCAGCCCAGGCCCACCAACCCCACCAGCAGGGCCACAAGAACCCCACGAAACACCAGCTGGCCGCGGTCGTCCCACTGGCCGCCGATGAGGCTGAGAACGAACAGGATCAGGCTGAGAACAGCCGAGAGCACACAGAAAAAACAGAAGGCCTTGATCTTGAACACCAGCAGCCCCATCAGGAGCAGGCTGAACACGGCCATGCCGCCGCTGAGAAGGAACAGCCCCCACCAGCTGCGCTCGGAGATGGCCGATCGGGCCTCGCCCCTGAGAATCAGCGGCAGCACCGCCAGCACCAGCACCGTGGTGTAAGCGAGGAAGCCGAAGAGCGAGAGCGGCTGGCCGAAGAGACTGCCCCAGGCACTGTTGAGCACCTTGTCGCAGCCTTCGGAGCCCCCGGGGCAGCTGAGCGGGCCGATCAGCCCCCAACGCTTGAGGGTGATAGCACCGGTGTCGATCGCACCGATCGTGGCCAGAACAGCCATCACGACGCGGACCCAGCGCAGTCCGGGATCTGATCGTCGACGGCTGCTCAGACGACTGCTCAAGCGGGTGGAAGTCACGGCAAGGGCTTTATCTGGGCCGATTGTGGCAGCATCCGCTTCAGAGCACTGACCCGCGCGGGGTCCACCGGCGCAGAGATCAAGCCATTGCATTTGAGGGCCGTGCCAGCGATCACGCCGTCACAGGCAGCCGAAAGCCTCTGCAGCGTCTGAGGATTGGCCCCACTGCCGATCAGCACAGGCGCCCCGGCTGCCGCAGCCCTGGCCTGCTCCAGATCGGCCGGATCGGTGGGTCTGCCGGTGCCCGTGCCCGAGACGATCACCCCATCGGCGCCGCCGCGCTCGAGCACATCGCTCACTGCCTCCGCCATCGACAGCGGCGCCAGGGGGGCTCCGTGCTTGACCAGCACATCGGCCAGGATCCTCACCGATTCGGCACCCAGTAGGCGGCGCCGGCGCAGCAGCTCGGCGGCCACCCCCTCGATCAACCCCTGATCGGTGACCGTGGCACCGCTGAGCACATTCACCCGCAGAAAGTGAGCGCCACTGGCCTGGGCGATCGCCAGAGCCGCCAGCGCGTCATTGCGCAGCACGTTGATGCCCACCGGCTGCTCTGTGGCCCGCACCACCGCCAGGGCCAGCCTGGTCATTGCCGCCACCGTTTCCGGCGGCACCGATCCCCGCCAGAAGGGCACATCGCCGAAGTTCTCCACGATCAGGCCATCGACGCCACCGCTGAGATAGGCATCGGCATCGGCCAGGGCGGCAGCCTCCAGATGCCCCAGATCACCGGCCCAGCCCGGAGATCCAGGCAGGGGCCCAAGGTGAATCACCCCGATCAGCGGACAGAGTTGGGGAAAAAGCTCACGCCAGTGGGATCCAGAGCAGGGCATGGCAATGGCCGCAGCAGGAGAACGAGCCAGGCCGAGGCACCCTGACATCCCATAGGGTGATGGATTGGCCCCAGGGGTTCTACCCACGGTCAAGGTTTTCGGCCGCCGCACCCATGTCTCCCGCCAACGCAGCTTTCCCCGCAGGATCGGTCCGGCCCGCCGACGAGTCCAAGACCAGCCGTCCCACCGTGGCCTTCGCTCACCTGGGCTGCGAGAAGAACCGGGTCGACACTGAGCACATGCTCGGACTGCTCGCCCAGGCGGGCTACGGGATCAGCGCCGATGAGCGCGATGCGGCAGTGGTGGTGGTGAACACCTGCAGCTTCATCCAGGACGCCCGCCAGGAATCTGTGCGGACCCTGGTGGAGCTGGCGGAGCAGGGCAAGGAGCTCATCATCGCCGGCTGCCTCGCCCAGCATTTCCGCGAGGAGTTGCTGGAATCTCTGCCGGAGGCACGCGCGATCGTCGGCACCGGCGACTACCAACACATCGTGGAGGTACTTGAGCGGGTCGAGGCCGGTGAGCGGGTGAACCGTGTGAGCGAGGTGCCCACATTCGTGGGCGATGAGCATCTTCCCCGGTACCGCACCACCTCCGAGGCGGTGGCCTACCTCAAGGTGGCAGAAGGCTGCGACTATCGCTGCGCCTTCTGCATCATCCCCAGGCTCCGGGGCGACCAACGCTCCCGCACGATCGAGTCGGTCGTGGCGGAGGCCCATCAGCTCGCCGCCCAGGGGGTGCAGGAGCTGATCCTGATCAGCCAGATCACCACCAACTACGGCCTCGACCTCTACGGCAAGCCCCAGCTCGCGGAGCTGCTGCGGGTCCTGGGAGAGGTGGAGATCCCCTGGATCCGGGTTCACTACGCCTATCCCACCGGCCTCACATCAGAGGTGCTGAGCGCCTACCGGGACGTGCCCAACGTGCTGCCGTATCTGGATCTGCCGCTTCAGCACAGCCATCCCGAGGTGCTGCGGGCCATGAACCGCCCCTGGCAGACCGGCGTCACCACAGAGCTGCTGGGACGGATCCGCCAGCAGCTGCCCGATGCGGTGCTGCGCACCACGTTCATCGTCGGCTTCCCCGGTGAAACCGAGGAGCATTTTGAGCACCTGCTCCGTTTCGTGGAGGAGCAGCGCTTCGACCATGTGGGGGTATTCACCTTCTCCCCGGAAGACGGCACCGCTGCGGTGGATCTGCCCGATCCGGTGCCGGCTGAAGTGGCGATCGAGCGCCGCAACTGCCTGATGGCCGCTCAGCAACCGATCGCGGCCGAGCGCAATGCCAGCTGGGTGGGTCGGATCGTTGATGTCCTGATCGAGCAGGAGAACCCCAGCAGCGGCGAGATGATCGGGCGTTGTGCCCGCTTCGCTCCCGACGTGGACGGGGAAGTGCGTGTGAGCCCGGGTCCCGGTGGTCTCTGCGCCTCCCCCGGCACCATGGTGCCGGTGCGGATCACGGCCTCCACCCCCTACGACCTTCAGGGCGAGGTGGTGGGCGCCCGGGCCATGGTGGAGGAGGCTCTGGCCAACCGCGGCAGCCGCGGTTGAGGCACTGGATCCGCCGCAACCAGCGCACCACCTTTCTGATCGCCTCGGGGCTGAGCACCGCCGGCTCCTTCGCCGGACTGACAGCCAAAGGCTGGATCCTGATGGACCAGACCAGCAATCCGTTGCTGCTGGCCCTTCATTTCGGCGTCCTGGCGTTGCCGAGTCTGCTGGCCAGCGGCACTGCTGGGGTGCTCACCGACCGGATCGGCTGCGAACGGGTGCTGATCCGCTCCCAGTGGGGCCTGGTGGCGGGTGCCGCCCTGGGGGCTGTGGCCATCCCTCTGCTGACGGGAGCCGCCCAGGTGAGCCTTCTCCTGCTCAGCACCCTGGTGGTGGGTCTGGCCAGCGCCTTTGAACTCACGGCTCGCAACAAGTACTGCGCCCTGCTGGTGGATGAGCCGGCCCAGCTGGCTCCCTACCTCACCTCCTTCTCGGTGGTGTTCAACGTCGGCAAGCTGGTGGGGCCACCCATCGGTGGGTTGCTGCTCGCCCTGACGGGACCAGCCACGGCCCTGACCATCGATGCGGCCTCCTACCTGCTGCCGATCGCCACAGTGCTGTGGCTGCTGCAGCCCAACCTCAGCGCCGAGCGGCGCAGCGGCAGGGGCGTTGATTCCAGCCTGATCAGCGCCTGGCGGGGCTGTGGCGCCAGCCTTCGCCACGTGCTCGTGTTCACTGGCCTCGCTTGCCTGGCGGTCTTCTTCCATCCCGGCCTGGCGCCGCTGATCGCCGCCCAGGTGCTGGGACCATCCCCTCAGGCCCTGGGCTGGTTCACGAGTGTGCTGGCGGCGGGCAGCATCAGCGGAGGGCTGCTGCTGCAACGACGCAGTCAGTGGCTGAGCGAGCGCCCTTCCCTGCTTCTGGGCACCTGTGCCGTGATCACCAGCCTCGCCCAGCTGGGCATGGCTCTGAGTGCGCCCACGGCCTTCCGGCTGGGGATGACCTTTCTGATCGGAGCGGGGACCGCTGGTCTGCTGGCAGGCAGCAACCTGATCCTGCAGGTGGGAGCTCCGCTCGTGCTGCGCGGACGTATGGCAGGTCTTGGTCAGATCGCCTTCCTCGGCGGCGGCGGCTTCAGTGGCCTGATCGCCGCCGTGCTCACCCTGAGGATCGGATTGCCAGCCACCTTTGCGCTCATGGGCAGCATTGGCCTGGCGTTGGGGCTGCTTGAGCTAACCAGCCGCTGGGGACTGCGCCTGAATCCAGGGGGGTCAGATCAGCTTGATGCCGCGTAAAACAGTGGACAGAAGGAAGGCCGTCAGCAGTCCAGCGGCCACCAGAACGAGGTACAAAGCTGCCGCCATGGCCAGCACGGGAATACAACCCGCTCATTAGAGCAGAGCAACCCTGCTGCCGTGGGTTCCCCTTAGGCTGGCGCCCTACGAACCGGATCAGCATGCGCGCTCTGCTCGTCTACCCGGAGTTCCCCAAGACCTTCTGGAGCTACGAGAAAATTCTCGAGCTAGTGAATCGCAAGGTGTTGCTCCCGCCACTCGGGATGGTCACCGTGGCGGCCCTGCTGCCCCAGCAGTGGGAGTTCAAGCTTGTCGACCGCAATGTGCGCGAAGTGACCGAGGCCGAGTGGGCCTGGGCTGAGCTGGTGATCATCTCCGGGATGATCGTGCAGAAGGCCGACATGGCCGCCCAGATCGCCAAGGCCAAGCAGCGGGGTCTGCCCGTGGCGGTGGGAGGCCCCTTCGCCAGTTCGACCCCTGATGCACCAGAGATAGCTCTGGCCGATTTCAAGGTGCTCGATGAGGGTGAGATCACCCTGCCGATGTTCATCGAGGCTCTGGAGCGCGGCGAGCAGCAGGGCCGCTTCAGCTCGGAGGGCGTGAAGCCCGACGTGACCGGCACCCCCATTCCCCGCTTCGATCTGCTCGAGCTCGACGCCTACGACTCGATGTCAGTGCAGTTCTCCAGGGGCTGCCCGTTCCAGTGCGAGTTCTGCGACATCATCGTTCTGTATGGACGCAAGCCCCGCACCAAGACCCCAGAGCAACTGATCGCCGAGTTGCAATATCTCTACGACCTGGGCTGGCGGCGCTCGATCTTCCTGGTGGATGACAACTTCATCGGCAACAAGCGCAACGCCAAGTTGCTGCTGCCGGCCCTGAAGCAATGGCAGATCGAGCACGGCTATCCCTTCAGCTTCGCCACCGAAGCGTCGGTGGATCTGGCCTCCGACGACGAAATGATGTTGATGATGGCCGAAAGCCGTTTCGACAGTGTCTTCCTCGGCATCGAGACCCCGGATGAGGCGAGTCTGGAAACGGCCCGGAAGCTGCAGAACACACGCAGCTCCCTGGAGGAATCCGTCGATCGGATCACCTCCTACGGCATCAGGGTGATGGCCGGCTTCATCATCGGCTTCGATGGGGAGAAATCCGGGGCCGGCAAACGCATCGTCGAGTTCGTGACCCGCACAGGCATCCCCGCAGCGATGATGGGCATGCTGCAGGCTCTGCCCAACACCGGCCTCTGGCATCGGCTCGAGAAGGAAGGACGGCTGATCCAGGACAAGGCTGACGCCAAGGGGGTGAACCAGACCAACCTGCTCAACTTCGTGCCCACCCGCCCGATCCGCGACATAGCCAACGAATACGTGGAGGCCTTCTGCAACCTCTATGAGCCGAACGCCTACATGGATCGGGTCTTCAGCTACTACCACAAGGTGGGCAAGCCCCGCTGGCAGCCCTTCCTCAAGCCTGAGCATTCCGGCTTCAAGCTTCCCAGCTGGACCGACGTGCGCGCCTTGCTGATCGTCATCTGGCGTCAGGGCCTGGTCCGCGACACCCGCGGTCGGTTCTGGCGTTACCTGTTGGCCATGGCCCGTACGAATCCCGATCAGCTAGAGCAGTTCCTCGTGGTGCTCGCCCACAACGAGCACTTCATGGAGTACCGCAGCATCGTCACCGAGGAGATTCAGGTGCAACTGCAGTCACTGCCTCCGGAACCACCTCCCGCCACGTCAGATGTGAGAGAACTCCAGCCGGCGTGACCAACTGAGCTCATGTCGGAGAGAAACCCTGAGCTCCAGCAGTTCCTTCAGTCCTGGATGTAGGAGTCGCCAGAACGCAGGGCCGCTTCGGCCTTCTGCAGTTCACGGCCCAGATAAAGGGCATGATCCAGCCTGCTGATCGGGGCTGGGGATGGCCCCTCAGTCAGCTGAATACCCAGTTGTTTGGCCGTGCGGCCTCGAAATACTGTCACCGGCCGGCGGGGGGCTGCTCTACGGCAACTGAGCACTTCGCCGGTGTCAGGATCGGTGGCCAGGCCTCTGGCATTGATACCGTTGCTGTAGAGCTCCGCCACCAACTCTCCCCGCTCGCGATCCAGGCTGATCAGCACATAGCCGGCGGGATCGAGATCGATAGGGCGCTGCGACAGGCGTTCATCGAGAGCTCGCAGCTCCTGCAAGGGTGTAGCTGCAGGCGCGGGTGAAGACGTGATCGACGATCGCTGATCCATGCACTGATCGTAAACAGCGGACTCAGCAGGTGCCCAAGGGCAGATCCCGGCGGCTGAAAGGCAGCTCGGCATTTTCCGCCTCGATCTCCTCGAGCATCTGGGCATTGGCTTCGGGCAGCCAGCGACGCAGCAGCCGATCGAAGCCTGGATCCTGCCAGCGGTGCAGGCTGGCTCGGGGCTCGGCCAGAAAACCCCGGCGCCGCTTGTGGCTCCCGCCAGCCCCTGGATCAAAGCAGCTGATGCCCTGCTCGATCGCCCACTCGATCGGGGCGTAGTAGCAGACCTCGAAATGCAGGTTCTCGATCTCCCGATCACTGCCCCAGTAGCGGCCCCAGAGGGCCTCGCCGTGGCGCACGCAAAGCGACATCGCCACCGGCTCCTGCGGATCGCCCCGATGGGCACTGAAGAGCACCAGATGCTCTCGCAACTCAAGGGCATCCAGCCGGAAGAACTCCTCGCTGAGGTACTTGCTGCCCCAGGCCCCCCAGCGGCTGCAATGCTGGGCGTAGAGGTGGTGCATCCGCTCCAGCATGGCGGCGGGAATCGCAGATCCCACCAGGGGAGTCACCTGCAGACCGGCCGCGGCGATCGAGCGCCTCTCCCGGCGGATGTTGCGCCGCTGGTTGGCATTGAAGCCCGCCAGATAATCCTCGAAACTGCTGAATCCATCGTTGGACCAGAGACTCTGCTGATTCAGCCAGGTGGCGCAGCCAGCGGCCTCGGCCCAGGGCTGCCACTGGGGATCCACGTAGAGGAAGTTGCAGCTGAAGATCTTCTGTTCGCGGCAGAAGCGATCGATCAGCTCAAGCATCAGGGCCGTGACCTCTGCCTCGTCTTCACTGGGATCGATGTGAAAGCGATAACCCTGCACCGGGCTGAGCGGGCTCATGCCCACCAGCTTCGGGTAGTAGCGCAGGCCCAGCTGACCGGCGAGCTGGGCGAAGGATTGATCGAAGACGAATTCCCCGTAGCTGTGGCCCTTGAGGTAGAGCGGCGCCACGGCAATCAACCGCTCCTGGCGCCACAGGCTCAGATGGCAGGGCTGCCAGCCCTGGCGGGGCACGATGCTGCCGGAGCGCTCCAGAGCGTGCAGCCAGGGCCAGCCGTAGAACGGAAGACCCGCAGGCCCCGTGAGCTCCTGCCAGGCTTCACGGGGAATCTCCGTCATGGCCCGGTGCCAGCGGGCCTGCAGCTCAGCCATGGCGGAGGAACACGTGGGCTCGACGGCGAGGGGCAAAACTAACGGCATGACGCAACGACTGCACCGGTTGTCGACCCTGGTGGCGGCACTCCTGACGCTGTCCGGTGCATTGGCCTCCGGGTTGGGCAGCCCCCTGCCCGCTGCGGCCAGTCTGCTGGGGCCGGTACTGCGCCTGATGCGACCCCAGCTGGAGAGAAAGCTCAGCGACGTCTGCGTGAGCACTGCCGCCGGCGGCCAGGCCAGCCTGGAGCGCAGCCTGAAGGAACCCTGCCGTCGTCTGGCGGCACCGGCCAGCGCCTGCCTGATCTCCGAGGCCGAGAGCAGCGGGCGCAGCTTCGGGGTGATCAGCGAACTGGCCCGGGGCCGGCTTGGCGACGACAGCGAGGTGGTGGTGAAACGCTGCGTTGCCAAGCTGCTGGGGCTGCCCGCCGACAGTCTCAAGGAAGTGTCTCTGGATGACCTTCAACGCCGCTTCAAGCGCCCCGTCACGCTGCCGTAGGAGCACTGCAGCGGTAGCGCAGCAGCAGTTCACCGTCCCCCAGGGGCCGGTGCTCCAGCAACTCCCAGCACTGACCCGAGAGGTCGGGCGCCAGGGGACTCACCCAGCCATGGCTGCCCCCCAGCAGCAGTGGGCAGAGGCTCAGCTGCAGCTCCTGCACCAGTCCCTCCGCCAGCAGGGCCGTGGCCAGTTCGGCGCCACCGAGCAGCACCAGCCGGCGCAGCCCTCGCCCTGCCAGTTTCGCCAGGGAAGCCCGCCAGTTGCCAAGGGCCACATGGTCATCAAAGGCCTGCTGGGCAGGCCCAGGTGAAAGCAACCAGCGCTCCAGGGGCTGGGAGAAGAATGGAAGGGACGGCTCGAGTCCGCGGCCACGACTAACCACCACAACGATGGGTTGAAGTTGGCGCCCCTCCAGGCGGCGACGCGCCAGCAACTCAGGGCGATGGATCAAGCAGGTGCTGCGATGTAGGCGCAGCGTGGCCGCTCCGACGAGGCAGCCATCAGCCCAGGAGAGGGCCTCCTCGAGCACGGCCCGATCTCCGGCAGCTCCAAGCTGGGCGGCACCTCCTTGGGCGGGCGCGAGACGGCCATCGAGGCTGATGGCCAGCACCAGCCTCAGCTGGGGCAGGCTCAAGCGCCGGCCAAGGCCTCCAGCACGGCGGGGCGAGTTTCGAGCAGGGGGGTTTCGGCGAACACCTCAGCGGCGTTGTTCGGGCTCTCCTGCAGACGCACCTTGTGCAGAGCTGCACCAGTGGCGGCAATCGGAGCGCTGAGCAGATCGGCAATGTGCAGTGCGATGTTCTCAGCCGTGGGGACGCAGCTGGCGAAATGGGCCACGTCCTTGTTGAGGAAGGTGTGATCGAAAGGCTCCACCACCAGTTCGTTCACCAGGCCCTGCAACTCGCCCAGGTCGCAGACCATGCCGGTACGGGGATCGATCGCACCGCGCACGGTGACATCGAGCAGGTAATTGTGGCCATGGCCATGGGGGCGGGCGCACTTGCCGTAGATCGATTCGTTCTCGCTCTGGGACAACTCTTCGCGGGCCAGGCGGTGGGCGGCGGAGAAGTGGGTGCGGATCGAGAGGAAGGCTTCCATGGGATTGCCGATGACATCGGCCCAGAGGGTGGGTTGCTCGTAGAGGCGCAGACCGACGAGCGGCAGGTGCGGGGCCAGCCGTTTCCAGATGGCCTGGAGCAGAGCCTCGGTGGTGGGCAGGCAACCCTCGGGTCGGCTCAGATCAAACTCCGGCCAGCAGTCGTTGAGGAAACGGAAATCGAGGGGATCGGTGACCTCCCGACGGATGGCATGTTTCACATCAGAGAGGTTGAGCACCATGCCGTCGCCATCGAGCGGGCCAGCCATCGCCACGATCAGCTCATAGTTGTGACCGTGACCCGGGGCGAGGCTGCAGCGGCCAAAGCGGTTGGCGTTCTCCTCATCGCTCAGCTCCGGCAACCGGTAGAGGTGGCTGGCACTGAACAGGGCCCGTCGGGTGATAACGCAGCCACGGCCGCGGCCATGGTGGTTCATGCCGGCTGAAACGCCAGTGGTTGGGGTGGCGGGCATCGCCAGGATCCCGGTTGCCATCGACTCGGCGGCGTCCTGCTGGGTCATCCTAGGGATTCCGCCCCTGGCAACGCCGGACCCAAGTCTTCGCCGACCAGCCCCCATGGCCTCTGAACCGCCCTCCACCGCCAGCGTCAGCGTCAGCCCAGATTTGCCCGGGAGCCTGGAGGGCCTCAACATCTACCTGGTGGGGATGATGGGGGCAGGCAAGAGCAGTGTGGGGCGCCCGCTGGCCGAAGCCCTCGGCTATCGCTTCATCGATGCCGACAGCGTGCTCGAGCAGCACGCCGGCTGCTCCATCCCCGAACTGTTCGAGCACCAGGGAGAAGCGGCCTTTCGCGAACTGGAGTCGGCCGTGCTCAACCGGATCGCCTGCTGGCATTCCCTGGTGGTGGCCACAGGCGGTGGCGTGGTCAGCCGCCCCGTCAACTGGGGCCAGATGCGGCAGGGGCTGGTGGTGTGGCTGGACGCCCCAGAGGAGCTGTTGCTGAAGCGCCTCCGAGCCGATCCAGGCCAGCGGCCCCTGTTGACCACGGCTGATCCTGAGTCGCGGCTGCGCCAGCTGCTTGACCAACGCCGGCCCCTCTACAGCCAGGCCGACCTGAGGGTGCCCCAGGACGGCCGGGCGGCCGCGGCAGTGGCCCAGCAGGTCGTGGAGGCGATCCCGACGGTGCTGCGCCAGCGGGAGGCGCCACCCCAGGCTCCCGCCGAACTGATCGACATGAACGGCGCCAGTGCAGCGAGCCTGAACAGCACAGCAGAGCTGCAAGGAGTTCCAGGTCTGCAGTAACCCTCTAATCGGAACTGAACTCCATCGAGGCGTTCGTGCATCAACGGGCCGGGGGCTCCAGGCGCACGGCAAACCACTGAACAGCCATGCCGGGCTCCAACTCCAGTTCACAGGCCGTTTCCAGCAGGCGCTCGGCCCGTTCACGGTCGCTGGGCAGGGAGCGCAGGTCGGCGGGGGGCTCTTCCAGTTCAGCGAGCTGGGTGGTGAGCCAGCTGAGGGTTTCGGCGGCCGAGAGAATGCGTTCACCCCGGGAGGGCTCCAGCACCACGTAATGATCGAGTTCCCGCAGCAGGGGATCGGACATGCTCAGCTCACGGATCGCCTTCATCCTCGCCGCCCTGATCGCCCTCTGGCCGGGGCAGGCAATGGTGGCCAACAGTGGCCCAGGTCCGCTGGAGCGGCGGCTGGTGGCCTGGCCGGAATGGAGTCTGCCGGCTCCGCTCAGCCGACCCGGTCGCAGCGATCTCCGCTACCCCGACTGGTTCGCCGGGGCCTGGTGGGTCCACAGCCTGGAGGAGGGCAGTTCTGCGCCGATCCCGCCCTATGCGGTGCGCTTCCTCATGGATCACCGAGGGGCAGTGGTGGGAGATCGTGCGTTCAACGCCACCCAGGTGGGCGATGCGCTACTGGGTGGTCAGCTGCTCTCGGTCGCCAACGACCCGGCCAACCCCAACCGTCAACTGGCTCTGCTGCGCGGTGATCTGGAGCTGGAATCCACCGTGATCGGCCGCCGCAGCCAGGGTGGTTCGGAGGCTGTGGCCCTTGGCGAAAGCTTTCTCAGCGACGAGCTGGCCCTGCAGGTGCTGCACGGCCCCGGTGGGGCCCGGATCAGCCGCGTGGAGACCCTGAGCCGCTACCGGCTCGTGGACAGCACTCCGGGCCACGAACTGATCCGGGCGGAGCAGTGGCAGGCCAGCTACCCGTCACCGGAGCAGGGGCTAGTGGCCCATGCCGGCGACAGCCATCACCTCTGGTTGCTGCTCAGCCGCAACCCCTGAGTACCCGGATCAGGGTGTGGTCGGGGAAACCGGCTCGCTGACAGCAATACGGCCGAGGGAGAGGTACAGGCCATCCCTCCAGGCGAACAGGCTGGTAAGCAGAGGATGGTCGGCCAGGCCTGGCACGCCACGGCCAGCCAGGGGGGCACCGGAGCTGGCCGGGAAGAGCAGCAGCGACAGCTGGGCCGCCACCGCCAGATCAGCCAGAGAGAGGCGATCACCCACAAGAAAACGGCCGGGCGCGAGAAGCACCGCCAGCTGCTCGAGGTTCGCCTGCAGTTGGCGCCGCTCTGCCTGGCCGATGGTGTCGCCAAGCGACGCGAGCAGATCCGTGGGCAGGGCCCCCACCACCAGCGAGCGCAGCACCGCAGGGGTGGCTTCAGGCAGCAGGGCGCCGCGCAGCACCGAATCCGAGCTTGCCGCCTGCAGCAGAGCCTGACGGACCCCGCTGGCCAGGGCAGTGTCGGCCCAGTCTTCAAGCAGGAGCACCCGCGCCCTTTCGGCCGGATCCTCGGGAATCAGGGGAGGGGTCGGCACCTGGCGCTCCAGGTACTGGGCAATTGAGCTGGAGTCGGCGATCACCTCGGCTCCATCCACGAGCACCGGCACCTGACGCTGACCTGAGAGACGGAACAGCTCAAGCTGCCCCAACCCGGGGGTGACCTCGATGACGCGATACTCCAGACCTTTGGCGGCCAGGATCAACCTCACCTTCTCGCAGAAGGAGGAATGGCGGAACTGGTGGAGCTCGAGCATCGGCGGCACGGTCCTCTGGGCGGCAGAGTAGCCCTCATGTTCTCCCGGCGTGGGCGGCACCCCGCCACTGCCTCGCCTTTCAACGACTTGCCACCCACTGCCCCGCCTGCGCCATGAAGGACTTCTTCCTCAACGTGACGCGCTACCCGCGCTACCTGGTGGCCTTCAGCCTCGGTGTGTTCAACTCCGTGCTCGAACCCCTGGCAAAACGGCGCAGCAACCCGGTCACCGCCGTAGCCCTTGTGGGGGCCCTGGTGAGCGGAATGATCAGCCTGAGCCTGGTGCTGCGTGCCATGGTGAATCCAGCACCACTGGCATAGGAATGGCACAGGGCCGACGGGTCGAGCGGATGGCTTCCCTGATTCGCCGGGAGATCAGTGAGCTGCTGGTGAACGGCATCAAGGACGAGCGGGTCTCGCTGGGCATGGTCAGTGTCACCCAGGTGGAAGTGGCGGGTGATCTGCAGCACTGCAAGATTTTCGTGAGCGTCTTCGGGAGCGACGAGGACCGCCAGACGACCCTGGCCGGTCTGAAGTCGGCGGCTCCCTTCGTGAAAGGGGAGCTGGCACGGCGGCTGAATCTGCGCCGCACCCCCGAGGTGCAGTTCCTGCTCGATCGGGGCCTTGAGCGGGGCGGGGCGGTGCTCGGGCTGCTCAGCCAATTGGGGGAGGAGCGGCAGCAACGGGAGGCCCTGGCCGTTGATGAGCCTCCCCCCTCTGATGAACCCCTCACAGCTGAAGCCGTCGACGGAGGCCAGGGCAGCGGGCGATGACGACGGTTCTGCCCCAGGACCTGGAGCCCCTACCACCGGCGGCTGAACTGCGCAGGCAGGTGGCCCGGCTGCTGGTGATCCGCGGCAGCGGCCACCTGAGTGACGGTCAGCGGCGCTACCCACTCTGGGAACTGGAGAACTCCACCCTGAAGCGGCTGCTGGCAGAAGGCGTGGGTGGCGTGATCCTGCTGGGGGGCAGTGCCGCCGAGCTGCGCCTGCGCAGCGAACAACTGCGGAATTGGTCGGAGCAACCGCTGCTGATCTGCGCCGATGTGGAGGAGGGGGTGGGGCAGCGATTCGAGGGGGCCAGCTGGCTGGTACCGCCCCTGGCTGTCGGGCGCCTGCACCGCAGCGATCCTGAGGGCGCCCTCTCCCTGGCCCGCCGCTACGGCCACTGCACGGGCCGCCAGGCGCGCCTGCTGGGGCTCAACGGTGTGCTCGCTCCGGTCTGCGATGTCAACAACAACCCCGACAACCCAGTGATCAACGTGCGCGCCTGGGGGGAGACCGCCGCCACCGCGTCGGCCCTGGCGGCGGCCTTCGTGGAGGGGGCCCAGGCCGAAGGGGTGCTCTGCTGCGCCAAGCACTTCCCCGGTCACGGAGACACCAGCGACGACTCCCACCTGGAATTGCCCCGCCTGCCCCATGGCAGGGAGCGGCTGGAGGCGATCGAGCTGCCCCCCTTCCGGGCGGCCATGGCCGCCGGCTGCGCGGCGGTGATGACCGCCCACCTGCAGCTGGACGCCCTGGATCCGCTGCGGCCGGCCACCCTTTCGCGGCCCGTGCTCACGGGGCTGCTGCGGCACGAGCTGGGATTCACGGGGCTGGTGATCACCGACGCCCTGGTGATGGAGGCGATCACCTCCCGCTGGGGCGCAGCGGAGGCCGCCGTGCTGGCCTTCGAGGCCGGCTCGGATCTGATTCTGATGCCCGCCGATGCAGATGCCGCAATCGAGGGTCTGGTGGAGGCCTTCAGCACCAGGCGCCTGTCGCTGGAGCAGCTGAACCAGAGCCTGCGGCGGCGCGAGCAGGCTCTGGCCGCCGCAGGCTCCCGGGCCCCGGCCGCCTCGATGGCACCACTGGAGGGGCTGGGCGAGCTGGAGACTCCGCAGGATCAGGCCCTGGCGCGGGAGCTGGTGGAGATGAGTCTGAACACGCGGGGCCACCAGGACCTGCCGCCGGGGCCAGGGGTCAACCTGATCCGCCTGGACAACAGCCTGGCCTGTCCCTTCCTGCCTGCGATGGCGCCGGCCCTGTTGCGGCCAGCCGCGGCCGACTACCGATGCTGCCTGCTGGACGCCCGTGGGCCCAGTCCCTGGAGCGGGGACGCCGAGGCACCCCTCGCCCTTGACCGCCTGCCGGATGGGCCGTTGTTTCTGCAGTTGTTCGTGCGCGGCAATCCCTTCCGCGGCAGCGCCGGAGCTGATGAACCCTGGCCCGCGGTGATCCGGCAGCTGCTGCGGCTTGGTCGGTTAGCTGGCCTCACCGTGCTGGGCAGTCCCTACCTGTGGGAGGCCCTGGAGCCCCAGCTTCCCAGTGGAATTCCTGCGGGCTACAGCCCCGCCCAGATGCCCCTGGCCCAGGCCGCCCTGCTCACAAGGCTCGGCCTGGCCGCCGGCAGCCCCGCCGAGGGCGGCTTCACCGACTGAGCCCGATCACGCCTGAAGCCCTGACCTCTCACCCCTAACCTCCCGCCTGGTTGCGGGCCGCCGCCGTGCTCAGCCTGTCGATGATCGTGCGCAACGAGGCCGAGCGCCTCGGCCGCTGCCTGGAGTCGGTGGCGGGGTTCGCCGATGAGCTGGTGGTGGTGGACACCGGCTCCAGCGACGACACGGTGGCGGTGGCTGAACTCCATGGCGCCCGGGTGGAGCGCATCGTCTGGCCCGGGGACTTCGCCCCCGCCCGCAACCTGGCCCTGGAGTGGGTCCGGGGTACCTGGGTGCTGGTGCTTGATGCCGATGAGCAGCTGCTGGAGGAGGCCCGTGAACCATTGCGCGCGTTGATGGCCGATCCCGACACGCTGCTGATCAACCTGCTGCGCCAGGAAGTGGGCGCGCTGCAATCGCCTTACTCCAGCGTCAGTCGTCTGTTCCAGCGTCACCCCCAGATCCGCTGGAGCCGCCCATATCACGCGATGGTGGATGACAGCGTGGCCGAGCTGCTCGCAAAGGAGCCCCGCTGGAAAGTGGTGGACTGCCCCCAGCCGGCGATCCTCCATGAGGGATACCGACCGGAACGGCTTGCCGATGGGCGCAAGGCGCGGCAATTGCGACGGGCCATGGAGCAGGAGCTGCGGGAGTACCCCGGGAATGCCTACGCCAGCGCCAAACTCGGTGGCCTGGAGATCAGCGAGGGGCGGGTGAAGCGTGGGATTGCCCTGCTCAGGGCCGGGCTGGCTGGCTGCCCCCCCGGAGCCCACCCCGAACGCTTTGAACTGCTGCTGCACCTGGCGATGGCCGAGGCCAGCCGCCATCCCGCCAGGGCCGCGGCCCTGTACCGGGAGGCCCTGGAGCTGCCGCTCGATCCACGGCTGCAGGTCGCGGCACGGCTGAACCTGGCGGCCCTGCAGCTGCAGGACGGCGCCACGGAAGAGGCTGCCCAGCTGGCGGAAGCCGTCACGCGCGGGGCACCCGAGCTGGCTCTGGGCTGGTACAACCTCGGCCTGATCCGCCGCCGCCTCGGCGACATTCGCGGCTCCCTCAAGGCCTACGACATCGCCGTGAGCCTGGCCCCCGAGCACGCCGAAACCCACCAGAACCGGGCGGTGGCCCAGCTGCTGGCGGGCGACATCAGCGCTGCCCGCGCCAGTTTTCGCCAGGCCATTGCCCAGCTGCGGCAGCAGGGCCAGACCAGCGCCGCCGAGCAATTGCAGCGGCAGGCGGGGGCGATGGTGAGACTGGACGACTGATGGAGGAGGTGGACATGCTTTCAGGTCGGGTGGTGGCGGTGACGCGGGCCGAGCAGCAGCTGGGCGAAGCTCGCGCGATGTTCGAGCGGGCCGGCGCCAGGGTGCTGGACCTTCCCGCTCTGGTGATCGGCCCTCCCGATGAATGGGGGCCCCTTGATGATGCGCTCGAAGAGCTGGAGAGCTTTCACTGGCTGGTGTTCTCCAGCGTCAATGGGGTGGAGGCTGTGGAACAGCGGCTGCAGCGGATCGGGCGCAACCTCAGTGATCGCCCCCGCGGCCTCAAGATCGCGGCGGTCGGCCGCAAGACCGCAGCCCGACTGGAGCAGCTGGGCGCCCCCGCCGATTTCGTGCCTCCCAGCTTTGTGGCCGACAGCCTGATCGAACATTTCCCTGTCTCCGGCTGGGGGCAGCGCCTGCTCCTGCCCAGGGTCCAGAGCGGTGGCCGCACCCTGCTGGCGGAAGCCTTCGCCGAAGCAGGCACGCGGGTGGTGGAGGCCGCCGCCTATGAGTCCCGCTGTCCGCCCCATCTACCCCTGGCCACCGCCGCTGCCCTGCGCCAGGGCCAGGTGGACGCCATCACCTTCACCAGCGGCAAGACCGTGCGCCACACCGTTCAGCTGCTGCAGCAGGATCTGAAGGAGGGCTGGCGCGAACGGCTGGACACCGTGGCCCTGGTGTCGATCGGTCCCCAGACCAGCAACGCTTGCCTGGAGCTGCTTGGACGGGTGGACGCCGAAGCCGACCCCCATGACCTGGACGGGCTGATGGCGGCCTGCGACCGCGCCCTTGGAGGTCCCTAGAGCTCGGCGATCACCACCTGGCCCTTGGCCTGGCCCTGACGGCTCACAAGGGTCAGGCGGCCGCGCAGCACATCAATCGAGGCCACACCCCAGGCCTCGGGCAGGAGGTCTGTGGTGCGGCCGCCTGCATCACCAACGGCCAGGGAACCGCTCTGACCGCCGAACTGGACGAGAGCCATGGGGCGGCCGCCGCTGCTGATCACGCCCTGGAAACGGAAACCATCGGGGAGGGTGAGGGGAGGTTGGACCACGATGGCCCGGGGTTTACCGGCGTCCCTGGTGACCCTGGTGACCGCCAGTGGCGCGAAGGGGTCGAGCCGGCCCTGGGGCATCGCAGCCTCAACCTGCTGGACCGTGGGCAGGGGGGTGAAGCCTGCTTTGGCAATGGCGGCTGACGCCGGTGCGGGTTTGTTGGGTGTGGTGGGGGCTGCCCCGGGTGCAGCGGGGGGCGGAGGGGCCACCGCACCAAGATCGGGAGGGGGTGGTGTGCCTCCACAGCCCGACAGGCCAGCCGCGAGCAGGAGCGGCAGCAAGGCGAGGCCCGTCACGATTCGCCCCTGGTTCATGCCGGGTTGATGCCGCTCAGCTCTGGCCATGCTCCTGCTCCACAAGGTCCCGGAAGCGATCCAGGTTGGCCTGGAGTTCCCGGGTGACGATTCCTCCAAGGATGGTCGGTTCCATCAGCGGCGCAAGGATTCCCGGCAGCTCGTAGCTGACGGTCAGCCGGACAATCGTCAGCCTCTCGGACTGGGGGTAGAACCGCACGGCCCCCTTGGTAGGCAGACCCCCCACCGACTCCCAGTGCAATTGCTGGGCTTCGATCCGGTGGGAGATACGGGCCTTCCAGTGGAAGCGAAATCCCTGGGCCGCCAGGGTCCAGTCGGTGAGATCGGGATCATCAAGGGTGACCACTGACTCGATCCAGCGCATCCAGCGCGGCATTGCCTCCAGATCGCTCCAGACTTCCCAGACCCGATCCACCGGAGCCTTGATCTCCGTGGTCACACTGTGCTCAAGCCAACGTCCCATGGTGATCAGGCGACGGCCGCCAGGGAGGCAAGCCGCACCGGCTGATCGAGGATGGCGGCTGCCGCTAAACGCCCACTCATCGTGGCCCCCTCCATCGAATCGATGTAGTCCTGACGGGTGTAACTGCCAGCCAGAAAGAAATTGTCAACCGGCGTGCGCTGCTGCGGGCGGAAGGGTTCCATGCCAGGGGCCTCGCGGTACAACGACTGAGCCAGTTTGACCACGTTGCTCCAGATCAGGTTGAGGCCGCGGGCCGAGGGGAACAGCTCACGCACCTGGGCGTCCACCAAAGCGGCGATCTCGTCGTTTCGGCGAGGAATCCAGGGGTCACCGGGGGTGAGCACACACTGCAAAAGGGACCCCTCCCCCTCGCGCCGGTAGTCGGCAGGGCTGGCGAGAGCCAGGTCGGCGAAGCAACTGAAATCGGCGTCGGCGGTGTACAGCAGGTTGTCCAGTCCGCTCGCACGGCTGAGATCACGGCGGGCAGCGGCATGGGCTTCGCCCTCCCCGAGCTCGGTGACCCAGCCGTCGTAGCGCAATTGCACTGTGGCCACCGGCACCGCCTCCAGCCGGTAGATGTTCTCAAACTGGGCAAAGCGGCGCCAGGAGGGCGGCAGCAGCCGCTGGATGCCAGGCACGTCGCAGGCTGCCAGGTAAGCGTCGGCCTCGACACTGATCTCCCCATCGGGGGTACCCAGGCGCAGGGCCGTGACCTGGGGCGCCGCCTCCGGCCCCGCCCCCTCGTCGAAGCAGACCTCACTGACCCGGTGGCGGAGATGCAGCCTTGCCCCGCGGGCTTCGATGTAATCGAGGATGGGCTGGTGCAACCAACGATGCGGCGAGCCCTTGAGCAGATTCAGCTTGGACGCCTCGGTCTTGGAGGCGAACATCATGAAGATGGTGAGCATGCAGCGGGCCGAGATGGCCTCGCAGTCGATGAAGCCCAGGGCATAGGCAATCGGATCCCACATCCGCTCCACACTGCGGGCGCTGCCTCCATGGCCGAGGAACCAGTCGCGGAAGCTGATCCGGTCGAGGGACCGGATCACTCCCATCGCCCCCTGGTAGTCCACCAGGCCACGCACGATCGGGCTGGTGCCCAGGGCCAGGGCATTGCGCAGCTTGTCGATCCAGTCAAGCTGCGGGGTGGTGAAGAAGGCCTTGAGCCCGTTGAAAGGGGCTCCGATCGGGAAGCGGAAATCCAGTTCACGCAGATCGCCGCCCTTGTTCACGAACAGGTGGGTGTGCTGCTTGGGCAGAAGGTTGCCGAAGGCCCCCACCTTCCGCATCAGGGCGAAAAGGTTGGCGTAATTGAAGAAGAAGACATGCAGGCCCATCTCGATGTGGTTGCCGTCCGCATCGACCCAGCTGCCCACCTTGCCACCCACGAACGGGCGGGATTCATAGAGGTCAACCTGGTGGCCGGCATCACAGAGATCGACCGCGGCTGCCAGACCGGCCAGACCAGCTCCCACGATGGCGACGCGCACCCTTGACTCCTTCAGGTGAGCCGACTCTATGGAGCCGTCCACGGCGACGGCGGGACGCCAGAGCTCGAGATTGCTCCATAGACTGACCTGACAACCCGTTCCACCTGCCGCAGGCCTCGCCCATGAGCAGCCCCACAACCGATGCTCCCGCCCCGACCCAGGAGGCCGCGGCGGCACCTGTGGCAACTCACACCGGAAAGGACGGCAAGGGCATCCGCATCACCGAGCCGGCCATGAAGCAGCTGGCCGCCCTGATGCAGCAGCAGGGCAACGACAAGCTCCTGAGGGTGGGAGTGCGCTCCGGCGGCTGCAGCGGCATGAGCTACACCATGGATTTCATCGACAGCGCCGCGATTCGCGACGATGACGAGCATTACGTCTATGAGCCTGATGGCGCCCCCAGCTTCCGGGTGGTGAGCGATCCCAAGAGCTTGCTCTACATCTACGGCATGCAGTTGGATTTCAGCTCTGCTCTGATCGGTGGTGGCTTCAATTTCACCAACCCCAATGCCAGCCAGACCTGCGGCTGCGGCAGCTCCTTCGCCGTCTGAACCGCCGCAGATGCGGACCTTCAGCGTGGGAATCTGGGTCACCCGCAGCCGCAGCCGATGACGGCCACCACCAAGTCCGCCGAAGCCCTGTTCGATCAGGCCATTGGCCGCTACCAGCAGGGAGCTGCAGCCGCTGACGTCATCGACGACTTCCTGACGATCACGTCCCAGGCTCCCCGCCTAGCGGCAGCCTGGACCTGCCTTGCCTGGCTGCAGCTGCTCGAGGACCAATCCGAAGCAGCGCTGCGCTCAGCCCGGATGGCGGTAAAGCTGAACCCCCAGGACCCCCAGTCGCGGGTGAACCTCTGTCTGGCCATGCTCGAGTCGGGCGCCAAAGGAGTGCGGGAGCACATTGATCTGGTGCTGCGCATCACCGCCGTATCACCGGAGCTGGCCAGCGAACTGAACGAGGCGATAGCAGATGGGCTCAGGCGGCGCCCAGGCTGGGGTGCTCTGGAGAAGGTCAAGGCCTGGCTGCAGGGTTGATCCCTCGAGCCCCCACGATGGGCGATCCCCCCCGGCGCCTGCTGCTGCTCAGCAATGGCCATGGGGAAGACCTCAGCGGCAGCCTGATCGGACAGGAGCTCCAGAAACTGGGGCTGGAGGTGGTGGCCCTGCCGTTGGTGGGTCATGGCGGCGCCTACCGCCAGGCTGGATTGCCCGTGCTCGGGCACACCCGCGAATTCAGCACCGGCGGACTGGGCTACACCAGCCTCGGCGGACGCCTGACTGAACTGGTGCAGGGCCAGCTCACCTACCTGCTCAGCCAGCTGGTGCTGTTTTTCCGAGAAGCCCGGCACTGCGCCGCGGTGGTGGTGGTCGGAGATGTGATCCCCGTACTGGCCGCCTGGTGCAGCCGCCGGCCGGTGGTCACCTACCTGGTGGCCTACTCCAGCCACTACGAAGGCCGCCTGCGCCTGCCCTGGCCCTGCGGAAGCTGCCTGCGCAGCCGCCGCTTCCGCAGGGTATTCAGCCGGGATGCGTTCACCGCCACAGACCTGAGCCACCAGCTCGGGCGGCCTGTGGACTTTCTCGGTAACCCCTTCCTCGACAGGGTCCTGGAGAGCGCACCTCCCCTCGACGGACCAGGGGTCGGGGCGCCCAGCCCCCGGCTGGGGCTGCTGCCTGGCAGCCGCCTGCCAGAGGCCCTGCGCAACTTCGAGTTGATGCTGCAGGTGCTCACCCGCTTGCCTGCCGCCCTGCAGGCCAGCGGCGGCCTCCAGCTGAACGCCGCCCTGGTGGGGGCCATCGACAAAGCCACAGTGGCCAGGCTCAGCCGCCCCCTTGGCTGGCAGCTGGATCCATCTGGGCGCCTGTGCCACGGGGAGCTGGAGCTGAGGCTGCACTGGGGGGAATTCCAGGCGGTGGTGCAGCAGGCCGATCTGCTGCTGGCGATGACCGGCACGGCCACGGAACAGGCCGTGGGCCTGGGCAAACCCGTGGTTCAGCTGGCGGGGGGCGGGCCCCAGTTCAGCCCCAATTTCGCCGAGGCCCAACGACGCCTGCTGGGGCCCTCGCTGTTCAGTGCCGAGGGGGAGCCGGGCTCGGAGCGCAGCCTTGGCGGCACCGCCGCGCTGGTGGGCGAAGTGCTGCACCAGCTGCAGCACACCGATCTGGGCGAGCGCTGCCGACGCAACGGCCTGGAGCGCATCGGTGGTCCCGGCGGGGCCGCCAGGATGGCTGGGCAGATCCTGCAGGTCCTCAATGAACCCTCAGCCCCGCTCCAGTGATGCCGCCAGCGCTGAAGCCCTTGCGCCGCGGCTGAAGCGCTGGATCGACACCGTGCTGGTGATCGATGTGTTCCTGGTGATCGCGGGGGCGATCTGGTTTGCCCTGGCGGTGACTCTGCACAGCCAGCATGTAGAGGCACCGCTCCAGCTGCTTCAGAGGCTCTGGGATCCTCTGTTCACCCCGGCGATCGGCCTTCTTATGGCGGCCGCCCTGGTCAGTGGGCTGCTGGGCTGGTGGCAGCGGCAAGGGCTGAGTCGAGATCGGGGTAGCGAAAAGTGAAGCCCTGGAGTTCCAGCCGCTCGGAGACCACCTGCTGGCCTTCCAGAACCACCGAGGCACCGTCCCCGAGCATCAACTGCAGCACTGGCGCGGGAACCGGCAACAGGCTGGGACGCTTTAGCACCCTGCCAAGGGCCGCCGCGAATCGCCCCATGCGCACCGGCTGGGGAGCCACGGCGTTGTACACGCCCTGGTAATCCGGGGTCTCCAGGGCGCTGGCGATCAGCGCGCAGAGGTCGGTGCGATGAATCCAGCTCATCCACTGCCGTCCGGAGCCAATCGGGCCGCCCAGACCAGAGCGGAACACCGGCAACATTTTGCCGAGGGCACCACCATCGGGGCCGAGCACGATGCCGATCCGCAGCTTCACCAACCGGCAGTCGGAGGGAGCCTGATCGGCAGCCGCTTCCCAGTCGCGGCAGAGCTGACCAAGCAGATCCGGCGCCGCAGGGCTCGATTCGCTGAAGCGGGCGTCCTCGCTGCTGCCGTAGTAGCCCACGGCGGAGCCGCTCACCAGCACCCTGTTCGGCCGGGGATGGGTCCTGAGAGCCTCCACCAGATGGGTGGTGCTTCCCAGGCGACTGTCGATCAACCTGCGCCGCTGCTCGTCACTCCAGCGCTTCTCCGCGATCGGCTCCCCGGCCAGATTCACCACCCCGTCCGCCTCAGCCACGGCAGCGATCAAAGCCGGCTCCTGCCAGGAGGCCGCCAGGGCCGGATCCGCCTGGATTCGCCGCAGTTCAGGGTGCTCCAGCCCCACCAGGGGCACCAACTGACGGCTCACCACCACCAGCTGGTGCCCCCGAGCGAGCAGGTGGGGCACCAGCTCGCGCCCCACGAACCCCGTACATCCCAGCAGCAGCAGTCTCACGGGCCCAGGCAGCACACACTGCTGCCGAGGCTAAGAGGCTCCCCAGGCCGCCGAGCAGGGCCTAGCGTGATACGAAGCGGAGTGCTTACTGTCAATGGCCGAGACCCCAACAGATGCCATCGCCCCCAAGGCCGTTACCATCAAGAAAGGCTCCCTGGTGAAGGTCAGCAGGAGCGCCTATCAGGGCAGTCTTGAAGCGGCTGCCAGCGATCCCACTCCCCCCGACTATCTGTTTGAAGGTCCAGGCGAAGTGCTGGCTCTCAACGGCGACTTCGCCCAGTTGCGGTGGCGCCTGCCGGTGCCGGACGTGTGGCTGAGGCTCGATCAGCTCGAGGCCTGTTGAAGGATGATCCACCCATCTCTGGATCCTGTTCAGAGATCGAGGCTTCGGCGCTCTTCCTTGAGGCGGCTGCGCCGTTGCTTGGCCTCCCGCAACATCTCGCGGCCATCGTGCAAGTAGCTGTCGACGTAGCCCAGGGTGTAGCGCTCCAGCTCCAGCAGGGCGTCCTGAACCTGGCTGAGGCAGTGATAGAGGCTGAGGCCAAAACCCCGGGCCTCGCTCGGGCAAGGGACGGAACGGTAGAGCGCCTCCACCTTGTCCATGCGGCTCTTGCTCTGCTCCAGATAGGCGCAGAACGCCCCCATCAGGCTGTCGTCGTAAGGATCGGCGGCCAGGGCACGCAACTGGCCGGGGAAGGGGTTGATCACCTGGGCGAGCAGACGATCGATCGGCCCATAGACCTGCTGTAACCAGCCCAGCAGGGCCCCATCGCGATCAAGGCCGCGATGGGCTGGGGTGGCGACTCTGGATCCAGGCCGCCCGCTCCGGGCTGATGGTTGCCGGCTGAGGTCGTAGGTGCGACGCCGGTCGCCATCTCCCAGAACCGCCCAGGCGGCATTGATGGCCAGGATCGCGGTGTCATCCCCACCGGCATCGGGATGGTGCCGTTTGACCAGGGCGCGGTACGCCGCCTTGATTTCATCTGCCTCAGCCGTGGCTGGAACGCCCAGGACGGCATAGAAATCGCTGCTGGCCAGGGCTGCCTTCAAGGGGATTGCTGGGAGCTGAGCCCATCATGACAAGGGCTCCAGCCATGAAAAAGCCCCCTGACGGGGGCCATGGTGTGTGAGGTTGTGGACTCGGGCAGCAGGCTCAGAACTTGAAGGTGGTCTGGACGAGGCCGCCGAAGTTGCTGAAGCTGTTGTCGTCGCCGGTGAGCTGTCCCAGGGGACGGCTCAGGTAGAAGATCGCCGGGGTCACGGCAATGTTGTCGGTGACCTGGAACTTGTACCACCACTCCCAGACGTAGTTGCCGTCGGCCGGGGTGGTATTACCTGTGTCGCTGCTACCACGGGAAAGGGCGGTGGCGAAGACAGGCTGACCGACCGCCATACCGGCGGCATTGCCCTTGCCGAACAGATCATTCCACTGCAGGCCGACGAACCAGCTCTGGCTCTCGGTCACATAGGGATCAACGAATTCAACACCCAGGGCATTGTTCTCGTTGCCAGAGAGGCTATTCAGACCCCAGCCCAGGCTGATCGAGGGCAACCAGCCACTTTCTTTGGGCTGCCAGTAGGCGTTGGCCGCCACACTGTTCGAATCACCAGTGGTCAGGAACCAGCTATTACTGGCTACGAAGTTCGTGCCCCGCCGGAAATTGGTGGCCTGCTGGCCATAACGATAGGCCAGCGACACGTTCCACTGAGGAGCCGTGTAGTTCAGCTGGGCCAGGAAGTTGCCTCGGGCACAGTCGGTGCCGATGCCACCCTCGCTGCTGGAGCAGGAATTGTCGTCTCCATCAAAAGCCTGGCCTGCAAATCCCTGCTGGGCCACGTAGTTGGCACCGAAGCTGAAACCACCCTGGCCCTTCTTGACGTTCTGCTTCCAGATACCGGCCAACATGGAACCAGTGGCCTTGTTGTAAACGCCAGGGGCACCATGCAGGCTGAACAGGTCAAGGATGCGGTCGCCCTTGCCGCTTCCGTAGACCGAAGGGGTGACAGCAAGCGATTCAGTGTTCCGGGCCTTAGGGCCAACAATGAATGTGAAATCGCGGCCGACCGGGAAGCGGTAGTAGAGACGATCAATCCCGATCGAGTCGGTGCCACCGATGCCGTTGCTGGCCACATCCAGGGCTGTGAGGTTAACCCCGTTGCCGTTAAAGGCGTTGTCGAAGTTCCCCGAGCGCAGACGGGTGTAGAGAAGATCCTTACCGGTGAAGCTGGTGAGCAGATTCAGCCGCAGGTCATAGCTGAAGGTGGTTGCTCCGAACTGAGCATTGTATTTTTCGGCTGCATCACGGCTGCCGAAAGTGGGGGACGACCCGAATACGCCGGCACCCGGGCGATCACCACTGGCAGTGACAGCGCCGATCACAAAGGTGGCCTGACCCTGAAGTTTTGTGGTGGTGGAGAACTGGGTTGCCTCCAATTCACCAACCTTGGCCTCGAGATTGTCGACGCGGCCGCGCAGGATGGCGAGTTCCTTCTCAAATTCCTTGAGCAGGCGGCGCAGCTCGTCGGTCACTTCGGTGATCCGATCAAGGCAGGCATTCAGCAGAGCAGCGGCTTCCCAGCGGCTCAGGGGTTGCTTGCCGCGGAAGGTGCCGTCGGGATAACCGGCGACGCAGCCATAGCGCTCGATTAGGTTCGAGAGTGCCTGATAGGCCCACTCGGTGGGCTGAACATCAGAGAACTGGGTGATGCTGGTCACCTGATATTTCTTGCCGGCATACTTTTTCATGCCGTCCAGATCAAGCTCCCCAGCCGAAGCGGCCATGGGAGCCACCAGCCCAAGGGCGACCGGTGCCAGCAGCAGACGCTGGAATAATTTCATTGGAACCTCACACCAATTGAGGGATGGTCCAAAAGGACGCATTTATATTTTATCGAAAAGGCAGATTAGGGCTGCCGCTCACGAACACATGACCAAGTGTCGACGGTCACATACCAATGTTCAAGCCCCTGCCCCGCAGGGGATCTCAAGCCCTGCTGCATCGGCCACAACACCGCAGCCCTCCAAGAAAGCTCATCAAAAAGCCGTGGCGTAAACCACGGCTGAAAGAAAGAATTGCTGTGAATCCGCTCAGCTCAGTGCCAGGAAGCCAGCCAGATCAAGGTGTGTGAGGAGTTGATCTGGCTGGAAAAAGATTCAGCAAAGGCTGATCAACTGATCAGGATGGATCAGAACCTGAAGGTGGTCTTGACTAGGCCACCGAAGTTGTCGAAGGTGTCGCCGTCGGCTTTCTGGAACTGGCCTTGGGGGACGCTGAGGTAGAAGATCGCAGGGGTGATCGAGATGTTGTCGGTCACCTGGAACTTGTACCACCACTCCCAGGCATAGTTGCCGTCGTTGGCCTCGATGACGTCGTCGTCACCCGACTTGGTGAAGAAGGTGGGCTGACCCACGGCCATACCGAAGGAATTGCCCTTGATGAAGACGTCGGACCACTGCAGACCCACGTACCAGGACTGGGTCTGGGCACCGTCGATCTGATCGAAGGTATCGGAGCTGTGGGCGTTGAGACCCCAGCCGGTGCTGATCGAGGGGAGCCAACCGGAGTTGGAGGGCTGCCAGTAACCGCTGATGCCAACGGAGTTGACGCTGTCGGAGAGGGCATACCCGAGGTTGGCCAGGGGGGTGCCGTTACCGCCGTAGAGGCCAGCCAGACCACCCTGGGGGGTGGTGTAGGTGTAGGCGGCGGCGATACCGAAGTTCTCGTTGTTCCAGGCGATCTGGGCGGTGCCGGTCTGGGCGGAACCGTCAGTGCCGATGCCACCGATGTTGGGGTTACCCACGTTGCCGTTGACGGCCACGTAGTTGGCACTGATGCTGAAGCCCCCGCTCTTCCACCACAGACCACCACCGGAGCCGAGGGTCAGGGGGTAGGCGCCGGGAGCGCCGCCGTAAGTGAAGATGTCGAGGACGGTGTCAGCGGGGTACACGCTGGGCCAGAAGGCCAGCATGTCGTCCTGACGGACCTTGGCACCCACCGTGGCGGTGAAGCTGCTGCCCAGGGGGAACTGGTAGAAGAGGCGGTTGACTTCGACGGAATCGGCGCCACTGGGACCTTCAAAGGCAATCTCGAAGGCGTTCAGGCCCACCAGGTTGTCGGGGTTGGCTGCACCCCAGGGGCTGGAGCCGAAGTTGCCGGCCCGGAGACGGGTGCGCAGCAAATCCTTGCCGGTGAAGCTGGTGTCGAGGAAGAGATCGAGGTTGTAGTTGAACGCGGTCGCGCCCTGCTGGGCAGCGGCGGCGTCAGCGAACTTCTGGCCGGGGGCCACTTTGTCGCCGCTCAGGATGGATTCGCCGAGGGTGGCGCGGGCATCACCGCTGTAGCTGTTGGCGCCGATGGTGAAGGTGGCCACACCACGCAGCTTGGTGGTGGTGGAGAACTGGTTGGCCTCCAGCTCACCCACCTTGGCCTCGAGGTTGTCGACGCGGCCGCGCAGGATCGCGAGTTCCTTCTCGAACTCCTTGAGCAGGCGGCGCAGCTCATCGGTCACCTCGGTGATCCGGTCGAGGCAGGCGTTGAGCAGAGCGGCGGCTTCCCAGCGGCTCAGCGGCTTCTTGCCGCGGAAGGTGCCATCGGGATAGCCAGCGACGCAGCCGTAACGCTCGATCAGGTTCGAAAGCGCCTGGTAGGCCCACTCGGTGGGCTGCACATCGGAAAACTGGGTGATGCTGGTGACCTGGTCCTCGGAGGCGGCGTATTGGTTGATGCCGTCCAGGTTCATTTCGCCGGCGGTGGCGGCCACGGGGGCCATCAGTCCGAGGGCGACAGGTGCCAGCAGCAATTGCCGGAAGAATTTCATGGGGTCCTCACACAAGTTGGCGCAATGCGCCTGCCATGAAGAATCGCCCCCAGCCCAGCAGGCTGCCCGTGCAGGTGTGACAGAAAGCACAACGGCTGCGGGGACGGCAACTGGTCCAGACTGGCCTGAACCGCCGCCAAGGCCCTGAACACCCGGTCCCAACGCCCCTGGCTGTGGTGGCTGGCCCTGGCGGCCATCTGGCTGGCTGGCAGCCTGGCCGACCAGCTCTGGTTGCAGCTGGACCAGCGGTTGCCTGCCTGGGATCAGGCCGACTACCTCAACAGCGCCGTGGACCATGGCCGCGCCCTTGGCCTGCTTCCCGGTGGAGGCTGGCCGGGCTGGCAGGGTCTGCTCGATCTCTCCCCAAAGGTGCCGCCGCTGGCGAGCCTGGTGAATGGCTCGGTGATCGCGCTCTCAGGCGACAGCCCCGATCAGTCCAGCGCGGCCCTGGCGCTCTGGCAGGGACTGCTGCTGGTGAGCGTGGCCTGTTGGGGCCGCCAACTGGTATCGCAGGGTTTCGGCCTTCTCGCGGCCGCCCTGACCACCACCACCCCGGCCCTGCTCAGCCTGCGGCTGGATTTCACCCTCGATCTGCCTCTCGCCGCCACCAGCGTGCTGGCGCTTTGGCTTATGGGGCGCTGGGCGGCGCCCGACCCCAGGGGGGGACGCTGGCAACAGGCCGCCGTCGCGGCCCTGGCGCTGGCGGCGGCCGTGCTGGTGAAGCAGAGCGCTTTGCTGGTGCTGCTCCCCCCGGCCCTGTGGGTGGCGCTGCGGGGGCTGGGGCGAGCCCAGCGGCGCTGGCAGGCGCTGGCCGCCCTGGCGCTGGTGCTCACCCTGGTGCTCCCCTGGCTGCAGCACAACTGGATCACCACGATCGGCGGCACCAACCGGGCGGTGATTGAGTCGGCTACCCAGGAGGGTGACCCGCCGGCGTTCAGCCTGGCCAGCCTGCTCTGGTACCCCAGGCTCTGGCCCCAGCAGCTGGGGCTGGCAAACAGCCTGCCAGCCCTGGCGGGCACGCTGCTGGCCCTGCACGCCGCCTGGCCATGGCGCCGGGACTGCCCGCAGCCGCAGCCAGCCGATGGGACGAATCGGGCTCAGGGCGGCTGGGGCTGGCGCTGGTTGATCGGCTGCGGTCTCAGTGGCTGGCTGTTCACCACCCTCAGCCCCAACAAAGACCCCCGCTACATCACCCCGGTACTGCCGCTGCTGGTGCTGCTGCTGAGCTGGGGCTGGTGGCAGCTGGGACAGGCCTTGCTCAGGCAGGGCTGGAGGCGCGCCAGCTGGGCTGCCCTGGCCGCGGGGTTGGCGGCCAGTGCGGGCAGCGCGGTGACAGCACTGGCCGGCGAAATCCGCTGGCAACCCCGCTCACCCTTGCCAGACGTGATGGACACCATGCGCCAGCAGGTGGGTGATCAGCCCCGCACCCTGGTGATGCTCCCCAATGCCGCCGAGCTCAACGAGCACACCGCCACGGTGTTCGGACGGGCCCGGGGGGGGCAGATCGTTGCCCGACAGCTCGGCCGGCAGCCCAGGGAGCGAGAGCTGGTGCTGGATCAGGCGGAGTGGGTCCTGCTCACCACCGGCGAGGCAGGCATGCGACGGGAAGCCTCACGGAAGCTGGCCAGAGCGATCCGCCAGGACTCCCGCTTCCGGCTGGTGGGCCGCTGGCCCTGGAGCGACGGCGAACCCGTTGAGCTCTGGGCCCGCCGCCAGCCCGTGCCCGCCACGACGCGCTTCGATCGCAGGTTCATTGAGCTGGCCTCTGGTCTGGAGCGGGGCCCGGCCGGGCTGGCGCCTGTGTTCGAAGCCATCGGCCCCCAACACCAGCTCGATGGCCACTGGCACTACCAGGGGCGGGTGATCGACTGGGCCGAGCAGCGCCTGCGCTCCGATCCAGACGATCGGGACGCCCTCTGGGCGCTGGCATTGCTGGCCGTGCTGCGCAACCGCCCCTTCCAGGCAGATCAGTGGTTCAGCAGGTTGCAGACCCTGGAGCCAGCGAACCCCTGGCCGCCGGCGTACCGCAGTGTGGTGCTGCTGGCCGGCTGGAATCCCTGGCGCGCCCATGCCGTGGCCACCGCGGCGGCCCGTGGGCATCAGGAGCCTGTGCTCAACGCCCTCGCCGATGTGAGCGGCGCCCTGCTGGCAGATCCCTTCAGTCTGCAGCGGGCCTTGCGTTCGGTTCCCCAGGCCACCCGCAGGGTGACCGACCAGCTGAACAAGGACAAGTGATGAGAGTGAGCCGCGCTCTGCTCGGGCTCTGGGCCGTGGCCCTGGTGCTGGCCCTGGCCGGCCTGGGCAACCTGCCCCTGCGCGACTGGGATGAGGGCATCGTGGCCCGCGTGGCCCTGGAGACCAGCCAGGCCTCCTGGCCCGAAACCCTGCTGCCGACCTTCTGGGGATCCAGCTATCTGAACAAGCCTCCTGGCCTGCACTGGCTGATCGCGGGCGTGATCCAGCTCTGGCGCGCCCTCAGCGGCGAGTCCACCGCCCGGCCACCGGAGTGTGTGATCCGGCTGGCGCCGGCGATCGTCTCAAGCCTGCTGGTGCCGCTGATCGGCGCGATCCAGCTGCGCCTGCGACCCGGCCAGCCCCTGGCCGCCGTGGCGTCGGCAGCCATCGCCCTGACCCTGATGCCCCTTGCCCGCCACGGCCGGCTGGCGATGCTCGATGGGGCCCAGCTCACGGCCATGGCCCTCCTCTGGCTGGGCCTGCTGCTGGCCAGGCCCCGGTCAAGAACGGCGCTGGTGGGTGGTCTGATCGCTGGAGCCGGGGGCAGTGGGCTGCTGCTGCTGAAGGCTCCGGTGCTGTTGCCGGTGCTGGCTACGGGCCTGTTGTTGCGCTGGCTCGATCGCGACCTGGATCGGCAGGCCTGGCTGCGTCTGGGGCTGGGACTGGGCCTGGGGCTGTCAGTGGGTATGGCCTGGCACGGCTGGCATGGTCTGCAGCGGGGCTCCGAGGCCCTGCTGATGTGGGGAGGTCAGGGACTGCTGCGCTTCACCGCCACGGTGGAAGAGCACCACGGCAGTCCACTTGAGCCACTGCTGGAGGTGCTGGAGGGGGGGTGGCCCTGGCTGCCCCTCTGGCCGATCGGTCTGGTTCTGGCCTGGCGAGAGCGGCGGCAAACGGCGGGGCGCTGGAGCCTGGGCCTCAGCCTGGCGGCCAGCCTGACGGTGCTGCCGATGAAGACCCAGCTGCCCTGGTACAGCCTCCTGCTCTGGCCACCCTTCTGCCTGATCTGCGGGCCGATTCTGGCCAGACTGTTGGAAGGTCCCCGTCCGAGGGGCGTGCTGGGGCGGCTGCCCTGGTTCTGGGCCGCACTGGGGGCGCTGCTGCTGCTGGCCTCACTGCTGCTCCCGCAGTCGTTCCGCTGGCTGCCCCTGCCGGCGGGGGTGGGTCTGCTGCTGGGGGGGATCGCCCTGAGCCGGCCGGCCCAGGGCAAGCGACGACTGGGGCTGACGCTGCTGCTGCTCGGTTGGAGCGCCTCGCTGCTGCTGTTCTTCCTGAGTCCGTTCTGGAACTGGGAGCTGAACGAAACCTGGTCGGTGCTGCCAGCCGCTGAGCTGGCCCGAGGCGTCGGGGGCGACAGCCCCACGGCCAAGCTGCCGATCCACATGCCCGGCAACGAGGGCCAGCGCCCGAGCCTGCGCTGGTACGCAGAGCAGGAGCTGTTCAACCTGCCCGACAGCCCCCGCGACCACTGGCCGAAGCGCTTCAGGGTTCTGCTGCGCCCCGTCGACGGCGTCGGCAGACTGGAGCCTGGCAACCCTGACCGCCTGCGGCTTCAGGATGCCACCTGTGACCTGGAGGCTCGCGGTGGCGACAGCTGGCAACGCTGGATCTGCGCAGGAGAAGCCAAGGACCCTGCCCCTCAAGCCCCCTGAGCAGGTCCGGGCTGAGCGAACCGTGCTGGTGGCGGCGGCGCTGTTTGCGCTGACGGGGCTGATGCTGCAGTGGTGGCGTCTGCAGGTGCTCACCGCCTCCTACGACCAGGGCATTTTTCTGCAGACGATCTGGAGCGGCCTGCACGGCCATCCCTTCGAGAGCACCCTTTCCTCCCAGCTGTCCACCAACGTGATCCACGCCGGGGAACCTCCATCCCTGGGCTATCACCGACTTGGCCAGCACTTCACACCAGCCCTGCTGCTCTGGGTGCCACTGGTGGGGTTGCTGGGGATCTGGGCCCTTCCGCTGGTGCAGGTCGGCCTGATGACGACCGCCGGGCTGGTGCTGCACCGAATTGCCCGGGAACGGCTGGAGGATCCCTGGCTGGCCGCCTTCCTGGCCTGCAGCTTCTTCGGCGCCAATGCCGTGATCGGCCCCACCTTGGGGAACTTCACCGACCTGGCCCAGCTGCCCCTGGCGGTCCTGCTGCTCTGGTACGGACTGCAGCGCCGCAACTGGTGGCTGGTGGCGCTGGCGGCGCTGGCGGTGCCGATGATTCGGGAAGACACCGGCGTGCTGCTGGTGGGGGTCAGCCTCTGGATTCTTGTGCGTCAACGCCAGCGCTGGCCCCTGGCTCTGGGGCTGGCCGTGATGGGTCTGGGCTGGGTGCTGCTGGTGACCAACGTGCTGATGCCGCTCTTCAGCGACGACAACTCCCGCCGCTTCATGGTCGAGAACTTCGGCCAGTACCTCAATGATGCGGAGCAGGCCAGCAGCCTGGAGGTGCTGCTCACGGCCCTCGGTCAGCCGTTGGTGGTACTGCGGGAGCTGATCTGGCCGCCAGGGGAGACCCTGCGCTACCTGCTGGCCCAGGGTCTGCCCCTGATGCTGGTGCCACTGATCAGCCTCGACAGCTGGCTGCTGATGGGCCTGCCCCTGCTGGGCCTGCTGCTGGCGCAGGGATCGAACAATCCACTCTCGATCAACCTCCGCTACGCGCTGCTGGTGGTGCCCGGGCTGTTCGCCGGGGCGATCGAGTGGTGGAGCCGCCATCCCCAGACCTTCGCGCGCCGGCGCTTGCGGCGGGTATGGATCGGCTGCATCACGCTCTCCCTGCTGTTCACCCTCCTTGCCAACCCCAATCGCAGCCTCTCGTTCCTGATTCCTGACAGCATCGATCCCTGGGTCTACAGCTCCCCGCCGCGCCAGTGGAGCCACGGGGCCAACGCCCGGGACCTGCTCAGGCTGATCCCAAAGGACGCCAGCGTGGCCGCCACCACCCCCCTGATTCCCCACCTGGCCCAGAGGCCGGTGCTGATCCGCTTCCCGAACGGGGTGATCTACAGAGATCGCCTGGGCCGCCACAATGCTGTCGACTGGATCGCCGTCGATCTCGATTGGTTGCGCCGCTACGAAGTGGCCTTCCCCAGCGATCGTGAAGCCCTGGAGAACAGCCTCGAAGGGCTGAGTTCCTTGTCTGAGCCCTACGGGGTGCGGGCCTTCTCCGATGGGGTGGTGCTCCTGCAGCGGAACCAGCCTGATGTGATGCCAGCGCGGCGCCAGCTCGAGGAACTGATCGGCTCGATCCAGCGGCAGCTCAATCGCCGACCCGATTGAATCAAAGGCGGTCCAAGAACGATGCCCCCGCTGCCGGGCTCAAGAGCGCAGCAGCGGGGGCGTTCGCCGGGTCCGCTATGGCGCGGAACCGATTGATCAGGAAACTGGCGCCGAAATCAGCCGGCGTTCTCCGCGATCAGCAGACCCTGGGTCATGGAACTGTGGCTCACGGGCACCTCCTCCTTGGGGGGATAAAGCCAGCCGGTGACGTTTTCGAAGCGGGCTGATCGGGCACTGGGCCTGAAGACCTGCTCCACGACACTGCTGACGGAACGCCGTGAATCTAGGGGAATCTCCCGGCCTGGCGAGAGCTGGTGAGCTGGGCAGCACAGGCATCACCAGCCTGAGCTCGTCATTGCGGAGGACGGCCATGACCTAATGGGGGACTCCTGAAAAAGAGCGGCAGCCAAAACCGGTCTTGGAGCGGCAGGGGATGCGCTATTGCGGAGCCCACAAATCTGGCTATGCGGTGACCGGCAAATCATCCCACTTGGGAGATGGACCATTGCAGGCACCTCCTTCCATGGAATTGAGCTCAAGAAGGCTCCAAAGCCAAGCGAAAAGGAATACAAAAAAGAGGCACAGCAGCCTCAGGACCTTCTCCGCGCACATCACCAGGAAGCTCATTGAGATTGAACCCTCAGCGCCAGCGGACAGTCTGGCCATGATCAACTTCAAGGAAT
>NZ_JAGQBU010000025.1 GCF_024345795.1 Synechococcus sp. J7-Johnson
ATTCAGAAGGAAAGCTGAGATTCGGGCCGACGTATCTACCGTAAGCCACTGGTCAATAGCGAAAAGGGCTAGTCCAACCACCGGATAAGATCGTGGCTGCGCACGATCTATCCTTGTTCGTTAGGCCTCATACTTGCCTCACCTAGGAGAAGCAATGCCAATCCACCACAACATGCTGGGTCATACGCCCTCTGCTACAGAGCGCATTCTCTTTCCCATCTCAGATCAAGCCTTGGGAGCCCAGGCGTCCCTGCTGTATGAGCACGTGCTGAATCCAGGGGTCGAGGTGCCGTTTCACCAGCACCCATACGAGGAAGTCATCGTTTGCATTTCCGGAGCCGCCGAGTGCTCACTGAACAGTGGCCCCTGGCAGAGGTATGAGCAAGGCAGCGTGCTAATCATTCCGCCCAACACACCGCACTCCCTGAGAAACATCGGTTCCGGCCTTCTGCGGCAGCTGGCCTTCATGCCATCGAGCGTCAATAAAACTAAATGGCTGGCTCCCAAAGGCAGCGTTGAGTGAGATTTGCATCGGATGATGCCTATCCAGGCGCTGAGCACGGGTGCCCACCGGGGGACATTCGGCTCGTCGGTAGGCGCCACCTATCCAGCGACACCTTCATAGATCTGGGGGTCGCGGAGCCTGTCAGGCGCCAAGGCGTCGCAACGGAACTCATCGAGACCATCAAGCTCGTAGCCCAGCATCACGGTATCCGAGAAGATGTCATGCAATTCGACATTCTTCCCGGCCGGCAGTCGAAATGATCGAATTCCGCCATGAAGCCCGCCGCCGTTGGGCTGCAGGCATAGAGACCGATCTGCAGCGGTCCCGTCTCGCCCAGCTCCTGTAGCCGTGCCATCCGCAGCTGCTCCCAATGCTCCCCATCCAGGCTGGAGTCGGCGATCACATCCCGGCCTTCGCGGCGCAGCCGGAACCACACCGTCGTGATCTCCCGGGCCAGGGGCTGGGTCGACCAGTCGGAGGCCTGGGCGTTGGTCACCACCGCGCCGAGCCTGTTGGGACCGTCCGGTTCAAATTCCACCGAGGTCTTGATCCAGCAGGCCGGCGACAGCCGCAGCAGCAGCCCGGCATGGTCATAGCGGTGCCGCGGATGGGCCGTCACCCGGCTGGTCAGCACGACATCACCGTCCAGCTCCGCCAGCAGGGCATGGCCGTTGTCTGCCTCAAAGCCGTAGTGGGTGCGCTGCCAGAAGTCAGTGCGGCCGGCTGGCCAGAGCCGCAGGCGGCCCGCGGCGGCATCGCGCTCCCATCGCGGCGGCTCGTTCAGCCAGAGCAGGTCTGTGTCGTGGTTCATGGCGTCATCGGGGTGCAGACCAGGCCGATCTCCTGGCCGTAGGAGAGCTCCAGGGTGTGGCCGTCGGGATCGCGCAGGAAGGCCCAGATCCCCACGGGCGGGCCATCGTCCCGGGGGTCTGCTAGCAGCACCCCCTCGGCGCGGGCCAATGCGCAGAGCTCCAGCAGCCGCTCTGGCGTGGCGCACCCCACCCCGAGATGGCCCATGGGCCGCAGGGGCGCGTCGACCACCGCGGTCTCGATCAGCACCACGACGAAGGCTCGGGTGCCGTCGCCGATCCAGGCGACGTGCGGCCCCGTCTCGCTGTCCCGCCGGTGGACCAGTCGCAGGTCGGTGTAGGTGGCATAGAAGGCCAGGCTCCGCTCCAGATCCGTGACGGGCAGGGCCACATGGGTCAGTCCGATGTCAACCATGACGAGGCAGGAGCAGGCCATAAAGGCCAGCCAGGCCCAGTACCACGGGCACCAGCAGGGCGGGCACGCCGGCCAACCCCATCTCAGCGGCGATCCAGCCCAGCGACGTGGGCACAACAACCGCACCGGCACTGGCGGCACTGGTGGCGAAGCCGACGGCGGCCGGCACCAAATGGACGGGCAGGCGCCGCGGGATCAGCAGGATCGTGGCGGGAAAGATCCCGGCCAGGCCGAATCCCGCCAGTGGCAGGGCAACCCATGGCTCGGTCCCATGGGACCAGCCGATCTGGGCCGCCAGCAGCAGGGCGAGCGAGCAGCTGATCCACCGGATCACGCCCAGCCGCCCCACCAGCCCACCGAAACAGAATCGGCCCGCCGTGAGCCCAAGCCAGTAGAGGCTGATTCCGATGCCGGCAGCCACCGCCGATTGGGAGCGGCCGAGGTGCTGAACACTGAAGCCCCAGGTGCCGATCGAGGCCTCGATGCCCACCGCACTCAGCAGCACCAGCCCGCTCAGCCCCACGGCAGGCCGCCGCAGGGCCTGCCCCAGGACTCGCCAGTCGCCGCCTTCAGCCGCTGGGGGACGCTGCCACGGGCAGGTCCGGCGTTGCCGCCAGACCACCAGCAGCACCAAGCCGCTCAGGCCGGCCAGCACCGCGTAGACCAGGCGCCAACCGCTCCCCAGGGCCAGCAGCGTGGTGGCGATCGCCGGCCCCGTGAAGGCGCCGACGCCGTAGAAGCCATGCAGCGGGCCGATCAGCCTGGCGCCGGCCTCGTGCTGCGCCACGGCCGTGTTGAGGCCGGCGTCGATCAGACCGATGCCCAGGCCCACCGCCACACCCGTTGCCACCATCACGTCCCAGCGGGGGGTCAGGGCGTAGAGCAGCAGGGCCGACGCCAGCAAGGTGAAGGCCACCATCAGCATCCGGTCAAGCCCCAGCCGGCTGTTCACCACGCCGTTCAGCAAGGCCGCGAGGGCATAGCCACCGATCTGGCTGGCCAGCAACAGCGTCACCGACCCCGTGCTCAGCACGAAGGTGTCCAGCAGCGAGGGAACCAGCACGCCGAGGGCCGCTTCCACCGCCCCGATGACCACAAAGGCGGAGCAGGCCACCCCCATCCGCAGTTCGCCCGGTGCGTCAGCCATCGGAGTGGGAGCGGTGGGACGGGGTGGCATCACTGCGGCGTAACGCCACGGCGAACATCAACAGCAGCACCGCCAGCCAGCGGCCGGGCCCGTTCTGGCGCTGGGGGACCCCCCAGCCAGCCCCAGTGATCGATCAGCAGCGAGCCGATCAACTGGCTGAAGACCACCGTCATGGTGGTGGCGGTGAGTCCGAGTCTGGGAATCACCAGGGTGGACAGGGTCACGTAGAGGGCGCCGAGCATGCCGCCGCAGAGGGCCCAGGGCGGGACCTCGGCGAGACGCTCCAAGCGGCCAGCACGGAAACCTCCCAGGGCCAGCAGCAGGCTGAGGGCGGCGGCACCCACCAGGAAATTGATCGTGGCGGCGGCCACCGCGGAGCGCAGGCTGCCGCCCAGACGCGCATTGGCGGCCCCACCCAACGAGAGAAGACTGCCTGCCGAAAAGGCTCAGAGCACGGCCGAAAAGGGGTTCATCGCCCACCCCCCGGCTGGGTGAGCAGGGCCATGGCTGCCAGGAACAGCGCCATGGCCGCGTAGCCCCGGGCGCCGAGACGCTGGCGGCGCACCCCCAGCCAGCCGTGGTGATCCATGACGAGGCCGGCGACCGCCTGGCCCGCCACCACCAGACCAAGCGTCAGAGTGGCGCCGAGACTCGAGATCACCAGGGTGCTGGAGCTGACATACCAGGCGCCAAGCACCCCGGCCAGCAGGCTCCAGCGCGGCGCCGTCCGGATCGCCCGCCAGTCGGGTGCCGGCATGAGGCCACTGAGCAGCAGCCCGACCAGGGTGACCGAACCCAGCAGATAGGAGTGGAGGGCGGCGAGAGGAACGGACTGGAGCGACTGGGCCAGCTGGGCGTTCATGGCCGCCTGCACCGGCAGCAGGGCGCCGGCCAGCAGGGCCATCGCCACCGGCATGGCCGAGGACACGGGGACGACAGGCAGCGTCGAGCGGGGCAGAGGCAGGCAAGACATCTCGATATCAAGAGACTTGATTCGAAGCTAGGGGCCGGTTGTCTTGACGTCAAGCTATTCTCGAGCCATGGCCTCCGACCGCATCGACCAGATCCTGAGCCAGTGGCAGCAGGCGTCCCCGGCGCTGGATGTCTCCGCTCTCGCCGTGGTGGGGCGGATCCTGCGCATCGCCCGGCTGCTGGAGCGCCAGCGCGAAGCGTTGCTGGTCCCCCATGGGCTGAGCGTCTGGTCCTTTGATGTGCTGGCCACACTGAGGCGGCAGCCTCCGCCGCACCAGCTCACCCCCACTGAGCTATACGGCGCGTTGATGCTGTCCTCGGGAGCGATGACCAACCGGATCGATCGCCTGGAGGGCGACGGCCTGGTCGAGAGACACCGCGAAACAACGGATCGACGCAGCGTCCTGGTGCGGCTCACGGCCAGGGGCGTTGAGGTGGTGGAGACGGTGCTGCCTCAGATCCTTGGCAGCGAGCGGGAACGGCTGGAACAGTTCACGACGTCGGAGGAGCGTGATCTGCTGGCAGGACTGCTGCGCCGCCAGCTCCTGGCCCTGGACGCCTGCGATTGAACCCCTCCCCAGCACCCCAAGGGGGCCCACCGCCACGCCATGCCTTCAGCTCTTTCCTTCAGGCCACTGACAGGGGCCGACCGCTTCTCCTTCGTCCCGATGTGCGAGGTGCCGGAGCAGGAACAAGCATCTGGGAGAACCTGCGACAACAGATGACGGAGGAGGGGGCCACCACAGTGCGACTCATCGTTCAGAAACAGAATCCCCGGGCACGACGATTCTGGGAGCGGCAGGGATTCGCTGTGGAAAGGGAGATGGTGGCCAAAGCCGGAAAGCTGGAGAGCCCAGTCTGGCTGTTGCAACGTTCTCTGGGAGCGGAGGCCGCCCATGCGGTGGCAACACGGAGCAGGCGGGACCTTGCCGCTTAGGCGCATGCGTCAGACACGACGATGAAGATGAGACTCGAACCCTGCAATCCTGCCCGCTTCTGGTCTGAGGCGTTGGACAGACCACAAAGCCACGAATCAAGCCTGAGCGAGTTGGCCAGCCGACTTTCTGCGAATTCATTGATCATGTACTCAGAGCTCTCTCTGTAGATCCTGGTGGGCTGGCAGAACGGCATATTCAAACTTTCTCGCAGGCGTATTCGGGGTGAGTGCCCGCGTTACATCCGCCTCAGCTTTCAAGTGGATTGCGCACACCGGGCAGCCGCCCTCGGGCCAGCTGCTGTTTGGGGTCGAACTGGGCTTTCACCGCCTCGATCATGGGCCTGGAGGGCACGTCCTCCCAGGCCGGCAGCGGGCTGGTGCCCGGCGGCTGCTGCAGCACGGTGAGCACCCCGCCGCGGGCCACGCAGTTTCGCCGTAGTTCCTCCACCCGGTAAGCGGGCAGGTCGGATCCAGCCCAGCTGTCGCCGAGGCCGCTGCCGGCGCCCAGCACCACCGGCAGGTCACGCAGCACCCGCTCCGCCAGCAGAGCACTGGCTTGGGCAGGGAGGGTCCCCAAGCGCAGCAGCCAGCCTTCGGGCTGCGGACGGCCGAGGGCCACGGCCCGCAGGGCTTCCAGCCTCTCCGGATCCAGGGGCTGGCCCCGCAATCCCAGCTGCTCGGCCCGGGTGCGGATCTCCAGGCACTGGGCCCGGAGGGCGGCATCACTGACGCTGGCAAGACCCAGCAGCAGGGCGTGCTGGGGATCAGCTCCGGCCTGGACGGCCAGAGTCGGGCTCCACCAGTCGATCAGCTCGGGGGTGAGGCTGGAGCGCAGCAGCCAGCGGCGCAGTTCATCGAGCGGCTCAAGCTCACCCTGCAGCAGCAGGCCCCGCCGCTCAGGCGGCTGGGGGCTGGTGCGCAGGGTCAGCTCCGTGATCAAACCGAGGGAGCCCCAGCTGCCCGTGAACAGCCTCATCAGGTCGTAGCCGGCCACGTTCTTGACCACCTTGCCGCCAGCCCTTGCCGCCACCCCGTCGGCCCGCAGCAGGCCGATGCCGATCAACTGGTCGCGGACACCCAGATAGCGCTGGCGCAGGCCCCCGGCCAGGCCACGGGCCACCAGACCCCCCACCGTGCCGGCCCCATTGCCGTCAGCATCGCTGCCCCAGGGCCAGTCGATGGTGAGCCACTGGTTCTCTCGCCGCAGGGTCTCCTGCAGTTCCCGCAGCGGGGTGCCCGCCTCCACCGTCACCGTGAAATCCCCGACGGCGTGGTCGAGGATGCGGTTCAGCCGCTGGCTGCTCACCACCGTGCTGGTCTCCTGCACCGGTGGCCCCCAGTGCAGGCGGCTGCCGCTGCCGGCGGGCAGCCAGGGGGTGCCATCCGCGTGCAATGCCTGCACGAGATCAGCCAGATCGTGGGGCTCGGGGGTGATCACGGCACGATGGTGCCATGGCCCCCTGGCCCTCCCCCGCATCCGCTGGTTTGAAGATCATCGTCCTGGATGACGACCCCACCGGATCCCAGTCGGTGCATGGCTGTCCGCTGCTTCTGCGCTGGGATCCGACCACCCTCAAGCGGGCCCTGCCCGACCCTTCCCCCCTGCTGTTTCTGCTCAGCGACACCCGGGCGCTGGAGCCCGATCAGGCGGCGGAGCGGGTGAACTCCATCTGCCGGTCGCTGCGAGAAGTCCTGGGTGATCCCACTGGCGAATCCGGCCCCGGCTCCTGGCTGCTGGTGAGCCGAGGGGATTCCACCCTGCGGGGCCATTTCCCCCTGGAGATCGATCGGATCGAGGCGGAACTCGGCCCCTTCGATGCCACCTTGCTGGTGCCCGCCTTTCTGGAGGGAGGTCGCACCACTGTGGATGGGGTGCACCTGCTCCACGGCGAGCCGGTGCATCGCTCGGCCTTTGCTGACGATGCCCGATTCGGCTATCCCACCAGCGATCTGCCCGCCTGGGTGGAGCACAAGAGCGGTGGCGAGCGCCTGGCCGAGTCGGTGCAGCAGATATCCCTGGCGGAGCTCGAGCCCCACGGCCACCAGGCGCTGGTGGAGCGCCTGCTCGCCTTGAGTGGCAACCCGCTGGTGGTGGTGAATGCGCAGCGGCCCGAGCAGCTCGAGGTCCTGGCGCGGGCCGTGCGGGCGGTGCTGCCCGCCAGGCGGCTGCTCGTCCAGTCGGCGGCGAGCTTTCTACAGGCGCTGGCCGCTCTGCCGCCCCAGCCGCTGCCGCCCGCCTCCCTGGCCCGCTTACGCCGCGGTGCGGCCCCGGGCGCGGTGCTGGTGGGATCCCATGTGCCCCTGAGCAATCAGCAGCTGCAGCTGCTGCTGGTTGAACCCGCCTGCGCCGGGGTGGAGCTGCCGGTGGAGCGGGTGCTTGAGACCATCCGGCGCCTGGGTCCTGAGTCGGCCGATCTGGCTGATCAGGCCCTCGAACCGCTCCAGCAGGAGCTGCTGGAGCGCCTGGCGAGCGCCTGGCTGTCAGGTCGCACGCCGGTGCTGTTCAGCAGCCGGGGTGAGCGGCCCTGCCACAACGCCGGCGAGCGGCAGCGGTTGTCGCGCACCCTGGCGGGGCTGATGGCCCGACTCGCTGCCGGGCTGCCGCCGGAGCTCAGCTACCTGATCAGCAAGGGCGGCACCACCAGCCAGACCCTGCTGCGCGATGGCCTGGCCCTGACTGCGGTGCGGCTGGAGGGGCAACTGCTGCCGGGCCTCTCGCTGCTGCGCCTGCCCGCCGACCACGCCCTCTTCCCGCAGCTGCCCCTGCTCACCATGCCGGGCAACCTCGGCGTCGCTGAAACCCTCCGCCAAGCCTGGTGGCTGATGGAAGGCGTCAGCCGCCGGTGATGCTGCGCATCAGCAGCTCCACCGGATGGGCCACGGGGATCGCGCGGGCCGTGGTCTCCATGTGCTGGCGGATCTGCAGGGTGCAGCCGATGTTTGCGCTCACGGCAAGATCGGCGCCGCTGCCGCCGAGATCGGCGGCCTTGATCCGGCCCAGTTCAGCGGCTTCCTCGGGCTGCACCAGGTTGTAGATGCCGGCGCTGCCGCAGCACACGCCCGCCTCCACCGCCTCGACGATCCGCACGTGGGGGATCTGGCGCAGCAGCTGCCTCGGCTGCTGGCTCAACCCCTGGCCGTGCAGCATGTGGCAGGCATCGTGGTAGGCCAGGCGCAGGGGTCGATCGGCGCTGGCGGGGGTGCCATCGCTATGGCGCAGGGGCTGGAGCCGAGCCACGAACTCGGGGCTCAGCCCCACCCGGTGCAGGAACTCCTGAATGTCGGCTACATGGGCGGCGAAGGCGCTGCCCCGCGCGGCCCACTCCGGTTCTTCCGCCAGGATCGTGTCGAGCTGCTTGAGGGTGTGCCCGCAGCCGGAGGCCGCCACCAGCACCGCATCCAGGGGTTCTGGACCCGCTGGCCGGCCCTCACCGATCACGGACTCGAAGCGGTCCAGCAGGTCCTTGCTCAGGGCCCGGGTCTGCTCCAGTTCGCCTTGGTGGTGGGTCATGGCACCGCAGCAGTTCTGCTCGGGGGGGATCACCACCTCGATGCCGTTGGCGCTGAGCAGCTCGATCGCGGCACGGTTCACCGCCGGGTCGAACAGCCGCTGCACGCAGCCGGTGACCAGGCCCACCCGGTAGCGACGATCGCCTTGGGCCGGGATCAGCACCGGAGCTGATGGCTGGAAGGCATCAGGTTGCAGCGCCGGCAGCAGCCGCTCCATCGCCTCCAGCTGGGGCCCCAGCAGCCGGGTGAGACCGCTGCGGCGGGCGAAGGTCTGCAGGGGGGTGCCCGCGTAGAGCCGCAGGGGTTGAAGCAGCGCCCGCAGGCGTGCGGGGTAGGGCAGGAGCTGGAACAGCAAAGACCGGAAGCTGCGTTGCCAGGGGGAACGCAGCTCCGGAGCATTCAGCCGGGGCCGGGTGGCGGCGATCAGCTCGTCGTAGCGCACCCCCGAAGGGCAGGCCGAGACGCAGGCCAGGCAGCCCAGGCAACTGTCGAAATGGCTGGCCACGGTGGCATCCAGCGCCAGCTCGCCACGCTCGATTGCCTTGAGCATGTGGATCCGACCCCGGGGCGAATCCATCTCACTGCCCAGCACCCGGTAGCTGGCACAGCTCGGCAGGCAGAAGCCGCAGTGGATGCACGGATCAGTGGCGAGCGTGCTGGCTGTGCGCAGGAAGGGATGGTCGGGTTGAGTGACTGTCATCGCTGGGGGCCGGGGCGCTGGAGCCGGTGCTCAGGGATCGAAGTGGTCGATCACCGCCTCGGCGAAGCCGGAGCAGCTCACAGGCTCAACTCGAGGTTCCATAAGTCTGGCGAGGTCGTAGGTGACCTGGCCGTTCACGATCGCCGCGCTGATGCCGCGGGTGATCAGATCGGCAGCTTCTTGCCAACCCATGTATTCGAGCATCATCACGCCCGAGAGGATCACCGAGCCGGGGTTGATGCGGTCGAGACCGGCGTGCTTGGGTGCCGTGCCATGGGTGGCCTCGAAAATCGCCGCGTGATCCCCGATGTTGGCCCCCGGCGCCATGCCCAGGCCGCCCACCACCGCGGCGGCGGCATCGGAGATGTAGTCGCCGTTGAGGTTGAGGGTGCAGAGCACCGAATACTCCTGGGGCCGGGTCTGGATCTGCTGGAAGATGCTGTCGGCGATGCGGTCATCAACCAGCACCATTGATTTCCACTTGCCGTAGCCGTGGCTCTCGCCGATGGCGGCCAGCACCTCCTTCACCTCGGTGTCAACCGCCGCTTTCTTCTCGGGGGTGAGGCTGTCGTAGCCGGGTTCGATCAGGCGGGCGTTGTCTTCGACGCTGAGGCCGTGGTTGCGGGCGAGGTTGTCGAGGATCCAGCTCTCCCGCTCGGTCACGCAGACGTCGCGGAATTCACTGGTGGCCACCTCATAGCCCCAGTCACGGAAGGCCCCCTCCGTGAATTTCATGATGTTGCCCTTGTGCACCAGGGTCACGTGGCGCTTGGCGCCTTCAAGCTTCATGGCGTGCTGGATCGCCTTGCGCACATGGCGCTGGGTGCCGGCCTTGCTCACCGGTTTGATGCCGATGCCTGAGCCCTCCGGGATGCGGCGCTGGCCGAGCTTGCCGTTGGCGGGGATCACCACGTCGTTGAGGTGGGCGATCAGCTCCACGCACACCGGATCCGTGGCCTCCCACTCGATCCCCATGTAGATGTCTTCGGTGTTTTCCCGATACACCACCACGTCGAGATCCTGGGGCCGCTTGTGGGGGCTGGGGGTGCCTGTGTAGTACCGGCAGGGGCGCACGCAGCAGTAGAGGTCGAAGATCTGGCGCAGGGCCACATTGAGCGAGCGGATGCCGCCGCCGATCGGTGTGGTGAGCGGTCCCTTGATCGCCACGCCGTACTGCTCGATGGCGGTCAGCGTGTCCTGGGGCAAATACTGATAAGTGCCGTAGATCTCACAGGCTTCATCGCCGGCGAACACCTTGAACCACTCGATGCGGCGCTCGCCCCCGTAGGCCTTGGCCACCGCCGCGTCAAGCACCCGCTGCGTGGCGGGCCAGATGTCCACCCCGGTGCCGTCGCCGCGGATGAAGGGAATGATCGGGTCGTTGGGCACCACCGGCAGGCCGTTCTCGAAGCGGATGGCGCTGCCCGTGGTGGGCGGGGTCAGCTGGTCGTAGGCGGGAGCTGGGGTGGACGCCATCGGCGGCAGGTCATGCGAGGTGAATCCGGATGAGGAGGGGTGGCCCGTGGTCATCCGCCGACCATGTCTCGCAGCGGCCGGCGGCACACTGCAGCATGGGTTCAGTGGGGCGAGCCTAAGTTCACCCCATCCGCACGTCTGCTCAGGGGAAACGCCATGAATGCGGCAGACCTGGCCCGCAGTCCGGAGATGGCCCAGGCCATCGCCTCCGCGGCCGGCCTGTTCAGGCGCCATTTCCCCGATGCCAAAGCCAACCTCACCCCCTGGCGCGACGACCCCGACACCCGGCGTTTCGCCGAGGAGGAGTCGGTGGATCTGGCCTTTCATTTCCCGGGCTGGAGCCCGCGCCTGCAGTGCCGCAGCCTGCTGATGCAGCTGCGCCTGGCCGCAGCACCTGCACCGGCTCAGGGACCGCCCCGTTTGCTGGGAGTGGTGCTCAGCGGTATGACCTTTCAGGGTGAGCAGTGGCGGCTGGCCACGGTGGGCGACTGGCGTCCCAGCGGGCCCAATCTGCCCCAGGCCGAGGTGGTGGAGAAGCTGCAGCAGGTCTGCCGGGAGCTGTTCACCCTGCTGGCCCGCGACCCGGATCAGCAGGACCAGGCCGCTTAAACCTTCGCAACCAACGCGGGACTCTCACAGCCCATCAGCCCTACGTTGACTGTTCCGTACAAACAGCACCCCGCTGAGATGGCTGTCGATCTGGCGTCCCAACTGCGCGAAGGCACCAAGAAAGCGCACACGATGGCCGAGAACACCGGCTTCGTGACCTGCTTCCTCAAGGGAGTGGTCGACAAGATCAGCTACCGCAAGCTGGTGGCCGACCTCTATTTCGTCTACAGCGCGATGGAGGAGGAGATCGGCAAGCTCAAGGGCCACCCTGTCGTGGGGCCGATCGCCAGCGATGCCCTCAACCGGCGTGCCGCCCTCGAGGCCGACCTGGCCTTCTACTTCGGCTCCGACTGGCGTCAGCAGGTGAGCCCCACCCCCGGCGCCGAGGCCTACGTGGCCCGCTTGCATCAGGTGGCGGCCGACTCACCCGAGCTGCTGGTGGGCCACCACTACACCCGCTACATCGGTGATCTCTCAGGCGGGCAGATTCTCAAGAACATCGCCCAGAAGGCGATGAGTCTGGGTGACCACGATGGTCTGCGTTTCTATGAGTTCGATGCCATTCCCGATGAGAAGGCATTCAAGGCGAACTACCGGATCAGCCTTGATCAGCTGCCGATCGATCAGGCCATGGCAGATCGCATCGTGGCGGAGGCCAACCATGCCTTCCACCTCAACATGGTGATGTTCCAGGAACTGGAGGGGAATCTGGTGGCGGCCATCGGCAAGGTGCTGTTCGGCTTCCTCACACGCCGTCAGCGCACTGGCAGCACCGAGGTGGTCGCCGCCTGAGCTCCGCCCCGGTCATGGCCTGAGCCAGAGTCGTCGGCGATCGAGCCGGTTCCCTTGCGTCCACTCCGATTTCTGGTGCCCGGCACCACTGGCCGCTTCCGCTGCGGCGGCCTGCAGGTGGAACTGCAGACGGCCCGCCTGACGGCCGCGCTGGTGCCCACCGAGGTGGTCACCTATCGCCAGCGGCAGCCGGCCCACCCTTTCCTGGGCGATCTGCTGCGCCACGAGCCGGCGCCGGGCTCGGCCCTCTGGATCGTGAGCTGGGGCTTCGACGTGCCGAAGCTGCTGGGCCAGCTGAAGGGTCGGCCGGTGGCTTACCACGCCCACAGCAGCGGCTACGGCTTCGATCTGCCACCCGGGGTGCCAGTGCTGGCCGTGAGCCGCAACACCCTGGGCTACTGGGGCGACCGGGCTCCACGCAACCCACTGTTCCTGGTGCCCAATGCCCTTGAACCCCATTGGATCGACCGCGGCCTTGAGCGCGACATCGACGTGCTGGTGCAGGCTCGCAAGACCAGTGCCTACGTGCTTGAGACCCTGGTGCCGGCCCTGCGGCGACGGGGATTGCGGGTGTACGTACAGCAAGGTTGGGTGGACGACCTCGTGGAGCTGTTCAACCGCAGCCGTGTGGTCTTGTACGACTCCGCTGATTACTGGCGCGGCCGCGGGGTGAGCGAGGGCTTCGGGCTGCCGCCGCTGGAGGCGATGGCCTGCCGTTGCGTGGTGTTCAGCAGCCTCAACCATGCCCTGGCAGATTTCCTCGATCCGGGGCGGCTGGGCCATCAGATCGGTTGCGGCACCCTGGAGTCCGACCTGGAGCGGATCAGTGCGGCGGCGCTGGATCCCCAGGCCTGGCGGGCCGAGCCGCAGCGATTGGCGTCGTTGCTGGAGGCCTGCGGGGAACCTGAACTGTTGCGGCGCTGGTCCGAGGCGCTGGAGCTGATCGATCAGCACTGGGATCGTCTCCTGGGCCGGGATCAGGGGGGCTCCTCAGGCTCGGGCGAGCCGCCCCTGAGCTCGCTTCCTGCCTGGCGCCTGCGCTGGCAGCAGCGCGTGGGGCGCTTGCAGGGCTGGCTGTCCCGTTGACCCCGGTCGGATTCAGTCACATACCGTCAATGCTGAATGGGCTCGGCTGCGCTGGGATCTCCGCTTCGATCGATGCCGCGTATGCGCAGCAGAACGGTGTCCCAGCTGCGCAGCCTGCTGGCTTACCTGCCGCCGGAGCGCCTGCGTGCACTGACGGTGCTGCTGCCCCTCTCGATCATTCCAGGCCTGATCGACCTGGCCACCGTGGCGATGGTGGGCCGGTTGATGGGGGCGTTGGTGGGCAGCAAGCTGCCGAACACCCTTCCGGGGGTAAAGGTCTTCGGGGGCAATCCGGTTGATCAGAGCCTCTGGCTGATCCTGCTGCTGATTCTCCTCTCCTGGGTGGGCTCCTTCTCCAAGGTGGGTCTGCAGTTCTTCCAGCAGCGCCTAACCGCCAAGATCTGGATCGATCTGTGCAACCTGATTCATTCCAGGGTGTTGGCCCAGAGTTATGAATTCCATCTCTCCAAGAGCACGGCCAAGCTCTCCACCCTGTTGCTGAGTCATATCAAGAAGACCTCCAATTCGGTGGTCAATCCCTTGCTGCGCATGGTGGGCAGCATCTTCTCGATCCTTCTGCTGTCCTTCGGGATGCTGGTGGTGGGCCGCGGGCTGGCTGTGATCCTGATCAGTTCCCTGGTGGGGGCCTATCTCACCCTGTCGCTGGTGATCACCCCCTACCTGCGCCATGCCTCCAAGCAGAAACTTCGACTGGAGTCGCGTAGCGCCCACATCCTGATGGAGTCGCTGGGCTCCATCCGCGACATCCGTCTCACCGGTGCCGAGGGCTATTTCCGCGACTCCTTCGTCTCGACCGGCGAGAAGGCCAAGCAATACTCCTGGGCTTCAGAGCTGCTGCCCACCCTGCCGAGGATGCTGATAGAGCCGTTCGGTATCACTCTGATCTTTGCGGTGGGGGCCGTGCCGGCCCTGCTCAGCGGCGATAGCGACCGCATCATCCAGATCATTCCCTTCCTCTCCACCCTTGCGGTCGTGGCCCTGAGGCTCACCCCGCCCCTGCAGGATTTCTTCTCGGCCCTCACCCAGCTGCGCGGTGGTCTGCCGGTGATGGAGAAGACCCTCGAATACCTGAACCTGCCCCCGGACCGGCCAACCCTGCAGACCCCAGGTGTGCCCAGCCCTGAGGGCATCTTCCCCACCCGCACGATCCGCCTGCGCGACGCCTGGTACAGCTACCCGGGCAGCCATGAGCCTGTGCTGCGCGGAGTGAGCCTCTCGATCCCGGTTGGCTCCCGCATCGCCCTGGTGGGCTCCACCGGCAGCGGCAAGACCACGACCGCCCACCTGCTCCTGGGTCTGCTCAACCCTGAGCCGGGCTGCCTGGAACTCGATGGCATCCCCGTCAGCGATCTGGATGTGCCTGCCTGGCAGGCCTGCTGTGCCCAGGTGCCGCAGTTCATCAACCTGCTCGACGCCAGCATTCTCGAGAATGTTGCCTTCGGTCTGCCCGAGATGACCGTCGACACGGACGAGGTCTGGGATGCCCTGCATGCCGCCCAGCTGGCGGAATTCGTCAGTGAGATGCCCTACGGGCTGCACACGCCTGTGGGGGAGAACGGTCTCCAGCTCTCCGGCGGCCAGCGACAGCGTCTGGCCCTGGCGAGGGCCTTCTTCCGCCGGGCCCGCTTCCTGCTGCTGGATGAGGCCACCAGTGCCCTCGACAACCGCACCGAGAACGAGGTGATCGAGGCCCTGGAGGTGGTGGGCCGCCGCTGCACCACCGTGGTGATCGCCCACCGGCTCAGCACCGTGATGCGTTGTGATCGCATCTACGAGTTCGAGGCTGGGCGGATCAAGGCCTCCGGTACCTTCGAGGAGCTGCAGCAGCGGTCGGAGACCTTCAGGGATCTCGCCTCTCTGGAACGCAAGCTGGTCAGCTGACGCCCTTCTCCTTCCCCCCCATGAGCTTCACCCTGATCGCCGGCCCCTGCGTGATCGAGAGCCCCGAGCTGGTGTTTCAGGTGGCCGAGCGGATGCAGACAATCGCCGAGCGGTTGGGCATCAACTACATCTTCAAGGCCAGCTTCGACAAGGCCAACCGCAGCTCCGGGGGCTCCTTCCGCGGCCCTGGAGTCAGTGGGGGACTGGAGGTGCTCAAGGAGGTGAAGCAGCGTTTCGGCTTGCGGGTTCTCACCGACATACACGAAAGCCAGCAGGCGGCCCCCGTGGCCGAGGTGGTGGATGTGCTGCAGATTCCTGCCTTCCTCTGCCGCCAGACCGATCTGCTGCTGGCGGCTGCCGAGGCTGTGCGCGGCACCGACAAGATCATCAACGTCAAGAAGGGCCAGTTCCTCGCTCCCTGGGATATGGCCCAGGTGGTGACCAAGATGCGGGAGGCCGGAGTGGAGAACCTCTGGCTCACCGAGCGGGGCTCCAGCTTCGGGTACAACACCCTCGTCGTTGATTTCCGCAGCCTGCCCCAGCTGCGCGCCCTGGGTTGCCCGGTGATCTTCGATGCCACCCATTCGGTGCAGCAGCCGGGAGGCCGGGGCAGCAGCAGCGGTGGCCAGCGCGAATTCGTGGCGCCCCTGGCGCGGGCAGCGGCTGCGGTCGGCATCGATGGCCTGTTCATGGAAGTGCATCCCGATCCCGACCAGGGCCTCAGCGATGGGCCGAACATGGTGCCGTTGCATCGGGTCGAGCCGCTGCTGGAGCAGTTGCTGGCGATCCGCGCCCCCCTGCAGGAGCAGGGGGAGGCCGTCACGGTGCTGTGAGTGGTCCCCTGGCCTTGCCCTGGCGCCAGCCGGCCCTGCTGGCCTGGCGCTGGCGTGAGCGGCTGCGGGCCCTGCGGCTGCTGGTACTGGATGTGGATGGGGTGCTCACCGACGGGGGTCTCTGGACCACGGAGTCTGGGGAGGTGATCAAGCGCTTCGATGTGCGCGATGGTCTCGGGATCCGGCTGCTGCAGCAAGCGGGCCTCGAGGTGGCGCTGCTCAGCGGCGGCAAGAGCGGTGCCACTGAGCAGCGGGCCCGCTATCTGGGCATCAGCCAGTGCCTGACAGGAGTCAAGGACAAGCCCGAGGCTTTGGCGCAGCTGCAGAGCAGCCTGGGCATGACCATCGCCCAGACCGCTTTTGTGGGTGACGACCTCAATGATCTGGCAGTGCGGCCGGGGGTTGGCCTGCTGCTCTGTCCGGCGGATGCGGTGAGTCCACTGCGCCGCCAGGCCGATGCGGTACTCGCTGCCGGCGGCGGCCAAGGCGCCGTGCGCTCCCTGGCCGAGGCGATCCTGCGGGCACGGGACGAGTGGCGGGTGCTGAGCCGAGCCGGCTGGCGTGACCGCAATGGCTGAGCGCCGCGCAGGTCTGCGGGAGCGGTTGCGCGCCGGGCTGCGCCAGGCCGTCAGGGCCGGGCGGCTCGGTCCGATCGGACGGCTGGAGCGGCTCGACCGGGATGAGTGGCAGGCCCTGGCCGCCTACCGGGGGCTTGTGCATCAGGCCTTTGGTCAGCGGCCCTTCGCCCCGCGGGTGAGCGCCGACCTCTGGGATCGTCATGCCTTCCGCTCAGCCGTGTCCACCAAGCCGTTCTTCAGCCCGGCCCGGCGCGAGCTCGAGAACTCCTCCCACCACTACGGCCACGACATCCAGCTCAAGCGCCATGCGGGTCTGCCGTTGATCGGGGCGCCGCTCCCCCACCTGCTGGAGCATGGCCTCAAGGTGAGCCGGGAGGCCACCTTCGAGAGTCCGCGCCCCTGGACCCGCGGCTATCTCTGCATGGGACCGCTGCGGGCCCGCTGGCTGCGCGAGCGTTTCGGGCTGCCGGCCCATGCCATCGGCCCCTGGATCGCCTATGCCCGGCCCCTGCTCACGGTCGAGGCGATCAGCCAGTTGCGCGCCGAGCTCGGCCCCACCCTGCTGGTGGTGCTGGCCCACAGCTGGGATCAGGTGGAGCGGCGCATGGACTTAGAGCGCTGCGTGGCGGAGGTCCGCGGGCTGATGGAGGCCGGCGGTTACCGCTCGCTGATCTGGCTGCGCCACTGGAAGGACCCCGAACTGCTGCCGCTGCCGCCGGAATGGATCGTGGCCTGCAATGGGTATCGCTCCAACCCCTGGTTCCTCGACGCGATGCGCACGCTGCTTGCGCTCAGTGATGGTCTGGCCAGCAACGCCTTCGGTACCCACCTTGGCTATGGAGTGGCCCTGGGGGCACGACTGCACTGGATCGAGGCTGAAGCCGAGCAGGATCTCTCGGCCCTGGCCGGCGCCAAGGCTGAGGAGGAGGCCGGTGAGTGGGCCGAGCGGCAGCGCCTGAGCGCTCTCCTGCGGGAGGCGCTCTGGTCGGCGGAGCCTGGTTCCCAGGACAGCGTGCGACGCCTGCTCGATCCCTACTGGGGATTCGATGCGCTGCAGCCGGCACCGGCCCTGCGTGATCTGTTGCTGGACCGGCGCCGGTCCGCTCCCGCCGCCTGAGCGCCGTGCTGGCCTTCCCGTCGGTCGCTCCGTTTCGCCTCGATCAGGTCACTGCAGCGCCGCTGCTGATGGCTGGTCTCTTTGCCGCCCAGTTGGTGCTGGCGGCCGCCATGGCCTGGGCGGGGGTGCGCCAGCGGGCTGCCTTCTGGTGGATTGCTGCACTGGCCTTGGTGGCCCTGGTGGGGCTGTTCTTCACCCTCGCCAGCTGGGGCAACAGTGACACCACCAAGCTGAGCTACTACTTCAGCTTCGATCTCTCCCGCGTCAGGGGGGAGGCCTTCTGGGTGCTGGTGGCCCCCTGGGTGGTGCGGCTGCCCTACCGCATGTCGGCGGTGCATGGGTTGGTGGTGGCCGGCTATGCACTGGCGCCACTGTTGTTGGCATGGCGCTGGCGGGCCATGGCCTGGGCAGGCTGGTGGAGCCTGTTGATCTGCTGCAGCCCGCTGCTGCGCAACTTTCTCCAGAACGGCGTCAGCCGTCAGGCCCTGGCCACGCTGCTGCTGGTGCCTCTGCTGCTCTGGGCTGGCCAGCTGGCCGCGGTGCGCAGGCGCTGGGCAGCCATCGCCGCCCTGCTCTCACTCACGATGCACACGGCCTTCGCCGGCTCCCTCACGCTGGCGCTTCTGCCGGGGCTTCTGGCGGGGCGAACCACGACTCTTGCCCTGCTGCGACGGCGTCTGCACCGGCCTGCCGGAGCGATCGCCCTGGTTGCCGTCGCCGCCCTGGTCGCCGGCCTGGCGCTGTTGGTGGCCTTGGCCCTGCCAACGGCGGTGGAGAAACTGGCGGTCTACGTGCAACAGGAGAGCTACTTCAACAAGTACCCCCTGGATCCGGCGGTGGGGAGGCTCCAGGCGGCGATGCTGCTGGGGGTGCTGCTCACCTGCTGGTGGCGGAGGCTGAGCTGGCAAGCCTTGTTGAGCTGTGGTGTCACCCGTCAGCTCATCCTGTTCGGCCTTCTCTATCACCTGATGCAATGGTCGGTGCAGGCCGTATGGTTTCCGCAGATCACCAGTCGCCTCGCCGATGTGGTGGGCCTGTTTCTTTTGGTTGTGTATCTGGCCTGGTTGAACCGTTACCAATGCCATTGGGCGGTGCTGCCAGCGTTGTTCGTCACGGTTGATTACTGGCTGATCGAGCGCCTGCTGCCCTCGCGCCTGCTGACCTGCGGCCTTGACGACAACTTTCTCTGCATTCCTGATCGCTGGCCCTGGCAGATCCGCTACTGGGATCTCCCTTCACGCTGATGCTGTCTGCGGCCTTTCCGCTAGAGGCTCCCTTCCGGATCGACCAGGTCACCCAGGCCCCTGGTCTGATGGCAGGCCTGTTCCTGGCGCAGGTGCTGATGGCTCTGCTGATCCACCTGGCCGGCGCCTACCGCCGGCCACGGCTGTGGTGGGCCGCCGCCGTGGTGCTGCTGCTGCTGGTGCTGGTGTTCTTCACCCTGGGCAGCTGGGGCAACAGCGACACCACCCGCTTTTCCCACTACATGGCGGTGGATCCGGAGAGGGGACCGCCGGAGCCTCTCTGGCGCCTGCTGCGGCCGCTGGTGCTGCTGCTGCCCTACCGCATGGCCACCGTGCATGGGCTGGTGGTCGCTGGTTATGCGGCAGCGCCGCTGCTGATGGCTCGGGCCTGGGGTGTGCCCGCCTGGGGTGGCTGGTGGAGTCTGCTGATCTGCTGCAGCCCGATGCTGCGGGGTTTCATGCAGAACGCCCACAGCCGTCAGGCCCTGGCGGTGCTGCTGCTCCTGCCGCTGATGCTCTGGGCGGCCCGCCAGTTCCGCCCCCAACGTCTTTGGCTGGGGCTGGGGGTGATCCTCTCGGCGCTCACCCACAGCACCATCGTCTGGAATCTGCTGATCAGCCTCAGTCCCCTGGCCATGCGCCTGCCGGAGTCGCTGGCCATGGCGGCCGGGCGCTGCCGAGATATCTGGTCGCTCCCTGGCTGGCGGCGCTGGCTGGTTCTGCTGTCGGTGCTCGCTGGTGGGGCCCTGATCACCCTGGTGGGGATCACGGCCCTCCAGCGCCTGCAGGACTACTCATTCGATGCTTATTTCAGTGATTATTCGATCCGCAGGATCGTGGGCCGTCTGCAGCGCGCACTGACCCTGGGTGTCCTGCTGGCCTGCGCCCAGAAGCGGCTCTCGCCCTTGCGGTTGCTGCGCTGTGAACATACCCGGCTGCTGATGGTCTTCGGAGTGGCCTACCTGCTGATCCAGGCCTCGGTCAGCCACCAGTGGCTGCCCCAGGTCACCAGCCGCCTGGCAGACAGCGTCGCCTTCCTGCTGCTGATCAGCTTCCTGATCTGGCTCAACCACTACGACGCGCACTGGTGTGTAATCCCAGCGGTCTACGTCACGTTCCAGTACTGGTTCGAGGGCCGCATCCTTCCCTCCGCCGGCTTGGATTGCGGCCAGAACGACGACTTCCTCTGCGTGCCAGATCGCTGGCCATGGCAGGTGCGCTGGTGATCAGGCAGGTGATCCAGTCCAGGCCTCACCAGCGCTCCTGATCGAGCCGCTCACCGCGCAACTGGCGCAGCTTTTCCCCCAGGGCCGGTCCTGCGGCGTACCCAGCTTCCAGCAGCTCCCGGGCGCTGGTGGGAGAGGCCAGGCAGCGCCAGCGCAGCAACCAGCGCAGCAGCCCCCGTCGCCAGACACCAGGCGGCCCGCTCACCAGCGCCAGGATCACCGCTTCCGGCGTCAGCCCCCCCCGCTCCAGGGCCAGGCTCAGCTGCGCCGGGCTGACGCCTGGCTCAAGGCCGGGTTTCGACAGCCAGTCGCGCAGCCGCACCAGGCCGCGCAGGCTCAGCTGGCTGCGGTGGGGCAGCTGCAGCTGGTCGGCCAGAGCCAGGGGATCCGCCAGGGGGGCCAGCAGGGCCACCATCAACCACTGCTCCTGGGGCCAGGGGGGTAATTGAGTCAGGGCCAGCAGCCGCTGGGCCCAGTGCAGCCGTCGCCGCCAGTTCCGGTCTTGCTGGAGGACGGGATCCAGCAGTTCGAGGGCCTGCCAGTGCTGCAGCAGCTCCAGGGCCCGCGGCCAGGGTTCACGTCCGAGCAGCAGCTCCAGCTCCTTGCGCAGGCGGCTGCCCAGGGAAGGGGGCACCCCCGGGCTGGCGCTGGGTTTGGCCTCACCTCGGCGCCAGGGCCAGGCCGCGAGGGTGTGCTGCCACTGCGCCAGGGCCTCAGGCGCCAGCTCCAGGCCCAGCCGGGCGCTGTAGCGGGCCGCCCGCACGATCCGGGTGGGATCGTCCTGAAGGCTGTGCCCGTGCAGGAAGCGCAGGCGCCGGGCCGCCAGATCCTCCCGCCCGCCGAAGGGGTCCAGCAGCTGACTTTCGAGGGCATCGGCGTGGGCTGCCTCGGCCCGCTCCAGCTGCTCGACATCCAGCAGCAGGGCGATGGCGTTGATGCTCAGATCGCGGCGCGCCAGGTCATCCGCCAGGGAGCCGTAGCAGACGCTGGGATTGGCGCCGGGTTCCTCGTACCACTCGCGCCGGGCGGTGGCCAGATCCAGCAGCACCCCGTCGATGTCCAGTTCGGCGGTGCCGAACTCCTCATGCAGCTGGCAGCGACGCAGGCTGTGCCCCAGCAGCTCGGCCAGCTGGCGGGCGATGCGGTGGGCGGCCGGCGTCCCGGGTTCAGACCCGGATTGCTCGACCACCAGGTCGAGGTCGGGCAGGCCACGCCAGGGATCCCTGTGCACCCTGTGCAGCAGCAGATCCCGCACTGCCCCGCCCACCAGGGCCACCCGCAGGGGAGCGGCGGCTTCGACCACGAGCTGCAGGGCCCGCCGCAGGGGGGGCTCGAGCTGGATCAGCACGGGGTCACCAGACGTTGGGTGAGCAAGGCCATGCGCCGCACCCGCACCAGACGATGCAGGAACTCCAGTGGATGACGCCGGTAGCGGGGGTTGTGGGTCCACAGGGGCCGAAGGCTGAGCCAGACCACCTCGGCGCCGCTCAGGCTGTGCACCCCATAGAGCGCCGAGGTGAGGCCGGCCACCACCAGGCGCCGGCCGGGCGCCGCCTGCTGAAGAGTCCGCACCAGCACCTCCACAGGCACTGCGCTGCGCAACACGGCGGCCACTCCGGCTGGCGGTTCGGGACCGAAGCTGCCGCTGGTCGGTGCCTTCGGATGCTCGATCAGCAGCAGGCGATCCAGTGACGGATCGAAGCCCGGCAGCTGGGCGATCCAGGCCTCGAGCAGTTCCGCTGGCAGGCGCTCCCCTGGGAACTGATGGGCCAGGTTGGGGAGGGAGCAGAGCCAGAGCGCCCGCTCCGGCCGGGTGGCCGCGAGGCAGGCCTCCACGAACGGCTGGCAGGCCGCATCGAAGCTGGCCACCAGGGCTTCGAACAGTCGCGCGCGGGTGCCCAGCGGCACGGGATCCACCGGCCCATGGGGGCGGTGCCAGTGCGGTTGGGCGCCTTCGAGCACAGCGTGCACCCGTCGGCCCGGCTCCGGGATCGGCCGGTTGAGCAGGCTGGGCAGGATCGCCTTCAGCTCGCGGGCGCAGCGGTAGTAGAGGCCCAGGCCATCGCCGCAGATCAGCCAGGTGGGAATCCCCAGCCGCTCGCAGGGGTCCCGCTGCACCTGCTGCCATTGGTTGTTGAGGCAGGCCAGGTCGTAGGTGCCTGGCTCGAGGGCCTCCGGCTCCCGTACGAGGTGCACCGGAGCCATGGCTTCAGGATCCAGCTGGCGCAGTTGCTCCAGCCAGCGCTCGATTGCCCCGTGCTGCTCGGCCAGACGCAGGGGATCCCAGGTGATGGCACCGGTGAGCAGCAGAGCGATCTCCGCGGCACCCCCACCCAGCTCCGGCCGCTTCAGAACCACCGCCAGCTGGTTGACGAGATGGATCAGCCCTCCGCTGAGCACCAGCACCCTGGGAGCTGTGCTCACAGGGGCTCGATCGGTGCCAGGCGCGGATCGAGGATCTTCGGGCCCATACCCTCGAACTTCACCGCGATCGAGATCTTCTCGCCGCTGCCGAACAGGTGGGTGATCGTGCCGTCACCGAAGCTGGCGTGGCGCAACTGATCGCCAATGGCCCAGGCCCTTGGCGGGGCCCGGCGGCGCACCGCATTGGTCGGGGCCGCGGCGCTGCCGCCGGCGGCCACCCGCTGGCTTTCCTCTCGATCGATTCTGGTGAGGCGATCCAGCCGCTGCTCCCGCCGGATGGCGGCACCACCGCTGTGGGGAATGTCGCCCTGCACCAGCTCCGGCGGCAGCTCCGAGAGGAACACCGACGGCACCGCCGGCTCGCGCATGCCGCCCCACAGGCGCCGCTCGCTGGCGTGGGAGAGGAACAGGCGCTCCTTGGCGCGGGTGATGCCCACGTAGCAGAGGCGCCGCTCCTCCTCGAGGGCGGCGGGATCCTCCAGCGAGCGGTAGCTCGGGAAGAGGCCCTGCTCCAGGCCCACCATGCACACCACGGGAAACTCCAGGCCCTTGCTGGCGTGCAGGGTCATCAAGGTGACCCGGTCCTGCTCGGTGTCCTTGCTGTCGGCGTCGCTGGCCAGGGCGGCGGAAGCCAGGAAGCCCTCCAGCGAGCCCTCCTCGTTTTCCTCCTGGTATTGCAGGGCCGCGTTCACCAGCTCCTGCAGGTTGCGGCGGCGTTCCTCGGCCTCGTCGGTGCCCTCGGTGATCAGCTCGGCCAGGTAGCCGCTCTGCTCCATCACCCGCTGCACCAGTTCCGATGGGGGTGCGTCCTGGATGCGGCGGTTCAGATCGGTAATCAATTCGCTGAACTGAAGCAGACCCTTGGCTGAACGGCCCGCCAGAGAGCGCACCGCCTCCGCATCGTTCACCACTTCCCAGAGCGGCAGACCCAGCTGGGCCGCGGCGTCGGTGAGCCGCTGCACGGTGGTCTTGCCGATGCCGCGGCGCGGCACGTTCAGCACCCGCAGCAGGCTGACGCTGTCGGCCGGGTTGACCAGCAGACGCAGGTAGGCGAGCACGTCCTTGATCTCGCGCCGGTCGTAGAAGCGCAGGCCCCCGACCACGATGTAAGGGATGCCCCAACGCACCAGCGATTCCTCCATCGCCCGGCTCTGGGCGTTGGTGCGATAAAGAATCGCCATGTCGCCCCAGCTCAGCTCGGGGTGGGCAGCCTCGAGCATGCGCAGCCGGTGCACCACCGCCTCGGCCTCGGCGATCTCGTCGTCGCAGCGGGTGAGGGTGATCGGTTCCCCTTCACCGCGGGTGGGGCGCAGCACCTTGTCGATGCGTTCGCTGTTGTGGGCGATCAGGGCGTTGGCCGCCTCCAGGATCGTGGCGGTGGAGCGGTAGTTCTCCTCCAGCTTCACCATCGTCCGGGTGGCCTCGTCACTGGCCCGATCGCCGAAGTCGTCCTGGAAGCCCATCAGGATGGTGAAATCGGCGGCGCGGAAGCTGTAGATGCTCTGGTCGGCGTCGCCCACCACGAAGACCGAGCGCTGGCCCCAGTCGTCGAAGTGCTCGGGTTCGCGGCCGCCGGTCACCAGCAGCTTGATCAGGTCGTACTGGGTGCGGTTGGTGTCCTGGTATTCATCCACCAGCACATGGCGGAAGCGGCCGTGCCAGTAGTGGCGCACCTGCTCGTTGCTCTGCAGCAGCTGCACCGGCAGCAGCAGCAGGTCGTCGAAGTCGAGGGCGTTGTTGGCCGCCAGGGCACGCCGGTAGAGCCGGTAGGCCTCGGCTTCCTTGCGGCCGCGCATCCCCTCGGCCTTCGCCTCCATCACATCGGGCAGCCAGCCCTGATTCTTGGCATTGCTGATGGCCCAGCGCACTTTCTTGGGCTCGAAGCGCTTGGGATCAAGACCCAGCTCCTGGGTGACGATTTCCTTGACCAGGGTCTGGGCGTCGGTTTCGTCGTAGATCGAGAACTGGCGGGTCCAGGTGAGGCCTTCGGGGTCCTTGTACTTGTCGATGTCGAAGCGCAGCAGCCGCGCGAACAGGGCGTGGAAGGTACCGATCCAGAGCTCTTTGGTGACCTCCCGGTAGATGCGGTTACGAAGCTGCCGCTGCTGCTGGGGCTGCAGGGTGCTGAACGGCTGGCCGAACTGGCTGGTGGCGAGCCTCTGGGCCAGCAGCAGCTCCAGCCGTTCCTTCATCTCCCGCGCCGCCTTGTTTGTGAAGGTGACGGCCAGCAGCTGGTGCGGATCGACGCCGTGGTGGCCGATCAGGTGGGCGATGCGGTGGGTGAGGGCGCGGGTCTTGCCGCTGCCGGCGCCGGCCACCACAAGGAGCGGGCCGGTGTGATGGTCCACCGCCCGGCGCTGGGCGTAATTGAGGCCGGCCAGGAAGCTCATCGGTGTCATTGTATTCAGCGCTTTGCGGCGCTCAGGGAGGCGATGTCGAAGCCTGACCTAGGATTTAGAGGCGGTATGAGCCCCAGGTCAGGCCAGCCACGCGCTCATGCAGAGGATCACTGCTGATTGGGCCGCACCACTCCTTGACATTGGCCGCCGCCTGTCGGATCTGCTCCGGCGAACGGCAGTCTCCCGGCGGACTGGCCTGGTGGCGGTGCTGTTGGTGATCACGTGGTTCACCGGTGCGCGGCTGCTGAACGAAGGTCTCCACGCCCACATATACGACTTTGGCAACGAAGCTCTTCGGGCCGTGCAGGCCTGGGAGAACCACGGCTTCTTTTCAATGGGCGGGATGTATCCATGGGGCCGCGGCTATTTCGATGCGGCCAGCTTTCCGCAAACGATCTACCGATCCAAGACCCCCCTCGCTCTGCTGCCGCTGTGGCTCGGTTACAGGCTGGTGGGTGAATCCGGCTTTCACCTGTTCAAGCTCTACTGGTCCCTGGCGGTGGTGCTGCTGATGGGGCTTCTGCTGGCGGCCATCGCCACATCCTGCTTCGCCTCCCGACGTGTCGGCGACAGGCAGCTGGTGTTCGCATCCACCTACGCCATCGCGATCACCAACGAGGCTCTGCTGCGCTACTGCTTGGTCGATGAACCTCAGTATCTCGGGCTATTCCTGCACCTGCTGGGCGTGTTCCTGCTGCTGAAGTGGCTGCGAGGGCCCACCGCCCGTGCTGCGGGGTTGCGTGGGGTGATCGGTGTCTTCTTCCTGGCCTCCTGGACTTACCCGATCCTGGGCGGCATCAACGCGGTGATCGCCATGGGGCTGAAGCGGTTGCGGCCCGATCGTCGCCTGCGTTGGGCGCTGGGGGCTATCGGGCTCGCTTCCCTGCTGGGACCTGTTCTCTATTTCCTCCAACGCTGGACGGTGAGCGCGATGTTCCCCGACCGGTTGGTGGGCCAGCGCCTGCCCACCCGGATGGGATTCACGCCGGACAACAATTTTCACGACGGTGTCTTTGACGCCCTGAACTTTCTGTTTTGGCAGAAATCAGGAGAGACCCTGGAATCATCGGGAGTGGCCCCCTCCCACGCGATCGAGCATTACGCCGTGTGGATTCTCGGGATGGTGTTGTTCGTGCTCTGCCTTTCCCGCATCCGCCGGGACCGCCAGCTTCTCCTGATCCTTAGCGCCGGTCAGATGTGGCTGTTCATCCCCCTGTTTCACCAGACGCTGAGCCAGCACCCTTGGATCTACGGCCTGCTCTTCACCCCCACAGTAGTGCTCGGCTGGGTCGGTGCTCCCACCCTGCTGCTGCCCCACCGCCCGGGCGACAGCTTCCCGGCTTTCGTGATGGTGGGTGTGGCCGTACTGATCTGGGCCATCCAGCTGCGTTTCTTCCTGGTGAACTACCTGGGCTGACGTGGCGGTGAGGTGCGGCCGGGCAACGAGACCTACATTTGACCCTGCTTCGATTGGCCTGCATCCGTTTGTCTGAACCGATCCCGGTCTTCATCGGTTACGACCCGCGAGAGCGGGCCGCCACCAACGTGCTGATTGACAGCCTCTACCAGCACAGCAGTGCGCCGCTGGCGATCACACCTCTGGTGACCCCCCAGCTGGAGCGCCAGGGCCTTTACCACCGGGGGAAGGATCCGAAGCAGAGCACGGCCTTCTCCTTCACCCGCTTCCTGGTGCCCCATCTGATGGGCTATCAGGGCTGGGCCGTCTTCATGGACTGCGACATGCTCTGCCGCGGCGATATCGCCGAGCTCTGGGCCGAGCGCAGCGACGACTACGCCCTGATGTGCGTGCAGCACGAGCACGTGCCGGCGGAAACCGTGAAATTCCTCGGCGAGGTGCAGAGCGCCTACCCGAAGAAGAACTGGAGCTCCCTGATGCTGCTCAACTGCGGCCGCTGCCAGGCCCTGACCCCCGAATACGTCAATAGCGCCAGCGGCCTGGAGCTGCACCGCTTCCACTGGCTGGCTGGCGATCATGAGATCGGTGCCCTCGACGGTCGCTGGAACCACCTGGTGGATGTGCAGGCCGCCCCGACGGCCGCAGTGGCAGAAGGAGGCCCAACCCTGCTGCATTGGACCCTGGGGGGCCCCTGGTTCCGGGAGCAGCGCACCATGGGCGGTCCGCTGGCGGCGGAATGGTTCTCCGCCCGCGACGACGCCCTCAAGCTCTGGGACTGACCTGTTGACAGCGCGCGAGACGGAGCCGATGGTGCCGGCGCTGAGCGTGGTCACGGTCTGCATGAACCGCCGCGACCACCTGCTGCGCTCCGCCGCCGCCCTCAGTCGCTGGCCCCACCACAGTGAACACCTGATCGTGGACTGGAGCAGCACCGAGCCCCTGCGCCGCGAAGACCTGCCCTCGGATCCCCGCCTGCGGCTGCTGCGGGTGGAGGGGGAAGACCGCTGGAACCTCTGCCGCGCCTACAACTTCGCCATCGCCCGTGCCCGCGGTTCCCTGCTGCTGAAGCTGGATGCGGACTGCTGGCCGAGCCAGCGATTCGATCCCACAGCCGCCGGGTTAATGGTGGCCCTCGAAGCTCCTGACCCCGTCCTGGGAGCCGACGACCAGACGATGCTCTGTGCTCTCGGTAGTGGGCCCGAGGGCCGCAAGGGCCAGTTCCTGATGGCCCGCTCCCTGCTGGCGGAGGTGGGCGGCTACAACGAAGTGCTGGTTGGCTACGGCTTCGACGACAAGGACCTGGCGGCGCGGCTGGTGCAGCGTCTCGGTGTGGAGCCGGCCCGCATCCCCGCCGACTGGCTGGTGGTGATCCCCCACTCCGATGAGGAGCGGGCCGAGCAGGCACCGTCCGCTGGCCCCCTCGGGTTGCGGCGCTCCCAGGGGTTCGCCGCCATGCGGGCTTCCCGCCTGGCCAACCGGTTGCTGGCTGCCCAGCAGCCCTGGGGCCGGCGCTCTCGTGCCTCCCGCTACCTGGAGCAGCCCCAGGGGGTGTGGCGGCTGGAGCCGGGCAGCCTCCCCCAGCCCTCCCCGGCGCTGCAGGAGGAGGTGGAGCACGCCCGGCGCATGTCCTTCTGGGGCACCTTCCTGGCGATTCCGGAGGTGTTTCTCGAGCAGATGCCCTTCCCCCTGCTGCCCCCGGCGCGGGGTGGGCCCTGGCCGGTGCGCTGGTGGCATCGCCTCTACTGGTACAGCGGCCGCCAGCTGCTCCAGCTGCCTGTGCTGGCCCTGGCCCTGGTGCGCGAGGCCTTGCAGCTGGCCCGCCGCCGCCGGGAACGCCGCTGAGTCCCGTTCTTACATTGAGCGTGCCATCTCCCGTGGGCGCGATCCCCTCCCTCAGCCTCGTCACCGTCTGCATGAACCGGCACGAGCACCTGCTGCGCTCTGCCGCCGCGGTGGCGGCCTGGCCCCACCACCAGGAACACCTGGTGGTGGACTGGAGCAGTGACGAATTCCTGCGCCGCTCCGATCTACCGCCCGATCCGCGCCTGCGTCTGCTGCGCGTCGAGGGGGAGACGCGCTGGAACCCCTCCCGCGCTTACAACTTCGCCCTCGCCCAGGCCCAAGGCGATTGGCTGATCCGCATGGACGCCGACTGCTGGCCCACGGCCGACTTCGATCCGGAGGCTCTGTTGGCGGATGGATCCCTTTGGGTGGGCACCGGCACAGAGGGCCGCTACGGCCAGTTCCTGATGACCCGCGAGCGCTTCGAGGCGGTGGGAGGCTTCAACGAGTGCATGCGGGGCTGGGGCTTCGAGGACAAGGACCTGCGCGCCCGGCTGGCCTTCCAGCAGGGTTGGTCCCTCGGGGAGATCCCAGTCGCCGCGATCGGGGTGATCACCCACTCCAACGAGGAGCGCATGGGCCAGCCGCGGGCGAATGGCCGCGGCAGCCTGCGCCAGAGCCTTGGCCTGGCCACGATGCGGGCCTCCCGCCTGGGCAACCGCCTGGTGGCGGCCCACTGCCCCTGGGGCACCGCCAGTCGCCGGTCCCGTTATCAGCAGATCCAGCCCGGCCTCTGGCGCCTGGAGCCCGGCAGCCTGCCGAAGCTCCCGGCGGACAGTGCCGATGAAATTGATCACGCCCGGCGCATGGCGTTCTGGGGCTGCTTCCTGGCCATCCCTGACATCTTTCTGGAGCGGCTGCCGATCAAGCTGGTGCCCCTCGATCGCCACGGGGTCTGGCCGGTGCGCTGGTGGCATCGACTGCACTGGCAGACGGGCCGGCGGTTGCTGGAGCTGCCGGTCTGGCTGCTGTCCCTCGGCCGCGGCCGTCTGCAGGGCATGAAGCGGGTGGCCGGACGGCCGTCGTGAGCGCAGACCCACCCGCCCCAGCGCTCCTGTGATCCGCCTCACCTTCGTCTTCAACGGGATCCACCTCGAGGCGGCACGGCGCCTGCGCCGGCGAGCGGCGCCGGATTCGTCGTCGCGTCGACACTGGCCCATGCCGGTGCTGCAGGTGCTGGTGCTCGAAGGCAGCCGCCTTTGCCTGGAGCGCGAAGACCGTCAGCTCTGGCCCCTGCGCCTGCGGATCCAGCCGGCGGTGATGGCCGTCCTGGCCCTGCTCACCACCCTCGGGCTCGTCGGTGAGGTGCGGCTGCCCCACCTCCGTGGTGCGGGCCGCGCCCTGCGCTGGCTGGTGCGTCGCTGCCCCTGCCTGCTTCTGCTCGATGACGGCCTCGATCAGTACCGCGGCCAGCCCCGGGCCCTCGACCCCGGGCGCTTCCCGCCGGGAACGCCCCTCGCCCTGTTCTCCGACCAGCGCGAGAGCCGGGCCCCCTGGTGCGAGCGCTTCCACGTGCTGGAGCTCGGGCCGCTTTATCGGGCCGCGCCCGGGGCCGATGCCCCCCCACCAGGTGCACAGCCGGGCAGCCTGATCGTGGACTCCCCCGGGGTGGAGCAGCTGATGGCGAGGGTGGAGCAGCTACCCCGGCCGTGGCAGCTCGTACCTCATCCGGTGCGCTCGAAACGGTCATGGCCGTTGCCGTGTGAGGCCACGCCGGCGGGGAGTGAAGTCCAGATCGCGCTGGAGCAGCGCATCGCCCGGTTTTCCGGCCTGATCGTGGTGGGGGAGAGCATGGCCCTCTTGGCGGCCCTGGCCCTGCGTCCGGCTGGATCGCCCTTGCTGGTGACCCTGCCGGCCAGCAGTGATCCCCACCTGCGTGCTTTGGTGACTCGCCTGGCCAGCAGGGATCCGGCGGTGAGCCTGGTCTGAGCCGAGCCGGCTCAGGCCAGTTGCCGCAGCAGTTCCTCCACCGCTCGGCCGGTGTCCGCCCAGCGGAAGCGGGTGGCCTGGAGCAGGCCCGCCTCCCCCAGCTGAGCGGCGAGTGCCGGCTGCTGGATCAGGGCCGCCATGGCCGAGCCGATGGCGCCCACCGAGCGGGGATCCACCCGCAGGGCCGCCTCTCCCACCACTTCCGGCAGGGCCCCGGCCTCGGCGGCGATCACGGGGGCGCCGCAGGCCATCCCCTCCAGGGCTGGCAGCCCGAAGCCCTCCCAGAGGCTGGCCATCACCAGTCCACGGCAGCGGTTCAGTAAGTCCAGCCGTTCCTGGTCGCTGACCCAGTCGCGCCAGTCGCAGCGGCCGGCGATGCCCAGCTCACTGGCCAGACGCCGGAGACGGGGGGTGTAACGGGGATCCTGGGGGCCCACCAGCGCCAGGCGGTGGTCGCGGTCTTGCAGATCCGCGAATGCGCGCAGTACCCGCTCCAGATTCTTGTGCGGGTCGTGGCGGCCGAGCACCAGAAAAAAAGGTTGCCGCTCCAGCCCCAGGGGCCGCAGCAGCCCGGGACTGAATCCCAGCCGGATCGGTACCAGCCGCCTCGCGGGCACACCCAGGCGCTGGTGCACCTCTCGGGCCGTGGCTTCGGAGTTGCAGAGCACGCGCACTGCCCGGTGCAGCACCAGCGGCACGTAGGCCAGGTGGTACGCCAGCAGGGGGGTTAGCTGCGGGTAGCGGAGAGGCAGCAGGTCGTGGGCGAGCACCACTGAGCGCACCCCCCGCCCCAGAGGGGCTTCCGGCAGGGGCGAGAGCAGCAGCGGTGCCCCGCTGCGGCGCAGCAGTTTCGGCAGCTCCCGCTGGGTCCAGAGCAGGCGGCGCAAGTGGCCGGCGCGGCCGTGCTCGGGCGAGAGGTTGGCGGGGATCTTAAGGCTGCCGGGGCGATCGCCGCCGCAGGGATCCAGCAGCGGCACCAGGACCGGATCCAGGGCCGCCGCCAATTCGCGGGCCACCACGCCGATGCCGGTAGGCCGTTGCCCGAGATAGCTGCCGTTGAAGAGGGCCAGGGGCATCGCCGCACTCATCGCCTTGGGGGAACCGCCGGCGAAGCGGTGGGGAAGGGACCCATGGCCTCCGCCATCGCCACCAGCGTCGCCCAGCTGCGTTTCGGCCGCCCCGGCAGCCGCAGCAGCGTCATGAGCAGCAGCCTCAGGTTGCGTAGGGCCAGCACCCAGCGGGGTCGGTGGCGGCGCAGAAAGCGCAGATAACTCAGGGTCGAGAGCCGCTGGCGCCGCTCGCTGGGGGTGTGGCTGCCTGCACCCCTCTGGTGGGTCACCGCCAGCGCCGGCAACCACAGCACCGGGGCGCCCGTCGCCCCCAGCCGCAGGCAGAGGTCCATGTCTTCGTAATAAAGGGGGAAGGCGGGATCGAAGCGAGCCGGGGGTAGGTGGGCGCTGGGCCGGATCAACAGGCTGCAGCCGCTCAGCCAGTCGAGCTGCACCGCGCCTCCGCCAGGGATGGCAGTGGCGGCAGCAGAGGCTGCGGCTGAGCCGACAGCAGAGGCCAGGCTGGCTTCACCCACCCGCCGCCGGCGGAAATCGAGGCCGGGATCGATCCAGCCGCCGCTGGGCTCGAGCTCACCGCTTGCGCCGCGCACGGCGGTGCCCAGCAGCGCCCGGGGCGGCAGTTGCGCCAGGGCCTCGCTCAGCCGCTCCAGTTCATGGCCGGCCGGCAGGGCGGTGTCGGGATTGAGCAGCCAGATCCAGCCCTCCCAGCCCCGGCGGGCCAGGTGCTCGAAGCCCTGGTTGCAACCTGCCCCGAAGCCATCCCCTTCCCGGCCCGCCACCAGCTCCAGCTGCAGCCCACCGCCGGCGTTGAGGTCACTGGCCCGCAGCGGCGCCGACTGCGGGCTGTTGTCCACCACCAACCAGCAGATTGGGGGCAGGCTCTGGCGGGCCAGATCACTCCCCAGCTGCTGCAGGGCGTCGAGGCTGTGGTAAGCCACGCTGAGCACCACGGGCACGGAACCGGGAGGAACGGCAGTGATGAGCGACCCGCGGCTGAGCGCAGCTTCGCAGGAGGGCCCCGGTCAGCCAAGCGACAAGCCCCCCTGTGGCATCTGCCGCCTCCATGGCGATGGGGAGGCGGTGGCCCGTGACGAAATCCTTCGCCAGGACCTCTGGCTGCTGCGCCATCACCCCCGGCCGGCCCCCCTGGCGGGTTGGCTGCTGCTGGATGCCCGCCGCCATCTCGGTGGACCGATCGACTTCCTGCCGGAGGAGGCGGTGGCCTTCGGTCCGATTCTGCAGCGCTGCAGCGAGCTTGTGCGAACACTCACAGGCTGCGGGCGGGTCTACGCGATCGCCTTCGGTGAAGGTGCCCGGCATCTGCATGTACATCTCATTCCCCGCCACGGGGACGACCCTGGCAGTGAGGCCTGGAGGGTGGCGGACCTCTACCGGGCGGTGTCTGCTGGCGAGCGGGCCGCGGCGCCGGAGCGGCAGGTGGAGCAGCTGGTGCGCCAAGCCAGGAAACTCACTGCTGCCTGGCGATAGGCTCCGCAGCAGCGACCGGGGCCCTGCGGTGAACGAGGCAGACCTGCAGCAGGAGGCAGCGGCCCCCTGGCGTTACCTGGTGGCGGTACCCGCCCGGCTCGAGTCTTCCCGGCTGCCGAACAAGGTGATGGCCGAAATCGGCGGGCAGCCGATGCTGCGGCGGGTGCTGGAGTGCTGCCGGCAGTCCCGGCGGGCCGCAACGGTGGTGCTCTGCACCGACAGCGACCTGCTGCGGCAGGAGGCCGAGGGCTGGGGTTTTCCTGTCCTGATGACAGCGGCCTCCTGCAGCTCCGGCAGCGACCGCCTCGCTTCGGTGGTGGACGAGCTCACGGCCCTGGCCGCGACCGCAGTCGCCGGAGCGGAGGCTGCCCCACCTGACCCTGCCCGCACGGTGATCATCAATGTTCAGGGGGATCAACCTTTCATTGATCCGGCGGTGATCGATGCGATGGCCGAGGCCTTTGCCGGCACCACGCCAGCCCCCGCCGTGCTCACCCCGGTGTACCGGATGGGTGCGGAGAAGGTGCACAACCCGAATGTGGTCAAGACGCTGCTGGCGGCGGACGGTCGTGCCCTCTACTTCTCCCGCTCCGCGATCCCTCACGTCCGTGGCGTCGAGTCCGCTGACTGGTCCCGGCACGCTCCCTACTGGGGGCATGTGGGCATCTACGGCTACCGGGCCGACGTGCTCGCCCGCTGGGCGCATCTGCCCCACTCACCCCTGGAGCACACCGAGAAGCTCGAGCAGCTGCGGCTGATCGAGGCCGGCATCCCGGTGGGCACCTTTCCCGTCGACGGTGATTTCCTCTCGGTGGACACCGCCGAGCAGCTGGAGCAGGCCCGGGCGATTGCAGCGGCCGCTGCCGGCTGAGGGCTCAGACTGCTCCCGGCGCCAAGCCCGCCTGAACCAGATCGTGCAGGCGCAGCAACCCCAGCATCGGTCCCCCGTCGGCCAGCACAGGCAGCACACCGATCGGCTTGCGTCGATTGCGCTCCATTCGCTCGAGCGCCTGCACCGCCAGCAGATCCGCTCCCACGGTGATCGGGTCGACGGTCATCAGATCGGTGGCCCGCAGTTCACCCCACGTGGCCGGTGAATGATGCTCCAGTGCCCGGCGCAGGTCGCCATCGGTGATCAGTCCGGCCAGCAGGGAGTCGTTGTCGGCACGGCTGACCCAGCAGGCCCCCACCCCATCGCCGGTGAGCCTGGCGATCACTTCGCTGAGGCTGGCGTCCTCCTCAAGGGGATGCAGCTGAGCGGTCGGCACCATCAGGTCCCCCACCGTGAGGGTGAGTTGCTTGCCCAGGGCACCGGCAGGATGGTTGAGGGCGAAATCGGCTGGTGAGATGCCGCGTCGCTCCATCCACACCGCCGCCAGGGCATCGCCGATCGCCATCGCCACGGCGGTGCTGGCCGTGGGCGCCAGGTTGAGGGGGCACACTTCCCGGTCGACGGAGCCATCGAGCACCACCTCGCAGCCCCGGGCCAGACTCGAGGCCACCCGGCCCACCAGGGCGATGCGGCCGGTGCCGCGGCGGCGCAGGTGGGGCAGGATCTCCAGCAGCTCCTGGGTCTCGCCGCTGTTGGAGAGCAGCAGCACCACGTCCTGGGGGGCCACCACCCCCAGATCGCCGTGCAGGGCGTCGAGAGGGTTGAGGTAGAGGGCCATCAGCCCTATCGAGGAGAAGGTGGCGGCGATCTTGCGCGCCACGATGCCGCTCTTACCCACCCCGGTGATCACCAGCTTGGCGCGCTCGTCGGCGCAGCGGTCCAGCAGAACCAGGGCCGCATCCACTTGGTGGCTATCGAGCCGGCCGGCTGTTGCGGCGATGGCTGCGGCCTCTTCCTGCAGGCAGCGCGTCAATGCCGACATATCAGCTGCAGGCGGTGGAGCGATGCGACTGTATGGCGCGCGAGCCGGGCGGATCGGGGTGGGGGTCAGATCCGCGCCATGGCCGAGCGCACCTCCCGATCGGCGTCCTTACCCCTCTCATCCTGGCGCTTGTCGTGCAGCTTGCGGCCCTTGGCCAGCCCCAGGGTGAGCTTGATCCAGGAGCCCTTGAGGTGCAGATTCAGCGGCACCAGGGTGAGGCCTTTCTGGTCGAGTGCCACCCGCAGCTTGTTGATCTCCTTGCGGTGGGCCAGGAGCTTGCGGGTGCGCAGAGGCTCGTGGTTGAAGTAGGCGCTCGCGTGGCTGTGGGGGGAGATGTGCACGTTGTGCAGCTGCAGTTCGCCGTTGCGGATCAGACCGAAGCCGTCGCGCAGGTTGGCCTTGCCCGCCCGGATCGACTTCACCTCGGTGCCCACCAGCTCGATGCCCGTTTCCAGGGTTTCGAGGATCTCGTATTGATGTCGTGCGAAGCGGTTGTCGGCCAGCAGCCGGTTGGCGGCATCCCGTGCCGCCTTGGCCGCTTTCTTGCCCGCGCCTTTGGCCATCGACCTCCCCTCTGCTGAACTGACCCTATCCACGTCCTGGCCTGCCTACTCTCAGGGCCATGGCGATCGTCTCCTCCGCAGCCGGATCCGGTGCCCAGCCGCCACCGCGTCTGCTGGATCCACGCCAGCAGAAGGCCAGCCGCAGCCGGGATCCGCTCGAGGCCGAAGAGGAGGCCCCCCTTCCCAACCGGGAGGACGGCCTGCGGCCGCGGCGCCTCAGCGATTACATCGGCCAGAGCGAGCTCAAGCAGGTGCTGGGCATCGCCGTGGAGGCCACCCGTCAGCGGGCGGAGGCCCTTGATCATGTGCTGCTCTACGGCCCCCCTGGCCTCGGCAAGACCACCATGGCGCTGGTGCTGGCGGAGGAACTGGGCGTGCGCTGCCGCATCACCAGCGCCCCCGCCCTGGAGCGCCCGCGCGACATCGTCGGTCTGCTGGTGAACCTGCGCCCGAACGAGCTGCTGTTCATCGATGAGATCCACCGGCTCAACCGCGTGGCCGAGGAACTGCTCTATCCGGCGATGGAGGACTTCCGCCTCGACCTCACCGTCGGCAAGGGGACCACGGCCCGCACCCGGGCGGTGCCGCTGGCCCCCTTCACCCTGGTGGGTGCCACCACGCGGGCCGGAGCCCTCAGCTCACCCCTGCGCGATCGCTTCGGGCTGATCCAGCGGCTGGAGTTCTACACCGTCGACGATCTTCAGGCGATCGTCGAGCGGGCAGCCGGGTTGATCGGTCTGGTGCTGGAGGCGGAGGCGGCTGTGGAGGTGGCCCGTCGCTGCCGCGGCACGCCTCGCATCGCCAACCGGTTGCTGCGGCGGGTGCGGGATGTGGCCAGCGTTCAGGGGCAAGCGCGCATCGGCCCGGGACTGGTGGCCGAGGCCCTCAGCCTGCACAGGGTGGATGCCCTTGGCCTCGATGCCAGCGATCGCCGCCTGCTGGAGTTGCTGCTCGGTGGCTACGGCGGCGGCCCGGTGGGCCTCGACACCCTGGCCGCCGGCCTCGGTGAAGACCCGATCACCCTGGAAACAGTGGTGGAGCCCTTTCTGCTGCAGCTCGGATTCCTGCAACGCACCCCCAGGGGTCGGGTGGCCACCGAGGCGGCACGGCGCCATCTGGCCTGGCCGGAGGCCGCCTGATGGCTGGCTTGCGGGTTATGGGATGGGGCCTGCTGGCGCTCTGTCTGACCCTGGCTCTGGCGCTGCTGCCCGCCCCACGACCGCTCTGGGCCAGCCCCGCCACAGCAGCGCCGCTGCCGCAGTTGTTCGAAGCGGCCCTTGCGGCCAGCCGCGAGGGCCGCTTCGGTGATGCCCTGCCCCTCTGGGACCGGGTGCTGGAGCAGGCTCCGAGCGATGCCGCCGCCTGGAGCAACCGGGGCAACGTGCAGCTCGCCCTGGGGCGGGCTGAGGCCGCGATCGCTGACCAGGAGCAGGCGATGGCGCTTGATCCGGTCAACGCCGATCCCCACCTCAACCGCGGCACCGCCGAAGAGGCCCTGGGCCAGTGGGACCTGGCCGCCGCCGATTACCACTGGATTCTTGAGCGGGATCCCGAGGAGGCTTCCGCCCTGTACAACCTCGGCAATGTGGAAGGTTCGCTTGGTCACTGGGATCAGGCCAGGGACTGCTTCGAGGCGGCGGCGGCGGCCCGGCCGGGCTTTGCCATGGCCCGCTCCAGTGCGGCCCTCGCCGCTTTTCAGCTGGGGGAGCCGGCCGAGGCCGAGCGGGAACTGCGCAAGCTGGTGCGCCGCTATCCCCTCTTCGCCGACGCTCGGGCGGCCCTGACGGCCCTGCTCTGGCAACGGGGCGCCGGCGGTGAAGCGGAAAGTAACTGGGCGGCGGCCTCGGGTCTGGATCCCCGCTACCGCCAGCCAGAATGGTTGCTGGAGATCCGACGCTGGCCCCCGGGGCCGGTCCAGGCTCTCGAGGATTTTCTCCAGTTGGTCCAGCGATGAGTTCTGCCGCCCCACCCCGTTCCAGCGGCACCGCGGCGGATATTTGGCGGCGGCTGGATCTGGCCAGGGCTCTGGAGCAGGCCACGCCCGAGTTGATCGGCCTGCGCCGCCACGTCCATGCCCACCCCGAGCTGAGCGGCGCCGAACACCAGACGGCGGCCCTGGTGGCCGGTGAGTTGCGCCTGCTCGGTTGGCAGGTGCGCGAAGGGGTCGGCCGCACCGGTGTGGTGGGTGAGCTGGGGCCGGAGGGAGCTCCGCTGCTGGCCGTGCGGGTCGACATGGATGCCCTGCCCGTGGAGGAGCGCACCGGCCTCGCTTTCGCCTCCAGTCAGCAGGGGTTGATGCATGCCTGCGGGCACGATCTGCACACCGCTGTGGGGCTCGGTGTGGCGCGACTGCTCGCTCCCCTGGCCGGCCAGCTGAGTGCCCGGGTGCGGCTGCTGTTCCAACCGGCGGAGGAAACGGCCCAGGGGGCGGCCTGGATGCTGGCCGATGGCGCCATGGAGGGCGTGCAGGCCCTGTTCGGGCTGCATGTGTTCCCCAGCCTGACGGTGGGAACGATCGGGGTGCGCAGCGGCAGCCTCACCGCCGCCGCGGGTGAGCTGGAGGTGGAGGTGCTGGGGGAAGGGGGCCATGGTGCCCGGCCCCACCAGTCGACCGATGCGATCTGGATCGCGGCCCGGGTGGTGAGCGGCCTGCAGGAGGCGATCAGCCGTCGGCTGGATGCCCTGCACCCGGTGGTGGTGAGCTTCGGGCGGATCGAGGGGGGCAAGGCGTTCAACGTGATCGCCGACCACGTGCGTCTGCTGGGCACCGTCCGCTGTCTGGACACCACCGTGCATGCCGAGCTGCCGGGCTGGATCGAGGACACCGTCCACTCCATCTGCCGGGGGTATGGCGGCGAGGCCCGGGTTCGCTACCGCTGCATTTCGCCGCCGGTGCACAACGACCCCGCCCTCACCGATCTGGTGGAGGAGGCCGCCCAGGCCCTGTTGGGCCGCCCGCAGGTGCTGCGCCTGGATCAACCGTCTCTGGGGGCTGAAGATTTCGCCCAACTGCTCTCGGTGGCGCCGGGAACGATGTTCCGTCTGGGGGTGGCTGGAGCCGATGGTTGTGCCGCTCTCCACAACGGCGGCTTCAACCCCGACGAAGGCTCCCTGGCAGTGGGGGTCGAGGTGCTCACCCTCAGCCTGCTGCTCTGGATGGAGCGCCAGGCTTGAGCCGCTTCCGTCCTGCCCTGAGGATGGTGCTGGCCCTTTCGGCCCCTCTACTGATTCTGCTGGCGCTGGTGAGCCTGGCCTCCCGCCGCGGCACCCAGCGGCTTGAGGCGGTGCCGGCCCTGGTGATCGGCACCGGCCTGCTGGTGAGCAGTGGTCTGCGCCGGGCCCAGAGGCGGCGGATCTTGCTGGAGGCCCTGCGCCTGGCCGCTCCCCCACCGGCAAGCGGGTCTGGTGATGGCCAGGGCAGCAACGTGGCAGGGTGAAACTCCTTCGCAAGCCACCCCCCCATGGACGACGCGGAAACGTCATCACCAGCCGACTTTGACCCCGAGGCGATTCGCCAGGCGATTGTCTCGGACGACCCTGCCCAGGCTCTGCCGGCCCTGGTGGGACTGCGCAAGCTGGAGGCCGAACAGGCCGTTCCCCTGTTGCTGCTGGGTCTGGAGCAGGAGCCCTTCATCGTGCGCTCCATCAGCTGTGCGGGTCTGGGGGTCAAGCGCAATGAAGCTGGCTGGTCGGCCCTGGTCGAGGCGCTCCAGGGTGACGAGGATGCCAACGTGCGGGCCGAAGCCGCCAACGCCCTGGCCAACTACGGGTTGGAGCGGGCCTGGCCCTTGCTGCGGGAGTCGTTCCAGCGGGACGAACAGTGGTTGGTGCGCTGCAGCATCCTCTCGGCCCTGGCCGAGCAACCACAGATCGACCCCCAGGTATTGCTGGAGCTGGCGCGTATGGCCGTTGCTGTTGCCGACGGCAGCGTCCGGGTAGGGGGAGCGGAGATCCTCAGCCGGGTGGTGCGTGAGGCTGCTTCCAGCCAGCCCCCCGACCAGGCCGCGGAGGCTGCGCGGGAGCTGCTCCGCGGCCTGCAGCAGGACGCCGATCACCGGGTGGTGGCGGCCGCCCTGAACGGTCTTCAGGCCTGACCACCCATTCCGTCCAGCCTTGCTAGTTTGAGGGAGTCACTAGGGGTGCCCGGCCGTCTTCGGCTGTGGGCTGAGATCACACCCTCCGAACCTGATCCGGGTCATGCCGGCGCAGGGAAGTGTCCCGATTTCTGCTGTGGCCTTCGGTTGCGGCCGTGTTCGGAGCCGGAGATGTGCCTGCTCGGTCCGGCCCCGTCATTCAGCAGCCGATCATGCGCAGTGCCTGGATTGAGAAGCGTCGCGGCCACGCCAACGTGTCGCAGATGCACTATGCCCGTCAGGGTGTGGTAACCGAAGAGATGGCTTTCGTGGCCAAGCGGGAAAACCTGCCCGAATCGCTGGTGATGGAAGAAGTGGCCCGGGGCCGCATGATCATCCCGGCCAACATCAACCACACCAATCTCGAGCCGATGGCGATCGGCATCGCCTCCAGGTGCAAGGTTAACGCCAACATCGGTGCCTCGCCCAATGCCTCGGATCTCGATGAAGAGGTGGCCAAGCTGCGGCTGGCGGTGAAGTACGGCGCCGATACGGTGATGGACCTCTCAACCGGTGGCGTCAACCTCGATGAGGTGCGCACGGCGATCATCAACGCTTCGCCGGTGCCGATCGGCACGGTGCCGGTGTACCAGGCGCTCGAAAGTGTGCACGGCTCGATCGAGAAGCTCGATGCCGATGATTTCCTGCACATCATCGAGAAGCATTGCCAGCAGGGGGTGGATTACCAGACGATCCACGCCGGCCTGCTGATCGAGCACCTGCCGCTGGTGAAGGGCCGCCTCACCGGCATCGTGAGCCGTGGCGGCGGCATCCTGGCTCAGTGGATGCTTTATCACCACAAGCAGAACCCGCTGTTCACGCGCTTCGATGACATCATCGAGATCTTCAAGCGCTACGACTGCAGCTTCTCGCTTGGCGATTCGCTGCGGCCCGGCTGCCAGCACGATGCTTCTGATGCCGCCCAGCTGGCGGAACTCAAAACCCTGGGCCAGCTCACGCGCCGCGCCTGGGAGCACGACATCCAGGTGATGGTGGAGGGTCCGGGCCATGTGCCGATGGACCAGATCGAGTTCAACGTCAAGAAGCAGATGGAGGAGTGCAGCGAGGCGCCCTTCTATGTGCTCGGTCCGCTGGTGACGGATATCGCTCCCGGCTACGACCACATCACCAGCGCCATCGGCGCGGCGATGGCCGGTTGGTACGGCACGGCGATGCTCTGCTACGTGACCCCGAAGGAACACCTGGGACTGCCCAATGCCGAGGATGTGCGTGAGGGCCTGATCGCCTACAAGATCGCTGCACACGCCGCCGACATCGCCCGCCACCGCCCTGGCGCCCGCGACCGCGACGACGAACTCAGCCGCGCCCGCTACGCCTTCGACTGGAACAAGCAGTTCGACCTCTCGCTCGATCCCGAGCGCGCCCGCGAGTATCACGACGAAACCCTGCCGGCCGACATCTACAAGCAGGCCGAGTTCTGCTCAATGTGCGGGCCGAAGCACTGCCCGATGCAGACCAAGATCACCGACGAAGACATCGAGGGGCTGGAGAAGGTGCTCGCGGAGCAGAAGGCGGAGCAGGCTGCGGTGGTGTGAACTGAGGGCAGCTGCGGCTGCAGAATCTGAAAGCCCGGGGTGAAGCACCCGGGCTTTTTCTTGATCCTGATTCCGATGCTGGGTCTAGACAGCCTCTCTGTGCTTGGCCTCCTGCAGGGGTGTGACTGACCATTCGGTTCTCAGACCCGTTAACCACGGCTAGTCTTGCGATGCATTTGGTCAGATACCATGCGGCGCAACGGTATTGCGCGAACATCGCCGGGTGCGGCGCCGTGGTTCACGGAAAGAAGAGCCCTGCGGGGAGTGGTTCACGGAAACCACCTAATAACAAGTTATGCGCAGTAGAGTCCGTTAAAAATCCCGTATGCTTGAAGTCCCACTCATTCAGCGTTATGTCAACAACTTTCGTCGCCACTTGGCTCAGTATTTGAAGCCTGGCATAGCTTTGCGTTGCGACGTCTATCCGGCTCTCTCAGGGGGCGCAGTCATTGAATTCACGCTTAGTTCCACTGAAGAGAACGACGATACATATCATCCTAACTCAGAGACTGTATCTGAAGCATTGGCTAATGTAAATCAGAAGGCGTTCGGCGGCAATCTCTCGGGATTTAGATTTCGAGGAACTAATACCATACTTGAAGGAAATCGGCTTATATTTATCAAGGATGACTGTTCTGCTGAGTGGAGCGACACCGCAGCCAGAGCTGATGTGATGCGAGTAGTTGACGGGCAAGCCGGAGGCGACCGATGAAACTCGGAGACCTGGAGGGAACACCCAAAGAAATAGAAGACTTCTTTGAGAACAATGGTCTTAATCTAAATGACTATTTTCAGCCGCCTGATAAACCCATCCACAGTGCATGGCTTTATGTGCCAGCCATTATTGTTGTGGCCTCAGTCTTGTGGCCCAACTTCACTGAAGCAACTCCTTCCCAAGCGGCTCCATTTCTTATCGGGTGTCTCGGTATAGTCTGGTTGTCCATATCGCTACAGATACGTTATAAGCAGCCCGTCGTGTCTGGCATAGCCGGTTTTGGTTGCGTCGCGGTGTTGGTTGTCTCTTATAGGTTTCTCACTCCACTTGAAGCAATTCAGCAGCTACAGAATTTCCATCAATGACGCATAACGAACAAGGATAGATCGTGCGCAGCCACGATCTTATCCGGTGGTTGGACTAGCCCTTTTCGCTATTGACCAGTGGCTTACGGTAGATACGTCGGCCCGAATCTCAGCTTTCCTTCTGAATTCCG
>NZ_JAGQBU010000026.1 GCF_024345795.1 Synechococcus sp. J7-Johnson
GCAGCGGCTGACTGAGGCCCATCGATGGGGCCCGGACAGCAGAAGAACGGAGTCTCAGCTGTTCAGCTCAGGGGTCGATCCGCTGTGGCCAGGGGTTCGCTGCTCAATTGGCAACAAACTCCTAGTGTAGTGTCCTGCATGTGCCTCATATAAGCCCAGAGTCTTGTGGGGAGATGCAATCTCTTTACATTCCCAGTAAAGCAGCGATGTGGTTCGAATCATCAAGAGTCTCGGCTCTAATAATTATCTTGGGGACTTGCAGGACACCACACTAGGGGTAACCGTAGGAGAATGGATCTGACCCTATTTCTGGCCAATGCTAATAACGGGATCCAGGAGGAGGGGCTTGATTCCATCAAAATTCCGGGTCGTGTCGCGGTAGCAGCAAAAGGACTCTTTCTGCTGAGGGCCTTGTGCAGAAGCTTCGGGGAGTTTTCCCGCATCACCTGTGCCGCGACCGATCAGGAGACATGTCTGGACTACCTGGCTGAAGAAGCCGACGATCCCTATGAGCTACTTGTCTGCACCGATTACCTGGAAGCCGGCAACGGCTTTGATCTCGTATGTCAGGCACGCAAGCTCCATCCCAAACTGCATGCTGTGATCCTCGCCTTGGGGGATGCGATTCCTGCCGAGTGCATAGACGCCCCGTGGTTGGAGGCCGTTGTGGCTGAAGCCGATTTTGTAGACGATCAGCAACCGCTGCAGGCTGCTGTGATGGCTGTTCTTGGCGGTCATTCTTACCGCAGCCCTTCCTTGCGAACGGGCGTCCTGCCTTACCTGAGCTGTCCTCGGCTCACCCCTCGCGAATATGAGGTTCTCGACCTGCTCGCCGCTGGACTGAGCGATCGCGAAATCGCCAAACGCCTGGTGGTGAGTGATGAAACCGCCCATACCTACACCAAGCGACTACTCCAGACCCTTGACGTCCACAACCGGCTACAGGCAGTGCTGAAGGGAATGCGTTGTGGCATGGTTCGGATCTGACAGGCCCCTGTCACGCCGAACGCGGGAAGCTGATCAGCCGCTGGCGGTGCGATGGCCATGAGGTTGTCTTCCTGGATCTGGAGCGCTTCCTCGACCCCGCCCAAGTCGAAGCAGTGATGGGAAGACCTGCGAAAGTCTGCGCCGCTGAGATGACGGAAAGCAGCACACAGTTACACCATTGGCGTTTGCAAACTCTCCCATTCCGCTACATTGGATATATTACTTTCCCACCTTGACTCCGTTCACCGGATCCGACCTGCTTGCCAAAGTCAAGGAGCTGGGAGATGCCTCCAAAGCCGATCTGGAGCGAGCCACCGGTTACGTTAGCAGCGTGAAGAACGGCAGCATGAGACTGAACTTCACGGTCTTCTATGAGGCGCTACTGGAAGCCAAGGTGGCCATAGCCTGAGCTACATCGCCAAGGTGCAGTTATTCGGCAAGCTGGTGGTAGGCATGGCACATACCAGCCCGCTGGGCCTCAAGCCGTGTGATGAGTTTGAGATCAAGATTGGCAAGAAGCAGATCCGGTCGATCCCGGTTGGCGCCAGCGACGAAGAGGATTGATCATTCCAGACTGGAGAACCACCCATGGCAGTACGTACCGTCCTGCGGCTCGGTGATCCACGCCTCCGGCAGATGTCCCGACCCGTTACCAGGTTCGGGACAGCCGACCTGCGCGCCCTGATCACGGATCTCCGGGACACGATGGCAGCCCGCGATGGGGCGGGCCTCGCCGCTCCGCAGATCGCCGTTCCGCTGCGGGTAGTGATCTTTGGCATCACCCACAACCCGCGCTATCCGGAGGCGCCCCCGATCCCTGAAACGGTGCTGATCAACCCGGAGATCACCCCGATCGGCGAGGCACGAGATTCAGGCTGGGAAGGCTGCCTCAGTGTGCCGGGGCTCCGAGGCCAGGTTGCCCGCTGGCGGGCAATTCACTACAGAGGCTTTGATGGTGAGGGACAGCCGATCAAGCGATCCGTGGATGGATTTCACGCCCGCGTCGTGCAGCACGAATGCGACCATCTCGATGGCGTGATCTTTCCTGATCGGCTGGACACCACACGGAACTTTGGCTTCACAGAAGAGCTCGAGGCCAGTGGTCTGCTACCAGGCAACCAATCATTCGTGCCCGGCAAGCCGCTGGGCAGCCTCGATGCGATGCGTCGGCAGCTGCAGGAGCACTCATCCCTGGAGGATCTCGGCCCCCTGTTCAGCCCAAAGGCCTAAGCACACCGGCCATGGCTGCCTGCTAAAGACCCGCCTTCCCTCGACCACGCCACATTCCCGCCGCGTAGCCGATCGCCGGCAGCAACAGGTCAGGCCGCAGGGGTAACTGCAGCACCAGGGCGATCCCAATAAGCCAGGGCAGGAGCAGCAGACTCCCATAGGCCAGCTGGGTGCCCCTGGAACGGCGCGCCAGGGCGCCCGAGCGCTGCACCAAGCGCGGAACGCCTTTCCCCAGGCCGTACCCCAGCAGCACGGTGAGAACGGTGAGCAGAATCACGCCCATGTGTGGAAAGCAGCCGATCGGAGTCTGCTGCCTGAACAGTCAGAATCGATCCAAAGGACCTCCCCCATGCTGCTGCCCAGCCCCTTCTGCCCCCTCACTGCCGCCAAGATCGCCGGGCTGCAGGCCACGGTGCTGCTTCTGCTCACCTGCCTGATCAAGGCCAGAATCCAGATCAAGGCCGCCTCGGCGCTGGGGCTGTTCCTGCTGGCACTGCAGACCTTTGTGTTCCTTGCCGCCAGTGGGGCCCTCGGCCTGGCAGCCCTCGCGGCCGGGGCCGTTGCCCTCAACCGCCGCCCAGCCCAGACAGCGTGACGACCCAGCCTCCATTCATGGGGCGACCTGTGGGTTCTGGCGTTGGAACACGCCTTGGCCGTCGAGGTTCAGATTGTCGATCTGGACACGGCTGGCGGGGCCATTGCCGCCGACGCTGAAGGCGACGGCACTCGGTCCGGCGGCATTTTCGCCGCTGGGTTGATAGCGAAAGGTGTCACCGCTGACGTGGGTGAGGGGGTAAGCCCTGCGCTGAGGGCCAAGATCCAGTACTAGGCCACTGCCCTGGGGCTTCACGGCGATCACTCCCACGAAGCCATTGCTGTAGGTGCCGCTGTAGGCCGCCAACGGCCGCGCCGGGCCGGGGTTCGCTGGCTGGGGCACCCGCGGATACTCCTGGCTGGCGATCTGGGCGAAGATTCCACCCAGGGGTTTGAGGTAGTCGAGCTCGACCTTGCCGAAGCGGGCCAGATCGAGAAAACTCAGCGCCACCGTTTCAGGCACCCCGATCGGCTGGCCGTTGGTGAGGACAACGATGCCGAGCGATTCGCCCGGCAGCAGATACGCCGCCGTGGCGGCACCGAGCTCGAAGCCACCTGAGTGGCTGAGCTGCACGGCGCCCTGGTCGGTGCTGCTCACGTTCCAGCCCAGGCCGTAGAAGCCGGTGCGGTATACGGCTGGATCCCGCGATGGTGCGCTGGCGATCAGCGGGCGGTGGGTTTCGGCCAGAGCGGCTGGGGCCACGATCTGACGGCCGCCGGCCGCGGCTCCCAGGCGCCCTCCCGCCAGCTGCAGCCGCAGCCACTGGGAGAGGTCGCGCGCTGTGGAACTCACCCCACCGGCAGGCGACTGGGCATCAGGGTCCCGCTGGTAGCGGGCCACCCAGCGGCGGCTGGCCACTCCCTTTGGGGTCTCCTGGACATGCAGGACGGCGCGGTTGGGGACATCGATCAGATCGGCGTAGCTGGAGCTGGTACGGGCCATGCCCAGCGGGCGATAGAGCCGTTCTCTGGAGAGCTCCTCCCAGCCCTGGCCGCTGGCGTTCGCCGCCGCGATAGCGCCGGCAGTGAAGCCGAAGTTGGTGTAGTTGAAGACGGCCCTGAAGCGATTCCCCAATGGCAGCACCCCCAGTCGCTGGAAGATGGTGGCGCGATCAAAGCCGATGTCCTCCAGCAGGTCGCCGGCATGGTCGGGCAGGCCACTGCGGTGCGAAAGCAGATCCCGCAGGCTCACTTCCTCGGCGATGGCGGCCGGGCCGAGGCGAAAGCCGGGGAGATCGCCGATCACCGGATCGTCCCAGCGCACCCGCCCATCCCCCACCAGGGCTGCCACCACCGTGCTGGCGATCGGTTTCGAGAGCGAGGCCAGCTGAAAGACCGTGTCGGGATCCACTGCCCCGGGCTTGCCCACCTCCTGCAGCCCGTAGCCCTTGAGGAACACCACCCGGTCGTCGTGGACGACCGCAATGGCCATGCCCGGCACCCCCGTCTGCCGCAGGATCTGCGTTGCGAAGGCGTCCAGCCTGGGCAGCGCTGCCGACACCTTGGCCGTGGTCACCAGTTTCGGCGGCGGCGGCGGACCGCCGGCGGCGGTGGCGGTGGCCATCAACAAAGGTGCCGGACCGATCACGCCAACACCGAGCACCAGGCCCACCAATCGGGGCACCAATCGGTGCCACAGCAGCATCCGAGTGGCAGTCGGGAGTGGTTGACGCTGCATCACCGAGAACACGGCAAGGACCTCTGCAAGCAGGAAACTTGGTCGGTGACCCGAAAATCCGCAAGGCCCGGGGCCCAAGTGAGGGGAAACGGTGAGAGCAGATTCAGCTGGCCATAGTCCGGCTCCTACCTCTCCAGCAGTTGCCAGAAGCTCCACTTCGTCGCGAAGGCCTCCCGCAAACGACCCGTGAAACTCTCGTGGCTCTCAACCCCTTGCCACTCATCAATTCTGGCGGACAGCTGCTCGCAGGTGCGCAGATGTTCGGCGGCGTAGCGGTAGCGCTTGGCCCGACCGATCGACAGGGCGAACACCACCATCGCCCGCAGCAACACCGTGGCAGCCAGTGGTTGGTCGGCGCTGAGACGTTCGGCGGCGGGGCTGCAGATCTCGTAGGCCTCCCCGTCCCATTCCGCCCGATGCTCGATCACGTAGCGGGCAGCCCGGGGCAGGGCGGGCCAGGCCACCAGGAACTGCAGGGCCAGCAGCGGCAGCGCGTGCCCTTCCGCCAGCTGGAAAGCGCGCTCCTCGGCCTCCACGTCCTCGAAGGCCTCGAGCCGCTTGAGGTACTCGCGCAGGTGGGGGATCGACAGGGTTTTGCTGAAGCTGTGCCAGCGCAGCTGCTGGGCTTCTGCCCCCCGCCCGAGTGCTTCCATCGCAGCGATGCGTGCATCGTCCCAGTCGGGGGAATGCCATGTGTTCGCGCCCTTGGCGGCGCCATCCAGCACGGCCAGGGCCTGCTCCGGCCGGCCCGCCGCCAGCAGATGACGTGCAACGTCGGCGGCGGTGTTCGGCCAGCTGAGCTGGCCGGCGTTGAACTGAGCCAGGTAAGCCTCGACATCACCGCTGCACTCGGCGATCTGCAGCAGGGCGGCATTGCCATCACGGGCGCCGCGGTCGAGGCAGCTTCTGCCCAGCAGCCGCAGCCCCTGCTCGCCCAGGGTCTCGGCCAGCGCTGGAATCAGCTGATCGAACTGGCCGTAACCGTCGTCGGCCAGCAGGTCGGCCACCTGTTCCGCCAGCGTTTCAGACTCCACCTCGGCGGCGGTGGCGATCGGTCCCAGCTCGGCGACCGCCTGCCGGAACACTCCGATCACGGTGCCGGTGCTGTCGGAGCAGCGGTCGATCACCCCATCGGCCAGCTGCAGGAAGCGCACCAGCAGATCAAAGGCCAGCGGCGGATCCGCCTTGGCGATCGGCCCGCTGATCGCCTGGCGCTGGGCCTCCAGCTCCGCCACCAGGGCCTTGCGTTTGCGGGAATCCACGTAGGTGGTGGAGCGGGCAATGGCCGCGAGACGCTTGCGCACTTCCTGGGCGGCTTCGCTGGCCCCCTCAGCGACGGCCAGGGCCAGGCGCAGCCGCCGCTGGACCACGGCATTGCCACTGCTCAGCTCCATCAGCAGCTCGGAGAGGGCAGCCGCCCCGAGGGTTTCCAGGTTTCCGGCGTTGAGGGTGCGCTTGCCGGCCATGGCATCAGGGGAGCGCAGGGAGCAGGTCGAGCGCTGCCTCGACCCGACATGATCTGCCCATTGAAGCTGGCTCCAGGGTGAGCCGACCAGGCCATGGTGGGAGACCGTTTCCCAGGCGACACCAAGCGATGCCCATGCCCCGCCAACCGATCGTGATCCTCGGTGGCTTCCTGATCAGCCCGGAGGCCTATGCCCCGATGGTCGCCAGGCTCCAGCAGCTGAGCGGCCAACCGGTGCGGCTGGTGGCCGTGGGCAAAGCCGAATGGCTGCTCACTGTTTTTGCCTTCGCCTGGGCGCGGATCCTGGATCGGGTCGCGGCAACTGCGGCCGAGCTGGCCCGGCAGTCCCCCAGCGGCAGGGTGACGCTGATCGGCCACAGCTCAGGGGGAATCATGCTGCGGCTCTACCTGGATGATGCACCGTTCCAGGGCCGCAGCTACGACGGCAAGGCCCTGGCCGACACGCTGGTGATGCTGGGCAGCCCCCACACAGCGCTCAAGGCCACGGTGCTGCGCCAGATGGTGCAGCGTCGCCTGCCGGGATCGCCCTTCGCTGATCATGTGAGGTACCTCTCAGTGGCGGGGGATCTGGATCTGGAGAGCGCCAGCCCCATGGCCCGGCGCCTGGCGCCGACGGCTTACCGCAACAGCAGCGGCGATGCCCACGACCGTGGCGACGGTCTGGTGCCGGTGGCCTCGGCATTGCTGGAGGGCTCCACCCAGCTGGTGCTGCCCGGCGTGGCCCATGGCGGCGCCTTCGGGGCCTGCTGGTACGGCAGCCCGGAAGTGGTGGAGAACTGGTGGGCCCTGGCTCAGGAATCCGGATCGAGTCGTGCTCCCAGCAGCACAGATCAGTAGCCGCGCCTGGGGTCCAGGCTGCGGCCGCCCAGAACGTCAGGGGATTGCTCAAGAACGATGACACCGCCAGCGGGCCATGGTCCGCAACGGGCTGGTCTGGCTAGGGCTGTGAAGGCATGAACGCCCAGAAGGGTCCTTTCTCTGCCTGTGATGCCATGACCGCCCCGAAGAAGCCATCGGCCCGGACCCGCGCCAGCAAGGCCACTGGCGCAGCGGGGACCGCCGCCGCCCGCACGGTGATCTATTGCCATGGCATCTCCAACATGCCCCCCGAGGGGGTGCTGCGCTCGGAGTGGGACCGCGCCCTGTTCGGGACTGATCAGGGGGAGCGCACTCGCATGGCCTACTGGGTGGACCGGGAGCGCTATCCGGAGGCCGCGGGCTTCTCCGCCAGGGCCATCGGGGACGACCGGGCCACGTTGCAGGCGCAGTCGGCAGAGCTGTTGGCCGCCTCGATTCAAGAAAGTGACTGCACGGACGAGTCAGCGGCCTTTGTGGCGTCGGTGACGAAGCAACTGACAGAAGCCGCCCAGACAGTGGCCAGGGAGGGGGCGCCGATGGGAGGGGCCGCAGCGAAGTCAGTGGAGGCCAAGGGGCTGTGGAGCCCGGTGACAGCCCTGTTCACCCAGGCCTTCCTTGCCGATGTGAACGATTTCCTCTTCAACAAGGCCAAGCGCGAGCGCATGGTGCAGACGGTGAAGGACCGGGCAACCACAGGCGGCGGCCCCTTCGTGGTGATCGGCCACAGCCAGGGGAGCATGGTCACGTATCAGGCGCTGATGGAACTGGGCGCAGAGTTGACGGTGGATCTCTTTCTCACCATCGGCTCACCCCTGGGGCTGCCTCAGGTCACCGACGTGCTGCACAAGTGGCATGGCAGGAAGCTGCCGATCCCCGCTGGCGTCAAGCGCTGGGTGAACATCGCCCAGGACGGCGACATTGTCTGCCTGGACCAGATCCTGGCCAATGACTACAGCGCCCCCGGCAAGCCCGCCGTGGTCGATCAGCGGGTGGAAGGCATCGTCTGGCCACCCAGCAAGGCCCACTCTGCGAGCCGGTATCTCTCGCGCCGATTCACCCAGGACACGGTGATGGAGGCGTTGGACCGCTCCCGTTTCCAGCCGGTGAGCCCGATCACGGTGGCGCGCAATCTGGCCGATTCCCTCGATGCGGACGCAACGGCGCGGGTGCCGGTTCTGATCGAGCTGGTCGACCGCTCCAGCCTGGCCGACAGCTCGGCAGCGACTGAGGAGAACCCGACAGGGTCCATCGAGAGTGCCCGGACCGCGGTGCTGGCCTGGATCAGCGAGAACGTGCTGAAGGAACCGATCACGGCAGACACGATCCACCTAGAAGACCAGCTGGAGCGCTACGTGTCAGTGAATCTGACCCGCGCCGAGGTGGAAACCCTGGCCACCGCAATGGGCCAGCACTATGGCGCCACCTCTCCGGCGGTGTACCGGATGTTCAGCAACAGCAAGAAGACGGCCCTGATCCGCGAGTCGATCCATACGGTGCAGGCCCGCACCGCCCAGCTGGGGTACAACGCCTACGGCCAGGGAATCACCTGGGCCGTGCTCGACACAGGCATCGACCGCCACCATCCCCATTTCCACAATCCGGTCTTCGCCCCAGAGGGAACGATTGCCGCCGAGTGGGACTGCACGTCCCGGGGGCCGGCGCTGCCCGGCAGCGGCAACGACTCCAACGGCCATGGCACCCACGTGGCCGGGGTCATCGCCGGGGGACTGCAGGCGGTGGGAGGCACGATGGGGCCGGACATGCTGGCGATGGCGCCGAAGGCCCGCCTGGTGATCTACAAGGTGTTGGCCGACAACGGCAGAGGGTATGACGCCTGGATCATCAAGGCGATCGACCACATCTGGAAACAGAACCAGCTCGGCCGCCGCCTGGCGATTCAGGGGGTGAATCTGAGCCTGGGGGGCGCCTTTGATCCGGCCAGCTTCGGCTGCGGCGATTCACCGCTGTGTGCCTCCCTGCTGCGGCTGGTGCGCCAGGGGGTGCTGGTGGTGCTGGCGGCTGGCAATGAAGGCAGCGGCGACATCGTGGTGGACGGCTCCAGCTCCACCCGTTCCTTCGACCTCTCGATCGGCGACCCCGCCAACCTGGAGGAAGCGATCGCCGTGGGATCGGTGCATCCCACCCTGCCTCACCGCTACGGCACCTCCTACTTCTCCTCGCGGGGCCCCACGGCCGACGGACGTCTGAAGCCCGACGTGGTAGGCCCAGGAGAGCGGATTCTGTCGTGCCGAAGCAGCAGCGATCCCAACCGCAGTGTCGAGCGCGACCAGGGCAAAGGTCTCGATGAGCTCTACATCGCTCTGTCCGGCACGAGCATGGCGGCGCCCCACATCTCGGGGCTGTTAGCCGCCTTCCTCTCGGTACGCAGCGAGTTCATCGGCTATCCCGAGCGGGTGAAGCAGATCCTCCTGGACCACTGCACCGACCTCAAACGCGACCGCTATCACCAGGGGGCAGGCCTGCCAAACCTCTCAAAGATGTTGCTGGAGACGTAAAGGAGAGCTGGCGGCCGGCTTCACCCTCAAGTCCGAACAAATGATCTGGTGAGTTGACGGATCTGGGGCTGCTTGGTCTGGTGTTTCACGCCGAGAGTCTCAGATCATCGCCAGGCAGAAAGTCTGGTCTTCACATGCCTGGAACATTTCTAACTTCTATCAGCTCACTGCTCAGTGCTCATGGCTCATGGCTCATGGCTCACTGCCGGGCAACAGGAGCTCGTCAGCAGAAAGCTCGACTGTGAACGTCAAGGTTTATACACCTGACAGATAAGTAGTCATAAGTAGAAGGTGATCAAGGCGCTTCATCAGCACAAGATCACCAGCATCATGACCCGCAAAGCAATAGCTTCAGCATCTTACAGGCTGATCTTTGCTTGTTCTGGGGCCCGCTGTCCTAGGATTAATTTGATTAACCAAACTCCTGGCGCTTCCCCTTCATGCTGCACGTTGACATCCCCACCCGCGGAGAGATCGAAGCGCTGATGCTCAATCACGGCCCGGCACGGGTCAGCCTGGTCCTGCCGACCACGCCACTGACCCAGGAGGCCCAGGCCGACCGCATCGCCCTGAAAAACCTTGCTGGCGAGGCCATCGAGCAGCTCGCCGCCCACGACAAGCGCGAGGTTCTGGCGATTGAGGAGCTGCTGCACGACCTCATTGACGACGATGACTTCTGGGAGGTCCAGGCCAACAGCCTCGCCGTCTTCGTTTCGCCGGAAGGCCTGCGCAGCTTCCGTCTGCCAAACCACCTCAAGCCAGCCGTGGAGGTCAGCGACCGCTTCCACATACAGCCGCTGCTGCGAACGGTCACCGTGCCCCAGTCGGCCTATGTGCTCGCCCTGACTCAGAACTCGGTGAGGCTGGTAGGGGTCTCTTCCGACCTGCCGGCCGTCGAGCTCAGTTTGAACGGCATGCCGAAGGATGTGTCCAGCTCTGCAGGGAAGGCTTCAATCAAGGACCGCTCGCCGAGCGGGCGCCTCCAGGGCTCCGAGGGCATGAAAGTGCACCAGGCCCAGTACGCCCGCAAGATCGACAATGCCCTGCGGGCGCTGCTGACGGGCCGGGAAACCCCGCTGATCCTGGCTGCAACAGAACCGATGCTCTCGATCTACCGCGAGATTCAGTCGTATCCCCACCTCACGCGCGCAGCAATCCCCCACAACCCTGAGACGCAGAGCGATGACGATCTGGCGGCAAGCGCGCGCGCCATCCTTGATGAGCTTTTCAGGGATGAGCTGGCAGACATCCAGTCGCTCTACACGCTGCGGGCCAGTCAGGATCGGGCCACATCCGATGTCGCGAAGGCGGCGCGCGCGGCGACCTACGGCGCGGTTCAACTGCTGCTGATCGACATCGACGATGTGACCCCCGGCACGATCGACGACGAAGGGGCTGTGACCTTCGCCGGCAGTCCCAGCGCCAAGAGCTACGGCATCATCGATGAAGTCGCCAGCCGTGCCCTGGTCACCGGTGCCAAGGTGATGGGTGTGCGCAAGGGCGACATCCCTGGTGAGGCCAGCCTGGCAGCGATCCTGCGCTATCCGCTCTGAGGCATCAACGGGGCAGCAGACACTCCAGTTCCCGCAACCGATGCTCCAGTGCCTCGATCTTCTCGAGGTAAGTGAGAGCCAGGGCCATGCCAGGAGGGTTGAGCCCGAAGGAATCCCGAAGCTTCACCATCCGCCGCGCCTGGTGGACCGCCCGGGACTGGAAACACCAGCCCGTGGCGGTCTCCCTGATCTCGAACAGGCCGAACTCCACCAGCTCCACCAGCTCGTCGTGGGCCAGGCCCGAGGCCGCCAGCAGCTCCGCCGACTCCACCAGACTGTCGGAGTCCACAGGGATCAGGAGATCGTCAGCCATCGGTCGACTCTCCAGTGTATTGAGGACGGGGTTGGAAGGATGACGCCTTCGCCAGCTCACGATAGAGCTCCTGTTCACGTTCACTGATCTCCGTGGGCATCACGATCTGCAGCACCCCATAGAGATCGCCGGCTCCCTCGCCCCGCTTCGGCAGCCCCTTACCGGCCAGCCGCAGTTTCTGGCCAGCCTGCGCGCCTGGTTTCACCGTCACCCGCACGCGGCCATCGAGGCTGGGCAGCTCGATCTGAGCGCCGAGGGCCGCCTCCCAGGGGGTCACAGGCAACTCCAGGTAGAGGTCATGGCCCACCGGCCGGAACAGCTTGTGCGGCAGCACCTGGATCTGCACATACACATCGCCATCGGGGCCTCCACCGCTGCCGGGGCCGCCGCGCCCCGGAATGCGCAGCCGCTCCCCGTCGGTCACGCCCATGGGAACACGGATGCGCACGCTGCCGCCGGGCCGCTCCAGGGTCACCTGGGTGCCGCGTGAGACCTCCTCGAGCGTCAGCCGGGCCACGGCCTCCACGTCCTGACCTCGGATCGGGAAGTCCATGCCCCGGGCCTGGCGCCGCTGCTGGGAGGCGCGGAATCCCATCTGCTCGAAAAGCTCGGAGAGATCCACCTCCTGGTGGGCCTGGCCCTGCCAGAAGCGGGTGTCCCAGTCCGGAGGCGGCTGGAAGTCCTCGCCGGGGTCATGGCGGCCGAGTTCGTCATAGGCCTGGCGCTTCTCCGGATCGAAGAGGGTCTGGTAGGCCTCGCTGATCTGCTTGAAGCGCTCCTCGGCGCCCGCTTCCTTCGAGATGTCGGGGTGGTACTGACGGGCCAGGCGCCGGTAGGCCTTCTTGATCTCCTCCTCACTCGCTCCCCGCTCGATGCCGAGGGTCTCGTAGTAGTCCTTGAACTTCATCGGCCTGTCGCACCGGGTGGCCGCTGGGGCCTGGCCCCCATCCTCCCGCGAGCCGCAGGGCGGGAGCAATCAACCGCGGGGCTTGCCAGGGTGGGGGCGAATCGCTCGAGCCGCTGCCCATGCACGACTTCTGCGCCCTCTACGAGCAGCTCGACCGCAACCCCGGCACCACTGCCAGGGTGGCGGCTCTTGGGGCCTATCTGGCGACAGTGGATCCTGCCGATGGGGCCTGGGCCGTGACCCTTCTGCTCGGCAAGCGGCGCAAGCGGCTGATCACCGGCCGGCGGCTGCGGGAGATCGCACTGGCCGCCTCGGCCCTGCCCGAATGGCTTTTCGACGACTGCCACGCCCAGGTGGGCGACAGCGCCGAGACGATCGCCCTGCTGCTGCCGCAGCTGCAGTTGCCCGAGGCCGAGCCGATCGAGCGGCCCCTGGCGGTCTGGATGGGGGAGCGGCTGCCGGCGATCGCGTCGCTAGAGCCCGCTGCCCAGGCAGAGGCAGTGCTCAGCACCTGGGCCAGCCTGCCAGCTGGCCAGGCCTTCCTGTTCAACAAGCTGCTCACCGGCGGGCTGAGGGTGGGGGTGTCCACGGGCCTGGTGACCCGGGCCCTGGCTCGGGTGGCCGAGCTGGAGGAAGCCGAGATCGCCCAGCGCCTGATGGGGGGCCTTGAGCCCAGCGCCGAATCATTCACCTCCCTGCTCGCCCCGGCCCTGGAGGGGGAGGCGGTGCCGGCCAGCCGCCCCTTTCCCTTCTTCCTGGCCAGCCCCCTCGATCCGGCCCAGCTGGCGAGCTGGGATCCCAGCCAATGGCGGGCGGAGTGGAAGTGGGATGGCATCCGCGGCCAGCTGATCCGCCGCTCCGGCAGCAGCTTTCTCTGGAGCCGGGGCGAGGAGCTGGTGAACGAGAGCTTCCCCGAGCTGGTGAGCCTGGGGGAAGTTCTGCCGGAGGGCACGGTGCTGGATGGCGAAGTGATCGTCTGGCACCCCGGCGAGGAGCGGCCCCAGGGCTTCGCCGCCCTGCAGCGGCGGCTGGGGCGCAGGAGCGTGGGAGCGAGCCTGCGCCGCCAGTGCCCCATGGCCTTCGTGGCCTACGACCTGCTGGAATCAGCCGGCGCCGACCGGCGCGACGAACCGCTGCGGCAGCGCCTGGAGAGGCTGGAGGAGCTGCGCAGCGTCCTGGCCGACAGCGATCACCCAGAGCGGGGGCGCCTGCGCGGCTCAGCAGCCGTACCCCTCGGCAGCTGGGAGGAGCTGGAGCAGCAGCGCGGCCGCGCCCGCTTGGTGGGAGCCGAGGGGCTGATGCTCAAGCGGCTGGAGTCGCCCTACCGGTCCGGCCGTCGCCGCGGCGACTGGTGGAAGCACAAGCTCGAGCCGCTCCACCTCGATGCGGTGCTGCTCTATGCCCAGGCTGGCAGCGGCCGCCGAGCCAACCTCTACACCGACTACACCTTCGGCCTCTGGAGCCACCCGCCGGGGGATGCCGACACGACCGGCGACACAGCCGGCGATCCGAACGCTGAGGGGAGCGAGCCCCAGCTGATGACCTTCGCCAAGGCCTACTCGGGTCTCGACGATGCCGAGATCGCGGAGCTCGACCGCTGGATCCGCCGTCACACCACCGAGCGCTTCGGGCCGGTGCGGGCGGTGGAGCCCCTGCAGGTGTTCGAGCTGGCCTTTGAGGGGCTGCAGCCCTCGAATCGTCACAAGAGCGGCCTGGCGGTGAGGTTCCCGCGCATCAGCCGCTGGCGCCGCGACAAACCGGCGGCGGAAGCCGACAGCCTCGCCACGGCCCTCAACCTGCTGGAGGGCATCAACCACCAGGGCTGATTGGCCGGTACACCGAGCGCCCATCCCCCGGCAGCAGCACCAGCGAGGCGGGATCCAGCAGGCGGCCGAGGGTCACCTCCGCCTCGACCGGACCGGGCTCGGAGCCAGGGGCCGGCGGGCGGCTGCCGGGGCTGCCACCGTCCCAGCGTTCGAGGGACAACACCTGGCCATCAGGGGCCTCGTAATCGCCGTAGCGGCAGCCGCTCAGCCTCCGGTTCATCGTCCGGGAACTGGAGCTCACAGCAGCGCGGCCCTGCTCCTTGAGCTGGTAGGTCACTCCCTCCCACGTGATCTGGGCGGGGAAGGGCAGGGGCTGACGATCCAGTTCCAGAGCCAGTTCAGCCGGCCCCCGCTCCAGCCAGCTCACCTCCAGCCAGTCGTCTTCGCAGACGCTGAGCCAGCGACCCTCGCTGCCGTCGCGCAGGAGATACTCCAGCCACTGAAAACCCTCCTCGTCGTAGAGCAGGCGGTCTTCCACCATCCAGTCGCGGCCGCCCGTCTGCACGATGTCGCCGGTGCGCAGATCGAAGAGGGTGCGCTCCAGTGACTCCTGGAGCCGGTTCGCCCCCGACCGCTGGCGTTGCTTCTGCAGCTGGCGAAGGCCCCACGCCGCCACCAGCAGCAGCACCAGCAGAACCCAGACGCCCATGGGCATGGCCTCGGCCCGGAGCCTGACGTCCGGAGAAGCTCAGCCTATCGATCACCGCCCGAAGGGGATCAGTCCTGCCGCCAGAGGGGCTGGCGCTGATATCGATCCAGCACCGGCCGAGTCAGTCGGTTCGGCAGCACTTCCGCACCCTCCGGGGGTCGCAGATCCCTGGGCAGCACGAACAGCCTCTCCAGCTGGGCGCGATCGAACCAGCGCCCCTCAAACGGAGGAGTTACCGGCTGCAGGCTCCGGCCGGGGCGATGGGCCAGCACGAAACCCCACGGCCCGAAACTGGGCACATCGACGCTGTACGGGCGCGTAATCAGATTCAGCTCGGCCATGGTGGCCTGAATCGAGGCCATCACCTTCGGCGTGAAGAACGGGGTGGAGGCCTGGGTCACCAGCAAGCCGCCGGGCGCCAGCCGCTCCAGCAGGCGCCCATAGAACGTGACGCTGTAGAGCCGCGCCACGGCAGGGCTGTCGGGGTCGGGGAAGTCGGCTATCACCACGTCGTAGGGGGCCTTCAGGCGTCGCACCAGCTCGAACGCATCACCCACGTACGTGTGCACCCGCGGGTCTTCAAGGCTCGCCTGGTTGAGGCGGCGCAGGAAGGGATGGGCCCGTGCCAGCTGCAGCATCTGCGGATCCAGTTCCACCAGATCGAGCCGGCGCATCCCCGGCCAGCGCAGGATCTCCCGGGCCGCCAGCCCATCGCCGGCCCCCAGCAGCAGCACCCGCTCAGGCTGGCCGTGCAGCGCCAGGGCTGGATGCACCAGTGCCTCGTGATAGCGGTATTCATCCAGGCTGGAGAACTGCAGGTTCCCGTCGAGAAACAGGCGCAGATCACCGCGACGGCTGGTGAGCACGATGCGCTGATGGCGCGACTGAACCCGCCCCACCACCGGGTCGTCATAGAGGCCGTCCTCGATCCGGTTGCCAAGGGGCACCAGCGCCCAGGCAGCCAGGGCGGCCAAGGGCAGGGCACCGCTGAGCGGCCAGCGCCAGCGACGGCAACTCGGGAACACCCAGCACAGCACCGCACTGCTGATCAGGGGCACCATCGCCAGCAGTCCCGCGGTGGGCAGCAGGCCGAAGACCGGCAGCAACAGCAGCGGAAAGAGCAGGGAGCCCAGCAGGGCGCCGAGGTAATCAAGGGCCAGCACCCTGGCCAGGGCCGTGCGCAGGTGCTGCTGGCTCTCCAGCAGCCGGGTGAGCAGAGGCACCTCCATGCCCCCCAGCACCCCCACCATCACCGTAACAACCACCAGGACAAGCCAGAGCGGGCCATCGACGCTGAACACAGCGAACAGCGCCAGCGGGCCCAGCAGGGAGAGCGGCGAGAGGCAGATCTCCACCAGCAGGAACGCGCCCAGAAGTCGCTGCATGGGCCGCTCGCCGCCGTCCACGAACTGGCTCAGCCAGGCCCCCAGCCCCATGGCCGCCAGGAAGGTGCCGATCACCACACCCGTGGCCAGGGCCGCATCGCCGAGCAGATAGCTGGCCTGGGTGACCAGCATCAGCTCCAGCACCAGACCCACACTGGAGGAGAGCGCCGCGGTGACCAGCAGCACCCGCACCTGCAGCGCTGAAAACGGCGGCACGCCTACTTGGCCGTCCCGGGGCCCCGCCCCTGGAACCCAGGCCAGCTGGAGCGACCACTGCGTGGAACCCACAAGCCGCCCCGGTAGCTGCCGCGGTAGCTGACGCCAGTGGATCCAGGCGGTACCCCCTCCTGGCCCAGCTGGAACAGGAACGGCCGGCGGACCGCACTGACCGTGCCCACCGTCACCGCCGAGATCGTGAGCAGGAGGATCAAGGTGCGTTCAGGCGCCATCTCCGGCCTCCAGCGTCAGCACGGCCACCGGGTGTGAGCTGAGCACGCCGTCTTCCAGCACCAGCCGCAACCACTCGATCTCCCAGGGCTCTCCGCCATCGTCGATGGTTTCAGGCAGCTTCAGCCGCAGCCCCAGGCTGGCTCGCTCAATCAGCTTGAGATGGAGCACCTCCTCCACGGTCAGCCAGTGGTCACCGTCGCTGGAGTGGGCCGTCACCGGCAGGCTGCGCTGAAAGCTCAGGCGAGAGCGGCCGAGGGCATCGCTCACCTCCAGCTCCAGCGCCGCCTTGAGTTGGGAGGCGAGGGGGCCGGCATCGCTGCTGGGCCGTTCGTAGCGGGCACGCACCGCCACTCGCACCAGGCCGGTTCCCCCCAGGCGGCTGCGCAGCAGCACGCGACTGTCCTCCACCCGCAGCACCTTGCGCAGGCGCCAGTTGCGGTAGGTGGCCCTCATGGCGATTCCCGCCATCAGCTGCGTAACCAGCGCGGTGAACCAGAGCAACGGAGCATTGACGCTGTGGTTACGCACCTCCACCCGCACTAGCAGGGGGCTCTCCAGAGGACGGCCGGCTGTGTCGAGCAGATCCTCGAGCGTGAGCCGCAGGCGGTAGTCCCCCGATCGCGGCGGTCGCAACGACAGAACCACGCCGTTGTCGCTCTCGTCCCAGCTGCCGCTCTCGCCCCCCTCCGACCAGCTGCCGGTTTCGCGCCAGCCATCCTTAGCCAGCTCGAGCACGGTGGCCCCGCCGGCATCAAGCAGCTCCACTCCAAGGCCCATCGAGGTGTTCACAGGCAGCTCGGCCCGCAGCTTGATCAATGGACTGCCGATCCAGCCTGACTCCAGGGGCAGGGAATCACTGGTGCCCGGCTGCTCCGGTGCCACCGCGATCTGCTGGCGCTGGGGCTGCTCCAGCCACGACAGCAGCAGCACCAGCAGGGGGATCAGGGGCAGCAGCCCCAGCAGCAGCGGCCAACGCCGCACATCCGCCTGGCCACTGCGTGATCCGGGCCGGTCCTTAGCCTGTAAGGCGCTTTGGGATGCCGCCATGGTCAAACCCCTGCTCCAGCTCCTGCTGACGGTCGGGTGGACCGTTGTCGGAGTCATCCTCATCTACGGGGGCCTGTTGCTGTTCGACAAGCTCTCCCCGATCGACTACCGCGCCGAGATCCGCAAGGGCAACGTGGCCGCCGGCGTGGTGCAGGGGGCTGTGATCCTGGCCATCGCCGCAGTGGTGGTGGGCATCCTCACCACCTGATACGGCACCTCTGCCTTGGTCTCCCAGAGCGCCGCGCTTGAGCCGATCGAGGCCTGGTTCCGCCACAAGGGCTGGCGGCCCCTTCCCTTTCAGCGCCAGTGCTGGAAGGCGTACCTGCGCGGACAGAACGGTCTGATCCAGGTGCCCACCGGCGCCGGCAAAACCTATGCGGCGGTGATGGGACCGATCGCCGCGATGCTCGCGAACCCGGGTGCCGGCCTGCGCCTGCTCTATCTCACGCCCCTGCGGGCTCTCAGCCGCGATCTGGCCCTGGCGATCCGAGAGCCGATCGAGGCCATGGGCTGGCCGCTGACGCTGGGCATCCGCAACGGCGACACCGCCAGCGGTGAACGCAGCCGTCAGCTCAGGCAGCCGCCCCAGATCCTGATCACCACGCCGGAATCACTCTCGGTGCTGCTGGCGAACCGGGCGGCACTGCAACTGTTCGCAGGCCTCGAGGCGGTGGTGCTGGATGAATGGCACGAGCTGATGGGCAGCAAACGCGGCAGCCAGACGGAGCTGGCCCTGAGCTGGCTGCGAGGGCAGCGCCCGGGACTGCGGACCTGGGCGATCAGCGCCACCATCGGCAACCTGGAGGAGGCCGCCCGTGCAGCGGTGGGAGTTGGCGCAGGCGAAGACCCCCTGCTGGTGTGTGCGCGGATCAAGCGGCACACCGAGATCCGCAGTCTGCTGCCCGAATCGATCGATGGCTTCCCCTGGGGGGGACACCTGGGCCTGCGCATGTACGAGGAACTGGTAGCGGCCCTCGATCCAGCCATCTCCACGCTTCTGTTCACCAACACGCGCAATCAGTCGGAGCGCTGGCACCAATGTCTGCGCTACGCCTGCCCGGAGATGGAGGGGGCGCTGGCCCTGCACCACGGCTCGATCGACCGGGCCGAGCGGGAGGCGATCGAGGCGGGGGTCAAGTCTGGGGCGGTGCGCTGGGTGGTCTGCACCAGCTCTCTCGATCTGGGGGTCGACTTCCAGCCGGTGGAGCGCGTGGTGCAGATCGGCAGTGCCAAGAACCTGGCGCGGCTGCTGCAGCGGGCCGGCCGCTCAGCCCACAATCCCGGCGGCACCTCCCAGGTGCTGTTCATGCCCACCAACGCCCTCGAGCTGTTGGAGGTGTCGGCGATGCGGCGGGGGCTGGCGGAAGGGCTGGTGGAAACCCGGCGGCCGCCGGTGGCGCCGCTGGATGTGCTGCTGCAGCACCTCACCAGCCTGGCTTGCGGGCCGGGCTTCGAGCCGGAGCGGGAGTTGGAGCGGGTGCGCAGCAGCTGGAGCTACCGCCACCTCGATGGGGCCAGCTGGCAGTGGTGCCTGCGCTTCCTGGAGCACGGCGGCGACTGCCTCGGCGCCTATCCCCGCTACCGCAAGCTGGAGCGGGAGGAGCCCCCTGGTGCCGTCCCAGCCACGGGCGCGCCCGTTCTGTTCCGGGTCAAGGATCCCGTCATCGCCCGCCTGCACCGGCTGGGGATCGGCACGATCACCTCCAGCAGCTCGATCAACGTCAAGGTGGTGCGCGGCGCCACCCTCGGTCATGTGGAGGAGGGCTTCGTATCGCGCCTGAAGCCGGGCGATGTGTTCTTTTTTGCCGGGCGGCAGCTGGAGTTCGTGCGGCTGCGTGACATGACCGCCCTGGTGAAGGCCAGCACCCGCAAGAGCCGCACAGTGCCTGCCTGGGCCGGGGGCCAGATGGCCCTCTCCGACCTGCTCAGCGTTCACCTGCGCCGGGAAGTGCACCGCTGTGCCGGCGCCATCCAGGCCACCGATCCGGCGGCAACCAGCGGCGAAGGCCATCGGCTCGACACTGCCGAACTGCGGGCCCTGGAGCCGCTGCTGCGCCGTCAGGCCGACCTCTCTCGCCTGCCGCGTGAGGATCAGTTTCTGGTGGAGGTGACCCGCAGCCGCGAGGGCAGCCATCTGTTCGCTTACCCCTTCGAGGGGCGCTTCGTGCATGAGGGTCTGGGCTTCCTCTGGGCCGGGCGGCTGACCCGGATCCAGTCGGCCACGATCACGGTGTCGGTGAACGACTACGGCTTCGAGCTGCTGGCTCCCCGCGGCTACCCCTTCGAAGCGCTCTACGAGGACTGGAGCGATGCCCTGCTCGATCAGGCGGGGCTCGAAGCGGATCTGGAGGCTTCGATCAACCTCTCCGAGCTCTGCCGCCGCCGCTTCCGCTCCATCGCTCAGATCGCCGGACTGGTGGTGAACGGCTTCCCGGGGCAGAAAAAAAGCGGCGGCCAGCTGCAGATCAGCGCTGCCCTGCTCTTCGATGTCTTCAGCCGGCATGAACCCGGCAACCTCCTGCTGGAGCAGGCCCGCCGCGAAGTGATGGACGAGCAGCTGGAACTGGGGCGCCTGCGCCAGGCCCTTGAGCGCATCAGCAGCGCTCAGCGCTTGCTGGTGCGCACCCCGCGGCCAGGGCCCTTCGCCTTCCCTCTGCTCGTGGAGCGCCTCAACAACCGCATGAGCAGCGAGTCGGTGCTGGAGCGGGTGCAGCGGCTGGTGGCCGAAGCCAGTAAGGCGGAAGACGACGGCTGAACGACGAGAGTGGGCGCCGCTGGGCTGGGCTCCATGACCATGGCGATCACAATCCAGCTGCTGCTGGTGGCTGGCTGGCTGGCGGCCTTCGGGCTGCTGGTGCTGCTGCTGGCCCTGGAGCTCACCATGGGGCGCGCCCCGCGCCTGGGGGCCACGGAAACCAGCCCCGCTGGAGCTTCCACGGGTGCAGCTGAGGCCAGCGGTCGCGACTTCCTGAGCGTGATCGTGCCCGCTTACAACGAGGCCTCCAGGATCGAGAGCTGCGTGGGCGCCCTGCTCGCAAGCGAGCTGCAGGGGCTGGGCTGGCGGCTGATTGTGGCCGTCGACGACTCCAGCGACGGCACAGCCGAAGGGCTGGAGGCGCTGATCGAGGCCGGCACCTTCCCATCACCGCCCCTGCAGGTGCTGCGCTGCGGGCCCCGCCCAGTCAGCGAACGCTGGAGCGGCAAGAACTGGCCCTGCAGCGAAGCTGTACGGCTGCTGAGCCAGCACCCCACTCCCGAAGCTGGCCCGCCCCCGACGGAGTGGCTGCTGTTCGTTGATGCCGATGTGACCGTGGCGCCGGCGGCTCTGGCCAGCGCCGTGGCCGAGGCGCGCCGCAGCGGTGCCGATCTGCTCACTCTCGCCCCGCGAATCCGCTGCGGCTGCCTGGCCGAATGGGTGGTGCAACCGATCGTGGTGGCGCTGCTGGGACTGGGCTTTCCGATCGCCCGCGCCAACGATCCCGGCGACCCCACCGCCTTCGCCGCGGGGCCGTTCATGCTCTTCCGCCGCTCCAGCTACGAGGCCATCGGCGGGCATCGTGCCCTGGCGGCGGAAGTGGTGGAAGATCTCGCCCTGGCGCGGGCCATCAAGGAGCGGGGCCTCACCCTGCGCTATCTGCTCGGCGTCGACCTGCTGGAGCTGCGCATGTACCCAGATTTCAGTGCGCTCTGGGAGGGCTGGACCAAGAACTGGCATCTCGGCCTGAACCGCAACCCCCTGCTCACCCTGGCAAGCGGTGGTGTGGTGCTTAGCCAGTTCAGCGGCCCCTGGCTGCTGCTGCTGCTGGCGGGGCTGCAGGCGATCCGGCAACCCTTGGCCTGGCCGTCGCTGCTCTCGCCGGCACTGGCAGGGGTGGGCCTGCAACTTGCGCTACGGCTCTGGAGCCGCTGGCGCTTCAGGCTCGACCTGCGTTACTGGTGGCTGAGCTGGCTGGGGGGTTTGGTGATTGGCGCAATCGCTCCAGTCTCGATCTGGAAGGTCAGCACAGGACAGGGCTGGACCTGGCGAGGACGTTCGCTGGCCTGAAGCTGCAGCAGCTGGCGGGTTGCTCAGGCCTGGATCAGGCCTTGCTGAGCTTCTTGACGATCCAGCTCATCAGCACCAGGGAGCCCACCAGGGCAATCAGCAGGGCGATGGTCATGGGGGGAGGCCGGCTGGCGTGATTATGTCGGGTCGCAGAGAAGCGAATCCACCAATACGGTTCGATCCCGCAGCAGCCGAGCCACCGTGAGGTTGCTTACGGGTTGATCGTGGCCGGCTTCCAGCAGCCACTCGGCCATTTCCATCCGCAGGGCATAGGCCTCTTCGAATTCATCTCGGCTCTCGAGGGCGTGCAGGCGGCACTCAAGCCAGTGGAGGGTTTCGCCCGGAAGCTGGCGCTGGAGGCGTCGTCTGGTCACAGGGCTCTCCATCTCTTGCTGAATCCTGGCGGAGCGCGGCAGCTTTGGTGTAGCAGCTGGAACACATCTGGTTGGACACTGGACACCGCTGGATGTCGTCGATGCGCCACCGTTGCCTCGGGCCTGCCCTGTTGATCGCCACGCTGCTGGCTGGCCCCAACTGGGTTTGGGCGACTGGCGTCAGCAACGACACCCGCCACGACTGCCGGCTGTGGCGGAACAGCCGCGGCCTTGAGCGGGTGGAGATCGCCAACCGCCTCGGGGCCGCCAACCTGCTCACAAAAGAGCACAACTTCGCCGTGCTCACACCCGGAGCAACGCGAAGCCTCTACAGCAGCTCCGACATCCGACGGCTCTGCGCGCTGCTGTGAGGCCCTGACAGATACCGCCGCCAGCATGGAAACGGAGCCTGCGGCCTTGGCGAGCCCGCCTAACCCGCCACCAGCCAGCGCCCCCCAGCCCCGAGGGCCAGGGCCGCGGCGCTGCCCCACCACAGAGCCGCCCGGCTGTTCAGCAGCAGGCGGCGCAGCAACACCAGCGACCCGCCGACCCCCAGCAGCAGCACCAGGCTCTGGCAGAAGGCAATCACGTGATGATCGGCGCTCCAGCTGGGCAGCGGCTGCTGGAAGCTGACCGGCAGCAACCGGCCCGCTTCCGCCATCCCCACCGGCAGGTGCCGCGCCAGCAACTGCGCCCAGAGCAGGGGCAGCAGGCCATAGAGCCCGAGGCGCAGACGCCGGGCAGCCCGCTCCGGCGGTGTCAACCAGCTCCCGATCCGAAGCGCAAGCAGGGCCAGGGCAGAAGGCAGCGCCAGAGCCAGGACGGCAAAGGCCAGGCGCGGCAGCAAGGGGCCCGCCTGCAGGCTGTCGGGGGCCAGGGGCAGCCCCCCCAGCAGCCGATCCCAGAACTTCAGGCAGACGCCGCCGGCGAGCACCAGGATCAGACCAGCCTCCCCGTCGGGTGGAGCCATCTCCCGCTGCAGATCGGCAGCGGGTGGCCGCAGGCTCAGTTGCACTGAGCGGTGCGGGCAGGCCTGGGCGCAGGTGAGGCAGAGCACGCAGTTGCGGTTGTCGTCGAGGTGAGCCGGGTGGGTGCCGAGCGGGCAGCCGGCTGTGGCCAGCCCTTCCCCATCGGCGGGACCGCCCTTGAAGCAGGCATAGGTGCTGCAGCTGCCGCTGCAGGTGCCCTGCTGGGCGCGCAACTCCAGGATCGAGAGCTTGGCGAACAGGCCGTTCATTCCCCCCACCGGGCAGAGATAACGGCACCAGAAGCGCTTCTCGAACAGCAGCGAGCCGATCACCGCGCCCGCCGTGATCAGCAACAGCAGGGCGCTGCTCAGCCAGGCGCTGTTCTCCAGATCGGCCAGCTCCTCCCAGAGCAGAATCGCGGCGAAACCGGCCGCCAGGGCCGGCGCTGCCCAGGCGTCGGTGTTGCCCCGGGGCCAGCTGGCCGGTTGCCAGCCAAGCGCCCGTGCCAGCCGCTGGACGATCTCACCCCAGACCATGAACGGGCAGAACGAGCACCACAGGCGGCCCACAAGGGGATAGCCAAGGAGGATCAGCGGCCACCACCAGGCCCAGAACATGTTGAGCCCGCCGTTGTGGTCCCGGTCCTGCGGCCCAAGCCAAAGCCAGAGGTTGACCAGCACGAACACCCAGCTGACCAGACCGAACAGCAGGCTGTTCCAGAGCCGTGGCGAACGCATCCACTGACGCAGCGGCGGCTTCCAGCGCCAGAGGTCGAATCGCAGCCGCTGGGGCCGCGGCGTCTGCCAGAACACCTCTTCTGGAAGCTGCAGCGGAGGGTTCCGCTCGGCGGCAGGCAGGCTTGGGACCGGCACCTGCCGCAGCGCCCGGTCGACCAGGCCTTCGAGTTCCCGCACGTTGCCGGGGAAATCGCGGATCTGCAGACGTCGGATCACCTCCTCACCCACGATCGGCGGCACCGTCCAGGCCAACTCCCTGCTGCGCAGCCGCAGCAGATAGCGCAGCCACTCGCCCAGGTCCTGGCGCCGCACCCTCAGCGGAGGCACCCGGATCAGGGAGCAGCACCGATCGAAGCTGGGCAGGGCTGTCTCGGTGGTGAAGAACAACCGGCCGCCAAAGCGGCGGGGCGTCGAGCCGGTACCGGGGGCGCACCAGTCGCCTCTGCGGGCCAGCGTCAGCAGCGCCGGCAGCAGGGCGGGATCGACCCGGTCGAGCTTGTTGATCAGCAAGCTGCCGTCGCCGATGTCATCAAGCAGCGAGCCGGCGCCATCGCTGCTGACACTGCCGAACAGCTCCGCCCCATCGCCCCGCAGCAGGGCTCCATCCAGCTGCACCATCAAGCGACGACGGGTGGTGGAGCCGAAGTGGATCAGGGCGGCCACGTCATCCTTCTCCAGCCCGGGCTCGCCGACGATCAGCACCGGCCGCCGCTCCGGATCGGCGGCGGCCTGCCGCACCCGATCCCTCAGCGTCACGGCATAGCGGCTGCTGCCGACGATTCCCCGCCGGGCCCGGCCCACCAGATAGGGGGCCAGGCGCTGGAAACGCTCGGGGACGTGGATCTGCTCGGATTCATTCACCATCTCTCCTGCGAAGTGTCTCGTTCAGGATCGACAGCGGCATCTGGGTCCCTTTACCAGTTTGAGGCCGGTCTGCAAGATGATGGTTCGATGACCTTGACTCTTTACGGCGGTCTCCGCTCCAGGGCGTCCATGCCCCGCTGGTATCTGGCCGAGAAGGGGATTCCCTACAACTGGCGCCTGCTCGACATGCAGGCCGGAGAGCACCGGCAGGAGGCCTTCCTCGCCATCAATCCCTTCGGCAAAGTGCCGGCACTGGAGGACACCGGCGCCCAGGACCCGCTCGGAAAACCCCTGCACCTGTTCGAGAGCGGCGCGATCCTGCTCTACCTCGCTGATCGCTATGGCGAGGAATTCACCAGCCCCGAGCAGCGGGCCCTGGCCGAGCAGTGGGTGCTGTTCGCCAATGCCACCCTGGCCACTGCCCTGTTCGTGGAATCGGCCCGGGAGCGGGAGTTTCCGCGGCTGATGGCCGCTCTCGACCAACGCCTGGCCGATGGCCACCCCCTGATCGGTGCGGCCTGGGGTGTGGCCGACTGCGCCGTGAATGCCCATCTGGCCTACCTGCCCGTCTTTTTCCCCCAGCTCGATCTGAGCCCCTACCCGGCGGTTCAGGCCACGATCGAGGCCACCCGCGCCCGGCCCGCCTATCAGGCGGCGATGGCCACCGACTGAGCGGGCGGCGCGATGGTGGATCACCCTCTCGATCGGGCCCCCTTCCACTGGCGGGGGCAGCGGCTGGAGCTGCTGGCGGCCAAGGCGCTCTGGGATCCCGAGCAAAAGCTGCTGCTGGTGGCCGATCTGCACCTGGGCAAGGCCGAGACCTTCCAGAGCCAGGGCATCGCCCTGCCCAGCGACGGGGATGCGGGCACCCTCAACGCCCTGCTCACCCTGGCCCACGTCTGGCGCCCGCAGGAAGTGGTGGTGCTGGGCGACCTGATCCACAGCCGGCTGGGCCTCACCGCCGAGCTGCGCCAGAAACTCAGGGCCCTGCCCCAGCTGCTGGGCTGCCGGCTGCGGCTGATCGGCGGCAACCACGAACGGGGCAGCTGGATCGAGGGGCTGCCCCAGGAAGCGGCCATGGCCCGGGGAAGCCTCTGGCTGAGCCATGGTCCCGAAGATCAGCCCCCACCCGGGTCAACCGATCGTCTGCACGTCTGCGGCCACCTGCACCCTGTGGCGCTGATCGGTGACCGCAGCGATCGCCTGCGCCTGCCCTGCTTCAGCTACGACGAAGGGGTACGGCGCCTGGTGCTGCCCTCTTTCGGGCAGCTCACAGGGGGACACCCCTGCGATCCTGGCGAGCAGATCTGGCTGGTGGCTGACGGGGCGATCGTGCCCTGGCAGGCGCTCAGCCCTCAGCCGCCAGGGCGCGCACCACATCGCCGCGGGTGAGCACCCCCACCACGGCCTCGCCCTCACGCACGAACAGCCGCTGGGTGGAGCGGTCGTGCAGCAGCTTGGCGGCCGCGGCCAGCGACACCTCAGCGTTGCAGGTATGGGGGTGGCGGTTCATCACATCAGCCACCGTGTTGCCCAGCACCTGATGCACCTGCTTGTCCCAGTCGAGGGGGTTGCGCAGATAGATCACGGCGTCGAGCAGCATCACGTATGGGCCGGCATCAAAGCCGCTTTCGCGCACCATCAGGTCCTGCTCGCTCAACTCGCCGATCAGGGCCCCGTGCTCGTCAAGCACGGGCAGGCCGCTGATGTGGTGATCACTCATCAGCTTCACCGCCTCCTGCAGCAGCGTGGTCGGTTTCACCGACAGCACGGGTGTGGACATCGCGTCGGCCACCCGTACGGTTCCTGGGGTGTCGGGAGTCATCGGTGCAGAGCGTCTGCAAGGGTTCTAGGCCAGCGTGGGGGCACGCCCAGGCACGGCCGCGATGACCCCTTTCGCACCTGAATCCGATGGCGGGCAGCCCGCATCGCCCCTGGCTCGCCGCCTGGCCGACGCCCTCACCGTGGCCAGGGCCTTCCTGGGGCTGCCGATCCTGTTGGCCCTCGGCGCCGGCCAGACGAGTCTGGGCTGGGCCTTGCTGCTGCTGGGCGGGTTCAGCGACTGGGCCGACGGCTGGCTGGCCCGGCGCTCTGGCGGCGGCTCGGTCTGGGGAGCACGGCTCGACCCCCTCACCGACAAGATCCTGATCAGCGCTCCCCTGCTCTGGCTGGCCAGGGAGGGGACTCTGCCTCTATGGGCGGTGTGGCTGCTGCTGGCGAGGGAGCTGCTGATCTCCGGCTGGCGGGCCGGCCAGGACAGTGGCGGGCCGGCCTCGAGTGCTGGCAAGGCCAAGACCGTGCTCCAGTTCGCCTCCCTGCTGCTGCTGCTATGGCCCCAGGCCTGGCCCCTGGCCAGCGGTCTGCGCGGCCTGGGCTGGTGGTTGTTCTGGCCGTCGCTGCTGCTGGCGCTCAGCTCCGGCTTGGGCTACCTCGGTGTGGGCCTCAGCCGGCCAGCAGGGCCTCGTCGGAGCTGAAGTCGGGGGTGGTGGGGCCGCGCAGGGCGTAATCGTTGCTGAAGCTGTCAGCCAGGCCGGCTTCGAGATCGAAGGCGGGCGACCAGGCCAGCTCCCGCTGCAACCTGTGGATGTCAGTGAGGAAATGGGCAAGGCGCAGGGGGAAGGCCTTGCGGGCTTTTTTGTCAAGCCCCGAGGGATCAAAACTGCGGATCTCCACCGCCGCCGGGTCGACGCCGCAGGCCCGCGCCGCCGCGGCCACCAGGCCCCGGAAAGTGACGCCCTGGGCCCCGCTGCAGTTGTAGATGCGATTGGCCGCAGCCTCCACATCCAGGCAGCGGGCCATCGCCGTGGCCAGATCACTCACATGACCCAGTTGGGTGATGGTGGTGCCATCACCGGGCAGGGGCACAGGCCGGCCATGCACGATCCGATCGAAGAACCAGCTCTCGACCGGGTTGTAGTTGCCGGGTCCATAGATGTAGGTGGGGCGGAAGCTGGTGAAGGGGATCGCCTGCTGCCGCAGCCACGTCTCGGTGTCGAGCTTGCCGGCATGGCGACTGGCCGGATCGGTGGCGGCCTGCTCATCGAGGGGCCAGAGCTCGCTGTCGGCATAGACCCCGGCGGAACTGACGTAGACGAATCGGTGGCTGGGTGCTCCGGTGCGCTCCACCACTGCCTCGCTGTCGACGCCGCTGCGACCGCTGCTGTCGATGATCACGTCGAAGCTGCGGCCCTGCAGCTGGGCGAGGTCCTCAGCGGAGGTTCGATCGCCGACCAGATGCTCCAGATCCGCCGGCACGGGATTGCGTCCGCGGGTGAACAGGGTGATGGCATGGCCGGCCTCCTGCAACTGGGCCACCAGGGGCTTGCCGATGAAACGGGTGCCACCCATCACAAGGATCTTCATTGGGCGCCTGGCCGTACTGGGGGCCATTCAAGCGAGCCATGGAGGCCCTACCCAAAAGAGCCACAGTGGACGCGGTCCTGAGCGACATCTGATGACGCGCTTCGCCGAACTGCTGCGTTCCCTGAACAACCTCAAGCTGCTGGCCGCCATCGGTCGCAGCGGAGGCGATCTGGGTTCGGTGGCGGATCTGGTCGACAACCTGATCGACAGCCCCCAGATGGCGGAATGCGTTCGGCGCTTCCGTGCTTTGCCCGGGGGCGCTGAGCTGATGGATGGGCGCTACCCACCCCTCCAGCCCGATATCGACTCACTGATCCAGCTGCCTGAGGGCAGCCTCGGCCACAGCTACGCCCAACTGATCCGGCAGCTCAACTACGACCCCGAGTTCTTCCGGCCACGTCCGGTCGACACCGAGGCCCGCTGGCTGACTCAGCGCATCGCCACCACCCACGACATTCATCACGTGGTGAGCGGCTTCGGCACCGCGGCAGTGGGGGAGAGCGGCGTACTTGCGATCACCGCCTGCCAGATCGGCTTCCCGGCCTACGTGCTGCTCACCACCGCCGGCCAGCTGGCCAGCTTCCGGCTGCAGCTTGAGCGCTTCGAACTGCTCAGCCGCGCCGTTGCCCATGGAATGGCGATCGGCCACAGCGCTTCCTGCCTGGCGCTGGCCCGCTGGGAGGAAGGATGGGAGCGGCCCGTGGCCGACTGGCGACTGGAGCTGGGAATCACCGATCCTGCCGACCATGAGCCCTACGGGCTGGCGGTGGCCTCCAACCAGCCAGGATGAGTCGCTACCACGGCTCAGTCCGCCCTGCCATGCAGATCATTCCTGCCATCGACCTGCTCGACGGCCACTGCGTGCGCCTGCATCAGGGCGACTACGACCAGGTGACCCGCTTCAACGATGACCCCGTGGCCCAGGCGCTGGCCTGGCAAAGACAGGGCGCCGAGCGGCTGCATCTCGTCGATCTCGATGGCGCCCGCAGTGGCCAGCCCGTCAACGATGCCGTGGTGCGCGCCATCACCGCCGCCCTTACGATTCCGGTGCAGCTGGGCGGCGGTGTGCGCACTGCAGAGCGAGCCGACGACCTGCTGGCCTGCGGACTCGATCGGGTCATCCTCGGCACCGTGGCGATCGAGCAGCCCGAGCTGGTGCGGGAACTGGCGGCCCGCCATCCCGGCCGCATCGTGGTGGGAATCGATGCCCGCAACGGCCTGGTGGCCACGCGGGGCTGGATCGAGGAGAGCCGCACCGTGGCCACCGAGCTGGCCGCCAGCTTCGAAGGCAGCGGCGTGGCGGCGATCATCAGCACCGACATCGCCACCGACGGCACTCTGGCCGGGCCGAACCTGGAGGCGTTGCGGGCCATGGCCAGCGCCAGTTCCGTGCCGGTGATCGCCTCGGGCGGCGTGGGCTCGGTCACCGACCTGCTGGCCCTGCTCAGCCTGGCCCCACTGGGGGTGGAAGGGGTGATCGTGGGCCGAGCGCTGTACGACGGCAGTTTCGACCTGGGCGAAGCCCTGCAAGCGGTGGGATCGTCGCGGTTGCAGGACCCAGTTGAAGCCTCGCACTGCTGATCGAAGCGAGCTCACCCCCAGGCGACACAAACCGATCGAGCGTGGCCCTTAACATAGAGATCACCTCGTGTTGACCTCCACTCCGTGTCTGTCGCCCTCACCACCACAACCGTGCCGGTGAGCTCCGGAGCGACCCGATCAGCCGGCGAAGGCTCAGCCTCAGCTAACGGCGAGAGTGCTCTGCAGGAATCAGCCCCGGCCGACCTGCGCGTCACGGTGGCCCAGGCGTTCAGGCGCTGTCGTGATCTAGGCATGCGCCTTAGCCGCCAGCGGCGAATGGTGCTGGAACTGCTCTGGAGCGATCGGCGTCACCTAAGTGCCCGTGACATCTTTGAGCGCCTCAATACCCAGGGCCGCAACATCGGCCACACCTCCGTCTACCAGAACCTCGAGGCCCTCCAGTCTGCTGGTGTGATCGAGTGCCTCGACCGCGCCAGCGGCAGGCTCTATGGCTACCGCAGCGATCCCCACAGCCACCTCACCTGCCTGAACAGCGGCGAGATCCAGGACCTCGATGTGGTGTTGCCCGAGGAGCTGGTGCAGCAGATCGAGGATCTCACCGGCTACAGCATCGAGTCGTACACCCTTCAGCTCTTCGGCCGCCGCAGGCCCTGATCTGATCCAGACCCTGGAGTTTCCAGCCTGCGCTCGTTACCTTGAGTCGATGAACAGGAACGGCGCGTGATTGAGCCTGCGGCCGCCCATGAGGCTGCTGGGATCACCAGCGTCCAGGTGCTGCTGCTGGCTCAGCCGCTGCTGCGTCAGGGCCTGAGCCGCTTGCTCAAGGAAGCGAGCCCCCTGTGCCGGGTGGCGGGCGAACCCTCCGAACTCGAAGGCGCCCCCCAGCTGGTGATCTGGAGCCTGGAGGCCCCGATCCATCCCAGCAACCTGCTGCTGGAGCTGGAGCGGCTGGAGCAGCGCTGGTTACCGGCCCCCCTGCTGCTGCTGATCCCCGCCCAGCCCGGCTGCAGCAGTGACTGGCTCCTGCAGCTGCCGGCCGCCGGACTGCTGCAGGAGCCCGAACCGGAAGCCTTGCTGGAGGCGGTGGCCACCCTGCTGCAGGGCGGGCGGGTGGTGGCGCTGGACGGCGGCACCCGCTCCAGAGTCAATCCCCAGACCAGCGGCGTCTGGGGAGCTGGAACGATGGGGCTCGGCCAGTGGCTGCTGATCAGCGGCCTGCAGCAGATCGATCAGGAGCTGCAACTCTGCAGCAAACTGCTCGATCCTCCCCCCTCCAACCTGCTGCTGCAGTTGATCCTGGAGGGGCGGCTGCGGGAATTGCGCTCCGCCCGGACCCTGCTGATCTGGCTGTGGGGGCCGGTGTCGATGGCCTGGAGTGCCACGGGACTGCCCCCTGAGCAGCAGAGCCCTGCCGACGAACCCCGCCCGCCCAGTGGGGGCAGCACCGCCATCACCCTGAGGCAGCGCACCGCCGTGGCGGTGTGGGAGACAATCCATCAACGGCTGAGCCAGGCCAGCCAGGGGCCGCTGCTGCGCCAGGGCAGTGCCGAGCTGTTCGCCCTGGAAGGACTGAGCCCGGAGCGGCGGCGCGATCTGTTCGTGGCCTTGCTGACCCAGCTGGATCAGCTGTTGCGCCAGCTGCGCCAGGAACGCCTGCGCGGCGACGACCTGCAGGGGCGCTGGCAGAGCCTGCAGCCTGAACTGCGTCGCCAGGCCCTGCGCCAGATGGCCGGCCCCTATGTACAACTGCCCCAGCAGGGAGCGCTGCTCCCCGTGGCCGACGCCCTCACCAGCCAGGGGAGCTTCGAGCTCGACGACCCTGAGCTTCCCCCCAGCCAGCCGATGCTGGCGGCCCTGCTCTCGGCGCAGCCGCTATTGGTGGACGGCCGCCTGCTGGCCCCTGACGAACCTCAGGCCCTGCTCTATCTGGAGTCTCTGGTGAGCAACTGGGTTATCCGCAGCGCCGAGCGCATCAGCGCCGATGTGCTCGCCAGTTGCGGCGACTGGCCGGAACTGCGCCGCTACCTGCTGGTAAAGGAGCTGATCGCCACCCGCAGCCTCGAGCGCCTGCGCAACCAGCTCAATGCCCAGCAGCGCTGGAGCGAGTGGTTCGAGAAGCCGATCCAGCTCTACGAAAGCCAGCGGCGCCTCTACCGCCTCGAGCAAGGGGGAACGATCTGCCCGCTGCTGCTCACCGAACCCCGCGACGAGGAACTGCGCCAACTGGGCTGGCTCCAGCAGAGCGTCACCCTGGCGCTGGAGGCCCGTGATGCTCTGGCACCGCAGCTGCGCACCCTGCTGCAGCGCGTCGGTGATCTGATCGTGGTGGTGCTGACCCAGGTGATCGGTCGTGCCATCGGCCTGGTGGGACGGGGGATCCTCCAGGGGCTGGGGCGAGGCATCAGCAGACCCTGAGAGTCACAATGGCCCAAGCCCATCTGGTGTTCGGTTGCGCCTTCCTGCCCGCCTCGGCTTCCAAGCCGGCCCCTTCCAGCCCCTCAGAGCCTGTCTTCTCAGCCTGATCCTCGGCATCTGGCTGCTGCTGGCCCCGGCGTCTCCAGCGGCGGCTGCCCTCACCACCAACAGCTACGACGGCAACATCTATTCGCTCTATGCCGGCAATGGCTCGCTGGTGCCACCCCGGAGCAGCCTGGCCCAGGCCATGGCCGATCACCGTCCAGTGGTGCTGATCTTCTATCTCGATGACAGTGCCGACAGCAAGCAGTTCGCCCCCGTGGTCTCGGAGCTGCAGCGGCTGTGGGGCTCGCGGGTCGAGATCATTCCACTCACCACCGATCAGGTCCAGAACCGACCCGATCAAGGCACCAGCGACCCCGCCCACTACTGGAAAGGGCTGATTCCCCAGGTGGTGGTGCTCGATGCCGCCGGCCGTGTGGTGTTCGACGGCAAGGGCCAGGTGAGCAGCGAGACCATCAGCGCGGCCCTGAGCAAGGCCACCGGGCTTAATCCAGCCGGCAGCTCCGGTACCAGCGCAACCCGAAGCTTCAATGAGCTGAACAGCGAAGTGGTGCCCGCAGGCTGATGACGATCCAGCCGGATGCCAGCACGCGCCGCGAAACGGACAGCCTCGGTGCCGTCGAGGTGCCCGCTCACCGCTACTGGGGCGCCCAGACCCAGCGCTCGATCAGCAACTTCCCCTTTGGAGCGGTGATGCCACTGGCGGTGGTGCATGCCTTCGGCCAGCTCAAGGCCGCCTGCGCCGAAGTGAACCAGGCCGAAGGAAAGCTCGCACCGGAGCTGACTGCTCTGATCGTGGCAGCCGCCGAAGAAGTGGCGAGCGGGGCGCTGGATGAGGAATTTCCGCTGAAGGTGTGGCAGACGGGCTCCGGCACCCAGACGAACATGAATGTGAACGAGGTGATCGCCAACCGGGCGATCGAGGCGGCGGGCGGTGTGCTGGGCAGCAAGAGCCCGGTGCACCCGAATGATCATGTGAACCTGAGCCAGTCGAGCAACGACACCTTCCCTGCAGCGCTGCATGTGGCGGTGGCGATCGAACTGGAGCGGAGGCTGATTCCATCGGTGGAGGCGCTGATCGAAGCCCTGCGCAGCAAGGCAGAGGCGTTCGCGGCGATCATCAAGATCGGCCGCACCCATCTGCAGGACGCGGTGCCCCTGAGCCTGGGCCAGGAATTCAGCGGCTACGTGGCCCAGCTGGAGCTGGGGCTTGAGACCCTGCGCCACGCCGAGCCCAAGGTGCGCCAACTGGCGATCGGCGGCACAGCGGTGGGTACCGGTCTCAATGCACCCTCGGGCTTCGGCGAGGAGGTGGCGGAGCGGCTGAGCGAGAGGACCGGCATGCCGTTCACCGCTGCACCGAACAAGTTCCAGGCACTGGCAGGCCATGAACCCCTGGCAGCGGCCCATGGCGCGCTCACGGTGCTGGCCGGCAGCCTGTTGAAGATCGCCAACGACATCCGCTGGCTCGGCAGCGGCCCCCGCTGCGGACTGGGGGAGCTGATCCTGCCGGAGAACGAACCGGGCTCCTCGATCATGCCGGGCAAGGTGAATCCCACCCAGTGCGAGAGCCTCACGATGGTGGCGGTGCAGGTGATGGGCAACAACACGGCCGTGCAGATGGCGGCCAGCCAGGGCAATTTTGAACTGAACGTGTTCAAGCCCCTGATCGCCCACAATGTGCTCGAAAGCATTGATCTGCTCGCGGGAGCCTGCGGCAGCTTCCGCACACTCTGCATCGATGGATTGGTGGCCAACGAAAGCCGCATCGGTGATCTGCTCGATCAGAGCCTGATGCTGGTCACCGCCCTCACACCGGCGATCGGCTACGACCGTGCCTGCGCCATCGCCAAACATGCCCACGAACACCGGCTGAGCCTCAGGGAAGCGTCCCTGGTGCTCGGTGAGATCAGCGCCGAAGAGTTCGATCGGTGGGTGAAACCGGAAGCGATGGTATGAGCGAGCCCCATGGCGGAGGCAGGCCGGTGAAGTAGCTGGATCGGTGTGAGCGATCCGGCAGTTTGATTGCGAAAGCGTTGTAGGTGGGAATCCTCCGATAGCGGCGAACTCCCCCGACCCATCACCAGCCCTTCTCGCCCACCGGGCCTGATCCAGCGGTATCGGGAGGAATTACAGGTGCGCCACCCTCGGGAGATGGGAAGCGCCTCAACCCAGAACCAGGCGCTGGTGGTGGGGCTGCTCTACGGCAGTGGGTTGCGACTGATGGAAGCGCTGCGCCTGCGGGTCAAGGAGTTGGATTTTTAGCGGCGGGAGCTGACAGTGCGCGATGGCAAGGGCGGCAAGGATCGACGGACTCTGCTGCCCCAGAGCCTGGTGGCTGGGCTGCACGAGCATCTGCTGAAGGTGCGCCAGCTACATCAGCTGATCTAGCGGCAGGATGGGGTCGGATGCTGATGCCCTATGCGTTGGCGGTGAAGCGGGTTGTTGCTGAGTCTGGGGTGACCAAAGCAGCCAGTTGCCATACGTTCCGGCACTCCATTGCTACCCACCGGTTGGAGAGGGGCCAGGCCATCCGCACGATCCAGGAACTGATGGGTCATCAGGTTGTGAGCACCACCATGATCTATACCCATGTGCTCAACCGCGGGCCTCTCGGGGTATGCAGCCCAGCAGACGTGGTGTAGCCGTTCGAACAAGTGGTTCACGGACCCGTGAACCACGACTGAGTTTGCCGGGCAGGGGTACAGACCCGAAGCTCCCGTAGGATTTTGAGCCGGATGTCGAAGAGCGACCGCCGTGGTTCACAGAAAGGAGGTGCTTCGGGATGTGGTTCACGGAAACCATCCAATAACAAGTTATACTCACAAACAAAAACAGTGAAGCCGCTCAAGGCCAATCCTCTGAGATGCACACGAATCTCAAAAAGATAGATAAATGAACTCTCAGTTGCACGACCAGCTGAAAAGCCACATCTGGGAAATCGCGAACCGTCTCCGAGGACCATATCGGCCCCCTCAGTACCGCCTGGTCATGCTGCCGATACTCGTGTTGCGGCGATTGGATTGTGCCCTTGAGGCAACCAAGGATGACGTGATGGAGCAGTATCAAAAGCTGTCGGCTCAGGGTATGCCGGAAAATGCCATGGAGAAGCTACTAGGCAAGGCTGCCGATCCTGAGCGAACTCATCCGCTTTATAACACCAGTCCGTTCACATTCAGGCGTCTGCTTGGTGACGCAGAGAACATCGCGCCCAACCTCGTCGCCTACATCAATGGTTTCTCGCCATCCGCTCGCAGTATCTTCGAGCGATTCAAATTCACCGACCAGATCGAAAAGCTCGATGCGAGCAACCGGTTATTCACCATCGTGAAGGAGATGGCTGGCGTCGACCTGCACCCAGCCCGCATCGACAACCTGCAGATGGGCTACCTGTTCGAACATCTTGTGATGCGCTTTAACGAGCAGGCCAACGAGGAGGCCGGTGATCACTTCACACCGCGCGAAGTCATCAGATTGATGGCGAACCTGATCTATACCGGAGAGCAGGACGTCTACACTCCTGGGATCTACCGCACGATCTATGACCCTGCCTGCGGTACGGGCGGGATGCTGTCAGAGTCCGAAAAATTCATCCTCGCGCAAAACGAAAGCGCCAACCTCGCGCTTTTTGGTCAAGAGTACAACGACGAGTCCTGGGCGATCTGCTGCTCGGACATGCTCATCAAGGACGAAGAGACTAGCAACATCGTCCTTGGCGACACGCTGGGCGATGGCAAGACCCGCGACGGCTTCGAGGGGGAGCGTTTTCACTACATGCTGGCGAACCCGCCTTTCGGCGTGGAGTGGAAGGATCAGAAATCCGTCGTCGAGAAGGAGCATGAGCTCCACGGCTTCTCCGGTCGCTTCGGCGCCGGGCTGCCCGCGATCAACGACGGCTCATTCCTGTTCCTCCAGCATATGTTGTCGAAGATGCACCCAGCGCCCCAGGTCGGCGGCGAGGGGTCAAAGATCGCCATCGTGTTCAACGGCTCGCCGCTTTTCTCGGGCGACGCCGGGTCCGGGCCATCGAACATCCGCCGCTGGATCATCGAGAACGACTTTCTCGACGCCATCGTCGCACTCCCCGATCAGCTTTTCTACAACACCGGCATCTTCACCTACGTCTGGCTCGTCAGCAACCGCAAGGCGCCTGAGCGGCGCGGCAAGGTGCAGCTGATCGACGGCACACGCTTTTTTGAGCGGATGAAGAAGAGCCTAAACAACAAGCGCAATGAGATCAACGAGGACCAGATTCGTCATCTCACCCGCCTGTATGGCGCCTTTCGTGACGGCGAGACGGCAGAGGTCGTTATTGATCAGAAGACGGGCGAGACCGAGTCGCGCACTGTCTCTCGTGTATTCGAAAACCGGGAGTTCGGATTTCTCAAGGTGACGGTCGAGAGGCCCTTGCGCATGAACTTCGAGGCGACCCCAGAACGAGTAGAGAAGTTGAACGACCAGACCGCCTTCACCAATCTCGCCACCTCAAAGAAACGCAAGGACGAAGCTGCGGCCGCGCGCGAGATTGCAGAAGGCCGCAAACTGCAGGACTTGATCCGAGCGGTGCTCGCTTCGCTGGAGGAGCAAGGACGTTATTTGGACCGCACTGAGCTAGAAGCCGACCTAACTGCCGTCGCGAGGCTAAACGGCGTGAAGATACCCGCGCCGACAGGGCTGCCTAAAAGTGTGATCAAGCCGTGCCTGGGGCCAGGCTGCCCTCTCCCAGCGCCAGCATCCGGCTGATGTCATGGGCCACCTCCTGCTGGCCGGCATGGATCGATCGAAAACCGCTCCGG
>NZ_JAGQBU010000027.1 GCF_024345795.1 Synechococcus sp. J7-Johnson
GGAATTCAGAAGGAAAGCTGAGATTCGGGCCGACGTATCTACCGTAAGCCACTGGTCAATAGCGAAAAGGGCTAGTCCAACCACCGGATAAGATCGTGGCTGCGCACGATCTATCCTTGTTCGTTATACAGTCATGCAGATCTGTGCATGCCTTAGCAGCTACTAGAGGGCACATTGAAAATGACCGTTGTTGCCTGTCCAGACAACTGAAACGCTTTGGCAGGACTGGAATCAGATTGGACGTCTCGGCTAATTTATCTGTTTTCATCGAGGTGCCCTAGAATAGATCGCAATCCCATCCAATTATGAGCAATCAGGATTCATCCCCAAAAGAGATCAAGGACACCTTGGCTTGGGAGATGCTAAAGCTACTACTTGTCCCAATCGTCTTAGCAATCTTTGGCGTTTGGCTCAATGACAGTTCTGCCAAACGAGAGAGGATGCAGAACTATCTAACTAGCACTACTGAGTTGGCAACAAAGACAGCTGCCCAAGGGAAGAAAGGGAAGATAGGTGACTATCCAACCCTTCGTTCTCTGGTGCGTCTAAGGACACTTCTCCTGTTGTCAGAGATAGATCCTGCGAGCAAGCGTCAGGTCATTGAGTTTCTTGCCAATTCTGATCTGCACTATCAGATTTCTCTGGAGAGAGCAGACCTTAGCGGCGCTGACCTTTCCGGGTTGTATTTGAGGCATATTGATCTCAGACGGGCGAATCTACAGGGAACAAATCTAAATGGAACAGATCTACGAGGGGCAACGCTTAGAGGCGCTCAAGTCAATATGCGTACGTCTCTGAACCCTACCTTTACTGATCAGTGTACGATCTTACCTAGTGGCGCTAGGCTGCAGACCTCAGAAGATAGAAATGACTGCCGTAGCTGGAGAATGAATTAGCGTCTCATGATGCTGTAAAATCATGCTATTGACAAAGGCTGCCACCTTCAAGCAGCCAACCCGAACCAAAGCTCCATGCGGCCTGGTGATGGCATGCGTTAGTCGCGTATAGCTAAAGATTTGCCAAGTCATAGGATAGAAGATAGTCAGTTATCTCATAGAGAATGCACTACCAAGAATCCGCGCTTTCCCTTGAATTAAGAACAAGCTATGGTTGCGTTCGGAAATCACAAGAAACTTGTTTAAGTCGAATTCAACACGGAAAACCTGCTCGATAAGCAGTTAGTACAATGAGTTATAAGCATTGTAAACTGTTTTCAACATTGAAGCAGACTTCTTCTGCGCCTTCAAGGCACTTCGATCACTGTCACCATCATCGGAGTAATTAACTTCTACAGTCGTAAATGGGAGACCTTTTGACTGAGCATAAATAGACAGCGAGCCATCAAGACACGTGTTAGTTGATAGCGTAGACGGAAGTTGCTTGACAACATTGTAGTCTTTGCTAGAATAAAAATCAAACGTCCTGTCATCCGTGACGAAAAAGAAGTCACCACGAGATGCTTGGTCCGAGGCTTGACTCTTTGATGTATATCTCTTGGCGCATGCAGTGGGGATTAGCTTTTCGGAATCGAAAGCAAGAAACCGATTGTTATGAACAACGACTAGGTACAGGTTCGGATCTTGATTATTGATCCCAAGCACTCGAATAAGATCATTACGGAAGCCAACGACTGCGGAATTGACTTTTGATAGAACAGCAGGACTAGAAGGAATTGATCCGAGCTCATTAGAGATGCAATTAGCCGATAAACCAACTTTGATGCGGTTATCATCCCAAATGCGGTTAGGGTCAAAGTAATAGCTCTCGCCGCCAACCGAAAAGGGCACAAACCTGCACAGATTGCCCCCTTTGTCCAGAGGGGGAGAGAGTGCAACAAAACTACCTCCCTTCTCAATAACGCTCGCAATTACAATTGGATTAAAAGTTTGTTCATTATTATGCAAAGAGAGAAATGTAAGGCCACTAGGCTTGCTTGTATTCTTATAGACAACTACATTAATCTTGCTGTCACCAATTCCAATGGTTAGGTTCTTAATGTCGAGGTCTCCCCTTAATACCTCGGCAAAGACGGGGGGTGAGAACATGCATGCAGCGCCAACAATGCCGGCAAGAGTCAGTTTGCTTGAATAGCCGATGAGTTGGTTAATCATGACTTCTAATCCTCCAATGGTGAAATGACGTAGCCTGAATCATTGAAAAAACTGGAGACCTCATCCAAGGTAGTATTCACGAACAGCAATGGCTGAATATCGATGAATCTAGTGTGATGTAAACTGTCTCCATAGCTGCTCGCCTTTTACTTGAAGTCTTTCATTAATATTTGAAGGTTGTAACGGCTGGTTATTAACATGAGAAAATAAGGCCTGTCTAGTACCTGGAAAGATAAAGTAAAGTACATTACCTGCAATTCCAACATCCTTAACTTTGGTGCAATTACCTTGATTGTCTCTTGAAAGGCAGACTCGATGGCCTAGCTTCTCGTGCAACTGAATCGACCCTTCTCCTATCTTGCATTTTGGGCCTTGGTCTGCAACGACACCATAGACACGTTTATTATTATACACAATAGCAGCGATATCTCCAAGCTCAACACCAAGATCTCTTTGAAACCCACCTAGAGGAATAACAATGAAGGGAACACGATCAGAATTGAGGCTGATATTCCCTGGAATCTGATATTGCAATGAAGTTTCAGGTTGATGGGTGGCGTCTGGATATAAAAGTGGGGCCCCATCAGTATCAAGTCCCATTTTTGCATCAAAAAAGACTACACCGCCTCTAAGCCTCATCAGCGCACTGTTTTTATTTGGATCTGCAGAGCAACCGTACTTCAACGCAGCTTTGTCGCAAGTGTTGGTGAGGTCACACTCGTTAAATCTCTCGCGATACTTGAAGCCCACTTCTTGGCCGCTAAAACTAACTCCTTTAAGTGCGTCCACCGACTCTATTGGTGGTGAGTAGCCAGCATAGGCAGCAGTGCCGGAGAAAGAAAAAAGAATAGCGAGCAACTTAGCAATACGAGTCCTCATGTCGACCTATAAAGAGTCTGCTTAACATATAGGGATAGATCGTAGACGCAACCCATAAACTTGACAAATCTTAGCCTGTGCGCATGGGCGAAGCCGCCTAGTAGAATCGCTCAGCGCGGTAGTACATTCAGAAGTATTCGGTCTACGCCTCGAGAAATATCCACCTGAGCCTAATTCTAAGGCGCCTAACATCAAGATCCAGCGAGCGGTGACATTTATGCCGAACCATCATGCAAAGTCATGTCCCGCCGCTGATCCTGAGTGTTATCCTTGGACAATGAATCTAGTGAAGAAACACGATGAGCGTGCCGGATTTTCAGAGATTTATGCGACCACTCCTCGAGGTTATCGATAATCTCCCTGAACAAGAACTAAAAGTCGTCACAAAGAAGCTTATTGAATTGTTTAAATTAACGGAAGACGATCTAAGGGAGAAGATTCCTAGCGGAAGAGCTTTCCTTTTTGACAATCGACTAGGATGGGCGAACACATATCTTAAGAAAGCAGGGCTGATTGGGTCTGATAGGCGCGCATATCTACAAAGAACAAAAAGTGGTCATGAATTTCTTGCCACTCATAATGGAGAGATTAAGATCAGCGACCTAAAGAAAATTCCACGTTTCAAAGATTTTCATCAGGCCAAAGGCAAAGAGTCCGTCGATGTTGAAGCAGAATCCGCGGTTGAAGAACAAACTAGATCGCCCGAAGAGATAATCTTCGCTGCATACGAAATCGTCAACCGTGGACTGGTGAGTGAACTGCTGAGAATCGTAAAGGGCTGCTCACCCGCCTTCTTTGAAAAACTCGTCGTCGATCTCATGATTGAAATGGGATATGGTGGTTCACGCAAAGAGGCTGGCAGCGCCTTAGGGAAGTCTGGTGATGGAGGAATTGATGGAATTATAAACGAGGATAAGCTTGGATTGGATACTATCTACTTGCAGGCAAAACGCTGGGAAAACACAGTTCCAGTCAAGGAAATTCGTGATTTTGCCGGAAGTCTGATGGGTAGAAACGCAAGAAAAGGAGTGTTCATTACTACTTCAGACTTTCCCAAGAGCGCCCATGAGTTTGTCAGTTCCATCGATCGCAAGATCATACTTATTGACGGAGAGCGGCTAGCAAGACTCATGATTGCGAACAACATTGGCGTCAATCCACGCGAAGTCTTTGAACTCAAGAATGTGGACAACGACTATTTTGAAGAGACCTAAAGAGTCAAGCCAACTGATACTCTAAATTCCCCAGGTTGCAGATCATCAAGAGCGTCAGAAAAGGCCATGAATGTGCCACATTTGCTTTTTAGTCCTCAAGTATCCGGCTGCAGCGCAATCACCGTGATCGAGCAGGCATCCTGAATCTCCCGCCAACGCTCGGCCGTGATCCCCAGCCGGTGCGGAACCGCATCGGGAGGCAGTCCTTCGCGCAACAACTTCTGCCCGCTGGCGTAGAGGTCTCTCCAGGACGGCGGCACCTTGATCGCAAAGCCGTGATCCCGCAGGTAGTGGGTGATCTCGCCGTTGGCGTAGGTGCGGGCGTAGGGCCGAAATGAGCGCCCACCCGTGCCATCGAAGCGTGCGGCTGCCTTGAGCAGTCCGATCACCGCGAGTTGGCGCAGATCATCAAAGGGATGGCTGGTGCGGCGAGCGAAGTTGCCGGCGATCTTGTCGGCCAAGTCCACATGAGCCAGAGCGAGCCGATGCACCGCCGCCTGAGGGTGCTCGGGCCGCTGCCGCCAGCGCTTGCGTGGCGGCTGGGGAGGCGGCTGGTAGGGAAAGGCAAAGACGAGCTGCTGATGAACGCAGGGGATCCGGCGGCGGCGGTGTAGGGGGCGCAGCGAGGGGACAACAACATCAGTGGCCGTCGTGAGCAGGGGCAGGCAGAGCTGGGCCACGGCGTCAGCGAGAGAGAAGCATCGGCAGCGGATCGCGCTTGATGCCCAGGCCGCGCCAGTAGCGGGTCTCCAGCCACAGGGCCCCATGGCCAAAGGCATCGACCAGATCCTTGGTTCCCTTGGGAAAGCGCGGCAGTTCCTCTACCAGCGGTGCAGCGCGGTGGTGGAAGCGCACCTGGCCCGCCTCCAGCAACGGGGCGACGGCATGAGCGCGCGACTCCTTGCTGCCCCGGGCGGCGACCGGCAGCAGCCCCGGCACCTTGCGCTTGAGGGTCTGCTGCACCGCCGGTCCATTGGCGGCGTCCTCGATCAGCACCGCCTGGGGCCGCAGGCCCTGCGCGTCGAGAGCCGCGAGGGTGGAGAGCAGGAAGCGGATCGTCTGGGGCAGATCGAAGTGGTGCCGGGCCGCCCAGATCACCTCCAGCTCCAGCTGCGTGGCCAGGGGCCTTACGGCCCGTGGCCCTGCTGCCTGCCTCTCTGGAGCTTGCGGCCGTGCAACATCCGGAAGCAGCAGACCCATCAGCACGAAGCCGCAGTGGTCGTTCTGCTCCTCCCCCTTGAAGGACAGATCACAGGAGAGCACCAGGGGCGAGAAGCGGCGGGGTTGCTCGCGGGGGAACGGCGCTTTGATCCAGGCCCGCTGGAAGATTGCCCCCTGGGCCGGTGAGGGCCGCTGCTGATAGAGGGCGTTCCACCAGAACGAGCCCACACGGGAGCGGATCTTGAGCAGCTCGCTCAGCGGGAACCGCTCAGGGCAGAGGGCCTCGCCTGGCTGGCGCCAGTCGGGCTCAACGGTGCAGGACGCCGGGAAGCTCTGCCGATCGGCAGGGTGCTCGGCGATCGCCGGCAGGTTGAGGATGTGCCATTCCTGGGGGGCATCGCCCGTTTCCTGGGCCAGCAGCCAGCCGATCACGTCCTCGTGGTCCCAGCGGGTGAGCACGATCACCTGGGCCGAGAGGTTGTGCTGCAGGGCGCCATCACCGGCAGCGGTGAACTGGGGTTCGGCGCGGGTGAACCAGACGGCCTTGAGCCAGTCCTCGATCCGCGATCGCACCCGGGCGGAGCCGGCATCGGCGGGGCCCTTGTAGGGGTCATCGATCACACCGAGGCTGTAGCCCTTGCCCGTGAACGGCCCGTCCACACCAGCGGCGATGCAGCCGCCGCGTTGGGTGGTGAGCCAGTTGCCGACCGCCGCGGAATCCTTGGAGAGCTGGTTGCCGGTGACGCGGTAGAAGTGCCGCGCCTCACGGGAGTGGGCATAGGCCAGCTCACCGGAGTAGCTGGCAATGGCGGCGAACAGGTGCGGGTGGCGGTAGATGAAGTAGGCGGGGAACAGCTTGGAAACCAGCAGTGATTTGCCCAGCCGCGGCGGGCAGGTGACGATCAGACGCGAGAGCTGGCCATCGGCGATCGCCTGCAGCAGGGCAATCAGCACCAACGCCCAGCGGTGGAAGCCGTAGCGGGGGAAGGCATCAGCGATGAACTCCCGGAAGCTGAGCGGCGCCGTGCTGGCCAGGGAAAGGGCGGGATCAGCGATGCCCAGCAGGCCACCATCGCGCCAGGGGTCGTGGTGGTGGGGGGAATGCAGCAGGCCGCCATCGAGCAGCTGAACCGCAGGGGCACGATGGTCAGAGGCCAGGGGCCCGATGGCCAGGCGACTGGGGGCGAGAGGCCCGAGGCTTGGGTGCAGCAGCGGCCCTGCCACCATCAGGCCACCTCGCCTGGCGGCTTGATCGGGGCGCGCAGCATCCCAGAGATTTCACAGACCACGCGGTGAGCACCAACAGCTGCGGAGAACTGCTCGGCGTCAGCCGCACGGCGAGCCACATCCATCAGCGCGAAAATCTGCTCGGCGATGTGCAGCGAGCGATCGGTCACCAGCTCCTGCGCCATGCGGGAGCGGGCCACCTTGATGTACTTGCGCAGGGTGTAGGAGGAAGTCATCCCCCACAGCTCGAAGGCCTTCTCGCTGATGAAGCGCTTGGGTTGGCGCTGGGCGATCCAGAGCTGCAGCTGAGCAATGCGGGACTCCACTTCGGCATGGGAGGGCTTGAGGCGGCTGTTCTTCTGCTGGGGAAACTGAACGCCGCGAGGCTGTTTCGCGCTCGGCACGCCGGTGGCTTCCAGATCTTCTGGTTGCCTGGCCAGATCAGGCCAGGCGGGGTGACCATCAGGGTCTTCGAGTGGAGCCGAATTGCGCAGGATCTCAACGACAGGATCCGGCGCGAGGTCGTCGAACTCCCCCAACGCGTCCGCAAGCTGCACGCGCATCTGAGCGGCAGGATCAGCAAGTACACGTAGGGTATCCGTAGTCGTTACGCAGTAACGCACCTGAGTTTAGACATTCAGGCATGGGATGCCAGACGGGACAAGCAGTGCGGGCGCCCGGCGGCGGGGCGTCAAGGTGTCAGGCCGCGCAAGGGCTACGCGAGTTCGGCCTGACGGCCTCACCCTTGCCCTGGCCTGATTCGGCCTTCCCTCGCCGCCACCCGGCTGGGGCGGTTGGGTCACGGGGGCAAGGCCACTTTCCCGCGGCTGCGGTGGCCTGGCGCTCGGGGGCCGGCCGCCAGAAACCCAGTCAAGTCAATGGATCTTAGGCTTTAAGCCGCTAGAATAGGGTGCGTTAACACCGGATGATCCGGCTGTGAAATGGATACTTGCTTTGTCGCGCGGCCGCCGCTGGTGATCGTCGTCACAGGCGGCCGGGAGCTGGCCTGGTCTCTGGGGCGGATCCAGGCCCAGCTGCTCGCTGCCGTGGGGAATCGGCCGGTGGCGGCCCTGTTCCATGGCGGGGCTCGTGGTGCCGATTCCTTGGCCGATCAGGTGGCCAGGCGGCTCGGCTGGTCGGTGCGGCCGATGCTGGCCCAGTGGTCGAAGCACGGCATCAGTGCGGGACCGATCAGGAACCGTGAAATGCTCAGGTCTGCAGTCGCCACCGCCCAGCAGGCGGGCGTGGCTGGCGGCATGATCCTGGTGGCGTTCCCCGGCGGCAAGGGCACCCAGCACTGCACAGGAATGGCCCGCACGCTACGGGAATGCGGGCACCCGATCTCCATTCGGTCTGCAAGCTGAGCAGGCGGCTTAAATCACCGTGTGGATGGCGTCATCCGGATCGGTGGCATCCGGGCCCGGCCCGATTCCGTGCACTTCCGCCGGCTGCTCCCAAGGCGACTGATCCTGCTGGGGTTCATCTGCCTGGGGCTCGTCCGCCGCCGCACCAAGGCCTCCAGCTGGCGCGAGTCGCGCATGTCCGCGGCGACTATCTGCACCTGCTCCGGGTTGGTGAGCAGGCGGCTCTCCTGGCGGCGCCTGCAGACATGGAGAGCGGGGTGAACGCTCTGGCGCAAGCGGTTGATACAGATCGTGGAATGGGCAGAAAGAAGATGGTTGGTGACGCTCATGGCAGATCGTTGAAGCGGTTGCGGGGGTCATCCATCAGCTCCTGGCGTCCCTTCTCCTTGCCGTAGAGCCAGGCGTCAGTGGCCTGGCCGGGCTTGGGGCCGTTGGGCTTGAGCATGGTGACCTTGAACTCGGTGGCTGGGGTCCAGCTCGGCTTCTTCCTCCGGCGGCTCATAGCTGCACCTCGTAGGTGGGAAACGGAAGGTCTTCGATCTGGGCATCAGTGAGCTTGCGGATCCAGAGCTTGCGATCCGGCAGCCAGCGGAAACCCGCCTCCTTGGCTTCGTCCTTGCGGGCGAAGGGCAGATCAGCGGCCACCAGGCGGCGGGGCAGCAGGCCCTCCAGCAGCTTCTGCTCCAGGGCGGCGGCACGCTCAAGGATGGCGGCCAGGTAGATGCAATCGGTCAGGGCGCGGTGGGCGGCCCAGATCGGAACGCCATGGGCGAGCGCCAGGGACTGCAGCGATGGGTTGGGGCGTACGTCCTCCCAGGTGATGCCCTCGCAGGTGCAGATCCAGGGGCGCTGCAGATCCGGGTGGGTGGCGGTGTCCAGAAAGGTCTCGATCCAAGGCCGATCGAAGGCGGCGTTATGGGCCACAAGGGCATCGGCTTGACGCACCATCGCCCGCAACAGCACGGCCGCCTCCTCCACCGGGGCCGGCAGCAGGGTCAGGCCCGGCGCGATGCCGTTGATCGCCTGCGCGTCATTGCTGAACACCGGCAGCAGGAAGGAGAGCTGCTGGAGGATCGATCGCTGCGGCACCGAGAACAGGGCCGCACCGATCTCGCAGAGCTCGGCCTGAGGGGGCTCGAGGCCGGTGGTTTCCACATCGAGGATCAGCAGCGTCTGTGGCCCGCTCGGCGACGGGCGTAGCTGCGGGGCTGGGAGGGTCATCAGATCCAGCGGCAGGAGGAGAGGAGGCGGTAGAGGTGGGGGAAGCGGGCAATCGAGCGAGCCGCGTCCTTGTAGCCGTGCCAGCACCGGAGGACCGCGAGGAGGTGGAGCTGGTCAGCGGGCAGCCGCTCATCAGCGAGGGAGGCGCTGAGTTCACGGCGGATGCGGACCGCGCGGGCGATGGCGAGCGGCAGCGGCAGGGGGCGGGCACTGCCCATGGCAGGAAGGCGTTGGGTCCTCATGGCGCCGGCCGCTGCAGCCCTGCTCGCTCCCGCCAGCGTCCTGTGGCCGCAAGGGTGACCGGATCAAGCAGCGCAACCGGGCCGGTGCGGGGAGAGTTGACGCGCAACTCCACAGCCCAGCCGTTCCAGGCGACGTAGACCCCATCGCCCAGGTACGTCTGCTCCGGTTTGCTGTGTTCGCCGCTCATGGGATGTCCATGTGCAGGAACCGGATCAGGTCCTGAAAGCGTGTGCGGCAATGCTCAAGCTGAGCCCAGGCCGCCAGCGCGTCGCCATACAGCCGCTGGTGCTCCGAGTCAGCATCGGGCGGCGGCGCCTGCGGCGGCTGAAGCGGTTCATCGGTGGAAAGAATGTGGCGGGCTGCCGCCTGGATCGGTGCAGCGGCAAGGCGGGAGCGGCAGTGGTTGCCGGCCCAGTACTCCCGCTCAAAGTCTTCCAGGACCGCATTGGCCAGGTGTTTCACGGAGGTGGTGAGGACAGCCGGGTGAAGAGACATGGTTCAGAAGGGAATTTCATCGTCATCGCAAGGGGAGGGATTGCCTTGAAACCCGCTGCCACTGGCGTAGGCAGGCGTTGGAGCCTGCCCTTGGGAACCATTGCCAGGCAGGTCCGAGGGGTCCTTGAGTTGGACCGTTCGATAATTGTTCCCACCTCTGGACTGGTTGTGATACTCGAAGGCCAGCAGGCGGACGACATTGTCGTTGAGGTAATCGTCGTATTCACCGCTCTGGCCTAGCAGCCATTCGGCGAAGGCATGGACATCAGTGAGCGGAAGGATGAGATTGCCGGAAGCGGAATAACTGGTTCCCTGTTTCTTGGGTGGGAAGAGCTTAATCGTGAGCTTGGGGAGCGCCATGGATCAGCTGTCGATGGGGAGCTTGAAGTGGCGACGGAGAATGTCATGCACGGCACCGCTGAGGGTGAGCCGGTGCTTTTCGGCATGCGCCATGACGCGGGCGAGCACATCAGGCCAGAGGCTGGTGGTGATGCGTAACGCGGAGGTGCGGCGGCCATAGCGACGACGGCCGCCTTCGGCTGCGGGACCGGGTGATGGGGCGCCCGGGGGGGTGAGAGTGTTCGCCATCGGCTCAGAGCGCCGGGGCGGCGCCGTGAAGAATCGCCAGATCAACGCCTTCCGCCACCTTGGTGAGCACCTGTGAGAAGGCGGCTCGCTGGATCTCATCCGGCCGATCGAGCAGCACCGTGAAGCGCAGGGCGCCGGAGTTGAGGCGGTAGCGGAAGCGGGCCTCAACACGGAAGGGGTCCATGCCTTCGTAAGGGGAGAGGCCGAGGACGATGCGCTGCGGGATCTGCAGGGTTCCGGCCTGGCCTGCTCTGGCTTCGATGGTTTCTTCGTAGGCGAACTGCACCTGGCCGTTGTCCAGGCGCCGGGCCGCCTTGATCACAGCGCCACTGGTGGCCGAGATGGTGGTGGCGATCTCCAGCAGCTGAGCTGCCTGGGGCTCGCGGATGTCGGCGGCGTGATCCTCGAGGTACTCGGCGAACTCGAGCTGGCCGAGCGGCTGGCCGGAAATGGCGGTCCAGGCCAACCAGGCGGTGGTGGGGGTGAGGCTGAGGCGAGCGCGATGCCGGCCCCAGCCGGCGAGCGATTCTTCCCCGCGGCCCTGATCGCCAGCGGCGTGATCGTCGAGCACCGCTTCGATGGTTCCGGCCTCACGGTTGGCGTAGAGCGTGGTGCGGCCGCTCTGCTCGTGGAGCTTGACGTAGGCGGTGAAGGAGTCGTGTTCGCTGAAGCTGAAGACCCCACTCTTGATGAAGGGAGGTTGGCCATGGCGGCGGCGGTGCTCGTCGGTGTCGAGATCGATGATCTGAACGCCTGAAGCAGTGGCGACGGCCCAGACCTTGAGGGGAGAGAGCAGCTTGGCTTCTGCCGCCAGGCGCGCCTGATCGACGATCACCTGGGCCTCGAAGCCGCAAAGCGGCGACTTGTTGGTTTCAGCCATGGATCAGGCCTCCTTGAGGTCGGAAGGTTGAAGTCGGGGCAGAACCTGCAGCGGTAGTTCCGGCTGGCGGGGATCACTGCGGCTGAGGGAGAAGGAGTCCTCATCGAAGAAGAACAGCGTCTCTTCCCTGTCGAGTTCGGGGATCTTGGTGGTGATCTGATCCGCCACGAACATCTGATGACCGCCGCCACGGGCTGCCTTGGAAATGCGGACCTTGAGGGTGAGTTCACCGGCCTTGCCGGTTTCCATCACAGCGAGGGCGACCTTGGCCAGGGCGTCGGTGAGTTCGCTGTGGGTGGCGCCGTTGCGCTGGGAGTGAAGCCATTTGGTGAAGGGCTCCGGGCCGTTGTTGAGATTGGGAGTGCCCATGGATCAGACGGCAACGGGCGTGAGTTCTTGCACGCGCTGAGCGATGAAGGCCGCATGGTCGCGGGTTCTGATGTAGTCGCTCACCAGGGCAGCTTCCGGTAGGCCGAAGTGCTGACGGAAGGCAGCGATCAGGGGCGGGATCGACTCGTTCGGCAGAGAGCGGATGGAGCCGATCAGGCCCTGGATTTCAGCCGGGGTGAGCTCAGCGGCCTGAGGCGCGGTGGTAGGAGTCGCAGGACTGACAGGATCAGCAGCAGCAGGAACAGCAGGGTCAGCCTCAGGAGGAGCAGCAGAGGAAGCAGCAGAACCAGAAGCCGCCACCTGCGCTGTGGCCTGCGTGGCCTGTGCCTCCTGCTCAGCGGCGGCTGCGCTGCGTCGGCCACGGGGTGAGGAGGGCCTGGGTGCGGGCGTCTGGTTGGTGGGAGCCGCCACCGCAGCTGGGGCCTGGACTGCTGCGGAGTGATGGCGAGAGCGACCACGGGCTGAGGCCCTGCCGTCCTGGGGCTGCCGGTCCTCGAGGTCGCCGTAATCGGCGCCGTCGTTGTCTTCAGCGGCAAGGGAAAGGATCGCGAGGATGGCGTAGCGGCGGAAGTAGGTCACGGCACCCCCGATCGAGTGGAGCGGATTGGTTGTGGTGCCGAGGCTCTGGAGCGTGCCGTAGAAGCCCTTGATCTGATCGTCGAGCCGCAGGCCGATCTGGCGCTGGGGGGAGGGCGGCGGCAGCAGGGGCTTCTCGGCGCTGGCAGGGGGAGTGCCATTGCCGTTGGCTTCGGGTGCCTTAGCGACCGGCGGTGTGGGTTTCGGTGGCAATGCCGGTGGCAGGGTGCCGGCGGCGGCGAGCTGCAGATCGAAGGAAAAACCGCTCAGGGCCGCCAGGCGCAGGTCATGCAACCGGGCCAGCAGGGTGTCGAGCGTGGGCAGGGCCAGATCGGAAGTAAGTTCCTGGCCGCTGGGCGCATGGAGCAGCTGGGTGCGCAGCAAGGTGGCATCACCGGGACCGGCGAGCAGGGTCTGGGTGAGCACCAGCCCCTGCTCCAGCAGGGGCGGGGTGACGGCATCGAGCACGGTGCGCAGGTCAGCGAACTTGCCGTACTTGGCATCGGTGCCCTTGAAGATCGGACCGACGCGACGATGAAACGCCAGCAGCGAGAGGACCAGCGTGGCGGGATAGGCGGGCTGCTCGGTAGCGGGGGGCGGCGCTGCGGGAGCCGCAGACGAGGAGGAGGGCATGGAGCGATCCTGATTAGCCCTATCCTAACCTTAACGTGCGTTAAACGGTGAGTCTTAAGGGTGCGTTACGACAGGATTGAGAAGACTGGCGGCCCAGGTGTCCAGGGCCAGGTCAGGTCGCAGCCGATCGTCCGGATCGATCAGCTCCTGCAGCTGCTCCGGCGACCACACGTCCCAGCCGCTGAGCACGCTGCGCAAGACCTCCACCTCCTCACCTGAGAGACGCCGAGGTGTCTCGCCGCTGACGTGGGCCGCAAACGAACGCCAGGCCTCGAGCATCGGCAGGCCTGCGGCGCTCGCCTGCTCGCGAAAGCGATCAGCGATGGCGGCGGAGGCGCAGGCGGCCTCTTCCTGAGTTGGCAGCGGGCGCTCCCTGGCCCACTCGGGAGCCTCCTGCTCACCGATGAAGTGGGAGAAGAAGTCGGTGGCGATCCAGGGCACGCCGTCCTCGTGGAGGATCGGCCGTTGCTTGGCCAGGCGAGCCACCAGAGCGGGGTCGTCGACACCGCTGAAATCCTGGGCTACCAGGCGGGCATTGATCAGCCCGAGCTGGATGAAGGTCACCGGGTAGGGCTGCTCGATCTTGCCCCGCTGCAGCTTGTTGAAGGTCGAATCGGCAATGGCGGGAAAGCCAGCGGCCTTGCCCCAGCGCAGCGGAATGTCGTGGCTCCAGCCGCCGCGCTCCAGCCAGAGGCTCAGGGTACGGCCGAAAGCAAGCCGCGACTCCTGGGAGGGGTAGAGAGCGTGGGCTGGACTAGCCATCAGGCAGCACCTTGGTAAGCAGCGACTAACGCACACTCTGACGTGCCCTCCGCGGCTGCCGCCAGGGGGACGCCAGGGGGCGTGAACTGGGGAGCGGGATCGGTGGAGGGAGCCAGCACCCGCAGAGCCAGCACCAACCGCGCCCACTGCTCGGGAGTGAGCACCACCCGCCAGGTGCCACCGCGAAAGCGCACCAGGGTGGCGGCGTGGGGGAGGCGGCCGTTGCGGCGCTGACGCTCGGCGCCGGCGGGCTTCTCGCGCATGGCGCGTGCCGCATCCGACCAGTCAGCCACCTGCAACGCAAAGCCGTCGAGGCCGTCGAGGTCGCCCTCATCGTCGAGGCGGCCAGCACCGAGTTTGCGGCGGATCGGCAGGGCCAGCAGGAGGGTGAGCAGTTCGGCGGCCTCCCGCTCGGCGCGATCGCCGCGTGCCTTCGAGGGGTTGGCCATGGCCAGTCAGCTGAGAATGCCAACCTAGGTGACGCTACTAATTCGAAAGAGAGCCTAAGGAGCAGAAATGCGCCCAGTCATTGATGAAGAGGCCCAGCAAGGCGCCTAAGGGATAGCGCCTGATCAATGTGACAGGCAACGGCCCATCGAGGCCCCGTGCAGGGCACCTGACCCTCAATCCGGCGGCTGTTGCGTAAAGGTGTCACACCGCGCCAGGGTTACACAAGCCGCTTGGCGGCCCTGTCGCTGGTGTGGTTCGTTTCTCCTCGCCGCCGCCGGAGCTGGTCTGGGTGGATCACCAAAGCCGGGCGTTCACCCGCGACTGCGGTGTCCATCAGCGCCTGGAAGCCGGCTGCGGCGCACCGCTCGCTGAGCCGGCTCGATCGGCTGCTGCCTTGATGTCGGCCGTTCGGGCCTCTTCCTCCAGGGCCTGCCGCATCAAGGCCTCCCACTGTTTCGGGTTGTCCTCGATCCATTCCCGCGCCAGGTTGCGGGGCCTGCGTTGCTCGCCCGCTCCCGGGTAGCGCATGGCCGGCGAGCGACGACCCGGCCAGCCCTTATCCAGGCCGGGCATCCCTGAGCGCAGCCGGTCCCGCTCCAGCTCCTCCCAGGCCGGGGTCGGCTGATCGAGATCCTCCAGTGTCATTCGTCCGCGCGCTACCAGGAGCGCGAGCTGCATCCCGATCGTCACGGCGTTGGTTCAGCCGGCGTCAGGTGGTGGCCGTTGCCGACGCTCGGCAGCGAGGCCAGCACGCTCAGGTTGGCGAGGACGCCGCCGGGCTCATGGCGAGCACCGTCGTGGTCGGGCAGCCCGTGCTGCGCGTGGAGATCCGCCTGACTGGCTGGCAGTGGCTGAAACCCATGGCCTGCCATCCGCTGGCCCAGGTCCTGCCTCAGCCCCCAGGCAAAGTTCGGGGCGTCGTTCTCGAGCCGGTACAGGTAGCGCAGCAGCGCCAGATGCACGGGCATCTCCTCGGCTCTGGCCGGGTCGAGCAGGTACTGCTGGCTGGCGTAGGCCAGGTGCCTGTGGGTGAGTTCCTCGCCGACCCGTGGCGGCAGGGTTGCCCATAGCAACGCCATCGCCTTGCCACTCGGCCGCCGCACATACGGCAGCAGTTCGGCCAGAAGCTCAATCGTGTCCGTGAGGTCCTTCGGTGTGATCGCCATGGCTCAGGCCGCGCTCTGCAGGTCAGGAGCCGCCTGCTCACGCTTGAGCCGCTCGGTGTAGTTCCAGTAGGCGCCGAACACCTCGCCGCCACTTGCCTTGGGGTTGTAGGTGGCGCGATAGCGGCGCTCAAAGGCCGCCAGTTCCGGGTAGATCCCGCCTGCTGTCAGGTCTTCCTCGCTCAAGTGGATCGGCTCCGGGTGCGCCAGCCTCCAGGCGTGCCAGGTCTTGTGACGGATGAAATGCCAGCCCTTCTGGGCCGCGACCGAAAGCTGCTCCCGTACCTGCTCGATGCCACCAGCCGGATCCGCCTCGATCCGGCAGAGCTCTGCCTGCAGGGCAGCAAAAGCCAGCGGTGTGCGGTTGCCCTCCTTCCCGCTCCAGAAGGCCAGCAACTCGTCGCTGACAGCGGCCAACTGGGGAGTCACCCGGAGGCACTGATCACGCATGGCCTCGGCCAGGGCTGGCTGCAGCGCCGGCTGTTGGCCCTCCCCCTGCTCGTCCCGAATCCTTACCCCAGAAATCCCGTCCTCCTCCTCGCGGGAGCCCTCGGACGGGGACCTGTGGCGGCGTGAGGAGGAGGTAGGAGGAGGAGTTATTCCTTCTTGGATTTCTTCTTTAAGAGATAAGGAGGGGCGTTCGTTTTCCGAACGCTTGTGTTCGTTTCCCGAACGGTTCCGTTCGTTTGGCGAACACCCCCGTTCGTTTCGTGGAGAGGCGTTCGTTTCGTGGATGGCAGGGTCCTCAAGCTCGTCATCCGCCTCGCCGGCGAACCTCAGGACCGGCGCAAGCTCCTTGGCCACCTTGTGCGCCGTGGAGAGGGCCAGACCAGCAATCCGAGCCAGCTCGCGGGTGCTCAGGCGCGGGATCAGCCGGTCGTTGCGGAAGTAGGTCAGCAGTCGCAGCCAGGCACGCAGGCCGGCAGCGCTGAGATGGTCCGTGGCCCAGCAAGAGCGCCCGTAGTCGAGTTGCAGGAAGGGTCGCCCGACCACCAGGGCCGGGCAAAGAGGTGTGCTGAACATCGAGGGGTGAAAAGTCGGGTGATCAAGTCATCGCGGCCCTCAGGCCGCCAGCCGCTCTCGTCCCTCCCGCTGCTCCCGCTGCTCTCGCAGCTCCTGCTTGACCCGCTCCACCTCCTGCCGCTCCTCCTCGATGAGGTGGTTCAGCAGGCGGCGCATGAAGGCCGAGGCTCCACGCTGGCCCGCATGGGCCCTGAGCCAGGCGATCTGCTGGGGATGAAGCAGAAAAACGATCGTGTTCGTGGGCTCCGGCTCAGGGAGCGGAAGGGGCAAAGGCATTGGGGTCATTAGAAGTTCTCTGACGTTAGCGCCAGTAGAGTGGCTTTAACCCACGCTGACGTTTTATCCATAGCAAGTCCTATGCCTATTGCCAGCAATGCGCCGTACTGGTTGTCACCGCTACCGATCGAGCGCGACGACAGGACCTGGACCTACCGGCTCACGGATCGCCACCACTGGTTCCCGATCTCGATCACCGGCGTGATCGCCCGGGTCTGCAAAACCGAGGACGCCCTGGCCTGGATCGAGGCCTGGCGCGAAGTCTGGGAGCCTCGCGGCAACACTTGCCATGCCGCCCTCCAGCACTTCGCCCACGCCCGCTGGGGTGGGCCACAGGAGCTATGGCCTGACGGCCAGGACTGGTCAGCTCTGCCGCAGCCCCATGGCGAGCAGTACGGGGCCTATGGCGCCTGGATCGAGCCGCTGCTGGCCGAACCGCTCTGGGATCACATCGAGGTGGTCGCCTCGGAGGTGATGGTCTTCGACGTGGTGGACAACGTCGCTGGAACCATGGATCTGATCGTCCGCTTCCCCGATGGCAGCTACGGCATGGCCGACCTCAAGTCCCTCTCGGAGCAGGGAAAGAAGTACGACACCAGAGCCCAACTGGGGGCGGGAATCCTGATGGCCCAGCGGCGCTATGGCCTTGCGTTCTCGCGGGGGCTGACGATCTGGGCGCGGCCGGGGGCCTGCCAGATCCAGACCCACCCAGCAGAAGCCTGCGTCAGCAAGTGGGAGTCAGTGCTCTCCGCCTACACCAGTGAGTGGCGCCCTTTCTGATCCTTAAGCTGTTCTATTGCCGTCCGTTAGTCCTATAGTTTTAGATGTAGGCCGCCACACCCTGCCAAGCCGTGACCAGGCCCGACATTCCGGCGTTCGCCCGTAGCCGCGTTCAGCCAGCACCTCGCACCGTTCCCCATGCCCGCCACCGCCCCTCTCGCGCCGACCGCCGCGCTGCCCTCCGCTCCCTGCTCGTCTTCTCCGGAAGCGCTGGTTTCCTTGCCGGTTGCGGAGCCGTGTTCCTCTTTCTCGCTGTCGCAGGAGGTCGCTGATGCCCTTTACGCCGCAGCCGAGGCCAAAGAGGCGTTCATCGCGGCGCAGGACAACCTCAGCCGAGCGACTGAGGCGCTGGATCAGCTGGTGGAAGCGGGTGTCCTGCCCGAAAAGGGCCTCCCCACCGTCAGCGGCTTCGTGATCTACCGCCAGGAGGGCCGGGTCAGCTGGAGTTACCCCCAGAGCATCAAGGAGTTGGAAGCCAACCTCAAGAAGCGCAAGCAACTGGCCGAGCAGCTCGGCGAGGCCAGCCAGAAGCGGGGAGCCCCGTTCTGGACCATCAAGGCCAGCGATGAGGGGGTCCTGTGAACCCACCGGAGGAGCCAGGGACGCTCGTGGCAGCTCACCTGAGGGAGCTGCCCAATGCCGCCATCGATGCCGCCATGGAGCTGGCCCACCTCCACGGTGCCGGTGCCCTCGTGCTGGCCGTCACCGACGAGTTCGCTCGCCGCCACACCCGTCACGCCATCCAACCCGACCTGCCATGACCGCCTCCCCCTGGCTGGGGGCGCACGACGCTGCTCGCGCCCTCGGCATCAGCTACAGCACCCTGTACCGCTGGCGCACCGCCGGGCTGTTCAAAGCTGGCACCCACTGGCGCCGCAAATTCCCCAACACCAATTCGCCGGTGCTCTACCACCTGGATCGTTGCAACCAGACGATGTGCGAGGCCACGGCCACCAGCCTCAATTCGATCGAGCCAGCGCTGTTGATGCCGGTGATCTGAAGGGAGGTCAAGAGGTTGCAGCCGTCATCACAGAATGCCTGCCAAGCCTCCTTTCTTTGGAGGCCCAACGTCATCTGAGCTGGGAACACTCTCAGCATTCACCCCAGGCTGAGACCACTGAACACTGCCGACATCTCCATCCAGCTCCTGATGGACACCACCAACGCCCTGCAGGAGATCGAGTCACGCATGACCGCCCGCGCATTCGGTGCAGTCCACAACCCCGATCAGGGACCAGCAGTGAGGAAAACGCTGGGGGAGCTGCTGGAGGTTCTTGACCGCACCAGCCCTGACGGGGTGATCTGAGCTGCCACTGCAGCTCCATACACCTCCAGCATTCAAATCCGGAGCTTCTCTGCTGACCACCCTGGCGGCAATCAACACCCTGGTCTTCAGGCGACGCCGTTGGCTTTGAACCATGCCTGCAGCCGGCTCCAGCCGTCCGCAGCGGCTTCCGGCCGATAACTGGGGCGGTAGTCGGCATGGAAGCCATGGGGAGCCTCCGGATAGATGACGATCTCGCTGCGACTGCCTGCCGCCTTCAGGGCTGCTTGCATCCGCTCAACCGTCTCCAGCGGGATGCCATCGTCCTTGCCGCCGTACAACCCCAGTACCGGAGCCTTGATGCTTGCCACCAGATCCAGGGGATAGGAGGGCTGCTCAGGGGTGCTCTCTCCAACCAACCGCCCATACCAGGCAACACCGGCTTTGAGGCTGGGGTTGTGCGCGGCGTAGAGCCAGGTGATGCGGCCACCCCAGCAGAACCCGGTGATGCCGAGTTTGCCGGTGTCTCCTCCTCCCGCTAGGCCCGCCCATACGACAGTGGCATCGAGGTCGCTCATCACCTGGGCATCGGGCACCTTGGCCACCACGGGCCGAATCGATGCGATATCCGGCAGCTTGGTGACATCCCCCTGGCGCTCGAACAGGCTGGGGGCGATGGCCAGATAGCCCAACCGCGCCAACCGCCGGCACACGTCCTGGATGTGGGCATGTACCCCGAAGATCTCCTGCACCACCAGCACGACCGGTAAGTTCGTCCCTGTGGCTGGTCTGGCGCGGTAGGCAGGAATCGTGCATGCTTCCACAGGGATGCTCACGAACCCTTCTGTCAGTCCGCCTGCATCGGTGGTGATCGTGGCCGCTGAGATCGGGCGCACGGCCACAGCGAAGCCAGCGGCGAGTGTGCCCAGCAGCAGCTCGCGGCGGCGGATGCCCTGGGGGCTGGCTGGATCGGATGGGGTCGAGGCCATGCGGAGGGGATGCCCTTTCACTCAGGTCGTCATTCTGTTGCGCTCCTCGAACTGGGTTGGCCGGGATGGCCCTGCTACCCCCGGTCGAGGACGAACTCTGGCTGCCGCAGTGTCGGAAGCGGTGGCTCAGTTTTGGATGTCGCTTGACAAGCCCCAGCCTCAGATCGTCGCCTCGACCGCGAGTGCACGCTCGTAGGCCACCGCAGCACCAGAGTCCGACGCCCAGGGGTAGCTGCGGCAGTGCACTTCGTAGCTGTGGCCCATGTTCAGCGCCACGCTGCCCGCATCGATCCCGAGCTGGTGACCCCGCAGGCTGTAGCTGTGCCGGAAGCTGTAGGGCACCGCTCGCTCACCCCGGGCCTCCAGCCGGGCCCGGAGTGATTGCCAGCCCTGCTGCCGACCCAGGTAAGTGCCGATCGCATCCGACGCCCCAGGTCCATTGCCCAGCGGCGGCAACGCGATCAGCCCCGCCTGCCAACGCTCCAGCAGGTTCCACTTCTGGCGGCGCCCGTCCCAATCCGTCAGCGGCAGCGGCCGGATCCAGCGCGGCGCCGTCATGCCGCCCCCGCTCCGCTTGCGGTAGCTGCACCACCACAACGGCCGCCCGCTGCGCGGCTCGATCCGCACCGCCAGGTGCTGCAGCTCGATCGGCCGCAGACCCAGCTCTGCCATCAACCGCAGAGCATCCGCCCAGCGCAGACCCGGGGGATCGCTGGGAAGGGAATCGATCAGCGCCAGGATCTCCAGATCCGTGAAGGCGTCGCCCTTACGGTGGCCGGGGGCCACCTCAGCAGCCGAAACGCCGATGTGGGGACGCAGGTCGGCCGGTGGCCGCCAGCCCTCGGGGAAGTGCTCACGCTCGACGCAATGCCGCAGAAACTGGGCCAACGACTGCGCTCGGATCTGCCGCGTACGGCTGCCCGGCGGCCAGTCCCGCAGGCAGGCGTCAAGCAGATCGGCGGGCGTCCTGGGCACGTCTGAGCCATCGAGCAAAGCAACCGCCATCGACAGAACCGGCTGATAACTCCTCGCCCAGGTGCCACCTTTGATCGCTGCACCGTGTTCCTGCTTTTGCCGCTGGAAGCTGACCAGGGCATCCGCCCAGCTGGTCTGACGCCGTGGCGCCTTGCCATCAGCGATGGCCGCCGCCTGCTGTAGATCGTGGCCCGCCAGGGTGAGCACGTAGATGTTGCGCACCCTGGCCAAGATCGCGCCGACCTGGAGCTTCGACCACTCGAACGGAAGAACAACGCTGGTCGACGATTGGCCCGTGCGGCGCACCTCGAGGCGGATGCCACCGCGCTGCTCCCGCAGCGACCAGCCCGTGGCGGTGGAGGTGCGAACACCAGCACGCAGACCGTGCTCCCAATCCTGCCGACGTTCGACCCGTGGCATCCAGCTGAGCGCAAATTGAGCGCAAAACTAGCCTGGCTTGCCCGTGCAGGCTCATTTAGCCTTAGTCATAGCGCCAGTTCTGGCGGGAGATCTCAGTCCTGGAGCCCACAAATGGGTGGCTTTGGGAGCACTAGGTCGCAGGTTCGAATCCTGTCGCCCCGATTCCAGTTATACCAAGGGCTCTCGGTGATTCCGGGAGCCCTTTTTTATGACCCCCAGGCGGGCTGAGCGCGCAAGATTCGCGCAAAAACACAGGGAGGGGCGCGCAGGTTGCCTCAGCGTGCGCGGAATGGCGCAAGGGCTACGCAAGCGCTCGGCCCTCGCGGGCCCCCCGCCATTGCGCTGTCCGCACGGTCACTTCGGCGTCCATTGCTCCTTTTCCCATGACCTCATCGGAGTCCCGTCGCAAGTTCGATGGCCCGTCGCCCGAAAAGGAGATGGTGCGCGATCTCATCAAGCTCCTCGAAGCCGGCACTACGCCCTGGCGCAAGCCCTGGGATTGCACAGGTGGCGGCGTCCACGTCAATCTGCTCACCGGCCGCGCCTATCGAGGCAGCAATCCAATCCTTCTGGAGCTGGGGATGGCCATGCGCGGCCCGGCAAGCGAGCCGATCACCCAGTCTGAGCAGATCCTCGGCGCCTGGCCGCACCAGGTCCGCTGGGGCGCTGAGCGGGCCTTCTATGTCCCAACCTCCGATCAGATCCAGCCGCCAGAGCGCCAGAGCTTCCACGGCGCTGCAGAGCTCTATGCCACCTGGGGCTACAAAGCCAGCCATTCCACCGGCCACAAGGCCCGCCTCAAGCGAGATCTCTCCGGCGGCTTTGGCTCCAGGTCCTATGCCCGGGAGGAGCTGGTCGCAGAGCTTGGCAGCGTCCTCATGGGGCAGCGGCTGCAGATCGGCTGTGAGCTCACCAATCACGCCGCCAATCTGGAGAGCTGGATCTCGTCCTGCGCGAGTCGTCCAAGGTGCTCCTGCAGGTCGTCACCGAGGCCAGGCAGCCCGTGGATCTGATCTGCCCCAAGCAGCGGCGCCCGATCAGCTGCCCGAGCCCGCGCCGGCTGAGGCCGAGGCCATCGCTGACTGAGGCTCAGCCGAGCCAGCCGGGAGCCATCAATCCCGGCGCTCACGCATAGGCGGCAGGCGGTGCCCAGACCACCACCGTGCCCTCTGGCCACTGCGGATGCCAGTCCTCATACGGCCGCGGCGCCACCAGGGGCCTTCCGTCGGGGTAGAGGTCGCTTTGCTCATCCGACGGCGGCTCTGCCTGCAGGGCCAGGCCTTGTGCCGCCAGGGACGCCCAGAACAGGACATTCCAGTTCGGCCCGCCTTGGCCTGCGGCCTTTAGGGCCGCGTCGAGCGCCACTTTGTACTGCTCAGCCTTCATGGTCAGAGCACCCCAGCCGATTCCAACCACGAGCGGAGCGTGGCGCGATCAAAGAAGCCGCCGCCGCCCAGCAGCGGCCGGCCCTCAATCGACACGTGGATTCCATCGTCGGCCGTCGTGTACGACAGCTCGGCGCCGAAGTCCTCCAGCAGCTCATGCAGCTGCCTCAGGAACTCACGCTCCTGCAGCTGGGGCACACGACCAGCTGCGGACTGGGCCGCCTCACGCAGCAGCACCCGCCGGTGCTCCCGCAGCTCAGCCGAGATCAGCTCTGGCGTTTTCATCAGATCGCCTCCTCGAGCACGTCCCAGCCACTCTCCAGATACAAGCGTGCGATCTGATTCGCCATCCCAGGCGGCACATCGAACAGGCGGTGATCGGGCCTCGGCCAGTGCCTCCGCATACCGATCGGCTCCGCTCTGCATCCGCGCGGGCTCCGCCTGCTGCTCAGCCATTGCCACGGGGCCACAGCACGCCCGTGCTCGGCCGCTGGCTACCGCCGCCTGTGCCCTGCTGCAGCGAGTAGATCGGATGCTGCAGCACTCCCGGCCCGCCCATCGCAACCGAGCTCCAATCCACCAGGAAATCAGGCCCGGCATCAGGCCCCATCAGCACCGCGCCACGCGGCACCTCCGGGCCGAAATACAGCCGGTCAGGGAACGTCTGCCAGCTGCTCAGCGACCCGATCGTGTTCCACCCGGCCATCGCCGCCGTGCTCGATGGCACCAGGATCCAGCAGTCCATGCCGCCGCTGTTCATCGCTGCACCCAGCTGGTAGAAGACGCCCGGCCCGCTGGGGTTTGTCACCCGGCTCAGCCTTCGCGGGTCCGTGATCTGGTTGCTGCCGAACCAGAACAGCGACGGCAGGCTCACCCGCTCCTGCTTCGTGCGGTACTCAAAGAGCTGGCCAGGGCCATTCCCGCCAGGGATCAGGCCCAGACCAGTCGTCAGCAGTTGCTCCAGCCCTGATGGCACATTCGGCCAGGATGGCGCCGCCACCATCACGTTATTGCTCCAGGTGTAGAAGTTGCGGCTCTCGAACATGCCCGCCAGAGCCTGTGAGCGCAACAGAGCAACACTCCAGCCGCTACTTGCAGGACTGCGGAACAGAATGAAGGTATGGTTCTGCGCGTAGGTGTCGCCACTTGTCGTCGCGATGTTATACGCGAAGAACTCTTTGCCGCCCGGCGTCGTATCCATCATCACGACCAGCCTGCCGGCGGCGTCATAAACCGGGCTACCACTCGGCCCGTAATACGACAGGCCCGAACTGAGGCTCGCCACCGTCGTACTGAAGGTGCCGTAACCACCATTCAGCCCATCATCCGTCCAGTTGCTGGCAAGACCAAGCGCAAGACTGGCCGATGATGATGATGCGGAAGATCCCTGACTCTTGGTGGTGTTGTAGTACCTCAACACCATTGGATTGACCGGATGGCCAAGCCGCAGCACATACCCGAAGGACGTTGTACCCGTCGCAGCCGTGTGATCCTTAAGCTGCGTCAGCTGGATGCCACTGTTGCCGGCATTCGCATTGACAGCCTGCACGAACGCCGCAATGGCCTCACTGAGCCGCAGGCCCACCGCTCCAGGCGCCTTACTCAGCCAGTCGATCGCAGGCGTCCAGTCCGCCGTTGAGATCGTCAACGTCATGGTGTCGCCTCCACCAGTCGCAGGGCAAGGCGGGCGCCACCCATCTGCAGCCAATGCGAACCATCGGAGCCGATGAAGTACCCGAACATTCCAGCCGTCCGGTTATACAGCCCGAAATCAGCAGGCAGCACCACTGGATCGAACCACTGCACCGGCGGATTCACGGCCGGCGGCGTCGCTGCCGCAATCCCCGGTGTGATCGGCACCCACTGCACCGGCACCGTCAGCATCAGTGGCAGCGTCGAGGACGCATAATCCAGCCGTAGCGAATTCGACAGGAACGGCAGCGAGCGGTTCGCTCGCCAGCCCACCACACCGATCACCGAGAGGTTATCCGTCAGCGACAGATGCCACTGCCCGGAATACACGTCCTTGGCAATCAGCACCACCACCGCCTGGCGGTTGCTGAAGGTGTGCTGCGAATGCGCGAAGCAGAAGTACTCCTGATCCGCCGCCAGGGAGCTGGCCACCATGGCGCCGATCGGCAGCGGTTCGGGCAGTGGCTCGATCAATGAATTGGTGGTGCCAACCCCGCCTGTGAGGGCGCCATAGCCTCCCAGCGCCGCGCCTGGCGTGTACCCGCTCGCCAAGCCGCAGTGCGTGGTGATCGCACCCGTCGTCAGGTTCGCCACCCACTGGCTGATCAGCTCCACCGGCTGCCCGGCGTCGAGCACCGCCAGCCGGGCCTTGATCACCCAACCCGTGAAGCCAGGCACGTCCCCAGGTGCCTTCACGATGCTCAGCTGCTGCGACGGGTTCTGCGCATTGGCTGCCGCCATCCAGGTGCGCAGCAGGGCATCCGCAGAGGCGAACACCTGCGGCACCACAAACCCGCCGGTATCACCACGGCGGCTGAGGTCCGTGATCGTGGCCACCATCAGGCGACCCCGCTTGTCACGGTGTCGTACTCCACCAGCGCCAGCACACCGACGGTGGCCGAGTGGGGCACCGCCAGCTCGGTGCGCACCCGCGCCCAGACCCGCTGCTGCACCGGCAGATCCGCGTTCGAGTAAGTCGAGCCCGGCGCTGGCTCCAGCACCGTTGTGATGCCGTCGAACTTCAGGTCCAGCAGCACACCAGCTGAGAGCGGCGGGTCATCGGTGATCGGTCGCAGCGCATCGGCTGCCCGCGCTGCGACCGACGCATAAAACGTCACCCAGGCGGGGATAGAGCAGCTCACCGAGAGAAACCGTCCATCCACTCCCAGGTTCAGAAAGGTCAGGTCCAGCGTTGACGGCGCACTGACCGCGGCCGTGGTTCGCTCCTCGAGTACGCGCCGCGGTGTGTCGATACGAGGGATCCAGCTGGTCATCAGGGCACCACTGCCACCTTGCGGATGGCCCGCACCTGCTGCTGGAAGGTCTTGGAGTTCGACTCCTGCGGCCCGTAGAACCAGTCCTGGATCACATGGGTGGTAGCCCCGTCCTGCGTCGAGCTGCCGTAGTTGATGGCCTCGAACGCCTCAGAGTTGCCCGCCTGGAACGCCGTCACCGAAGTGGCGGGCGGCACCGATCCCGAGTAGTTGGCCGTGGTCGGCGGCACCGCATAGGCATTGGCGCCGAATCCAGGCGTGTTGCCCTCGCTGTTGTCCGGCTTGAAGCGCCGAAACAGGATCTCCAGCTCGAACTGCGCCGGGATGTACCAGTCGCTGTAGCCGCCGATCGACAGAGCGCGCGCCCACTGGTTGGCCGGATGGGTCGCATCCTTGGCCGCCTCGGAGTTGGCATAGCCGTCGAAGGTGCTGGCCGTGCCGGCTGTCGCGGTGTTCGCGGTCTTGCAGGCCCGCAGAACATGACCCGTGGCCTTCGGCGCAATGATCAGCGCGTGGGTGGCCACACCATTCGCCGTGGCCGAAATCAGGCCGCCATAGAAGCCGCCCTGGAAGGACGTACCAATGGCGGGGAGACTGCCCACCGAAAGGCCTCCACTGCCGAGCACATACACATCCCCCGTCGCCTGGTCGAGGTACATGTCGCCGACAATCGAGCCGGGAATGTTGGTCGGCGGCGGCCCGCTGCCTACGAACCAGCCCGTACCGCGAGTGCCGGCAGGGCCTGCGGCACCGGCCGCACCGATCGGTCCCTGAATCCCCTGCGGTCCCGTCGCGCCCGTGGCGCCAGCCGGTCCCGTTCCGCCCGCAGGCCCTGTGGGGCCAGCAGAGCCAGCCGGGCCAGCTGGGCCGACCGGGCCGGAGATCGAGCCCGCATCCACCCATTGCGTGGTCTCGGTGTCCCAGACGAACAGCACATTGGTGCGATCGGGCGGCACCGTCGCCACCACATAGGCGTCACCGTCGAGCTGCCCGCTGCTCGGCAACTGGGCCTGAGTGGCCACATTGCCCTTGAGGTTGATGCCCGTGCCCGCCGCACCCTGCGGGCCGGTTGGTCCGGTCGGGCCAGCGGGACCCGTCGCACCAGCCGGGCCGGTGCTGCCCGCCGGTCCCTGCGGTCCAACGGCACCGGCTGAGCCCTGCGGCCCGGCCGCACCGGTCGCTCCCACTGGGCCGCTCGCGCCTGCAGGCCCACCCGGACCCTGCGGGCCTTGGGGGCCGCGAATGTTGCCGGTGCTGGTCCAGGACATGGGCCGCCGCGCTCTCGGGGGTCTCTCGACCTATTGCCACTGATGATTCCGGGAGCCCACCAGCACGGGCCGCCGCTCAGTCCTGCTCAGCGTTGATCGGCACCCATTGCGTTCCCGTCCAGCGGCGCACCAGGCGCGGTAGCCACTGACCCTGAAACCAGACCTTGGCGGGCTTCTCTACCCAGGCGGCGCCCGTCCACACCCGCAGCAGGCCGCCAGGCAGCGGCGTCGGCGCCGGCTGCGGATCACCGAAGAACTCCAGCGTGGCGATCAGACCACCTGCTCCCGCATCCCAACGGTCACCGCCACCCCGGTAGGGCGGATCATCCCGATCACGGATGCTCCTGGCCACGATCAGCCCCCGATCATGCGGCAGACACCCTTGCTCACGCCCGTGGTGGTCGTGGTGCAGAGCTGAATCAGGCTCAAGCAGGAGTCGATGTGGAGCTCCGGCAGGGCCAGCGCCGCCCAGTCGAAGATCTCAGCCTTGTTCGCCACCACCGTGAACAATCCAGCCCGGTAGCGCGTGCAGGTCACCCCGAACGCGCCAGCAGTGCCCGTCGAAATGCTCAGGGTGACGCTGTTGACCGCCTTGATGCCTTTCTTCCCTGCCGCCGGCAGGATCTGATACAGGCCCGACGCCCGGCTGGTGGCCGCCAGCGCGATCACCACGTTGCCCGTGGTGTCGTCATCGAACGTGCAGTTCACCGTGGCGTTCGCAGCTGTGCTGCCGGTGTCCGTGTACCACTCGAGCCACCACTGGAGCTGGCTGAAGTCCGTCAGGCCGATCCGCTCCGCCGGGATGCCCGTCAGGTTCAGCGGCAGGTTGGTCGTCTGCGCCGTCGCCACCGTGCCCGAGAGGCCGCCCTGGTGGCAGAGGCGATCGTGGATCTCCAGCGTGGCGGTCGCCAGGCTCGTGGCCACATCGACCCACGCCAGGTAATTCGTGCTCGGCGAATTGAACGGCAGGTACGGCATGGCGCCTGCCGTGGTGTTGAGGCAGATCGCCTGCGTCGTCGGTGTCGCCCCCACTCCCGGGAAGCCCCCCGCTTTCCACAACGAGTAGAAGCGGCCGGCCACCCCGTTTGAGATCGACGCCTTGTCGAACAGCGCATGGCGCGACTGGCCCAGCGCTGCAATCAGTTGGTCCCGTGTCGTGATTGCCATCAGTTGGTGTCCACCCAGAGATCGTTGACAGCAGGGCTCGGCGGCGGGGCTGGCCCCACAGTCAGCTGTGAGGCATTGAGCTTCTGGTTCAGGGCCGACTGCAGGTCCGCCTGCGTGTCCAGTGTTCCCGTGATCCCACCCCACACCGACGGTCCAGCAGGCCCCTGAGGGCCGGTCGCTCCTGTCGCTCCCGCCGCTCCAGTCGCACCCGTCGGCCCAGCAGGCCCCTGCGGCCCGGCTGCCCCCGTCACCCCGGCAGTCCCGGCCGCACCATCGGCGCCATCCGGTCCCTTGAGATTCAGCCCCGTGGGGTTCCAGGTCTCAGGCATGGCTCACACCACCAGCTCGTACACCTGCCCGCTGATGCGATCCAGGTAGAGGTCGCCCGGGGCCGGTGGCGGTTGCAGCAGCTCCGTCACCGGCGGCCCATCGCCCGAATACCAGCGAGTGGCACGGCCGCCGGCCTCGCTGTTCATCGAAGCCAGCGCCGGCTCACCATCCACTGGGGACGGCAGGAAGCCCAGGCCACCTGCGGGATGCAGCCGCAGCTGCCACTGCTGCGCCAACGAGCCGTTATAGGGGTTGCCCTGCAGGCCAGCACCCGGCACCAACGGCTCGACGCCAATCAGCCCGCCCGTTGAGCTGCCAGCAGTCGGCACCGAGTAGGGCGGCACCGGGCAGCCGATAAGCGCTACCTGCAGGCTGGTGATCGTGATGCCGATCTGCACCGTGACCGTGAGATCCTCACGCTGCAGGTAGACATGCCGCGGGCGCGGCACATCACGGGCCAGTGGATCCCAGCCGATCGTCTCGGTGCTGCCATCACCCCAGCTCACCGCAATCGGCTGCGGTGCCTTGATCAACGGGTCGATGTGCAGCTCGATCGCTGCACTCGTGATCGGCTCATCCCACAGCCGATCGGCCGGATTCCAGTACAGCTCCAGCTGCTCAGCGGGCACAGGCCCCAGCCGGTAGCCCATCCGCAACCAGCGCGGAACTTCATGGAGCACTACCCACACCTCGAGGCCCGGGCATCCCATCGGCGGGAGCACGCGCATGCGCTCGTCAGGGGCGCTGGGGAGCGGGTAGGGCATGGGAGGGCTCTGGCCTCTCGGGGTTGGCGCTATCTCCCTTTGCCAGGAAGCCACCGTGGCAGTGTCAGCCGAGCAGATCGCCAGGGATCGACAGATCCAGCTCAGGGACGAGGCCAGCATCAGCAGCGGTTGGCTGCTCGGCCGGCGCCGTCACCGACTCCTCCCAGAGCCTGGTGGCCTCATCCACCAGCACGGCCTTGGTCTGGCTGGCATCGAGCAGCACGCCGAAGTCTTCCTCACAGCACTGAACGATCTGCGTCTTGGTCATCGACGCGAAATCAGGCCCTGCAACCTCAGCATCAGTGCTGGGTGCGGGCACCTCGGGGGCGGGCTCCGGTTCCAGTCCGACCGACTCAGACCCGTCAGGTACCGGCCCTGCCGGTTCCGGCGCTGCCAGTTTCGGCTCCGCAGGCGCCGGGTCGGTGCCCTGATCCGGAAGGGTTCCGAGCAGCGTCACCGCTTCACCGCCCAGCACCTCATCCGGCGGAGGGATCACGAGAAGCAGCTCTGCAGGTCCCTCATCGATCGTCACCGGCGGGTGGACCGTCCAGCCGTCCTCCGCCCAGCGCTCAGCATGGACAGGAAAGACGAATTGATCGTCCTCGCTCGCCTTGGAGATGCGCAGCATCCCCTCCGGCGGCAGTTCCAGCACAGGATTGGCGGTCGTCAGGTCAACAGGCATGGTCGGATCAGCAGGGGTGAGCGGATCAGTGGGCTCCTGGGGCGGCTCCTGGGGCGCCGGTGCAGTCGGAACGGTGGGATCACTCCCCTCCGTTCCCTCCTGCGGTGGCGCCCATGGCCTGCCGGGCTGGGTCGGCTTGATCACTGGCTTGGGCGGCGGACCCGGCTCACCGCCGGGCGCTTTGACCTCAAAGTCATCCATGGCCGCCCTCAGTAGGTGAGGCTGACGTGGGCGCCGTTCGGGGTGGAAGGCGTCAACGTGGCTCGGGCATAGAAGAAGGCCGGCAGTTCCGCGTTGGCGGCATCAGCCGGAGCCACCGACAGGCTGCCGCCGGAGATCGGTGCCTCCACCTGGCCACCGGCGGCTGGGATCGCCACGGTGGCCGCCGTCACCCAGGTGCCGACAGTGCCGTCCTTGAGCAGCGGCGCCAGTTGCAGCACCACCGTCACCGCCCCGGCAGCCCCGGGATGGCTGGCCAGCAGCGTGAAGTCTTCCGCCGCATCGAGCGGCGTGGTCAGCCGCACCACCTCCGCGCTCACGCGCGTGCGCTCAAACGGGTCGGTGGCGTTGTAGTTGACCCACCCCACCAGCGTGGTGGCGGCGTCGATCAGCTTGTTGCCCTGGTGGGCCATGGTCGTGTCCTCTCAGTGATAACGGAATGGGTTGATCAGGCCACAGCAGGGCCGACGTTGTAGAGGCGACCGATCGCCTTGTCGTGGCAGACCGCAAAACCCACGTACCAATCGACGCGGGTGCGGAACACCGGTGCGTCCTGCACTTCGCCGAAGTCCCGCACCGAGATCCCATAACGGCCCTCGAACGGGCCCTGGATGCCGGTCATCAGCTCATCGCCGAACGCCACGCAGTAGATCGACGTGGTGTTACCGGCCTCGCCAAAGCCCAGCACCTCGTGGCCCTGCGCGTCCTGATCCAGCACCAGGATCTCGGTGTCCTCGAACCAGTGGCGGCCGTCGATCACCTGATACAGGTCGCCGCCAGCCTCACGGGAGACATGGCTGATCTGGCGCCGGCCCGCCTTGCTGGTGATGATCACCTTCTCCCCGCCGAGGGCGTTGACCGAATCGACCAGCGCCTCCAGCTTGGTCAGCTTCACGGTGCCGCTGATGTTGTCGACGGTCTGCATCTGGCCGGGGATCAACCGCTTGCTGAGACCGTTGAAGGCCCGCGGATCGAAGCTGGCATCCCCGTTGATGATCGCCGCCTCCAGCGTCAACCGCATCGAGCGCACCTTCTGCTCCGTCTGGGAAGCACGGGCCTCGGGGCCATTGAGATCGACGATCGAGCGGTCCACGTCGAGATCGCCACCGAAGAGGTGCACGAATTCGCTCTCCTGGGCCACCGCGCCGTAGTCGCGCCGGTAACCCTCGTTCACGGCCCGAAAGCCGACACGGGGCATCTTCTTCTCCTTGGCGAACTGCAGAGCCCCACCCGAAAGGTTCCGGAAGGGCAGACGACGAAGCAGCTGACCTTCCACGAAGGTCTTGGACACCGCGAGCCGATCGACTCGGGTCTCATGCTTCATCGCCTCGATCAACGTGAGGCCCATGGTCACTCCCGGGGCCTGACCCCAGCAACGTCACCACCTATTGCCAGCACGCAAAACAGGACGGGCCGGCGGCATTCTTAACGGTCCACGGCGGCGCAAGGGCTGGGCAAGCCGTCTCGCTCCGCTCATCGGCCCTTGCCCTCGCCGTGGTTGGCCGTGAAGTCCTCCGGCTTCTCCGCCATGGCTCCTCACACCCTGCTCATCACCCGCGCCACTGATCCCAAAGGGCGTCCGTTCAGCCACCGCCAGGTCCTAGTGATGCCCGAGGCCGAGCTACCCGCCCCGGTCCTCGCCTGGATCTGCTGCTGCCCCACAGGTGCCGTCACTGCCACGCGCATTGGCCCGATCTGGCTCGCCCATGGCGGCCTCTGGGGCGAGGAGCACAGCGAGCCCAGTTTCCACTGGCCCCTGCTCGGCGGCACGATCATCCACGGCCGCGCCTGCGCCATCGTCCCGGATCACCACAGCGGCGGTTGGCAGGCCCTCAGTGAACACCAGGCCCATCACGCCGATGGCATCCTCTGGCGCTACGGCCTGCCGCTGATGCCCAGCCTCCAAGAGGCAGCGGCCTGAGCACCAGTGCCGGGGTCCGCGCCCCGGCTTCCGGCTGACGGCAATAGGAGGCGGCGACGGCCCGCTTCACGATGCGCGGCGGGGCAAGGGCTGCGCAAGTCGGCTCGCTGCGCTCACCGACCCTTGCCCTCCCCGCGCCACTCGCTCGCGTCCTTCGCACGCCTTGCCGTGGCCCTGTTCCACCTGTTCATCGAGCGGCAAACCCATCCAGGCGGTGGTGCCTTCTCCCACATCCGGCCCCAGATTGCCGGCAGCAGCCACCCCAACCGGGAGCTGCTCGCCTGGCTCTGCTTCTGCCCCGAATCCGCTCTCCAGGTCAGCCGCATCGGCCCCGTCTGGTTCGCCCACGGCGGCGAATGGGCCAGGGTCCGTGATCTGGAGAGTTTCCACTGGCCCCACCTCGGCGGCACCCGCATCCACGGCAAGGGCGTCGCCATGAAGCGCGAGGGTTACGGCCGCTGGGCCGCCTTCAGCGAGGCCGAAGCCTATCGCTGGCAGTCAGTCCTCTGGCGCCACTGCGGCGAGATCCAGGGCACCAGCTGCCCCGTCCATCAAGCCTTCGAGGGTCAGCTGCCGTGGGATGAGCTGGTCAGCTTCCGCGCCAGTGAAGATGCCGCCAAATTCGCCATCCGCCAACGAGTGCAGGCTGGGCGTGAGGCGGCCAGGGCCATCTAGTGTGCCGTCCCGGAGATTTGCGAGCAAAGTCGCTGGAGCTTCTCCAGGATTGAATCCGCCGTGGCCGTCCAGTTGAACGGGGCCTTGGTTTTGTTGTAGGCCGCCACGAACTGCTCGATCTTGGCAATCAGTTCTTTGACGCTGGAGAAGCTTCCCCGGCGGATGGCTCGCTGGGTGATGATCCCAAACCAGCGCTCCACCTGATTGAGCCAGGAGGCGTAGGTGGGTGTGTAGTGGACATGGAAGCGGGGCCGCTGCGCCAGCCAGGACCTGACCTTGGCGTGCTTGTGGGTGCAGTAGTTGTCCACGATCAGGTGGACATCGAGGTCCTCGGGGACGGACTTCTCGATCTGGCGCAGGAAGCCCAGGAACTCCTGGTGCCGGTGGCGGGGCTTGCACTGGCTGATCACCTCACCGGTGGCCACGTCCAAGGCGGCGAACAGGGTGGTGGTGCCGTGGCGGATGTAGTCGTGGGTGACGCCTTCCACGTAACCCAGGCCCATGGGCAGCAGCGGCTGAGTCCGATCCAGGGCCTGGATCTGCGTCTTCTCGTCGACGCAGAGCACCATCGCCTTGTCCGGCGGATTCAGGTACAAGCCGACGATGTCGCGGACCTTCTCCACAAAGAACGGGTCGGTGGAGAGCTTGAAGTGCTTCTGCCGGTGCGGCTGCACCGAGAAGGTCTGCAGCCAGCGGTGCACCGTGGTCTTGGAGATCCCAGTGGCAGCGGCGAGTGAGCGAGCGCTCCACTGGGTGCTTCCATCAGCTGGCTTGGTTTGGAGTGCCCGGTTGATCACCTCGGCCACCGTGTCGTCCTCGTAGGTGCGAGGCCGGCCGGGGCGCAGCTCATCGTGCAAGCCCTCCAGTCCCAGCTCCCGGTAGCGCTTGCGCCACTTGCCGACGGTCATGCCGGTCAGGCCCATCCGCTTGGCGATCGATGTGTTGGTTTCGCCAGCCCCGCAGGCCAGCACGATCTGTGCGCGCTGCACGATCGAGTGGGGTAAAGAGCGGGAATTGGCGATGCTCTGCAACTGCTGAACTTCGTCCTCTGTAAGGACCAGCGGCGGCATCGGACGGCCGACAGCCATGGAAAGGCTCCCTCGGGAGACACTCCATGTTCTATCAGTTATTTGCAGGACTGTACACTAGGACGCATCAAGTAATCACAGCGGCGCATCTGCTCGCCATACAGCCAGTGAGCTCCACAATCTGAGATCTCCTCTGCTCCGCTTGTCATTGACGACGGCTCCCCAATTGGAGTAGGGCTGAGGCGGCTGGTACTTGCAGCGAGCAGAGTCATATTTCCCCGTCACGCCCGTAAGTACCGCCATGGAACTCGTGGCAGCAGCCTTTACGCCGTCATCAGTGGCACGGGATCCGACGAAGAAGTCGTTCCCTGGCCAAGAGACGTGGTCCCATGCGACGAGGCTATACAGCGTGCATCCTGAGAAGTCGTCGCCTTTTTCGGCATAAGCGACTGGACGACACAGCTGAGCCTTCTCCTGGTTCCCCGAGGCCCTCAGGGGTCGGACCATGAACGATATGCCGTGGATCTCCCGGCGGAAGTTCTGGCACTCGCTGTACGGATCAAAGTACACGCACTTGAGGTTCGGAAGAGAACTGCCGTAGTCGGTCAAGAGCCCCTGCAGAACCTCCTGCAATCCTTTCCCAAGGCGACCACGGAACGGACCAGCAAACTGCCCACAGCCAAGTCCTGGCACTGTCACGAAGGCTGACCGCGGCTTGCCCGCGCGGTCATTGATGTAGCGGAATATTGGGAGCAGCCTGCGTCGATAGAGGCTGCAATAGCCCTCAAGCGAGAACTCGCCATCGCCTGAAGTCGCTTCATCCCAATCCGCCGCTGCATGCCCGCACCCGTTTCGCAGGAGAGCACCGGGGGTGAATACCAGCACACCAAAAAATGGCGGATCGTGCGGCGTCGGGGAACTGTGATTGCCATCATCAAAGATGGTCACTGGCACAGCAACCGAAACATCGCCCAACAGGCCGAGTTCAGTAAGGTTCCAGTCCGAACCGTCCCCGACCACCGCCGTTTCCGCAAAGATCTGAGGCTGTTTGGTGTCGAATAGCTTGCCGAGCAGATCATCTTCAGTCATCGATCGCAGGTCGAAGCCCTGGAGAAGGTCATTCAGGTAAGTTCCGGCTTGTGCCCTACCATTCTTCAGCGCCTGCAAGTAGTCCGAGGCGCGGGCCAGAGTATCTTTAGGAATAATGATTGAATAGCCAGGTGCGACTGTCATATGCGTTGTCAGTGGGGATCATTCTTTCGCCTTGCAATCGCCATCACCTGGCCGCAAAGAGTTGAACAGAAGGCCGCTTAATGTCTACAATGACCATGTGGTGGCGACTCAGTTGGATGGCGGCATGAAGTGCCACGACTATTACTTGTACACCATGCCATTGTACTTCAGCCAACCCGAAACGTGCTGGCCATCAGGGTCATGGTGTGTCCAGTGGATGACGCCGCCTTCCTCATTCCATTCATATTGGCCATAGAATGCGACTCGGTCCCCACTCCTCAATGCCTCGATGCGGGGAGCGATGTCTATGTTATGGGCGATAAGCAGGGTCTGACCCGACGCAAGTCGGAGGATGAAGCGCTGATGGCGGCTGCCGTCGTTGTCGTCTGATAGAACTCGATCGACCACACCTTCGCCTCCCACCTGAACGCCGCTGTGCTGTGCTTCGTACGCATTCGAGATTGCCTTGTCGGCTGCAGGAGAGGAACTCGTAAGCGACGGACTGGGACTGAAGCTAGTGATTCGAGAATAGGTTGTTGATAGTCCCAGTAAGATGAACGCCGCTGCCGCGATAATAGTTGCCGCAGGGAGACTCTTCGTTTTTGCTGTATGTAGTTGTGTACGTTTCTGATACCTAACTTCGTTCGCACGCAACCGCCCCCGCTCGTCGGAACCGATCACGTAAGTGAGAAGATCATTGCGACAGGGACGCCGATTTCTCTGCTGGAACTGGCTGATGTGAACGAAGACGCGCGGACCTCTGGAAAGCGGCGTGATAAATCCGAGTAAGCGTTCAGGGGTCGGGACAGCACGCGGCGAACTTCGTCTCTGCTGAACCCTTGACGGCGAGATGATTCCCGTTTGCATCTCAGGCAGAGACTGCTTGAGATGGGAGCCCCTCCTGCTGGCA
>NZ_JAGQBU010000028.1 GCF_024345795.1 Synechococcus sp. J7-Johnson
GCGTCGCGTCCTCTTTTTGGCGCAGATCTGCTCGTAGTCCGTAAAGCCCAGCTGGAGGGGGGCGGCCATCCGTTCCAGTCTCAGTCTTGGATCTGGATTGATTTTAGCCGGTTTTTCAGATGTTCCTGAGATTAGAATTATCGTTTTATCAAGTTACTGACCACACTTGAATCGATATGGAATCGACATGAAACGTTGCCCCTGGGCTTCGGTCATTGCCTGCCTGAATAGTGTTCTGAGCCATTCTCACGAGGCTGGCTGACTTGCCTGGATAGAGTGAATTCAACTCATTCGTCCATAACGGGTCGTCCCCCAGTCTTCGTTCGGTCGGCTGATCCCCGGTGGCGGCCAGCTCCTGCTCAGAAGCCGATGCGGATGCGCCGGTGGTCCAGCTGATTGATCACGTTGGCATCCACTTTCCCCTGCACGGTGGTTCCCACGTCTCCACGCACGGTCGCCCCCACATCACCAGCCACCTGGGCGTTCACCGTGCCACTTACCTCTGCTTTGACCGGGGTGCTGACTGTGGCTTCGACGGGACCCTTGACGGCAACGCCGATGCCTCGGCTCAGCTCCGGCACGTTCACGGCCAGAGGAGATGCCACAGCGATCGCTTCCGCCATCGTCACCTTCGCTGTGATCGGAATGGTTTTGATCGGAGCGGTCCGGATCGGTGTCTTGATCTCCTCGAGCACCAACGGCGACTGAATCGAGCCCAGATCCACCTGACCTGACACCGGCAACGGGCTCTTCATCACCAGTTCGATCTTGATCGGCTCCTGCAGGATCCTGCCCAGGGTTGTGGCCCCGATCGCCACCGCGGCCACCAGGGCGACGGGCCAGCGCAGAGCCAGCAACCAGCTCATCGAGGCCGGCGAAGGACCGTTAGAGCCCATTCCCCCTTCGCTTTGGGGGCTGGACTGGCTGGTTGGGGGCTCGCTCATCGGATGGTGGGGCGTTGCCCCCATGTTGATGGGGCTTGGGGCGAGTGAGGGTCAGGGCGCCGCCAGGTTGCGGAAGCGGGTGAACTGGGGCTCGAACAGCAGCTTCACGGTGCCCACAGGGCCGTTGCGGTGCTTGGTGACGATCACTTCGGTGATGCCGCGATCGGCCGTTTCCGGGTTGTAGTACTCATCCCGGTAGATCATCAGCACCAGATCGGCGTCCTGCTCGATCGAGCCCGACTCGCGCAGATCGCTGAGCATCGGCCGCTTGTTGGTGCGGCTCTCCACGCCGCGGCTGAGCTGGGAAAGGGCAATCACCGGCACGTGCAGCTCCCGGGCCATGCCCTTGAGGCCCCGGGTGATGCGTGAGAGTTCCTGCACCCGGTTGTCGGGGGTGGATCCCTCCATCAACTGCAGGTAGTCGATCACGATCAGACCAAGTTCCTTTCCCTGCTCGGCCATCAGCCGGCGGCAGAGGGAGCGCATCTCCAGCACACCGGCATTGGGCTTGTCGTCGATGAACAGCGGCAGCTGGCCAAGGGTGTTGATGCCCTGGCCCAGCAGGGGCCATTCCTCCTGCTGCAGCCGTCCGGTACGCAGCCGGCCGCTCTCGATGCCCACCTCCATCGACAGCAGCCGGTAGGTGAGCTGCTCCTTGCTCATCTCCAGGGAGAACACACACACCGGCAGCTGGTGGATCTGGGCCACGTTCTTGGCGATGTTGAGCACGATCGAGGTTTTGCCCATCGCCGGCCGGCCCGCCACGATGATCAGATCGCTGCGCTGCAGGCCCTGGGTGATGGCATCGAGGTCGTAGAAGTTCACCGGGATGCCCGCCACCGAGGTGCCGAGGGACCGGCTCTCGATCTCGTTGAAGGTGCTGGTGAGGATCTCGGCGGTGGGGGTGAGTCCTACGGAGGGCTTCTCCTGGCTGATGGCGAAGATCTGCTGCTCGGCCTCATCGAGCACCTGCTCCATCGGCTTGGCCTGATCGAAGCCGAGCTTGATCACCTCGTTGCCTGAGCGGATCAGCTGCCGGCGGAGGTATTTGTCCATCACCAGGCGGGCCACCTGGTCGATCGAGGCGGTACTGAGGGTGCGCTCCACCAGCTCCACCAGCCTGTTGCTGCCGCCCACCTTCTCCAGCTGACCGGTGTCGGCCAGCCAGGCGGCCATGGCGGTGAGATCGGTCGGTTTGCCCTGGCTGTGCAGCATCAGGGCGGTGCGGTAGATCTCCCGGTGGGCGCTCAGGTAGAAGGCTTCGGGCCGCAGCACGTCGGCGATGCGGCCGAGGGCGTCGGGGTCGAGCAGGATGCCGCCCAGCACGGCCTCCTCCGCCTCCAGGTTCTGGGGCGGCACCTGATCCGGCAGGGCCTCGAAGCGGGCCTCGTCCTGGTCCCGGCCGCGGCGGCGAAAGGCTGATGTCAGAGCGGCGGCGGCAGCTGCCTGGTCGCTGCGCTCGCCAGCCGGCCCCCACTCGGGACTGCCATCAGGGGCCGGCAGGGGAACACTCACCATGGGCTGAGGCTAGGTCCAGGCTGGTGGAGCGGCGGTGTGTGCGGGTGCCCAAAAAAACGCCGGCCCAACAAGGACCGGCGTCTACAGGTCTGAAGCTGCAAGCCGGAACGTTGTCAGTGGCTGACCACTTCCAGATTGATCTCGGCGGTTACCTCGGGATGGAGCTTGACCTGCACCTTGTAGGAGCCGGTGCGGTGGATTTCGGGTACCGCGATGTCGCGGCGGTCGAGTTCCTTTTTGGTGGCTGCTTCGATCGCTTCGGCCACATCGCCGTTGGTCACGGTTCCGAAGAGCACGTCGTCGCCGCCGGTCTGTTTTTTGACGGTGAAGCGGCCGATGGTGGTCAAGGCCGTGCGGAAGGCTTCAGCCTCCTGCTTCAGGGCTGCCTGGCGCTCGGCCTCCTTGGCGCGGCGGTGCTCCACCTGGCGCAGCACGGCGGGCGTGACAGCAACGGCCTTGCTTTGGGGCAGCAGGAAGTTACGGGCGTAACCGGGAGCCACCTCCACCAGGTCACCCTGTTTCCCGAGGCTGTAAACGTCCTCGCTGAGGACGACGGAGACGCGCTTGGCCATGGAAACAGAACGGCGGGAACGAGGGATCGGGCAGGAGCCGTCGGCGTGACGGCCTGCATCCTGAGGCGATCAGCGATCCTAGATCACAGCTTGCGATGGCCTGGCAGCGGCCGCGGGCAGACGCACCTGGGTGGCCAGGCCCAGGGCTCGCAGCAGGCGGATGTGTTGCCAGGTGAGGTCGAACTGGCGGGCACCGAAGCCGTGGCGGGCTGAATGGGGGAAGGCATGGTGGTTGTTGTGCCAGCCCTCACCGAAGGTGAGCGCCGCCACCCAGGGGTTGTTGCGCGACTCGTCGCCGCTCTGATGGTACACGCTGCCCCAGCAATGGGTGGCGGAGTTCACCAGCCAGGTGCAGTGGTACAGCACCACCAGGCGCAGCGGGATGCCCCACAGCACCAGGGCCCAGCCGCCGGCGCCGGTGGCCGTGCCGATCCAGAACAGCAGCAGGCCCACCGGGATCTGCAGCAGCAGGAAGTTGGTGTTCAGCCAGCGGTAGTAAGGATCGCGCTGCAGATCGCCGGTGAGGCGGGGCACGGCGGCCATCGCTGGAATCTCTTCGAACATCCAGCCCATGTGGCTCCACCAGAAGCCCCTGTGGCTGTTGTGGTGATCGGCGTCGGTGTCGGAGAACTTGTGGTGGTGGCGGTGCAGGCCGGCCCAGTCGATCGGACCGTGCTGGCAGCTGAGGGCGCCGCAGGTGGCGAAGAAGCGCTCCAGCCACTGGGGCACCCGCAGGGCCCGGTGGGCCAGCAGACGGTGGTACCCAAGGGTGACCCCCAGACAGCCGGTGACCCAATAGAGCACCAGCATGCTGATCGCGGCCGGCAGGCTCCAGAACTGGGGCAGCAGGGCCACCAGTGCCAGCACGTGGACCACGGCCATGAAGCCTATCGTGGCCCAGCGGGTGCCCTTGGGCGCCTCAGGAGCTGGTTGGCCGGGCCGGGGCCGGTGCAGGGCGCGGGCCTGCTTCAGGGCGTAGGTAGCCGGTGCCAGTCGGGCCACACCAGGTGGGCGGGTGGCGGGTTGGGGGGTGACCGTCATGCGTTGGGGCGACTCCTGATCGTTCCTTAGAATGGTAGCAGTACGAATCCAGATCAGGTGGGATATCAGGCAGAAATCGAATCAGGACGCGAAGCTTTTTCGTATCTGATTAGGGCCTGGCATGAGCGCAACGGCTGGTCCCACCGGGTGCTGCCCGGCCTGGCCGAGGTGCTGGATCTGGGCCGGATCCACAACTCCCAGGTCTCGATGCTGCGCAACCGCAAGCTCGCCTCCCCTGGCCCTGAGGTGTTCCTGGCCCTTGGGCGCATCAATCAATGGATGGCCGCCCCCGGCGGGGTCCAGGCTGGCCCCCTGGCCGGCCATCCCGATCTGATCGAGGCCCTGGGCCAGGGGGGGCGGCCCCTGCTCAGCGACAAAGGGGTGCCGCTGGGGCCCGGCGATCTGCTGGAGATTTTTGTGGGCCTGGTTCCTCCACCGCGCGCCTTCGATCTGCGCATTGCCGAGGAGGAGGCCGCTGGCCTCAGCTTCGCTCTGGCGGACCTGCTCTGCGCCGGGCGGCCCTGGCGGCTCTGCCGCGACCAGGTGCTGGCGGCCTATCCAGTGGCCAAGGCCCAGCGCCGGGAGCGCTTCGCGGCGGTGATGAGCGGCCAGCGCGATTACAGCGCCAGCGAGCTCGATGCCGAGCTGATGGATCTGCACCGAACCCTGGAGGGGCTGGGGGTGGCGGCCGAGCAGGAGATCAGCGCCGACCGCTTCCTGGAGGTCCTGCGCCAGAAAGCCCGCCTGCAGCAGGAGGCTGGCCTTGAGGATCTGGCAGCAGCCATTCGTCAGGAGCTGGTGGCAGAGGGCAGTGGCTGACCAAGATGGGCCACCCGGATTCGTTTGGCCAGCCCCAGGGCGCGCAGCACCTTGATGTGCTGCCAGGTCATGTCGAATTCGAACCAGCGCAGACCGTGGCGTGCACTGGCTGGATGGGCATGGTGGTTGTTGTGCCAGCCCTCTCCGAAGGAGAGAATCGCCACCCACCAGCAGTTACGCGAAAGATCAGGACTGTCGAAGTTGCGATAGCCGAAAGCGTGGGTGGCACTGTTCACCAGCCAGGTGACGTGATAAACGATCGCCAGGCGCAGGGGAATGCCCCAGAGCACCAGCCCCAGCCCGCCACCAGGAACTCCGGCCCGCTCGCCATACCACCAGAGGGCAGCTCCGAGGGGCACCTGCAACAGCAGGAACCAGCGATCGAGCCAGCGGTAGAAGGGATCGCGCTGCAGATCGCCGGTGAAACGAGACATCTGGCGCACGGCAGGAATGTCGTGAAGCATCCAATCGCTGTGGCTCCACCACAGGCCACGGCCGGCGTCGTGGTGGTCGTTTGGCTGGTCGGAATATTTGTGGTGATGGCGGTGCAGCCCCACCCACTCGATCGGTCCGCTCTGGCAGGCCAGACTGCCCATCAGCACCAGAGTGCGCTCGAGCCATTTCGGCGCCACGAAGCTGCGGTGGGCCAGCAGGCGGTGCAGCCCCAGCGTCACTCCCAGAACCGTGGTCCAGTAGAGGGCTGCCAGCACCACCACGGCCTGCCAGCTCCAGAAGCGGGGCAGTAGTGCGAAAACGGCACCCACGTGAATCGCCAGCATGAAGCTGGTGGTGCCGAACTTGTACTTGCGCTGGCTGGGCGGCAGGGGCTGACGACGGCCGCTCACCGAAGCGCGGATGGCGGCGTCCTGATGTTCGGCGGCGTGGCCCCGCAGGGCCTGGCCCGCAGGCCCGACCTGGGGCAAAGCGGATGCTGGATCTGAAGCGGCAACCAAATGAACACTCGCGATGGTGGCGCAGGCTCGAGTCCGTCATCTCCCCTGCGGCGGGCTGTCCCGTTGCAGGGAACCCATCAGGCTGAGGTGCGACCTTGACCTGGGATGTCGGCTGATATGTAGCCGATGCATCGGTCAGAAATCTAGCGGCGTGGGGGAAGCCCCAAGGCAGCATGGCAATGCGAGCCGGTTTCAGGCCATGGCGACAACGGCAACGAGCGCTGGTGCCCATGCCGGCTGGGCCCGGCAGCGGGTGGCAGCCGCCGCTGAGCGGATCGCGCCCCTGGCAGCGGCGCGCACCGCTGCCGTTCAGCCGGCCCTGGAGCGTGTGCTGGCTGCCTTCGCGGCTGAGCGGCTCGGCACCCATCACTTCGCCTCCGTCAGCGGCTACGGCCACGGCGATCTGGGTCGCGAGGTGCTCGATCGGGTCTTTGCGCGGGTGCTCGGGGCCGAGGCCGCCGCCGTGCGCCTGCAGTTCGTGAGCGGCACCCATGCCATCGCCGCGGCCCTGTTCGGGGTGCTGCGCCCCGGAGATCGCCTGCTTTCCCTCACGGGCCGCCCCTACGACACCCTCGAGGAAGTGATCGGCCTGCGCGGCAGCGGCCAGGGCTCCCTGGCCGAGTTCGGCATCCACTACGACGAGCTGCCCCTCACGGCCGCCGGTGCCGTGGATGCAGACGGCCTGGCTGCGGCCCTGGCGCCGCCCACTCGCATGGTGCTGATCCAACGCAGTTGCGGCTACAGCTGGCGGCCCTCCCTGAGCCTGGAGGCGATCGCTGGGCTCTGCGAGCGGGTGGCGGCACTCCAGCCAGGCTGTATCCGCTTCGTCGACAACTGCTACGGCGAATTCGTCGAGCCCCTCGAGCCCCCGGCGGTGGGAGCCGACCTGATCGCTGGCTCGCTGATCAAGAATCCCGGTGGCACCATCGCCCCCACCGGTGGTTACGTGGCCGGCCGAGCCGATCTGGTGGAGCAGGCCTGCTGCCGGCTCACGGCACCGGGCATCGGCGGCGAGGGCGGCACCGGTTTCGATCTCTATCGCCTGCTTTTCCAGGGGTTGTTCCTGGCGCCCCAGATGGTGTCTGAGGCGTTGATCGGCGCCGAACTCACCGCCGCGGTGTTCAGCGATCTGGGCTATGCCGTCCAGCCCCGGGTGGGGGAACACCGCAGTGATGTGATCCAGGCGGTGCGCTTCGGTGCCCCCGAGCCCCTGATCCGGGTGTGTCGGGCCTTCCAGTCGTGCTCGCCGGTGGGGAGCTATCTCGATCCTGTGCCTGCGCCGATGCCCGGCTATGCCAGCGAGCTGGTGATGGCCGGCGGCAGCTTCATCGATGGCAGCACCAGTGAGTTCTCCGCCGATGGCCCCCTGCGCGAGCCCTACGTGCTTTTCAGCCAGGGGGGCACCCACCGCGGTCACGTGGCCCTGGCGCTGGAGAAGGCCCTGGCGGCGCTGGGCCCCGGCTCCCCTCCCGGCTCCGTGCCAGGTGGCGGCCCAGGTGGGATTGGCTGAGCAAGCCGGTCCACCGGGAGCCACACTGGTTCAAACCGTTTTTCGGTCCGCGATGGCCCTCCAGGTCCCCGACGACTGCCGCTTCGCCGACAGCCATGAATACGTGCGCCCTGAGGGGGAGCTGGTGAGGGTGGGGGTGAGTGCCTTCGCTGTCGATCAGCTCGGCGACATCGTGTTTTTGGAGCTGCCCGAAATCGGCAGCCAGCTGGAGCGAGGCAGTTGCTTCGGCACGGTGGAGTCTGTCAAGGCCGTCGAGGAGATCTACGCCCCGATCAGCGGCACCGTGGAGCGGCGCAACGAGGCGGTGCTCTCCAGCCCTGAAGAACTGCAGAACGATCCCTACGGCGAAGGGTGGTTGCTGCTGCTCCGCCCCAGCGATCCCTCCCAGCTCGACGACCTGCTGGAGCCCGCCAGCTACCGCGCCAAGCTGGAGGCCTCCTGAGCGTCAGCCAGCCGGGCCGAAGTCCCTAGGATCCAGTCGCTAAGCCGGTTCGGGTGGCGTGAGCGTCGAGAGCAGCAGCGACAGCACTGACAGCAGCTTGGCCGGCGCCCCCAGGGATGTCTCCCCCTTTCTGCAACGCCATCTGGGCCCATCCACCGCTGAGCAGGCCCGGATGCTCGAGCGCCTGGGCTGCGCCGATCTTGAGAGCTTCGTGGCCGAGGTGGTTCCCGGCGACATCCTGATCCCAGCCGCAGCCGCCGAGCAGGGTCTGCCCACAGGCGTGGGGGAAGCCGAGGCCCTCACGGAACTGCGCCGGATCGCCTCCCTCAACAAAGTGCGCCGCAGCCTGATCGGCCTGGGGTATTACGGAACCGCCATACCGGCCCTGATCCAGCGCCACGTGCTGGAGAACCCCTGCTGGTACACCGCCTATACCCCTTACCAGGCGGAGATCGCCCAGGGGCGGCTGGAGGCCCTGCTCAATTTCCAGACCCTGATCAGCGAGCTCACGGCACTGCCGATCGCCAACGCCTCGCTGCTGGATGAGGCCACAGCCGCGGCCGAGGCGATGGCGCTCAGTGCCGGTGCCTGCCGCAGGAGTCAGGCGCGCCGCTTCCTGGTGGATGAGCAGGTGTTCCCCCAGACCCTGGAGGTGCTGCGCACCAGGGCCGAGCCCCTGGGAATCCTGATCGAGACCTTCGATCCCGCCAGAGTCGGTGCGGTCACGGCAGCTGGCGGTGAGCAGCCCGTCGCTGACGATGTCTTCGGAGTGTTGCTGCAACTGCCCGGCAGTCGTGGCCAGCTCTTCGATCCAACCACCGTGATCGAGGCGGCCCACCGGGCCGGAGCTATGGTGACTGTGGCGATCGATCCCCTGGCCCAGGTGCTGCTGGCACCCGTGGGTGCTCTCGGTGCCGACATCGCCATCGGCAGCAGCCAGCGGTTCGGGGTGCCCCTGGGTTATGGCGGGCCCCATGCCGCCTTCTTTGCCACCAGCGAGGCCCACAAGCGCCAGATCCCCGGCCGCCTGGTGGGGCGCTCGCTCGATGCGGAGGGCTGGCCAGCACTGCGCCTGGCTCTGCAGACCCGCGAGCAGCACATCCGCCGCGACAAGGCCACCAGCAACATCTGCACCGCCCAGGTGCTGCTGGCAGTGATGGCGGGCTTCTACGCCGTGCACCATGGCCCCGAGGGACTGACGTCCATCGCCAGCCGGGTGCTGCGCCTGCGCGCCGCCCTGGCCCTGGGGCTCGTGCGCCTCGGCTTTCAGCTCGACGCCGGCCCCGCCTTCGGCACCATCAGCGTGGTCACAGCCGATGCCGCCGCGCAGCTGGAGCGGGCGGAGGCTGCCGGCTTCAACCTCAGACCGCTCGTGTCCCAGGGCGGTTCGCTGGAGGGGGTGGCGCTCAGCCTGGATGAGCGTAGCGATGCCGCCGAGCTCGACCAGCTGCTTGGGCTGTTCGCCGCTGGCTCCAGCCAGGGGGAGGGCGCTGCCGCCGCGATCCCCTCAGCCGAGGCCTTGCTGGCGGAGCTGCCGGCTGATCAGGAGCTGCTGGCGGGGCTGCCTCTGCGCCAGGGCCCCTGGCTCCGTCAGGAGGTGTTCCAGCGTTACCGCAGCGAATCCGAGCTGCTGCGCTACATCCAGCGCCTGGCCTCCCGCGACCTCTCCCTGGTGCACGGGATGATCCCGCTGGGGAGCTGCACGATGAAGCTCAACGCCGCTGCCGAGCTGGCGCCTGTCAGCTGGAGCGAGTTCGCCGACCTGCATCCGCTGGTGCCCCCTGCCCAGGCCCGGGGCTATGCCCGGCTGATCGCGGATCTGGAGAGCTGGCTGGGCACGATCACGGGCTTTGCGGGGGTGTCGTTGCAGCCCAACGCCGGCTCCCAGGGGGAGTATGCGGGTCTGCTGGTGATCCGCGCCTGGCATCGCAGTCGCGGTGAAGATCATCGCGACATCTGCCTGATCCCCACCAGCGCCCATGGCACCAACCCGGCCAGCGCGGTGATGGCGGGCCTGCGGGTGGTGCCCGTGTCCTGTGATGCTCAGGGCAACATCGACCTGGAGGATCTGGAGGCCAAGGCCGAGACCCACGCCGCCTCCCTGGCGGCGGTGATGGTCACCTACCCCTCCACCCATGGAGTGTTCGAGCCCGGCATCCGCCGCCTCTGCGACGTGATCCATCGCCATGGCGGTCAGGTTTACCTCGACGGGGCCAACCTCAACGCCCAGGTGGGTCTGGCCAAGCCAGGCCTCTACGGCGCCGATGTCTGCCACCTCAACCTTCACAAGACTTTCTGCATCCCCCACGGCGGCGGCGGTCCCGGGGTGGGGCCGATCGGGGTGGCCGCCCACCTTGTCCCCTTCCTCCCGGGCCAGGCCCGGGGCATCGGCGCGGTGGCGGCTGCCCGCTGGGGCAGCGCCGGCATCCTGCCGATCAGCTGGATGTACATCCGCATGATGGGTGGCTTCGGCCTGCGCCAGGCAAGCGCTGTGGCCCTGCTGGCGGCCAATGTGATCGCCGAGCGCCTGCAACCCCACTACCCCGTCCTCTTCCGCGGACCGGGCGGGCGAGTGGCCCATGAGTGCATCCTCGATCTGCGTCCGCTCAAGCGCAGCGCAGGGGTTGAGGTGGATGATCTGGCCAAGCGGCTGATGGACTACGGCTTCCACGCCCCAACCGTGAGCTGGCCCGTGGCCGGCACCGTGATGGTTGAGCCCACGGAGAGCGAATCACTCGAAGAGATCGATCGGTTCTGTGAGGCGCTGATCGCGATCCGCTGCGAGGCCGCGGCGATCGAGGCCGGTCAGGTGGATCCGCTCGACAACCCGCTCAAGCGTGCGCCCCATACTCTGGGCGCCGTCACGGCTGATGACTGGGACCGTCCCTACAGCCGCCAGCAGGCCGCCTTCCCCGCCGGAGACACTCAGCGGGACAACAAGTTCTGGCCGGCGGTGGCCCGCATCGACAACGCCTACGGCGACCGTAACCTTGTCTGCACCTGCCCATCGGTTGAGGAGCTGGCTGCTGCCCTGCCGCTCCAGGCCTTGGCTGATGAGGGAACCACAGCACCAGTAACCACGGCGCCAGTCCTGGCTGGTCAGGGGCGTTAAGATTCGGCCAAGTTAGATAATCCTTAGATTTTCTTTCGAATCCAGGGGTTGTTTCTTCCCGTCGATCAGTAAGTAATGCGCCCGGAAGTTCCGGTAACGCTGCTCCTTCCGATCTGCCCAATCGCTTCGCAGGCCCACACATGAACGGCAACAACGACGACACTTCTGGCCCTGCTGCCATTCGTCGCCTGGTGATGGCCGACGCCCTGGCGGCCGGTCAATCGGGATTGCCGTCTCGGCAGGGTCCATCATTGCCGCCAGTGCCCACCACCCTGTCCAGTTCCCACGACCGGGGAGAAATCTTCCGCGAGGAGGGCACCAACGTGCTGCGGGTCCCCTTCGGGGTGCGTCAGGCCAAGCTCCAGCGTGGTGTGCGCCCTGAGCGCTGGGCCACGCTGGTGCTTCCCTTCCAGGCCGCCGGCGGCCCCACCCCCACGCCACCTCAGGCGGCCTGAGCGAGCGGCGTGAGCTGCGTGGGAGTGGACTCGGCTCGGCTCAGGCGGCCCGGGTGAGCCGCCAGTCGACCAGGGCCTTGACATCCGCCAGCGAGCTGGCTGGGGTGCGGAATGGCAGCACCGGCATCGGACTGCGTTCGGGTCGCACCAACCAGGTGAGATCGGCCTGGGGCATCAGCACAAAGCCGCGGTAACGCACGATCCAGCGCTTCGGTTCCACATCGGGGAGCACCCGCAGGACAGGAGCGTAGGGATCGTGGGTCGCCATGACCAGATAAGCGATGGTTAAATCGAAATCCATTGCAGTTGCACGCCCGATCAGCGGCAGCATCAGCCGCTGCCTTTCGAGTGAACGGTCATGAATTGTCATCAATTGCCCTGGCGGCGGCAGCGGCTGCTTCCAGGCTTGGAGGTGCCCTCAGAAGCGAGAGCCCGGTTGCTGCAGAAAGGCCAGTTCCTCGGCGCTGGAGCTGCGCCCGAGAGCTTCGTTGCGGTAGGGGAATCGGCCGAAGCGGGCGATCACATCGCGGTGGCGGGCGGCGAACGCCGTGGTTTCGGCAGCGCAGAAGCGCTCGAACAGCACCAGCCCCTGCTCCTGGACGGAGAGGTCTTCGCTGTGCATCAGCGGCATCAGCCAGAACTGGCGCCGACTGCGCTCAGGTTCGGCTTCGATCCAGCCCATGGCGAGAGCCCGCAGGCTCAGCTTCAGGGCCTCGGCATCCCCGGCGAAGGCCCCGGGCTGCTCGCGCCAGAGCTGTCTCGGCAGCTGATCGAGCAGTAGCACCAGAGCCAGCGCCGAGCTCGGGTCGTTCGCCCACTCCTGAAGCTCTCCGGCCACGGCTCGTTCGCTGAGCGCCCCGAAGCGCTCGCGCACCTGCTGATCGAAGGCGGGATCCTTGCGGAACCACTGGCCCGGCCCGGTCTCCTCGAACCAGAAGCGCAGCAAGTCGCGGGCGCTGGCCTCGCTCATGCCAGCTCGAACAGCAGCAGATCGGTGCCGGCAGCCGTGGCCGTGAGCTGCCCTGATCCCCCGGCCAGAAAGCCGAGCCCATCACCGGCACTCAGGGGCTGGGGCCCATCAGGGCCGCTCAGCTCCACCCTGCCATCGACCAGCTGCAGCCAGGCCTGGCGCCCCGCCGCTATGGGCAGATCAAGGCTGACACCTTCGCTGGGCTGGGCCCGCCACAGCCGCACCGGCCGGTGGATCGCCATGGCGCCCTCCGCCTGCTGGGGATCGATCAGCAGGGTCCAGCCTTCGCCGACGGTGAACGTCTTCTGCTCATAGGCCGGTTCGATGCCGCGACTGCTGGGCTCGATCCAGATCTGCAGCAGCCGGCAGGGGCGGTTGGAGTCGTTGATTTCGCTGTGGACCACTCCGGTGCCCGCGCTCATGCGCTGCACTTCCCCCACCATCAGCACGGCGCCGTTGCCCATCGAATCGCGGTGGGTGAGTTCCCCCTCGATCATCACCGTGATGATCTCCATGTCGCTGTGGGGATGCATCCCGAAGCCGCGACCAGGGGCGATGGTGTCCTCGTTGATCACCCGCAGGGGGCCGTAGCCCATCCAGGCAGGGTCGTAGTGGTGGCCGAAGCTGAAGGTGTGGCGGCTCTCGAGCCAACCGAGCTGGCCATGGAAGCGCTCGGCAGACGGCCGCAGCAGGGTGGCGCTGCGAGGGGTGGGGGTGGTCATGGCAGTGCGGGGTAGTCGGTGTAGCCGGCCGGGCCGGGTGTGTAGAAGGTGGCGGGATCGGGGCTGTTGAGGGCCGCGCTGCGCCGCAGGCGCTCGGGCAGGTCGGGGTTGGCCAGGAAGGCCGTGCCGAAGGCCACCGCGTCGATGGCGCCAGCTGCGATGGCGGCGTTGGCCTCGCTGGCGCTGTAGCCCATGTTGGCGATCAGGGTGCCGCTGAAGCGCTCGCGGATCGGGCTGAGCAGATCCCCCTGCTGCTGGCCGAGCAGATCGCCGCGCATCACATGCAGAAAATCCAGCCCGGTGCCGCCCAGCCGCTCGGCCAGCCAGCTGGAGAGGCCGATCGGATCGGAATCGGCCATGGCGTTGTAGCTGTTGAGGGGGGAGAGGCGCAGCCCCACCAGATCAACCTCCGTTTGCACCGCATCGATCACCTCGAGCAGCAGCCGTGCCCGGTTCTCAATCGGTCCGCCGTAGGGCCCTGCGCGGTGGTTACTGCCATCGCGCAGGAATTCATCGAGCAGGTAGCCGTTGGCCCCGTGCACTTCCACACCGTCGAAACCGGCGAGGATGGCGTTGCGGGCGGCAATGCGGAAGCCCTCAACGATGGCCGGCAGTTCCTCGTCGGCCAGCTCGCGCGGCACCACGTAGGGCTTCTTGCCTTCGGGGGTGTGGATCTCGTCGCCGCTGATGGCGATCGGGCTGGGGGCCATCGGCTGGCGGCCGCCGTTGAGGAGCGGATGGCAGGCACGGCCGCCGTGCCAGATCTGCAGAACGATCCGTCCACCTGCGTTGTGGACCGCCTCGGTAACCAGCCGCCAGCCGGCCACCTGGGCGGCGGAATAGATACCGGGCTCACGGATGAACGATGAATGGCCCTCCATCGCCATGGTGGCCTCGGCGATGATCAGCCCGGCTGAGGCGCGCTGGGCGTAGTACTCGGCCATCAGCGGCCCGGGCACGTGATCCTCCTCGGCCCGCGAGCGGGTGAGGGGCGCCATCAACACCCGGTTGGGCAGCTCCAGGGGGCCGAGCGGCAAAGGCGTGAACAGGCTGGCGGTCATGGTGGATCAGGCGGCGAGCAGTTCGGGTTCGCGGTAGGGCTCGAAGCTGACTTTGCGAGCGCCGCAGATCGGGCACTCCCAGTCGTCGGGGATTGCCTCGAAGGGGGTGCCGGCGGCGATGCCGGAATCGGGATCGCCGATGGCGGGGTCGTAGATCATCGAGCAGACCTTGCAGATCCAGAGGCCGGGCAGCGGTTCGCTGGCCTCGCCGGCCTTGCCCTCACCGGAGAGGGCCTTCAGGGCGATGCCGTAGCGGTCGGCGTGGTGGTTCTCGATCGGGGTGAGGAAGCCGAAGTTGCTGGCGGCCTTGCGGAAGAGGCCGGCGTGGTCTTTCGATTCTGCGATCTGCCCATTGAATTCGCTCTCGGCGCTGGCGTCATGGTCGGCGCGGGCGGCTGCGGCGAATTCCGGATACATGGTGGTGTACTCGTAAGTTTCACCCTCGATCGCCAGCTCAAGGCAGCGGGTGAGCACCTTCTGCTTCTGCTCCTCGCTGAGGGATGCAGGATCCTCCACCACCAGCTCTGGATGGAGCAGGCGGAAGTGGGCGAAGGCGTGCTCGGTTTCCTGGGCGGCGGTGTCGCGGAAGAGCTTGGCCAGCTCGGGGTTGCCGAGCTTTCTGGCCACATCGGCGAAGAAGAGGTATTTGCGGTTGGCCATGCTCTCGCCACCGAAGGCGGCTTCGAGATTGGCAGTGGTGGCGGGGTTGGAGAGATCCATGGGCGAAGAGGGCTGAATGCGCCTGATTTGCCACAGGATACCACTATGTCGGAGTGAGTATGAGTTAGCCGACTCAGTAGTTGGCTCCGCTGCGCCGCTTGTGCACCGCCGTGGTGCCCGCAGGATCCAGCAGGGCGCCGTGGCTCACTTCGGCATAGATCAGCCAGTGATCCCCGCATTCCATCCGCTGGCTCACCCGGGCCTCCAGCCAGGCCAGGGCCTCAGGCAGCACCGGTTGCCCCCCCGGGCTGCTCTCCAGTTCCAGGCCGGCCAGGCGATCGGCTCCGGGGGGGAAGGGTTGCAGGAACTGCTTCATTGGGCCGCTCTCCCGGCCAGCGGCCAGCACGTTGAGGGCGAAGCCATCGCCCACATGCAGCAGCGCCTCGACGGCGCGGTCCTTGGCCACGGCCACGGTCAGACCCGGCGGACTGAAGCTGGCCTGGCTGACCCAGCTGGCCACCATCGCTCCTGCCAGGGCCTCCTCCCCCTCCCCCTTGCGGGTGGTGAGGACGCAGAGGGAACCCACCACCCGCCCGAGGGCCAGCACGGCCGGGTTGCTGCGGCTTTCGCTCAGGCCACCGCCTGCCACCCGCTTCTGGCGTTTGTGCTGTTGCTGCAGGTCCCGCCCCAGGGCCGTGCCGGTTTCCTCCAGCCGTTTGAGGGTGGCGCCATCGGGGCTGAACTTCACCCGTATCGGCTCGAAGGCGAAGCGGAAGCCGCCGTCGCGCAGCTTGCTCTCGAGCAGGTCGATCGCTTCCCCACTCCAGCCGAAGCTGCCGAACACGCCCACCGGTTTGTCCCGGTCGCCCTCTGCCAGCAGGGTGCCCAGGGCGGAGACGATCGGCGTGGGGGCATGGCCCCCGAGGGTGGGGGAGCCGATCATCAACGCGTCGCAGCCGCGGATGGTCTGCAGGAGTTGCTCCGGCGGCGCGAATTCACAGTTCAAGCTCTCGACCCTGACCCCCGTGCGCGCCACTCCCTGGGCAAGGGCATCGGCGATGGCGGCGGTGTTGCCGTAGGCGCTGGCATAGAGAAGGGCCACCGACAGCTGCGCCTTCTCCTGGCTCTCGCCCCAGCGGCGGTAATCGGCCAGCAGGCTGCGCCAGCTTTCGCTGATCGCCGGGCCATGGCCCGGCGCGATCGTGCGGATAGGCAGCTCATCGAGGCGGTCGACCACCGTTTCCACCTGGCGCGCCATCGGCGCCATCAGGCAGTCGTAGAAGTAACGGCGATCCTCCTCGGTGCTGTCACGGTTGGCCTCGGCCCAGCTCTCGCTGCAGAGGTGGGCAGCGAAGAACTTGCCGCTCATCAGCAGGCCGGTGCTTTCCTCAAAAGCCACCAGGGCACTGGGCCAACGGGGTGTGGGTGTGGGGATCAGGGTGAGGTGGTAACCGGCCGCCAGCTCCCGGCTCGCCTCCTGCTTCACCACGTCGATCGGGGGCAGGGGCGGCAGGGGTGGCTCCGGCTCCGCCCTTGCGGCCGCGGGCCGGCGCTGGCTCCAGAGTTCCTCCAGAAGCCGGGCACCGGCGTTGGAGGCCACCAGCATCAGAGCCGGCCAGCGCAACGCCAGCTGGTGCAGCAGTGCCACCCGGTTGGGGTTGAGGTGGCCCACCACCACCTTCAGGGCCGCCTCGCTGGGCACCAGCTCCGCGAGCTGATCCAGAAAGGGTTGCGCGAACGAGGCCCCAGGTGGATGGATCAGTACCGGTGGCACCGGCTGGCCGGCGCTGGTGACGCCGGCCGTGAACAGAAAGGCGTTGGCGGTGGTGCCGCGCTCGAGGCCGTACTCAACCTCGAAGCGCAGGCGCTTGGGGCTGAGGCCCCTCAGGCAGAGCAGGTCGGCCTCGATCGGCAGCACGATCACACGCCGGTCGGTGCCCGCGGCAGCGGCGGTGGGTGCGGCGGCAGAGGAGGAGGCCATCAGTAGTGGTTGCCCACCTTGCGGTGGTGCACGGCGGTGGTGGCTTCACTGTCGGCCACGGTGCCCTCCTCCACCTCGGCGTAGATGATCCAGTGGTCGGGGCCCTCCATGCGCTGGGCCACCCGGCAGCCCAGGTAGGCCAGGGCATTGCCCAGCACGGGACCGCCCGCTGAGACCCCATCGAGGGTGGAGACCCCAGCGAAACGATCGGCCCCGGGCGGGAAGCGCCTGAGGAAATGGCGCAGCAGCTCCTGGTGGTTGTCGTCCCGCAGGATGTTGAGCACGAAGCGGTCGCCCACCTGCATCAGGGCCTCGATCGCCCGGTCCTTGGCCACGGCGATCGAGAGGCCGGGAGGATCGAAACTGGCCTGACTCACCCAGCTGGCCACCATGGCGCTGCTGCGTTCCCCCTGGCGGGCGGTCACGATGTAGAGGCCCCCGCTGAGGCGTCCGAGGGCCTTGTCGAGGTCGCCATCAAGAGACTTCATCGCCGCGATCGTGCGGGCGCGGGTGAGCAGCTGGCCCAGGTCGGTGCCGGCTTCTTCGCAGCGCTGGTAGTCGTTGCCGTCAGGCACCTGGCGGATGCGCAGGGGCTCGAAGGCCTCCTTCTGGCCCACGCTGCGCAGCTGGGCTGCAACGCTGTCGATCGGCTGGTCATTGCCGCCGTAGGCGTCGTAGGCCGCCACCCACTGCTTGGGTTTGAGGGCGGCCAGCAGGGTGCCGATCGATTGCTGCAGCTCCGGGTCGGGATTGGCGGGCCAGGTGGGCACCACCACGGCGCTGGCGTCCCCCACCAGGGCGGCCAGTTCCTGAGCATCAGTGGCGCGCAGATCCACCAGCTGCACCTGGGCCTCGGCCTTGCCGATGCCGCGGGCGATCGCCTGGCTGAGGCGGTCGCAGAAGCCGTACTGGCTCACGTAACAGACGGCGGCATAGGTCTCGCCGGCACTGCGCTGGCTGCTCCAGTCGCGGTAGTCGCCGATCCAGAGGCCCAGGTGATCGCGCAGGAGAGGCCCGTGGCCGGTGGCGATCATCCGGATCGGTGGCAGGGAATCCATGCGCTTGAGGGCCTGCAGCACGCTGCGGGCGTTGGGGCCCATCAGACAGTCGTAATAGAAGCGGAAATCGGGGGCGATGGCGCCGGGATCCACGTCGTAGATGTCGTCGCCGCAGTAATGCAGACCGAAGGCATCGCAGGTGTAAAGGATGCCGGTGCCATGATCGAAGGAGAAGATCGTGTCGGGCCAGTGCAGGTTGGGCGCGCTCAGGAACTCGAAGCGGTGCTGCACCCCGCTGGTGGGATTCACGCCTAGGTCGAGCTCTTCGCCACTTTTCACGGCCCGGCTGCGGAAGGGCCTGTGCACCTGGTCGGCCAGGAACTGGATCGCCACCTTGGAGGCCACGATCTCGATCTCGGGATTGCGCTCCAGCAAGTGACCGATCAGGCCGCTGTGGTCGGGCTCGGTATGGGACACGATCAGGTGATCGATCGCCAGCGGATCGATCTGCTCCTCGAGCAGCGGCAGCCAGGTGGCTTCGAATTTGAGGTGGCTGGTGTCGATCAGGGCGGTGCGCTCACCCCGCACCAGGAAGGAGTTGTAGGTGGTGCCATTGCGCAGGCCGAACTCGATGTCGAAGCGGCTGCGGTCCCAGTCGAGCGAGCGGATGGTGGTGGTGTCGGGCCCGATCGCGGCGCACTGGAGCGAGAGGCGAGGGGGTGCAGCGGTGGCGACAGTCATCGACGGCGTCTGCGAAGGCGACGACTCTAGAAACGCCGTTGGGATTTCCCTGGCTCCAGAGCTGCCCAGGAGGCGCCGGATCGATTCGGCCATCTGATGGCAGCCATAGGCGCGGCTGTCGTGGCCTCAGGGCTCCATGGCCGGCGGTGGAGGCTGCGCTGGGCGATGAAAACCGCTTCACCCCCCAGTGCGTAGGCCTACGAGTGAAGAACCATATCGGCCGGGTCCAGGCCTGCCCAAAGCATTACCCGCTGACTCCTAAGGTCTCCTGGATTTGGTGTGCCAACACAACAAGAGGATTCGACTTGTCCGATTTCATCACACTGTTTCTTGAGCAGGTTCAGTCTCCAACGCTGGGCTTCCTGATCGGCGGCATCATCGTTGCTGCATTAGGCAGCGAACTGGCCATTCCAGATTCGATCTACAAGTTCATCAGCTTCTTCCTGCTGATGAAGATCGGCTTGACTGGCGGTATCGCCATTCGCAATTCCAATCCCACCGAGATCTTCCTGCCGGCGCTCGCGGCTGTGGGGATTGGCATCGCGATCGTGTACATCGGTCGTTACACCCTGGGGAAACTGCCAGGCATCAGCGTGCCTGACGCCGTGGCCACCGGTGGTCTGTTCGGCGCAGTCAGTGGCTCAACTCTCGCGGCCGTTCTGCCGCAGTTGGATTCCGCCAAGATCCCCTATGAGGCCTGGACGGCGGCCCTCTATCCCTTCATGGACATCCCGGCGCTGGTGACGGCGATCGTGGTGGCCAGTATTTACCTCAGCAAGAAGACCGGCAACGCTTCCGAGAAGGTCGAGGTATGGCCGATCATCAAGGAAAGCGTGCAGAGCTCGGCCGTCACGTCGCTGCTTCTGGGCGTGGCCCTTGGCATTCTCACCAAGCCGGAGCCCGTCTACGAGAGCTTCTTCAATCCTCTGTTCCGCGGCTTCCTCGCGGTTCTGATGATCATCATGGGGATGGAGGCCGCCCAGCGCATGAATGAGCTGCGCAAGGTTGCCCAGTGGTTTGCCATCTATGCCTTCATTGCACCCATCGTGCATGGTTTTCTTGCCTTTGGCGTTGGCCTGATCATTCACAAGATCACGGGCTTCAGCATCGGTGGCGCTGTTGTGTTGGCGGTGATCGCCGCGTCAAGCTCTGATATCTCGGGCCCGCCAACGCTTCGCGCTGGCATTCCTTCGGCTAATCCATCAGCCTACATCGGCGCATCCACGGCCATCGGCACGCCAGTGGCGATCGCTATCTGCATCCCGCTGTTCATTGGGATTGCCGAGATGATGCTCGGTCGTTAGAATTCTAAACCCACAACCGATTGGAGGCTAAGCCCATGAGTCAACAAGTTTGGAAGCTGGTGATCGTTGGAGAGGAAATTCTCTCCAAAAAACTCATCAAGCTGATCAAGGCGGCAGGTGCAACCGGCTACACCGTGAATGCAGCCGGTGGTGAAGGAAGCCGCAATGTGCGCTCCACTGGAGAGCCAAGCGTGTCGCACACCCTCTCGAATGTGAAAATCGAGGTGCTCACCGGCACCCGCGAGCTGGCCGACAAGATCACCAGCGATATAGCGGCCAAGTTTTACTCGGACTACTCGATCATCACGTATATCTACCAGGTGGAAGCCCTGCGCGATCACAAGTTCTGATCTGATCTAGTCAGACCTGATCTGGTCCGTGCTGTTTTGTGTCCCCGGCTGTGCGCTTGCGCATGGCCGGGATTTTTCGTTTCGGGTTGTCTTGACTGCGGCGGGCCCCGCATACGCGGTGGTGATGTTCAGGGATTGCATAGCGGGCAGTGCTGTGGATCCGCCTCAGTCAGTCCATCCGGGCGGGGGTGCTCCTCGGTGTGGGAGCAGCTGACGCAGCCGAACCGCTCTCGCTTTGTCAGGGTCGTGGGCATGCCGCACCAGATGCAAGGCAGACCAGGCACCACGTCCAGTCGCCCCCAGCCCTGGGCACCACAGGAGGGGCAGGCTGAGGCGATCCGGCTCGCCAGCCTGGTGGCCAGGACCCGCAGGGATTCCATACGTGTGGGGTTGCGGTGGGCGCGCATGTCGGTTTCCACCTGGGCCCGGCCGTTGCTTGAGGCTGCCGCGGCGGCGGCGATCGCTCCGTTCAGTTGCTGGTGATCAGGCAAGTCTTTGAACAGAAGCGTTTCGGCGCCACGGCAGGGGTGCTCCGGGCGCACGATCAGGCCATGGGCGGGGAAGCCCACCTGCGTGAGCCAGCCCTCCAGTTCCGCCAGCTCACCGGCGCAGCGGTGATTGAAGTTGGTGCGCCGGGCGATCAGCCGCTCCCAGATCTCCAGGCCGCGCTCCTGATCCAGGAACACCATCACTTCCAGGCCGGCGGCGAGGAAGGGCATCCCTGGGTGGGGGCCGAAGCTGCCTTCACTGGCCAGGCCCAGTGGCAGGCCGAGAGTCTCCATGCCAAGCCGGGCCTTATGGAGGCAGGCTTGCTCGGCGCCGAGTGTGCGCGGCACCCGCCCGTCGAAGCTGCCCAGCTGATCGGTGTCGAGTCCCCTCGGGAGCTCAAACTCCAGGCCAAGCAGGGAGCGGAAGGGGCGCGCGATGGCCCGCTCCTTGCCATGCATGGTGGCCAGGGCGACCTTGCATCCGAGATAACACTCCATCACGGCCGGCGGATTTCAGCTGGAATCCATGGATTGGGCGCTACCAACCTAAGTAACAGCGCCATATCCGGAGTGCGAGCTTGTGTCAGAAGCGCCCGGAGCCTGCGGTTTGGCGTGATTGATTGCCTGGACTTATCGCTGACATACGCAATCCTTCCGGATGGCAAGGCCCAGGCGCCATTCCTTGCCTTTAAGGTCTTTCGACCGCCGCAACGGTGACCCCATGCTCCATCCCTGAGGCCCCCGATTCGGCTGTTGGTGTTCTCAACCTCTGAGCCGTTTTCCCCTAAGTATTTCCCAAAGCTCAATCTTCTATTTCGGATCGACAGGATGTCGAGCCGCAGTTTCCCTTTGCCATTGAATCCATGTCCAAGCGCCGCCAATTTCTTGCTCTGATGAGCGCAACCCTGGTCGGAAGCGTGATGCTCGGGGGTTGTCTCGGAAACCCTCCGGATACCGGAGCTGGAGGGGGTGACACCTCCGCACCGGCGGCTACCGCCGACAAGGGCCTCGAGACCAAAACCGTCAATCTCGGCTTCATCCCCATCCTTGAAGCCGCGCCGTTGGTGGTGGCCGTCGAGAAGGGGTACTTCGCCAAGCATGGCCTGGAGGTGAACCTCACCAAGCAGGCAAGCTGGCCTTCCGCCCGCGACAACGTGGTGCTCGGTTCCGCCGGTGGCGGCATCGACGGCGGACAGTGGCAGATGCCCATGCCCCAGATGATCAGCGAAGGCGCGATCACTGATGGCAAGAAGGTGCCGATGTATGTGCTGGCGATGCTGATGAGCCAGGGCAACGGCATCGCCGCCTCCAATGCCGTCAAGGATGGCAACCTCAGCGTTGACCTCAAGACCAGCTCGCCTGGCTTCTTCGACGCCTTTGCAAAGAAGAGCGGCAGCAAGTTCAAGGCCTCCTACACCTTCCCGAAAGCGAACCAGGAGATCTGGATCCGCTACTGGCTGGCCGCTGGCGGCGTGGACCCCGACAAGGACGTGGAGCTGCTGACGGTGCCCGCCACCGAAACCCTCCAGGGGATGAAGAACGGCACGATGCAGGCCTTCTCCACCGGCGACCCCTGGCCGTCCCGGATCGTCAAGGACGGGGTGGGCTATCTGCCGGCGATCACCGCCCAGATCTGGAAGTCCCACCCTGAGGAGTATCTGGCAGTACGGGCCGACTGGGTGGACAAGCATCCCAAGGCCACCGTGGCCTTGATCAAGGGGCTGATCGAAGCCCAGATGTGGATGGACAAGGCCGAGAACCGTTCGGAGGTGGCCAAGATTCTCAGTTCCCGCAAGTGGTACAACATCCCCGTGCCGGTGCTGGAAGAAGCTCTCAAGGGCCAGTACAAGCTGGGCGCTGACATGAAGCCCGAGAGCGATCCTGCGATGGGCCCCCTTTATTGGGCCAGCGATCGCGGTGTGATCTCCTATCCCTATAAGAGTCTCAGCCTCTGGTTCCTGCTCGAATCGATGCGCTGGAAGTTCTATCCCGGCGTGGTCGATACGGTGGAGCAGGCCAAGGCGATCAACGACAAAGTGGTCCGCGAAGATCTCTGGATCACGGCGGCCAAGGAACTGGGGCTTCCCGCTGCGGACATCCCCACCTCCTCCAGCCGTGGCAAGGAAACCTTCTTTGATGGCGTCACCTACGACCCGGAGAATCCTCAGGCCTATCTCGACAGTCTGAAGATCAAGAAGTGAGCTTGGAGTGATTTAGCACCTACCCAACCGCTCTCAACTCGCTGAAGGTCCACAGCCCGATCTCAGTGGCTGTGGACCGCATCCCATCCCCAGAACTTGTTTTAAGGAGTATCTAATTCATGGTTCCCACCTCATCGCGCCGCCCCGGGGCGTCCATCAGTCCCCTGAGATGGCTCACCAGGAGCTCCGGCAGCTGGCTGCCGCCACTTCTGGGCACCGGCGGGTTCCTGCTGCTCTGGCAGATACTCTCCTCGGCAGGGGTGATCGCCCTGCCCGCCCCTTCGAGCCTGTTCACCGAAGAGCGCACGCGCACCCTGATCTTCTACCCCTTCTACGATCGCGGCGGCCTCGACAAAGGTCTCTTCTGGCAAACGATGGCCAGCCTGTCGCGGGTGGCTCAGGGCTACACCCTTGCCGCCCTCGTTGGTATCGCCGTGGGGATCACGATCGGCCTCAAGCCCACGATCAACCGCGCCTTTGATCCCCTGTTTCAGTTCCTGCGCATGGTGGCGCCATTGGCCTGGGTGCCGATCGCCCTGGTGCTGTTTCAGAACAACCAGCCGGCGGCCATTTTCGTGATCTTCATCACGGCGATCTGGCCGATCCTGATCAACACCGCTGAAGGGGTTCGTCAGATTCCCCAGGACTACCGCAACGTGGCCCTGGTGCTGCAAATGTCGAGCCGGCGCTTCTTCACCAAGGTGCTGATCCCTTCTGCTCTCCCCTACATCTTCACGGGCCTGCGCATTTCGATCGGTCTGGCCTGGTTGGCGATCATCGCGGCTGAGATCGTGATGCCCGGCACCCTGGGTATCGGTTTCTTCATCTGGGATGCCTACCAGCAGAACTATGTGGGCGAGATCGTGCTCGGCGTGATCTGGATCGGTGCCATCGGCCTTGTGCTCGATCGCCTGATGGCCTGGCTGCAGACACGCATCTCCCCCGGCCAGTGATGGTCCTTTCTCACCCCGCTTCGTACCCGCGGCCTGCCTACGCCCCCTCTGCACAGGATCCAGCCATGACCACCACCACAGCGCCGTCCCTTGTGGATGTGCGTACCATCGACAAAAGCTTCGCCTTAAAGGGCGGCGGCACCTACCTGGCCCTGCAGGGCATCGACCTGGAGATTCATAAGGGCGAGTTCATCTCCCTGATCGGCCACTCCGGTTGCGGCAAGAGCACCCTGCTCAACATGATCGCCGGGCTCGACCTCCCCACTGAGGGCACCGTGCTGCTCGACGGCGAAGCCGTCAAGCGCCCAGGCCCCGACAAGATGGTGGTGTTCCAGAACTACTCCCTGCTGCCCTGGCTCACAGTGCGGGAGAACATCGCCCTGGCGGTGGATGAGGTGATGGGAAAGATCAGCTCCACTGAGCGCGATGCCCTGGTCCAGGAGCACATCGACATGGTGGGGCTCGGCCCGGCTGCCAGCAAGTTGCCCCTGCAGCTCTCCGGTGGCATGCGCCAGCGGGTGGCAATCGCCCGGGCCCTGTCGATCCGCCCCAAACTGCTGCTGCTCGATGAACCCTTCGGCGCTCTCGATGCACTCACACGGGGCAATCTGCAGGAGAAGCTGATGCAGATCTGCAACGAGCACGAGCTCACCGCGGTGATGGTCACCCACGACGTGGATGAGGCGGTGCTGCTCTCCGACCGCATCGTGATGCTCACCAACGGCCCGGGCTCGAACATCGGCGGCATTCTCGAGGTGGATATCCCCCGGCCGAGGCAGCGCCTGGAGGTGGTGCACCACCCCAGCTACTACAGCCTGCGATCGGAGATCATCTACTTCCTCAACCGCCAGAAGCGGGTGAAGCAGTGGCGGGCCCGGCCCCACCAGGTGGTGGCCCGCCATGGGCTGGAGAAAGTGAACCTGGATCTGGGTTTCCTGCCCCTGGCCGCAAGTGCCCCGCTGGCGGTGGCCGAGGCCCATGGCCTGTTCACCAAGCACGGCCTCGATGAGGTGAGCCTGATTCGCGAACCCACCTGGCGCGGCATCGTCGATGGGCTGGTCGACGGCACCCTTGATGCCTCGGTGATGCCGGCTGGTATGCCCACCTGGATGACAGCCGGTGGCCACGGCGGTGCGCCCTTGCCGATCGTGACGGCGCTCACCCTGAGCCGCAACGGCAACGGCATCACCCTGGGCCGCCGCCTGGCGGAGCAGGGTGTGCGCACGGTGGAGGACTACCGCGCCTATCTCAAGAGCCACGAGCGCGAGCCCCACACGATGGGGATCGTGCACGAGGCCTCGATGCACAACCTGCTGCTGCGCTACTGGCTGGCGGCGAATGGCATCGACCCCGACAAGGATGTGCACCTGCAGGCCCTGCCGCCGGCCCAGATGCTCGCCGACCTCAAGGACGGCAGCATCGATGGCTACTGCGTGGGCGCCCCCTGGCTCGATCGGGCCATCCGCGACGGCCATGGCATCGCGGTGGCGGGCGACCTGGCGATCTGGCCCGGCCACCCCGGCAAGGTGCTGGGCGTGCGCGAAGACTGGGCGATTGCCTATCCCAACACCCACATCGCCCTCACCAAGGCGATGCTCGAGGCCTGCCGCTACTGCGCCGATCCCGCCCATTGGGGCGAACTGAGCGAATTGCTCAGCGATCGCCGCTATCTGGGCATCAAGCCGGAGCTGATCCGCTTCAGCGAAGCCAGCACCGACGTTGACCGGGGCGGGCCGGAGAGCGAGAGCGCAGTGCCCCATCACCTGTTCTTCGGTGAGGGACTGAACAGGCCCAGCCGCACCGAACACCTCTGGATGATGACCCAGATGGCCCGCTGGGGTGAGATTCCGCTGCCGCGCAACTGGGTGGAGATCCTTGAGCGCGTCTGCCAGGTGGGGGTGTTCAGCACCGCGGCCCGCGAACTCGGCCTCGATGCGATCAGCTATCAGCGCCAGGGCATCGAGCTCTTCGATGGCCTTCCCTTCAATGCCGACGACCCGATCGGCTATCTGAACGCGCAGACGATCAAGCGCGATTTCAGCATCGCCGAGATCCCCCTGGCCCCACCCCGTCGCAGTTGAGGCCACACGCCAACGGGCCCCTGCGGCCCAGGTTGGCGCTTTCCGTGCCTTGCTCGCGTCGCGATTTCTTTCAGCTCGAGATTTCTTTCAGCTCCCCATTCCTCATCGAGACCTTCCATGTCGACTCTGATCCAGCCTGCCCCAATGGGAGCCCCGGCCTCGGCGGCACCTCCGCCCGGCGATGCCTTCCTGCGTTTCGAGAACGTCAGCAAGGTGTATCCCACCGCCACTGGCCCTTACACGGTGCTCGATGCCATCGACATGGCCGTGAACCAGGGGGAGTTCATGTGCGTGATCGGCCACTCCGGTTGCGGTAAATCCACCCTGTTGAACATGGTGTCGGGCTTCGCCACCCCCACCGAAGGTCAGGTGATCCTTCACGGCAACCGGATCACCAAACCAGGCCCCGACCGGATGGTGGTCTTCCAGGGCTATGCCCTGCTGCCCTGGTTCACTGCCTATGAGAATGTGTATCTGGCGGTTGATTCGGTGAAGCCGGATCTGCCGGAGCGTGAGAAGAAGGAGATCACCCGGGAGCACCTGGCAATGGTGGGGCTCACCGAGGCGGCTGAGAAAAAGATCCTGCAGCTCTCCGGTGGCATGAAGCAGCGCGTGGCGATCGCCAGGGCGCTGGCGATCCGGCCGGAGGTGCTGATTCTCGACGAACCTTTCGGGGCCCTCGATGCGATCACCAAGGAGGAGTTGCAGGAGGAGCTGCTCACCATCTGGAACACCCAGAAGTGCACGGTGCTGATGATCACCCACGACATCGATGAGGCCCTTTTCCTGGCCGATCGGCTGGTGATGATGACCAACGGCCCGGCTGCCAAGATCGGCGAAATCATGGACATCAGCTTCCCGCGGCCGCGCAACCGCGAGGAAATCATGGAGGACCCTCTCTACTACGACCTGCGTAACCAGGCGCTGGATTTCCTGTACAGCCGCTTCGCCCACGACGACACAGCGGACTGACGCAAAAAAACAGCACTGCACAGCTTGCGCGTCCCCCCAGCCGAAACACGTGCTGCCAAATCCTGAGCAGGTGTTCATGATGAGAAAGGGCGTGGTCAGCGGCCGAATGATTACTGGAGGCCTGACCCCGTAAAAAAACCTGGCTCAGGGTCTTGTACGAAATCTCACCTGGCGAGAGTTCATGATCATCATGAATCTCATCCCGATTAGGAAAACGATATTGCACGAAGACCCCGTCTGCGCCCTTCAACGTACATCGCAGCCCCATGAGCAACTCAACCGGCATCAAACGACAGCCACGATCAAAACTGGCCGTAGTCAATCCCAGGGCAGCGGGCATTGATATCGGCAGCCGCTTTCATGTTGTTTCAATCCCCTGCGAACTTGAAGATCAGTCAACGCGACAGTTCGGAACATTTACCGGCGACCTGCTTGAATTGGCGACCTGGCTCAAAGGACACGGGATTACGACTGTAGCAATGGAGTCTACAGGGGTTTATTGGATTCCAGCATTTGAGATTCTGGTCAAGGCTGGAATTGCAGTTGATCTCGTGAATGCCAGGCATGTCAAAAGTGTTCCGGGCCGCAAGTCGGATATCAATGATGCGCAATGGCTCCAGCAGCTCCACTCTTATGGCTTATTACGGGGCAGCATTCTTCCTGAAGGTACACTTGCACATTTGAGATCGTACGTTCGCACAAGAGAGAACCTTGCCAGAGGACGAGCCCGTTATTTACAGTTAATCCAGAAGGCGCTGATGCAGATGAATCTACAGCTTCATCATGTTGTCACAGATGTCATGGGCGAAACTGGACGTCGGATCATTACTTCTATTCTTGCTGGCGAAAGGGCTCCCCTCGTCTTGGCCGAACATCGAGATGCACGCTGCAAGCAGACCCAGCAGACAATCGCCAAAGCGCTGGAAGGAAATTATGAGGATGACCATCTTTTCGAGTTGGAGAATGCATTTTCTCTTTACGACTTCTATTCTGAGAGAATCTCAAGATGCGAAGATAGAATCAATGGACTGTTGCAGGCCCTGGTTGCGTCAGCCAGCCAGGAGAATAGGCAGTTCTTGAATGACAAGAAGCTCTCAAGTGTGAAACTTGATAGTCGAAATCGCGTTCGATCTCTGAACTTCAATCCCAGGCCACTGTGCGCTGCGCTTTGTGGCAGAGACATGATGCAGCTACCTGGAATGGGCCATGGAACTCTTTTGACAGTGATTAGTGAGTGTGGAACAGATATGAGTCGGTGGCCGACGGCCAAGCATTTCACGTCATGGCTTGGCCTGGCCCCGCGGAACAAGGTATCTGGCGGAAGGCTTCTATCATCAGGCACAGCGGTGGGAGCCAATCCTGCCCGGACTGCTTTTTGGATGGCAGCGCAAGTTCTGGCGCGTACGAAGACATCTCTCGGTGGATTGCAAAGGCGGTTAGCAGCGAGGATTGGTCGTCCGAAGGCAATTATTGCAACAGCACGCAAGTTGGCCGAACTCTATTACCGGGCATTGCGCGATGGCATATCCCTGGTTGATCCTGGTCTGAGCCGTTACGAAGCGGAGCAGCGGCAGATACAGATCAATGCCATAAAGAGACGAGCTCAGCGCCTCGGCCTAACGCTCACTGAAGCCTGAATAGAGAAAACAGAGAGGCCCGCCGCAACGCTGTGTTTCTTAGGAAAGCTCCGGCCGTAAGGCCGGAGCTCGCTCAGCTCTCCTCGTGTCGACTCCAACGGGGGTCTGGTTCAGCCGACCCCCGCTTCCATTCAGCTCTCCACTTTCACCACCACGGTGCTGTGGGTCTGGGCCTTGGGGGCCGTCACGGTCAACAGGCCGTCGCGGTAGCGGGCTTCGATGCCCTCCCGCTGCAGGCCGGCTGCAAAACGGAAGCTGCGGCTCCAGGTGCCATAGCGGAATTCGCTGTGGATCGGGCCGGCTTCCTTGGCGTTGTCGTTGCCGCTGCTGGTCTGGGAGCGGCGCTCGGCACTGATCAGCAAGGAGCGATCGGTGGCCTTCACTTCGATCGAATCTTTGTCGACGCCGGGCAGTTCCAGCACGACGACGTAGGCCTCAGCGGTTTCATGCACTTCGGCGGCAGGTACACGCTCGGCCTGATTGACCTGTTGCTCCAGACGCTCGAGCAGATCGAAGGGGGAATGGCGCAGGGTCAGCATGGTGATGTCCTTAACAGATAAATGATCAGGGTGTTTCCGGATCACCCGTCCAAACAATGTGGCTGATCTAGATGAGATCCTGGAGCGCAGAAACCGTCCATCTCGGTACGGGCTGCACGCCTTGGTCGGTCTCTACACCAGAGCAGGGGGGAGAACCGACAAAAGTTGCAGCCAGGAGTTGCAGCCAAGCGCTAATTCAGAAGCCACCACCAGTTCGAGAAGGCAGCGGCCTGGCCGCAATCGCGGCCGTCGCGATCGCGCAGGGTCCAGAGGCGGGCGCGGCTGATCACGAAGCGACGGCCGTGGCTGTCGATGCGGATGCCGGTGTAACCGCTGATCGCCTCCAAGGCCCGGGCGCTGGTCAGCAGGCGGGCTCGGCTTGAGCGCTCAGCGGGCTCCGCCGTGAGCCGGGAGGGCATGCCGACCATCTCGTGCCAGGGGCGGCGCCAGAGCGCCAGGGCCGAGCGGTTGGCGTAGATCAGGCGGGGGTCCTGATCAGGTCGATCGGCGCTGCCGTCGTGGGCGAGCACCACGGTGGCGGCGGCGAACAGCTCTTGGGCCCGCTGCCGCGCCTCACCGGGGGATGGGGCTGGCAGGGCAGGGGTGGAGGTGGCGATCAGGGGCCGTCCGAAGGCACTCTGGTGAGAGGCCAGCAACCAGCTGGCCCGCTCGATCCCAGCAGGGCTGAGCCAGGGGGCTTCGCCGGGGGATGACCCGGGCTCAGTCAGCGGCATCGCTGCTACCGCCACCCATGGCCTGGGCCCAGGCCAGCTGGCTCACCCGGCTGGCCTGGGCCTGCAGCAGGGAGAGGAAGCGGCTGTTGGCGTCTGGGAAGAGGGGTTCGTGGGCCAGGGGCAGCTCACCGGCTTCATCGAGCCCGCTCTCCCCTTCCATGGCCGGAGTAATCACCACCAGATCCGGATCCAGGGCCGATGCGTACGACCACCAGCGGCTCGGGTCGCCCACGGCTGGGTGGACGGGGTGCGGCACATGAACGGCGGCCTGGCGCTTACCGCCTGCGGCTGCAGCCAGCTGTTTCCGTCTGCGCTTGGCCAGGTCGGAGAGCAGCTGGGTTCTGGAGCGACCGCGCAGCTGGAAGAGCACGAACGGGTCTTCGCTGAAGCGATCACCCATCAGGTAGTAGACGGCGCTGACGTGCTTGCAGGGGTTGGCCTTGTCAGGGCAGCTGCATTCGCTGCGCACCTCCTGGAGCTTGAAGGGAAACAGGCGGCGGCCGCTGGCGGCGAAGGCGCGCTCGATGTCCTGGGGCATTACCCCGGCCAGCAACTGGGCCGACCAGCGGGCCTTCTGGCCGAGGGCCTCGAGCACGTAGCCCCAGTCGTCGTCGCTGAGCACATCCAGCCAGAGCTTCACCTTGTAGGGCTCCTCCTCGGTGCCCTGCACGCGGGCATGCACCCGCCTCCCCTCGAAGCGGATCGAGAGCACGTTGCCCTCACGCACATACGACCAGGCGCGCTCGAGCCGTTTCTTGTAGCGATAGGAGTTGATCAGCTCCATCCACTGCTCCACCCACCAGGGCTGCTGCCCCAGGCCTTGCTGGCCCAGCTGGGTGGTGATCGCGCTGCCGCCGAAGGCGCCGCCGGTGCCGGTGATGGTCATGGAGAAAGTATGCCGAGCGACCGGATCAGCGGCCGCTGATGGTCCGCGCTCGCCAGGCTGGATTGGTCCCGGAGTCTGGCCATGGCCCGTGCCGCCGAGCGTCTGGCCGTCAATGCGGACGGTCCCTTCTATGTGGATCGCAGTTGCATCGACTGCGGCACCTGCTGGCAGTTCGATCCGGCCCACTTCGCGCCGACCGGCCGCACGTCGCATGTGTGGGCCCAGCCGGCCGGGGAGGAGGAGGTCAGGGCGGCGTTGCTGGCGCTGCAGGCCTGTCCGGTAGCGGCCATCGGCACCATTCGGGAGCTGCTGGCGCTCACGCCCGCCGATGGCTTCCCATCCCTGGTGATGAGCCTTGCGCAGGGGGAGGTGCATTACTGCGGCTGGGCGTCGCGCAAGAGCTTCGGGGCCAGCAGCTGGCTGATCACCCGGCGGCGCAGCGATGGCAGCCCCGACAACGTGCTGATTGATTCCCCGCGCTGGAGCGCAGAGCTGGCCCGCCGTATCGAGGCCATGGGTGGCGTCAGCCGCATCCTGCTCAGCCACCGCGATGACGTGGCCGATCACCAGGCCTGGGCCCGGCGTTTCGGAGCCGAGCGCTGGATCCACAGCGCCGATGCCGATGCGGCCGCTGAGGCGGAGCACCGCTTCGAGGGCACTGAGCGCCTGCGGCTCGATGACGATCTGCTGGTGATTCCGGTGCCGGGACACACGGCCGGCTGTGTGGCGGTGCTGTTCGCGGATCAGGTGCTGTTCAGCGGCGACCACCTCTGGTGGGGGGTGGATCCGCCGGGTGTGGTGGCCTCCCGGCGGGTGTGCTGGTGGAACTGGGAGGAGCAGCTGCGGTCGGTGGAGCGCCTGCTCGATCTGGATGTGCGCTGGCTGCTGCCCGGCCACGGCCGCTGGCATTCATTCGCCCCGGGCGAGTGGCGGCGTGAGTTGGAGGCAACACTGACGCGGGCTCGGGAGGGACCGAGCGGGGAACCCTGAAAGTGGATCTGCGTTGAACGCATGGCTCAGGCTTCAGGCCCACGGCTGATGGATCGTTTCCGTGAGGAGATGCAGGTGAGGCGTTACGCCCGGCGCACGATCACCAGCTACGCCCAGTGGGTGAAACGCTTTCTGCGCTTTCACGGGATGCGGCATCCCAGGGAGATGGGCGAGCAGGAGATCAATGCCTTCCTGTCGCATCTGGCCACGGTGGGGCAGGTGAGTGCTTCCACGCAGAATCAGGCGCTGTCGGCCTTGTTATTTCTCTACAGGCAGGTGCTGGGCGGTGATGTAGGGAACCTGGACGGTGTAGTGCGTGCACGGCAGCCCAAGAGGCTGCCGGTGGTGTTCACGTTGAAAGAGACGAGGGATGTTCTGCAACAGCTCAAGGGCACCGAACAACTCGTGGCGCAGCTTCTATACGGCAGCGGTCTGCGGCTCATGGAAGCACTGCGGCTTCGGGTGAAGGATGTGGAAATCGAGGCCCGGCAGCTGACCGTTCGCAGCGGCAAAGGGGACAAGGACCGGGTCACCGTTCTCCCAGCCAGCCTTCTGGAGCCGTTGCAGGAACATCTGGAGGCGGTGCGACAGATTCACCGGAGAGACCTGGCGGCAGGTTGGGGAAGGGTGATGCTGCCGATGGCACTGGGACGGAAGTACCCCAACGCGGCCTCGGAATGGGGGTGGCAGTGGGTCTTTCCACAGTCGCACCGCTGGTTTGACAACAAGACCCGAATGGAAGGCCGGCATCACATCGATCCATCCGTGATCCAGAAGGCCGTGAAGCGGGCGATCCTGCGAGCCGGCATCAGCAAGCCGGCCAGTTGCCACACATTTCGCCACTCGTTCGCGACTCACTTACTTGAGCGTGGCCAGGACATCCGCACCATCCAGGAATTGCTTGGACATAGCAACGTGAAGACCACGATGATCTATACCCATGTGCTGAATCGTGGCCCATGTGGGGTGTTGAGCCCAGCGGACCTTTTGTAGCAACCTGAACATTCGGTTTGCGGACCCGCCTATGAACCCAACGCCGATGAGCCAAATCCCTCAAAGGCCCTACGCTGGTGAGAGCTCCACGAAAGGCTGTCGGCTTTGGGGGATTCTTATGCGGCCAGTGAGCCGGGTTAGGGATGGATACCGGACCCGCCGAAATACTGTTAGCCACACACTGAGAAGACACCGTGCCAGGAATTTCGCGCCGAGACATCTCCTTCGTAGTTAACCGCTACATCGGCGTCTCGGGCGGTTACTTGGGTGACTTCTCGTACCGAACTCACGCGGAGTTCTACGGCGAGTACTGCGAACTCTGCATCGACCCGAACCAATACGAAGGAACCACACGAGAACGGTTCACCCAGATCCTCAGCGAGGCAACGCCTCGGATTCAAGCCAGGATTCTTGCCGGGGTCCTCGACAAGTACCCAGTAGGTTCCTCAGCTCTTCGCTCGCCAGAGGCCGGGGACCACATTCGGACAATTATTGAGACCTGCCTTGTCGCCGCAGCCGTTGAGGCGCCAGAACTCGCCACGACCAGCGAAGTCGTAGCGCGAGCTATCGACGACGCAGAAACCCTGATGCGAGTAAATGGTCCAACGAGTGCCGTCGATCGAGTTCACACCGCACTTCACGGGTACCTGAAGGCCGTTTGCGCCCAAGCTGGATACAGCTACTCCACTGATCCATCCATACTCGACTTGTTCAAGATCTTGAAGCGAGATCACCCAAACCTTCAGGCCCTCGGTGCGCATAAGGGGCCAATAGTCCAGGTCCTTCGTGCATTGGGCAGCGTAATGGATGCCCTCAACCCCGCGCGCAACCGCGGCAGCGTAGCGCACCCCAACGACGAGTTGCTCGATGAAGATGAGGCGATCCTGTTCATCAACGCGGCCCGTACCGTGCTTCAGTTTCTTGACGCGAAGCTGCGGGAGAAGTGAGTGGAGGCTAACATCACCATGCACCTGATCCGCCACCTAGATTCTCATTTTGTACGCTCAGGCTCCTTGCGGCCAGGTGATGGCGAGCGTTAGCCATAGCCCGCTTTACGCAGCTTATATGTTAAGAGGTTCACGCAAATTTTGCAGAAGAGTCAGCAGTCAGTTAGACAAAGTGAGTCTATATATCTTAGCCATATGTCAAGCTTGGAAGAATCAAAGGCTAGCCTTGATGAGAGGCGACTGTTGCTCGAGGAGAATCGGCTAGCATATGAGAGTTCATCTGCAAGAAAATGGTTTCCCACCCTGGCCATAATTGCTGTTCCATTAACTACCTTTATATTCTCCTCTTTTCAGTACCTTGACTCGCGACAGCAGACCCAACGAGAGAGGCTCCAAGCAGCCTCCGAAAAGGATAGAGAGTGGAGATATAAGACAGTCGATTTTTACTTCTCTCGGCGCAATGACTTTGATCTTGTAAAGAATCCCCAGCAAGCATCTAGGAATCTTCAAGTGCTTTCGATCTTTGCTCCTGCCGAAGTGGCCCGTATACTTAGTGTCGAACAGAATCGAGTCAGTATCGAGCAACAGGTAAATTCAGAAAGTGTGTCAGTACAGAGCAAACAAGCAATAAAAGACATTAGTTCTACATTACTAAGCCAAGATGGCCGTCGTGCCGTCATCAATGACCCAGACGGCTATACAAATATCAGAAGTTCTCCTCGATCTGATGGCCAGATAATTGGCATTGTCAAATCAGGCCAGGAATTCAAAGCATATCCTGAGGCGGGAGCAGAGTGGTGGCGAGTCAGCGCTCCATCTAAATCCAATAAATCCAAAGATTCACCACCAATAATCGGTTTTATGCACAGATCTCGAATCACTATTCTTAAATAGAATGTGCCGATAGTCTTGCCTAGCTGGTTTACTTCTTCGACCTAGATGGATTGTTGTAGCTGATATGTGGCATGCCCCTTCGATTTGCATTCTAATTCTTGGCAGAGCTGGAATATTCTATTGAATGCCTATTCGGATGTACTCCATCAGTTTAAAGTAGTTGGGTTTGCTAGTAGGGAGCATTTCAGGTGAGAAGCTTTGATATGTGTTGTCTTATAAACAGGGAGTTATTCTTATGATGCTGTGGCTAACAGACCCCTAGGGTGGGCAGGCCGCCAACTAACCTCTTGATCCGCTCTATACTCTTATTCTGTCACTCAGGGCGGCGTTAGCCCAATCAGCAACATCCAGATTAATTATAGCGCGAGCGATCTTTAAGGAACATCTGAAAAACCGGCTAAAATCAATCCAGATCCAAGACTGAGACTGGAACGGATGGCCGCCCCCCTCCAGCTGGGCTTTACGGACTACGAGCAGATCTGCGCCAAAAAGAGGACGCGACGC
>NZ_JAGQBU010000029.1 GCF_024345795.1 Synechococcus sp. J7-Johnson
GCATCTGCAGAAGCCACCCCAGTGGCACTGACCGCCCCTGCAATCGGCTGATGCAACCGGTGGGTCCCTGCGGCCCACCAGCTGCTTCAACTCAATAGCAAGTGAAGCCTCCGCCTTGGCGGGGGCTTTTTTATGCCACATACCAGCAGCTCCAGGACCGATCATCCACAGGGCAAATCATCCACAGAGCAATCAGTCGGAGCTGCGGGGGCTGCCCCTGTGATCAACAACCTGCGTCACCCTGGGCTGGGGTCTGGAAACCTGCCTACAGTCGAAACGGCTGTACCGGATTCGATTCTTTGAGGGTCCGACCCGCACGTCCAGATGCCGCCCGTCGCGGCATACCCCACGCCCATCGCCAGCAGCGGCGGGGCAAATCTCCAGGGGGTCTGGCGATCGTTCTGATCGGAATGTCCTTGATCGGGGTGGGTGTGACCCTGCTGGGCTGCCAGCCGAAACCAAGCGAACCGCCCCCCGTCGCCGCTGTTCGGCGCGTGTCCGCCCTGGGGCGCATCGAGCCGGAAACCAAGATCCGCAAAGTGGCTGTGTCGAGCTCTCTGAGCGGCGACCGCATCGAAGAGATCCTGGTGCAGGAGGACACCTGGGTGACGCGGGGAACACCCCTGGCCCGGCTGAACAGCTACGGCACCCTCAAGGCGTCATACGACGAGGCCAACGAGAACGTGGCCGTAGCCCAGAGCAAGCTGGCCCAGGTGAGGGCCGGTGCCAAGCAGGGGGAAATCAGGGCGCAGGAGTTCAACGTGCAGAGCCTGGAGCGCAAACTGGCCGCCCAGAAGCTCGCCCAGGACCAGGCTGTCAATGCCGCCCGCGCCAAGGCCACCGAGGCACGGGTTGAACAGCAGCGCTATGACGGCCTGTACGCCGATGGGGGCGTATCCGCGCTCGAGCGGGACCGCTACCGCACCCGCGCCGAGACCAGTGCTGCCGATCTGGCCAAGGCGATCGAAACCCGCGACGGCACCCTGCTCACCCTTCGCTCCGACATCGAGAGCGCCAGGCAGACCCTGGAGCAGATCAAGGAGGTGCGCCCCGAAGACATCACCACCGCCAACAATGAACTACGCAAGGCGGTAGCCGCCCGCGACCGAGCCCGCCAGGAATTCGAGTTCGCCACGGTGCTGGCACCCCAGAACGGACGCATCCTCAAGATCATCGCCAGGCCAGGCGACAAGGTGAGCGACGAGGGCATCCTCGAGATGGCAGACACCAGCCGCATGGTCGTGACGGCAGAGGTCTATCAGACCGACATGCGCATGATCGGCAAGGGCCAGGGCGCCACCATCACCGCCGATGGCATCGAAGGCAGCCTCAAGGGCAAGGTGTACCAGGTGATTCCCCAGGTGCAGAAGCAGACCATCTTCGCCGGGGAGCCTGGTGAGAATCAGGACCAGCGGGTGTTCGAGGTGAAGCTGCAGCTCCAGCTCAATGAATCAGAGCAGAAACGGATCGGCTACGCCTCCAATCTCCAGGTGAACGTGGTATTTGACCCCAAGCCGGCACCGGCACCATGATCAGCCCCCTGCGCAAGCTGCTGAAACGCACCCCGGTGGCCTGGCTGCAGGTCACCAACAGCCCGGTGAAGATGATGATCGCCCTGGCGGGTGTGAGCTTCTCCAACCTGCTGATGTTCTTTCAACTGGGGTTGATGGACAGCCTTTACAACAGCCAGCGCAAACCCATCGACCGCCTCCGCGCCGATCTGGTGATGGTGAGTGAGGGCTACAGCAACCTCGGATCCCTGCAGGACTTCCAGCGCAGCCGGCTCTATCAGGCCCTCGGGGTTGAAGGGGTGGAGAGCATCTCGCCGCTGCGCATCTCGCGCGGCACCTGGATCACCCCCGCCACCCGGCAGTCTTACGACATCTACACCTTCGGCGTGGATCTCGCCAAGCCATCCCTCGCCTTTCCCGAACTCGAGAACGATCCTTTCCGTCTGCAGCCGCTGCGCAACGCGCTCTTCGATCGCAACTCCAAGAAGCAATACGGAGATGTTACCAGCATCTTGAAGCGAGATGGCGTCTATCCACTCGAGATCAACGGCAAATCGATCCGCATCGTCGACACCTTCTCGATGGGGGCCACCTTCGCGGCCGAGGCCAATCTGATCGTCAGCGAGAACACCTTTCTCTACATGTTCCCCAAGGCGGATCACCGCATGATCCAACTGGGCCTGATCCGCCTGCGGCCCGGCAGCTCAGCCAGCGCCGTGCAGGCCGCCCTGCAGCCATTGATGACGAAAGAAGTGAAGGTGCTCACCCGCAATGAACTGGCCGAGCTGGAGGTGAACTACTGGAAGCGCAACTCCTCGGTGGGATTCATCTTCTCCCTCGGCGTTCTGGTGGGCTTCGTGGTGGGCAGCATCATCGTGTACCAGATCCTCTTCGGTGACGTGATGAATAATCTGCCCCAGTACGCCACACTGAAGGCGATGGGCTACACCGATTCCTTCGTGATCAGCGTGGTGATCCAGCAGTCGGCCATTCTGGCGTTGATCGGCTTCGTGCCGGGTGTGATCATCTCCATGGGTCTTTACAGCCTGCTGGCCAACGTCACCAAGCTCACAGTGTTCATGACCCTGAACCGGGCACTGCAGGTGTTGATCCTCACCTTCGTGATGTGCGTGGGATCCGGCGCCCTGGCCACCCGCAAACTTGTGGAACTCGATCCGGCCGATGTCTTCTGAATCCGCACGAGTGCGCACTGGAGAATCTGTACCCGCCGGTGATTCCTTGCCAACCGTCGAACCCGTGATCTCCCTGAAACACGTGAACCACTGGTTCGGCAGCGGCGACAGCCGCAAGCACGCCCTCAAGGACATCACTCTCGACATCCAGCCGGGCGAGATCGTGATCTGCACAGGGCCTTCCGGTTCCGGCAAGACCACCCTGCTCACAATGCTGGGAGGCTTGCGGGCATGCCAGGACGGCAGCCTGAAGATCCTCGGCGAGGAACTCCATGGAGCCGGCAAGGAGGTACTGGCGAAGCTTCGCCTCAACGTGGGTTTCATCTTCCAGGCCCACAACCTGATGATGTTCCTCAACGCCAGGAAGAATGTGCGCCTCTCCCTCGAACTGCACGATCAGTACTACGAGGAAGACATGGACAAGCTGGCGGCAGAAATGCTCGAGAAAGTGGGTCTCGGAGATCGCGAAGACTACTTTCCAGCCAATCTTTCCGGCGGCCAGAGGCAGCGGGTGGCGATTGCCCGGGCCATGGTGGCGCAACCAAAGATCCTGCTCGGCGATGAACCCACCGCTGCTCTAGACAAGGAATCAGGCCGCAATGTGGTGAACCTGATGCGTGAGATGGCCACCAATCACAAGACCACGATCATCATGGTGACCCACGACAACAAGATTCTCGATGTTGCCGATCGGATCATCATTGTGGATGATGGTGCCCTGGCCAACAAGGAGGCCGAAGCGGCCTTCGTTGGCAGGATGCGGGAGACCGGCAGCTGAGGACGACGCACCACGGAGGTCGAACCAGCAGGACCGCAGTCGGAGCGTTTCAGTAGGCTCCAGCCCATGGGCAGCAGCTTCGGACACCTGTTTCGGATCACCACCTTCGGGGAGTCCCACGGCGGTGGTGTCGGTGTGATCGTCGATGGCTGCCCGCCACGGCTGGCGCTCGATCTTGAGGCCATTCAGGCGGAGCTCGACCGCAGGAAGCCCGGCCAGAGCAAGATCACCACCCCGCGCAAGGAAGACGATCGCGTCGAGATCCTCAGCGGCCTGCTCGATGGGGTCACCCTGGGCACACCGATCGCGATGGTGGTGCGCAACAGGGACCAGCGTCCCAACGATTACAAGGAGATGGAGGTGGCGTTCCGTCCCTCCCACGCCGATGCCACCTACCAGGCGAAATACGGCATCCAGGCCCGCAGTGGCGGCGGCCGGGCCTCGGCGCGGGAAACAATCGGCCGGGTGGCCGCCGGTGCCATCGCCAAGCAATTGCTGGCCAGAGCCCATGGCACCGAGGTGATCGCCTGGGTGAAGCGGATCCACACCATCGAGGCCGCGATCGATCCAGCCAGCGTGAGCCTCGAAGACGTGGAGGCCAACATCGTGCGTTGCCCTGATGCCGCCTGCGCCGAGCGGATGATCGAGCGGATCGAGGCGATCGGCCGCGAGGGTGATTCCTGCGGCGGCGTGATCGAGTGCGTGGTTCGCCGGGCGCCGGTGGGGCTGGGCATGCCGGTCTTCGACAAGCTCGAAGCCGACCTGGCCAAGGCGGTGATGTCGCTGCCGGCCACCAAGGGCTTCGAGATCGGCTCGGGCTTCGGCGGCAGCCTGCAGCGGGGCAGTGAGCACAACGACGCCTTCATCGCCACCGGCGATGGCAGCCTGCGCACCGCCACCAACAACTCCGGCGGCATCCAGGGGGGCATCAGCAACGGCGAGGACATCGTGCTGCGGGTGGCCTTCAAACCCACCGCCACGATCCGCAAGGCCCAGCAGACGATCACCTCCAGCGGCGAGGCCACGGTGCTGGAAGCCAAGGGCCGCCACGACCCCTGCGTGCTGCCCCGGGCGGTGCCGATGGTGGAAGCGATGGTGGCCCTGGTGCTGGCCGACCACCTGCTGCGTCAGCAGGCTCAGTGCAGCCTCTGGTGAAGGGCTGAGGGGTAGGTCGCCACCCAGCCGGCCAGGCGCGGATCCAAGCGGGGGCAGGCTCCCTCCTCGCTGATCGGCTCGAACAGCGTGGAGCCCAGGGCCAGAGCATCCACACCTCCATGGAGCCAGCCGCTGAGGTCAGCGACCTTCAGTCCCCCCGCGGCGATGCAGAAGGGCAAGGGAGCCAGAGCACCGGAGAGCGAGGACCAGTAACCAGACCCCAGGGTCTTGGCCGGGAAGAGTTTCACGGCCACGCAGCCCAACTGAACCGCCTGGTGCACCTCCGTGGGCGAGAAGACCCCCGGCACCAGGGTGATGGCCAGCTGGTGGGCTCTCCTCAGCAGGCCTGGATCCAGCACGGGCGAGAACGCAAAGCTGAAGCCGGCCTGGTCGGCAGCCTCCAGGGCCTGGAGCGTTCGCACCGAAGCCGCCCCGAAACGGATGGCGGGGAAGCGTTGGGCCAGCTCACGGCAGTCGTGGCTCCAGCAGGGCCATGGGCTCCAGGCGATCTCGACATGGCGAATCCCGGCCGCGCTCAGCAGCGCGATCCGGGAAACGGCATCAAGCGGACGGACCGGGCGCAGGACCGCAAGCAGCGGCAGTGCCCGGAGTTCAGCCAGCAGCGACCCGGACTCAGACGTATTCAGCGACCCGCACATCGCTGCGGATAAGAAGCTCCTGAAGCTCCTCGGCGTCGACGGTTTCCTTCTCCACAAGCATCTCGGCCAGTTCATCGAGAACCGAGCGGTTATCGATCAGCACGCGCTTGGCACGGCGGTAGGCCTCAGCCACCAGCAGTCCCACCTCGTCATCGATTGTGGCGGCGGTGTCTTCGGAGAAGTCGCGCTCGGCTGCAATGTCGCGGCCGAGGAACATCCCCCCCTGGGCGCGGCCAAGGGCCACAGGACCCAACTTGTCGCTCATGCCGAAACGGGTGACCATCTGGCGGGCGACGCGGGCCACCTGCTGAAGGTCGTTGGAGGCTCCGGTGGTGACCTCGTCTTCGCCGTAGACGATCTCCTCAGCAACGCGCCCACCGAGGGCCACAGCCATCTGGTTCTGGAGGTATGCGCGGGAATAGAGGCCCGACTCCATCCGCTCTTCGCTGGGGGTGAAGAATGTGAGACCACCGGCCTGGCCGCGGGGAATGATGCTGATCTTCTGGACGGGGTCGTAGTCGGGCATCAGGGCTCCCACCAGAGCATGGCCCGATTCGTGATACGCCACCAGCCGCTTGCGCTTCTCGCTCATCACCCGGTCTTTCTTCTCAGGACCGGCCATGACGCGCTCGATGGCGTCATTGACCTCATCCATCGAGATCTCGGTGAGCTGCCGGCGGGCCGCCAGGATCGCCGCCTCATTGAGCAGGTTAGCGAGATCGGCTCCGGTGAAACCGGGGGTGCGACGCGCCACCTTGTCGAGATCAACGTCCTTGGCAAGGGTCTTGCCGCGGGCATGGACCCCAAGGATCTGGAAACGGCCTGCGTAGTCCGGACGGTCGACCACCACCTGGCGATCGAAACGACCCGGCCGCAGCAGGGCCGAATCCAGCACGTCGGGGCGGTTGGTGGCCGCCACGATGATCACGCCGGTGTTGCCCTCGAAGCCGTCCATCTCGGTCAGCAGCTGGTTGAGGGTCTGCTCCCTTTCGTCGTTACCGCCGCCCAGGCCAGCGCCGCGCTGACGGCCAACCGCGTCGATCTCGTCGATGAAGACGATGCAGGGCGCGCTCTTCTTGGCCTGCTCGAACAGGTCACGCACGCGGCTGGCGCCCACACCCACAAACATCTCCACGAACTCAGAACCGGCGATCGAGAAGAACGGCACGCCGGCTTCACCGGCCACCGCTTTGGCAAGCAGGGTCTTGCCGGTGCCGGGAGGGCCCACCAGGAGCACACCCTTGGGAATCTTGGCGCCCACGGCCGTGAAGCGATCGGGATTCTTGAGGAAGTCGACCACCTCGGTGAGCTCGAGCTTGGCGCCCTCAATGCCGGCCACATCACCGAAGGTGACCTGGGTCTGGGGTTCCATCTGAACCCGTGCCTTGCTCTTGCCGAAGCTCATGGCGGGGTTTCCGCCGCCCCCCTGGGCGCGCCGCAACAGGAAGAACAGACCTCCCAGGAGCAGCAGCGGGAAGAGCAAGCTGCCCACTGCCTGCTGCCAGGCGGCCGGCTCACGGTTGGGCTGAACCGCGATGTCGACGTTGTGGTCAGTGAGCAGCTTGAGCAGGTCCTTGTCAGGGGCGAGGTTGACCACGGCCCGGTTGCCGTCGTTCTCAACGACCTGGGCGGTGCCGCGGTCGGGGGAGATCAGCACGCGGGAGATCTGGTTCTCCTGAACCGCCTCGACGAAATCGCTGTAGCGGAGGCTTCTGGGGGCATTGGCCTGATCAGGGCGCCCCAGGAAAGCGGACCCCACCGCAATCACCACGATCGCCAGGAGCACATAAAGCCCCGCGTTGCGCCAGCGTTTTTTCAACCTGCGTGCTCCTGAGAGGGGAAGTAACAGAATGTTAACTGTCGCCGGGACCGTCAGGCGGACCGCAGCACCTCCACCACGCTACGGAAGGCGAACCACTCCGGGATCTCCTCACCGCTGCGCAGCATCTGCCGGAACTGGGTTCCGCTCAATTTCTTTACATGCAGCCCCCTCGCCTCGGCGTGCTCCGCCGTCACGTAGCCCTCTTCTTCGGTGTACACCAGGTTGAGGGACGGCACCGTTTCCATTCCCAGCTCCGGCGCGTTGTCGCGGGCGAAGTCCTGGGCGTCGTAGGGGCCGTAGAAATCCTCACCGCTCAAGGAGCTCTTACAGCCCGCCATGTCGCGGCCGATGATGAAGTGAGTGCAGCCGTAATTCTTGCGGATGATCATGTGCTGCAGCGCCTCCCTGGGCCCTGCCATGTGCATGGCGTAGGGCAGGTAGGCCCAGCGGATTCTGGGGTTGGCCACCTCAGCCGCCAGGCGCTCGTAGGTCTGGAAGCGCACCTCACCGGCAATGTCGTCCTCCTGGGTGGGACCGCAGGTGGGATGCACCAGCACCACACCCCCCTCGCTCACGTTCGTGGCATGCAGGGCGCGGGTGAACAGCTCGTAATGGGCCCGGTGGATCGGATTGCGGCACTGGAAGGCCACCACGTCCTCGCCGTGGGGCAGATCGGCGCGCACCTCGGCCGGGGTGCGGCAGGGGAACACCCTCTGGGGCAGTTCCAGGCCCTGGAGAGCACCGCCTAGGTAGTAGCGGCCCCGCTCGGTGGCGATCATGCGCACCGCCGGATGCTCCAGGGAGGTGGTGCCGTAGCAGCCTTTGGCCTCCTTCACCTTGTCGGGCTCCCAGCGGCTTTCCACCGTGAGCACCGCCAGCTCCTGACCCTGGTAGGTAAGCAGCAGGCGCTCGCCCACCTGGATCGTGGCGTCAGCCGTGTCGAAGATGATCGGCAGCCCGAACAGGAGCCCTGACGTGGTGCGGTTCCCCTTCACCACCGCCTCGTAGTCCTCCTGGTGCATGAAGCCCAGCAGGGGCGAGAAGCCACCCACCATCAACAGCTCCACATCGCAGGCGTTGCGGTGGCTGCACTCCAGCACCCGATCGACACCCGCCTTCACCGCCTCACGCTGCTCCGCGGGCACGATCAGATCCACCAGTGAGCCCCCGTGGGGCGGGATCAGACCGGTGCTGGAGCGGCCGGAAGGAGCGGCGGTGGTCATGGGGGGCCAGCGGCAGGTGGAGAAATTGTTCCAGACAGGGCGTCACGGACATGTGGCCGGGGTGGCGTAACTGCGGCGCCTGGATGGAACTGCCACAAAAAAAGGCCCCAATCGGGGCCTTTTGAAGCATCTGCAGCAACTTTGAAAGCGCCACAGACGGTGAAAGCGGCAGAGAGGAACAACAGCCAGAGGCCTGAGCCTGAGGCGGCTCGTTTCAGACCTTCTCCAGGCGGCCGTAGAGCTGGCCGGTGACCTTGACATCGACGACGGCCTTGCTGCCCATGTCGGTGTCGGAAGGCTGGACCGCTGAGAACACCCCGGCGAACTCACCCGTGGCGCTGTCGACCTTGGTGATCGAAAGGCTCATGGTGCCGGTGCCATCGACGTACTGCTTGACGTTTTCCTTGGTGAGGTCTTCATCGTCACCGGCAGGCACCAGACCCACAGCACTGCTGTAGCCGGAGGTGAGGCCACGGCCCTTGGGATCGAGGAAGTTGCTGGTGCGGTAGCTGGGAGTGCGGTAGGAACCCTCGAAATCCGTGCTCGGGCTGATGGAAGCACCAACGGCGCTGGCGATCAGCTTCTTGCTGGAGAAGGTGAAGGGGACTTCTTCACCACCCGGCATCAGAACGGTGATCGGCTGGAAATCGATGCCGCCAAGCTCCTTGAAGGTGAGCTTGTCGCCGTCGATGCTGAGATCGCCGTAGACCTGATCAAGGCTGGAGGTGTAACGGGTGAGGATCTTGCCCGCCACGAACTGCGCCTCCTGGCGCTTGTTGGCTGGCTCACCCTTCACGAAAACTTCGTTGGGGTGGAGGCAGATTTCACGCAGTTGGTAGCTGGCAGACGGATCGAGGGGGATGGATCCGCGGGCCGAATCGGGAAGGGACGGGCAGTCGTTGGCCTTGCCGGTGTTGACGATGTCGTCGTAAGTGACATTGGCCCGTTCAACGGCTGTGGCACCGCCGCTGCACGCTGTGACCAGCGTCAGGCAGAGCGCCAGCACTAGGGCCAGCAGGGGTCGAAAACGCATTGGGAGAAGCCGCACAAGCAGGGTGAAACCTTGATGGAGGGTGCGCCAACGGCGATCCTACAGATGAAAAACCCCTGTCCCGATAGCATGTTGCGGCTCTCAACAACCCGTAGGGCGGGACGCGACACGGCAGTCATGACCGAAGGTTTCAACGCGCCGCCCGAAGCTCAGGATCCCCAGCTGGCCGCGGGGAGGCTTGTGCAGGATCTCCACCGGCTCGCCGAAGGGCTCGAAGGGCAGCCCGAGGCGTTGCTGACCCTGCTGCGGGAGCTGGAAACCCTGCATCGCTCGATTCAGGACGGCGCCTTCCGCCGCAGCCTGCCGGAGGACCGCCAGCAGCTGTTCGCCCTGCTCAGGAACATGGAGCGCAGCGGCGGCTGGCCCTACATCCCCCGCCTGCAGCTGCGCACCTTCATGGATCTGCTGCAGCGCGACGACCGGCCAGACCTTCACGAGGAGCCCCCGCTGGCCGCGTGAGCGGATCCAGCAGGGCGCCGAGGGCACTGATGAGCTGATGGGCCACGGCGAACTTGCCGGCAGGGTGGATGCGCAACTCCCGCTCCTCCGGACCAAGCAGCCAGCCTTCATTGCTGTTCACCCCGAAGCCGGCCTGCGGTTGGTCGATCGGGTTGGCAAAGAGCAGATCGCAGCCCTTGCGCCGCAACTTGGCGCGGGCCTGGGGGAGCACATCGCCGGAGTGTGCGGCAAACCCCAGGATCCGTTGACCTGCGGCGCGGCGGGCCACCAGCTGGGCCAGCAGGTCCGGCACCTCGCACCAGCCGGCGCTGAGGCTGGCGAGCAGATCCTGTTTGCTGAGTTTCTGGAGTTCGGGTGCGGCACGGCCGTGATCCGCCACGGCAGCGGCCATGGCCACCGCATCGGCCGCTGGTTGCAGCTGCTCCAGGGCCTGGCCCATGGCCGCACCGCTCTCGACGGGATGCGCATGCAGACCTTCCAGCAGGAGCGGATCGAGGTTGAGGGGGCCGTGCACCAGGTCGACCTCAGCCCCCCGCAACCGGGCGGCCTGGGCGAGCATCACCCCCATCCGGCCACTGCTGGGATTGGTGAGGCAGCGGGCGGGATCGAGCCATTCGCGGGTGGGCCCGGCGCTCACCAGCAGCCGCCTCCCCTGCCAATCACGCCGCCAGCCATGCAGGCGCAGGGTTTCCAATCCCAGCAGCAGCTGCTGGGGCTCGGCCATCCGGCCGGCCCCCTGGCGGTCGCAGGCGAGCAGGCCAGCGGCCGGCCCCAGGGGCAGCACCCGCTCGAAGTCCTGCAGCTGATCCCAGTTGCGCCGCACCCCGGGCGCCCCCCACATCGCCGTGTTCATGGCGGCAGCCGCCAGCACCGGCGCCTCGGTGGCCAGCAGGGTGCTGGACAGCAGGGTGTCGCCGGAGCCATGAACCCAGCGAGCAAGGCTGGTGGCGCTGAGAGGGGCCAGCAGTACCAGCTCGGCCCACTCGGCCAGCTCCACATGCAGGGGTCGGGGCGCCCGGTGGCTCCACTGGTCCTCGTCGAGGTGGCAGGCGGCTCGGCTGAGGCTGGCCAGTGCCACCGGGCTCACCAGTCGGGCGGCACTGGGGGTGAGCACGCAGCGGATCAGGGCCCCGCGCTGGACCAGGACACTGACCAGGGCAGGCAGCTTGATGGCGGCGATGCTGCCGCTGATCGCCACCAGGATCCTGCAACCGGCAAGAGGATCCTGCTCACTCCTCATCGAAGGGTTCCTGATCCACCAGATGCACGTAGGGACGCGCCAGCTCCGGGCGGTGGATCGCCAGGGCCCGGATCAGGTGCCAGTCCTGCAGTGCGGCGAAGGGGGTGGGGTAATCGTCGTCGTCCAGGCGCTGGGCCAGCTCGGCGATGGCCGCCTCATCGAAGGCGGCCAGTCGCTCAGGCGTGATCGGGGTTGCGGACACGGGGCCAATGGGGCGGAGCACCGCTCAATTCCAGCGCATCAGCCCCGCCACTGGGCAGGGCTGATAAATTTATGGAAGGGATAACCTCAAGGGGAATTAGCTCAGCTGGTAGAGCGCTGCGATCGCACCGCAGAGGTCAGGGGTTCGAGTCCCCTATTCTCCATATCCTTACAACGAAGCCTGAATGATCAACTCTGGGTTGATCCTATGCAGTCATCGGCCGACAAGCTTCACATTCAAACATCGCAACAAGCCAGTGACTACTGAACACACAGTAAGCGCATGTCATGGACATTCCAAGAAAAGACCATAGGAACATAATCTGCTAACTCTCAAAAAGTTAACGTATATCTTCCGATACGTTGAGCTCATAGATGATCCGCGAGAAGTCGGCAAGCAGACTCCCCATGGGGTTTAACTTGCAAAGACGGTGTCAGCTTAGCCTCATCCCCAGAGAGAATGTCCAGCCTGCTGCCGTCTCTGCGAACTGAACTCCACCAACATCTTCTGAGATAACCGGCCAGGTTGGCAAATCCCTTCCAGGCCAACTTCAGCACAGGGCACTGATCGCAGATACCGTTCAACAGGTTGAATCTTTTCATCGAACACCATGCCCATGGAGTGGACTCCCGAAGCTGAAGCCAGGCTCAAGGAGGTGCCGTTTTTCGTGCGCCCCGCCGTACGGCGACGGATCGAAAGCCTGGCCGCTGAGGCCTCCCTCACCAGCATCGACCTTGACTTCTACTGCGCCGCCAAGGCCCGTTTCGGCGAAAAATGAAGGTCTGCTGAGCGCTTGAGCAAGGGGGTCCTGATCGACTCCGGCCCAGCCAGGGAGGCCTGTTTCCCCTGGTTGAAGCCCCCCTGACCGGCCGTAAGGTAAAAGAGAGGGCAATACAGGTTGCCCCATCCATGTCGCAGTCCAAGCGAGAGCAGGTGGTGAGTCACCTGCGCTACATCCGCCAGGAACTCCGGGAGATGCACCAGGGGGTGATGGAAGACGGTCTGCTGCCGGAGGCGGGCGAGGTGCGCGGCGTCATGGCCCAGATGGAGGCGCTGCTGGAGCTGCTGGAAGGCAAGGGGTCGCGCAAGAGCAAGGACAGCGAAAGCTGAGCTCTGGCGCAGGACTGGCAGGACGGACTGAAAGGGTGTAGACCTGCGGCGGCAGGTGGCTGGGCCGGGTGATGGGGATCTCCAGCCAACGCACCTGCCCATTCTTCCCGTCCAAGGCCCAGCGTTGATACGCCCCCAGCAGACCCGGTTGCATCGTCAGGTGGCTCTGCAGGGTGAGCGCCTGCGCCACTGGGCGGAGAATCCCTGGCGGCGGCTCTCCCTGGTGCTGATCACCGGATTTGGAGCCTTCTTCTTCGGCGGGGCAGTGGGAATGCTCACCGGAGCCCTGGCCTATCTGGATCCGCTGGCGGCCCTGATCTGCGTGGTGCCGATCGAGCTCTCGATCCGCTGCCGGCGCTGGCTGCTGCAGCGCCCCCAGGACCGCCTGACCCTGCAGTTGCTGGACGCCGGGCGCATTGGCCTGCTCTATGGACTGCTGCAGGAGGGCTTCAAGCTTCTCTGAGCTCATCGCCGCGGGCGGCCAGCAGATACAGCAGGGCCATGCGCATCGGAATGCCGTTACGCACCTGCTCCGCCACCAGGCAGCGGTCGGGGTCATCCAGCAGGTCGCCGCTCATCTCCACGCCCCGGTTGACGGGACCTGGATGCAGCACCGGCACCGCGGACCCGCACAGCTCCAGTCGCTCCAGGCTGAGGCCGAAACGGCGGTGGTAACTCTCCAGGCTGGTGAGCAGGTGCTGGTGCATCCGCTCCCGCTGCAGCCGCAAGGTCATCACGGCATCGGCGCCGTGCAGGGCCTGCTCCAGCTGGCGCTCGATCCGGATCGAGCCACGGTTTGCCACCGGATCCCTGGCCTGACCAGGGGGTGGTGCCGCCACGAACTGGACGAAGGCATCGGGCAGCAGCGTGGCAGGGGCGCAGAGCACCACATGGGCACCGCAGGCGGTGAGTGCCCAGAGGTTGGAGCGCGCCACCCGCGAATGGAGCACATCGCCCACGATCACGATGGTCCGGTCGCGGAGCGCCGCCGGGGTCGGCTGCTCCGGGGCGAAATGACGGGCGAGGGTGAACAGATCGAGCAGCCCCTGGCTCGGGTGGCTGTGGAGTCCATCTCCACCGTTGAGCACCGCCACCGGCCGGCCGCCGCCCCGTCGTTCACGTTCGCGGTCGAGGTCGCGGGCCAGCGCCGCCGGAACACCGGCGCAGCGATGGCGCACCACCAGCACATCGGCGCCCATGGCCACGTAGGTGAGGGCGGTATCGAGCAGGCTCTCCCCCTTGCTGAGGGAGCTCGAAGAGGGGGAGAAGCTCTGGACATCGGCCGAGAGGCGCCGAGCCGCCAGCTCGAAGCTGCTGCGGGTGCGGGTGCTGGGCTCGAAGAACAGGCTGGTCACCTGCCGGCCCTGCAGGGCCGGCAGCTTGCGGGAGCCGCTGACGGGCATCACCCTGAAGCGCTGGGCCAGCTCCAGCACGGTGGCGAAATCCTCGAGGCTGAAGGCCGCCAGATCGATCAGGTGCCGGTGCGACCAGCCGCTCACGGCTCCATCCCCGACCCAGCAGCCGCCACGGGCAACACCGCCTCTGGCTTCAGGGCCACGGAATGCGCCGGGGTGCGGTCGCCCCGGGCCCGGCGACTGACGCTGCGGCTGGCCTTGAGGTACCAGCGCCAGGGCAGCTCCACCCCCCTGGTGATGCCAATGCGGGTGGTGGTGAGCAGCGGGTCCTGACCCTGCAGCTGCTGCTGCCGCCACCAGGCCAGCAGAGCCGGGGGCCTCGGCGCCAGCCACACTCCGCCGGCGGAATCCACCGGCTGGCCGTCGTGGCGGCGATCCAGGCCGAAGCGACGCGCCAGCAGGGCGGGGCCAGCGGCGGTGCGTTCTGGCTCACCCGCCAGGGCCACGGCCCTGAGCAGGACACCGTTGGCCCAGCCTTCACGGTCGGTGACCACATTCACGCAGTGATGGATGCCATGACTGACGTAAACGTAGAAGCGCCCCGGCGGGCCGAACAGGGTGTCGTTGGAGGGAGAGCGACGCCTGTGACCGTGGCAGGCGGGCTCGCTCTGGCAGTAGGCCTCGGTTTCCACCACCAGGCCCCGGAGGCAGCGCCCATCCTCGAAGCGGCGCAGCAACAGGCAGCCGACCAGATCCGGACCCACCTGATCGGCGCCGCGCGCAAAGAAGGCGGGCGTCAGGAGATCGACACCCCCGCTGCCAGGAGCGGCCCCGGGAGCGGATGCCGCCAGACTGGAGAACGCCACCTCCTGCGGGGGTTGGTCTCTGCCTGTCTTTCGCGACCGTTTCGTGTCCAACGCTCTCTCCAGCTTCAATCTCGGCACCGTGCTGCTGGCCGGCAGCGGTCTGTTCTGCCTGGCGACCCTCTACTTCGGCACCCGGGGTGGTTACTACGACAGCGACGACTACGACGGCAACGGCACCGCCCACTGAACTTGCGGCGCTGGGGCGGCGGGCACAGCGCTCAGCCCTGGCGGTGCAGCTGCTCCGATTCAGGGCAGTCTTCGGAGGTTTCGAGATCCTCTGCCCTGGCACTGCGGCTGAAGTGGGCCAGGCGGGTACTCACCGCTCCGATCGAATCGAGGCGAACGCTCTCCTCCCAGCTGTGCAGTTCGTCGTCTTCCTCTTCGTCGTAACGCAGGGTGACCAGGTCGCCGGCGATCTCCACCACCAGAGCCTGCTCGATCCAGCGCTGCTGATCGCGCAGGAACACCCAGACCGGTCGCTTCTCGCTGCAGAACTGATCCAGCTTCCGGTGCAGCATCCTGAGCTCCGACTCCAGCGGGCCGAGTGCGGATCGGGGCCCGGATCCACCTGATCCTAGGGATACTTCAGAGGATCCCTCGTTTCGGCCCCGTGGCCGAGCTGCCCCGGTGACGATCTCCTCGCCCCAGACCACCGCGCCGGCCGGCAGCCCCCTGCCCGGCCCCGCCACAAGCGTGGAGGCGATCCGGCTGCAGCTGCGCAGCTGGCCGGAGGTGGAGGAGTACCTGAGGGGCTGCAAGGGGGTGATCGTGCCCCTGGGCTCCACCGAACAGCACGGCCCCACCGGCGCCATCGGCACCGATGCCCTCACCGCCGAAGCGGTGGCCCTGGAGGTGGGTCGCCGCACCGGTGTGCTGGTCACGCCTGCCCAGGCCTTCGGCATGGCCGAACACCACCTGGGCTTCGCGGGCACGATCAGCCTTCAGCCCTCCACTCTGCTGGCAGTGATCCACGACGTGGTGCTGTCGCTTGCCCGCCATGGCTTCGAGCGGATCTTCGTGATCAACGGCCATGGCGGCAACATCGCCACCACCCGGGCCGCCTTTGCCGAGGCCTACGCCAGTGCCGCCAGCCGGGGGCTGGCGGGGGCCCCTGGGCTGCGCTGCCAACTGGCCAACTGGTTCATGGCTGGTCCCGTGATGCGAGAGGCCCGCGAGCGCTACGGCAACCGCGAAGGGCACCACGCCACCCCAAGCGAAATCGCCCTCACCATGCACCTGGAGCCGAGCCTGGTGGCGAAGCAGCGGCCCCTGCCGGAGCCGGCGCCCGCCGGGCCGATCCACGGGCCCGAGGATTTCCGCCGACGCCACCCCGACGGTCGGATGGGCTCCGACCCCTACCTCGCCAGCGCCGACGATGGCAAACGCTTCCTTGAACTGGCCGCCGAGGCCCTCAGCAAGGATCTGGAGACTTTTCTGAGCGAGTGAACGGGACATGTCCGGGACGTGCCCGGGCTGCTCCAGTTAGGTTCAGGCCAGCTGATCCAGCTTCACCGCAACGATGGCCCAGATTTCTTCAGACGACGTACGCAAGGTGGCCCAGCTGGCGCGCCTGGAGCTGCCCGAGGCCAAGATCGCGACCTACACCAGCCAGCTGGAACGCATCCTCGAGTATGTGGCGCACCTGGAGCAGGTGGATACGGTGGGAGTTCCTCCCACCACCCGGGCGGTGGAAGTGGTCAACGTGACCCGCGACGACGAGGTGGAAGAAACACCCGTGCGAGAGGAGTTGATTGAGCTGGCACCCCAGCGGGAGGGCGACTTCTTCAGGGTTCCTCAGATCCTGGCGAGCTGAGCTGACTGGGATGACTTGGGCTGACTGGGGTTGACCTGACCTGATCTGATCTGATCGCCTCAGCCGGCCGAGGAGCGGGGCACCGGCGAGACGGCCGTTCGGTGCAGCAGCGAGAGCAGGTGGCGGCGGGAGCGGGCTGTGGGCATCAACGCCGCGATCGGGCGCAGGCGGCTGCGCCGGCGCTTGTGGCTGCGGATGCCCAGGAAAATGTCATAGAGAAAGTTGATGCCGTCGTGGGGAGTTTCGAAGAACCCCAGGCGCTGGGGTGATCCCTTGGCGTCGAGAAGTGGCTTGGTGGCCCTGTAAGCAGGCTGATACTCGAACCAGGGAATCGAGGGCCAGAGGTGATGCACGAGATGATAGTTCTGCCCCATGATCAACCAGTTCATCACCCGACTGGGGTAGATCCTGGCGTTATGCCAGCGGTTGCGTGACTTGAAGGGGCGGTGGGGCAGGTAGTCGAAGAAGAGGCCGAGAGTGACGCCGACCATCAACGCCGGGGCGAACCAACAATTGAAGATGAACGACTGAAAGTTGAATTTGAAGGCAGCCAGCACTATCGAGATGAAAATGGCACGGGCCAGGCCCCATTCCAGTAACTCCCACTTGCGCCAGAGACGGTGGCGGAAGAAAAAGACTTCGTGATAGAAGAAGCGTGGTGCAATCAGCCAGAGCGGTCCGAAGGTGGAGACGATGTGGTCGGGATCGCGCTTCGGATCATTGACGTGGGCGTGATGCTGCAGATGCACCCGGGTGAACACCGGGAAGCTGAAGCCCAGCAGCAGCGCGGCCCCGTGGCCCATGACCGCATTCCAGAAGCGGCTGGGGTGGGCGGCGTTGTGGCAGGCGTCGTGGATCACGGTGCCCTCCAGGTGCAGGGCCAGGAATCCCAGAGCCAGCAGCAGCGGCAGCGGCCACTGGGGCACGAACCAGCCCCAGATGGTGAGCCCCGCCAGAGCGAAGCCTCCGAGGAAGAGCGCCACGGTGGGATTCCAGGCCGAAGGGGGATCGAGGAATTCCTTCGGCACCGACCGAAGCGTGGCGCCTGAAGGCAAGGCTTCTGTGGCAGGTTCGGGCGACAGGGCCAACATTCGGGTCATCGCCGCAGACCACGCCTCTACAAACGGGTCCCCACCTTACGGGCACAAGCCAGGCTGCCGCAGCGGCGCCGGCAGACGCAGGCTGCTCAGGCACGACAACCCCACCAGCAGGCACGAGGCCCACAGGCAGGCCTGCAGGCCGCCCACCAGAAACAAAGCACCGGAGAGCAGGGTGCCCACCAGGCGACCCGCTGCATTGGCCATGTAATAGAAGCCCACGTTGAGGCTCACCGATTCGGCGTCGGTGTAGGCCAGCACCATGTAGCTGTGGATCGAGGAATTCATCGCGAACACCACGCCGAAGGCGGCCAGCCCCACCACGATCGCCACCCCCGGCTGGGCCGCCTCCCGCCAAAGGGCCACGGCGATCAGGGCCGGGATGGCCGTGAGCACGGCGCTCCAGAACTGCACAGCGGACACGCCCGGCGGAGCGCTCTGCCCCCAGCTGCGACGCAGGGCCGGCGCGGAGCCCTGCACGATCCCGTAGCCGATCACCCAGAGGCCCATGAAGCCGCCCGCCTCCCAGTAGCGCCAACCGAGGGTGGTCTGCAGAAACACCGGCAGGGCCACCACGAACCAGACATCTCTGGCGCCGAACAGGAAGAAGCGGGCCGTTGAGAGCACATTGATGCCCTTCGATTTGGAGAACAGGGCTGTGAAGGCCGGTTTCTCCTTCATGCGGCCGATCTCACCAGGCAGCACCAGGGTGACCAGGAAAGCCAGGAACAGCCCGGCGGCCATCGCCGCAACGGCGGCATTGAAGCCGATCGTGGCGAGCAGCACCCCACCCAGGAAAAAGCCCACCCCCTTGAGGGCGTTCTTGGAGCCGGTGAGGATCGCCACCCACTTGAACAGCTGGGCTTCGCCTCGGTTGGGATCGCCTGGGGTTTCCGGCACCACGGTCTTGATGGCGCTCTTGGCGCTCATCTTGTTGAGGTCCTTGGCGATGCCGCTGATCGCCTGGGCCAGCATTACGTAGGCCACGCTCCACCAGCGGGGCCAGCCTTCGGCGACGGGAATCAGCATCAGCAGGGCACCCACCTGCAGCAACGTGCCCGCCCAGAGCGTGAGCCGCAGCCCGAAGCGGGCCCCCAGCCAGCCGCCGTAGAGGTTAGTGAGAATGCCGAAGAATTCGTAGAACAGAAACAGAAAGGCGATCTCCAGGGTGGTGTAACCCAGCTGGTGGAAATGGAACACCACGAGCATGCGCAGCGCCCCATCGGTGAGGGTGAAGGCCCAGTAATTGGCCGTCACGATCGCGTATTGCTGCAGCCCGGTGAGCTGTTTCATGCAACAGCATCCTGTTCAGCCGCGGCCGAAGGGCCAGCAACTTCAAGCGCCGCCACGTGGCAGGCCAGATCGGCCATGCGGCAGCTGTAGCCCCACTCGTTGTCGTACCAGGCGAACACCTTGAGCTGGGTGCCGCCCGTCACCAGCGTGGAGAGGGCATCGACGATCGAACTGCGGCTGTCGTTGAGGTAATCGACCGACACCAGCGGCCGCTCCTCATAGCCCAGGATTCCCTGCAGCGCTCCGGCTGCAGCGGCGGCAAAGGCGCCGTTCACCTCCTCCACGCTCACCGCGCGCTCCAGCTCGAACACCGCATCGGTGATCGAGGCATTGAGCAAGGGCACCCGCACGGCGTGGCCGTTGAGTTTGCCCTGCAGCTCCGGGAAGATCAGGCCGATCGCCTTGGCAGATCCAGTGGTGGTGGGGATCAATGAGCTGGTGGCGGAGCGGGCGCGGCGCAGGTCGGATTTGAAGCTGTCGATCACCACCTGGGTGTTGGTGATGTTGTGCAGGGTGGTGATCGAGCCGTGGCGAATGCCGAAGCTCTCGTGCACCACCTTCACCACCGGTGCCAGGCAGTTGGTGGTGCAGGAGGCGGCGGTGAGCAATCTGTGGCGGCTGGGTTCGTAGAGCTCGTGGTTGATGCCGAACACCACGTTCAGCGCTTCTTCCCCGGCGATCACCCCCTTCACCGGGCAGGCCACGATCACCCGCTTCAGGCCCGCCGCACTGAAGTAGGGCTGGAGGGTTTCGGGTGTTTTGATCTTGCCGCTGCACTCGAGCACCAGGTCCACGCCGGCATCAAGCCAGGGCACGGCAGTGGGATCCTTGTGGCGGCTCCAGCTCACCGGCTGGTCGTCCACCCGAAAGCCATCCGCTTCGGCGCCGGCGTCGGCATGCACCGCCTGGGGCCAGCGACCATGCACGGAGTCGAATTCGAGCAGGTGAGCGGCGGTAGCGGCATCACCGGCCGGATCATTCACGTGCACCAGGGTGATGCCGGGCCTGCCCCAGAGGGCGCGGAACACCAGGCGGCCGATGCGGCCGAAGCCGTTGATGCCGATCTTCATGGAGGCAGGGTCAAGCCTTGGAAACTTAGATCAAGATTGGTTGATGGGAGGGTGCTGGAGAGCACCCGCAAGCAGATGTTGCCGGCTATTGGGGATCCTGTTGATGCTCTGCAGCGGAGTTGGGAGGCCGCCCGACTGGCCATCCGCAACGGCTCCTTCCCTTGACCCCGCATCCCAGGAACTCCGCAGGAGCTGGATTGAGGTCGTCACAGCTCCTGGGTCGCCCCAGAATCAGATAAGTTCTCACCGAAACCATGAAAGTGACCGTCGATCTCTCGGATCATGAGATGCGGGAAATCCTGGAACTCACCGGCGAACGCAAGAAGGGCCCTGCCATCCGGCGCTTGCTGGAGCAGGCCCTCCAGCATCGACGCCGGGCCCAGATCGCTCAGCGCTTCCTCAGCGGCGAGTGGGGCGTGGAGCTGGAGGGCTACGAAGCTGATCAGGAGCGCGATCGCCAGCGGGAGCAGGAGTTGGCCCCATGACCCTGTTGCTCGACACCAGCCTCTGGATCGACTTCACCCGTGCCCGCAGTCAGGCTGCGCTGAAGCAGTTCATCGCGCCTTTCGTGCTGGATCCGGCGGCCCACCTGGCTGAACCCGTGCTCTTTGAAGTCCTGCGCTCAGCCCGGCCTGAGGAAGCCAGGTTGTTGGAGGCCCAGTTCGCCACCCTTCCCACGCTCCCTACCCCAGCGGATCTATGGCAGCGCTCGATTGCCTTGGGCCAGGCCTGCCGCCAGGTCGGCCGCACGGTGGGCAGCCTCGATCTGCTGGTGGCCGCCGTGGCCCTGCACCACAACGCCGTGCTGGTGAGCTTCGACGCCGACTTCGAGGCCATCGCCTCGGTGAGCGAGCTGCGCCTTCAGCACCTGAGGCGTCCTGCCTGACCCCAGGACCAACCTCTGACCCGCTGCCGCAAACCAATCAACTAGCGTTGATGAATCAGGCAGGCCCGATCCGATGAGCGTCGCCACCACGTCCCTCCAAAGCGACCAGGCCCGAGCGCTGCTCAAGGCCCTCGCCGATCCGTTGCGGCTGCGGGTGATCGAGGCTCTCGGCGGCGGCGAGCGCTGCGTCTGTGATCTCACCGCCGATCTCGACCTGGCCCAGTCGAAGCTCTCCTTTCACCTCAAGGTGCTCAAGCAGGCCCGGCTGCTGGCCGACCGGCAGGAGGGCCGCTGGATTTACTACCGCCTGCGCCCCGAAGCCCTCGACGAACTCCGCGGCTGGCTTGCTGCCTTGAGTGCCGACTGCCGCAACTCCGCCAGCCCATGCCCGTGAGCGACGCGCCCCCCGAAGAACGTGCCGTGCTGGCCAGGCTGTCGGTGCTCGATCGGTTCCTGCCCCTGTGGATCCTGCTGGCGATGGCGAGCGGACTGCTGCTGGGCCGCTTCTTCCCCGCCATCCAGGGCCTGCTCGATGCCGTGAGGATCGGCAACACCTCCCTGCCGATCGCCCTGGGTCTGCTGTTGATGATGTACCCGGTGCTGGCGAAGGTTCACTACGAGGAGCTGGGCCACACATTGCGGGATCGACGCCTGCTGCGGTTGTCGTTGCTGTTGGTCTGGGGTCTGGGCCCGGCGCTGATGTTCGCCCTGGCCTGGTTGTTCCTGCCCAGCCAACCGGAGTTCCGCACCGGGCTGATCCTGATCGGCCTGGCCCCCTGCATCGCCATGGTGCTGATCTGGATCGATCTGGCCCAGGGCGATCGGGAAGCGGCGGCCCTGCTGGTGGCGATCAATTCGATCGTGCAGGTGCTGGCATACGCCTTGCTGGGCGGGTTTTATCTGAAGATCCTCCCAGGCTGGCTGGGCCTGGCCACCGAAGACGTGACCTTCTCCATGGCCGAGATCGCCCGGGCGGTGCTGGTGTTCCTGGGGCTGCCCTTGCTGGCGGGTTACCTCACCCGCCGGATCGGCCTGCGCCTCAAGGGCCCCCGCTGGTACGAGCAGCGCTTCATCCCCAACCTCAGCCCTTTCGCCCTCTACGGCCTGCTGTTCACGATCGTGGTGATGTTCGCCCTGCAAGGACAGGCCATCACCTCCGATCCGCTCACGGTGGCCACCGTGGCGGTGCCGTTGGTGCTCTACTTCGCGATCATGTGGGGAACGGCGTTTGTGGTGGGCCGCCGCAGCGGCCTCAGCTATCCGAAAACCGCCACCCTCGCCTTCACCGCCGCCGGCAACAACTTCGAGTTGGCGATCGCCGTGAGCATCAGCGTCTGGGGGGTCAGCTCGCGCCAGGCCCTGGCCGGGGTGATCGGCCCCCTGATCGAGGTGCCGGTGCTGGTGGCACTGGTGTACGTGTCGCTGTGGCTCAGCCGGCGCTTCCTGGCCAGCCCCAGGACCTGAACAACATCTACACCTTGTCGATGGTTGACACTCCATCGGATCCAGGCCGGCCATCCTGAAGGCACCCCAGCCTGTTGCCCCGGTGCTGCTTGCTGCCTCCCAGCCGATCTGGTCACTGCCGCTGGAGCAGGTGTATCCAGGCCTGCGCACCACCCCCGAGGGTCTCAGCCAGCTGGAAGCGGAGCAGCGGCTGGAGCGTTACGGCGCCAACCGGCTGCCGCCGCTGAAACGCCGGCCCCTGGTGCTGCGTTTCCTCGACCAGATGCTCCACTTCATGGCCCTGCTGCTCTGGATCGCCGGGATGCTGGCCTTCGTGGCCGGCACACCGCAGCTGGGCTGGGCGATCTGGGCGGTGGTGCTGATCAACGGCATCTTCTCGTTCTGGCAGGAGTTCCAGGCGGAGCGCACCCTGGCCGCTCTCACCCGCGCCCTGCCCCGCCAGGTGCAGCTGTGGCGAGACGGCAGGCTTGGTTTCCGCTCCGCCGAGGATCTGGTGGCCGGCGACCGGCTGCTGCTGGAGGAGGGCGATCGGGTGCCGGCCGACTGCCGCATCAGCGTGGGCAATGAGCTGCGCGTCGATCTTTCGGTGCTGACCGGTGAATCAGTGCCGGTTGCCCGTCAGGCCATCGACCTGCCCGCCGCTCAGGCCGAGCTGCGTCTGCCCACCGCTGAGAGGCCCAACCTGCTGCTGGCGGGCAGCACGATCGCCTCCGGCCGGGGCGAGGCGATCGTCTATGCCACCGGCGCCGAAACCGAATTCGGCCAGGTGGCCCGCCTCACAGCCGGCACCCACCGCAGCGCCAGCACCCTGGAGCAGCAGGTGGCCCGGATCGTGCACACGATCAGCACGATCGCCATCACGATGGGCCTGCTCGCCTTCGCCCTGAGCCTGGCCTTCGTGGGCATGACGCCCCTGGAGAGCCTGGTCTTCGCGATCGGGATCATCGTGGCCAACGTGCCCGAAGGCCTTCTGCCCACGGTCACCCTGGCACTGGCATTGAGCGTGCAGCGCATGGCCCGTCGCAAGGCGCTGGTGCGGCGTCTCTCGGCGGTGGAAACGCTGGGTTCGGTGAGCGTGATCTGCAGCGACAAGACCGGCACCCTCACCTGCAACCGCATGGCGGTGGAGGAAACCTGGCTGCCGGTTCCCGGCGAGGAGCTGCAGCGGCTGCTGCTGGAGGGGGCCGCCCTCTGCAGCAACGCCCGCCTCGATGCCGGTGGTGCCGTCGGTGATCCCACCGAAACGGCGATGCTGCAGGCAGCGCAGGCCGCCGGCCTCGATCCGGCGCAGCGGCAGCGCCTCCACCCGCGCCGCCGCGAGATCCCCTTCGATTCACACCGGCGGCGCATGACGGTGCTGGTGACGTGGAACGACCCGCCGTTGCCGATCGCCGCCGACGGCAGCCTGGTGATCACCAAGGGAGCGCCGCTGGAGGTGCTGGAGCGCTGCGAAGCCTGGCTCACGCCCAGCGGCAGCGAACCGCTCGATCAGATCCGCCGCCGGCGGGTGGTGGCCGCCAATGACGACCTGGCCGCCAGGGGCTACCGGGTGATTGCCGTGGCCCTGCGAGCCGGGGGGGAAGACCTGCACACGGCGCCGGCGGACGTTCTGGAATCGGGCCAGACCCTCCTCGGTCTGCTGGGCCTCTATGACCCGCCCCGACCGGAAGTGCCCGACGCCATCCGCCGCTGCCGCGATGCCGGTATCAGGGTGACGATGGTGACAGGTGACTACGGACTCACGGCCCAGGCGATCGCCCTCCAGATCGGCCTGCTGGAGCCGAGCTCCGCCCCTAGCCACAGCGCAGGTGCCGATCCCGTGCGGGTGATCGAGGGCTCCACCCTGGCCCAGATCAGCGACGTGCATCTGCGGCAGCTGCTCAAGTACCGCCACAGGCTGGTGTTCGCCCGCATGGCTCCGGAGCAGAAGCTGCGGCTGGTGCAGGCCTACCAGGCCCTGGGCGAAGTGGTGGCCGTCACCGGCGATGGCGTCAACGACGCACCGGCCCTGCGTGTCGCCGACGTGGGCCTCGCCATGGGCATCAGCGGCACCGATGTGGCCCGCGAGGCCGCCGACATCGTGCTGCTCGACGACAACTTCGCCACGATCGTGGAGGCGGTGCGGTTTGGCCGCTCGGTAGTGGCCAACATCGGCAAGTTCATCACCTACATCCTTGCCTCGAACATGCCGGAGGTCGTGCCGTTCCTGGCGATGGTGGTGCTGCGGATCCCGGCCGCGCTCACGGTGCTGCAGATCCTGGCGGTGGATCTCGGCACCGATCTGCTGCCGGCCCTGGGGCTTGGCTCCGAAGCCCCCGAGGCAGGGGTGATGCACCAGCCGCCCCGCCCCCGGGACCTGCCCCTGCTCAACCGGCCCCTGATGGTGCGGGCCTACCTGGTGCTGGGGCTGGTGGAGGGTCTGATCTCGATGGCGGGCTACCTGCTGGTGTGGCACAACAACGGCGTCGACCTCGCCGCCGTGCAGCAGCTGGCCCCCGATCTGCTCCACCACCGCGCCGCGCCTGCGGTGCAGGCGATCCAGCAACGGGCCTCCACGGTGGCCTTCTGCCTGATCGTGGCAGGCCAGATGGGGGCGCTGCTGGCCTGCCGCAGCGACCGGCGCCCCTTCTGGGAACTGCTGGCGATTCCCAACCCGCTGCTGTGGCTGGGTTGGTTGAGCGAACCGGTCGTGGCCGGCATCCTGGTGCTGGTAGCCCCCATGGCCGCCGTGTTCGAAATGGCCCGCTTTCCTGTGAGCTACCTCGGCCCGATCGCGCTGGCACCGGTGGCGGTGCTGCAAGCGGACACGTTGCACAAGCTGCTCATTCGTCAGCGAGGCCAGGGGCCACGTCCGTCAATACCGGCAGCGGCTGCCCTGGCCACCACCCCCCTTGCCTGAATCCATGGGCCCCTTCGAGCAGGAGTGGATCCGCTGGTGCGATGGGGTGATCGCGTTTCTGATGGCACAGCCAGGGCCCCTTCGTTCAGAGCACCGATCCAATCAAGCTGGAGACGGCATCCACGAAGGTCTGGTGGTCTGCCCAGTGAGCGCTTGCGTTGACGAGGAGCGCCAGGATCCGGGCCGATTCAAGGCGTTCATTGACGCTGTTCACTGCCCGCTGGGCGCTGCTTGATCGCGATGAATCCCGACCGCTCCTCAATCAAGGCGCTGCAGGTGGGAGCCTTCAGGCGCACCACCTCCTCGGCTATGTGCTCCAGAATCTCCTGCCGCCACCCCGCCGCCCAGGGATGGCGGGCGTTCCATTCGCCGCTCTCGCCGATCCAGATAGACGCAACAGTTTCGCCGCCGCAGAATTCCCAGTGAAAGGTGATGTTTTCTGCCCCTTCAAAATAAATAACAGACCCGCTCCGTCCACTCTCGCGGATCTCCACTCGCCAGGCTCCGGGTTGCTCCTTGGTCACCGGCTGGCCGGCTCGCGGAGGCGGTGGCTGTAGATCACCGCGGCGGGGAGGAAAGCGATCACTCCAGAACCTTGAAGTAGGGCTGGGGCATGGCACGCCACTCTCCGCCGGTGCGCCGCACCAGAAAGGGGAGTTCCACGACTCCGAAGAGACCGAGCAGCAGAAGCCTGTCAGGGTCTGAGCTCCCCTCCGCCACCTCACCGTCGGGCAGGGCGGCAAACTCACCTGGCTGCAGCGAGACCAGCGGCATTTCCATCGCCAGTGCCATCAGTTGGCCCGATGGTTCAGGACTGGAGGGCGCCCCCAGAAAAAGCAGCTCCTCACTGCTGCCGGAGACGATCAGGGATCGGGCAGCTATGGGGTCCAGGGCCAGCAGGGCCAGGAGCAGCCGGCGTGCGACCGCTTGTGGCGATCCTGACGGCTCAAGCTCCGGGGGCGAGGTGCTCTCCACGTCGGTCTTGCCCTCCAGCCCCCAGCGCAGATCCACCTTCCAGCCGTCATCCCTGCGGATCAGCCGCACGATCGAGACGTTTCCGCCCAGGAAATACAGGCGGTAGAACCCCACCGCGCCGGTCGGCAGTCGTGAGGCTTCCTGCTCCGCCAGGGGCCGACCTCGGAACTCGAACGGCCGGATCGGTTCGATCACAAGGTTTGCGGGATCGTCCTCCAGCCGGCGCAGCAGCTCCTCGTTCCGCTCTGCACCCGCGAGGCGCCGCTCGCCGAGCGGATCTCCTGTGGTGTGGGCGGCGTAGGCAGCACCGTCAGCGCCAAGTACAGCCCTCACGTAGCTGCGAATGCTCTGCTCAGGCAAAGCAGCAGCCAGCTCAGCCTGGGCGGGCATCTGGAGCAGCAGAGCTGCAGCGAGGGCGAGCCAGCGGCGTGATCGGAGCATGGCGAAGCGATGACGGAACACTGGGCCCTCTGCACGAGCGAGTGAAAATCCACGCTGGCTCGCCCAATCTGCGAGGCGCGTTCTTGGCGACGGCGCTGTCGCGATTTCCTATGTGGCGACGCTGCTGCAACTCGTCGACGAAAAAAGGTGAGCCTCGACGACAAGCTCTCGCGCTGGCTGCCGGACATCCCGAATGCGGATCGGGTCACGCTCGGCCAGCTCGCCCGGATGACATCCCGCTACCGCGACTACGTGATCGGCAATGACGCCTTCGACAACGTTCTGACGGATGGCCACACTGCCCGGATCAGTCCGCCAGGGAAGATGACGGCGCCGAAGAATCGCCGCGGAGATATCAGCTCCCGGACTTGAGAAAGCGCCCCGAAAGACGCACCGCCAGCTGATCCGCCGTCGTGGCCGATACGATGAGCCTGTCGCCGCCTCCGGCAGGCGTGGCTTCAGGGATTCAGCGGCTGGATCCGCTCCTTGCCCTGCATCGAAAAGCGGCTGATGGTGCTTGCGTTGAGATCCAGCTTCATCAGGTCCACGGAGCGGATCTGACTGTTCTCATAGGTGCGGAAGAGAAAGCGCTTGCGGGCCAGGTCGTTGGCGCTGGTCCAAAGGGTGTAGTCGGCGAGCACATTGCCGTGCTCATCCTTGTGGCCTTCACGGGCTGCCCCCTTGGGGATGTCGAAGTTGTTGAGCACATGGAACGCCTCGAGCACGGCGTCGTCGCCCGTCTTACCCGCCGCGACTGAGGTGGAAAAGGCCGCCGCCCGCACGAATCGCGAGGGGGGCGTGAAATCCCCAGGCAGGCCCAGCATGCCGGCGCCCATGCCAAGGGGCTGCAGCTTCACGCCGCCGACCGTGACGGGAGCGGGGTTGGTGAGCGAAAAGTTCACGTAGTTGCGCAGGTTCGTCATGTGCCAATCGAAGGACGGCGAATTCGTCATTACTCCCAGGGGATTGTCATGAACCTGAAGCTTACCGCCGATATATTCAATGACGATACTTTTGCCGCTGGCATCATTGACGATGTAGTGAACGGGAGGGGTGAATCCCCAGGCCGGGAAGATCACATCCGCCACCACCACGTTGCCGATGTTGCGCCGCACCTCCTCCACGCTGGCGAAGCTCTCCAGAAGCCAGGAGCCGAGCTCCCAGGGGGCGAGGGTTCTGCCAGCACTGGCGGCGCTGAACTCCTGGAAGCCGGCGCTGCCGGGGAAGTAGAAGGTGCCCACCGCCAGCCCCTTTTCGTTGAGACCATCGAAGATGAAAGGCAGTTTCTCCCCGTTGGCACCTAGGGAGGCATAGCGGGATGTCCAGCGCATTCCCGCTTTGCCGCCGGGTGCGGTGCCGGTGCGCGCAAAGCCCCGGGGCACCATGATCACTTCGGATTTGATGTCTGTCGCAAATTCCAGGGTGCGCGCGAAGACCACATCGCCGTTGCGGGCGATCAGCCGGATCCCCGTGCAGGCCTCGGCTGCCTGGGCAGTGAGCAGGGCGGCGACTGCCAGGGCGTTAGCGAACAGGGTGCTCAGGGTGTGCTTCATCGGGGCGCCGGTTCGGGGCAGGTAATGCCTTCAGGCATTGTGGGCGCAAGGCTGGCTCCCAGCTGGGCTCAGCGGAATCACCTGGTGGGACTACACACTTAGCGCCCCTGCCAGAGGAAGGTGTTGAAGGGTCTCCCGCCCAGTTTGCTGCGATGCCCCAGCGTGTTCTGGGTGGAGAGACTGACCACGGCGCCGAGGCGGTCGGCCACCTTGAGGCAGTGCTGGAACTGCTGGGCGGTGTAGCACTGCACATCGAGCTGATTACAGCCGGCCCTGGGAACCAGGCGGGCCTGGAAAGGCTGGATGCTGCAGAAGATCGGTTTGGTGTACAGCTGCCGCAGCAGATAGAAATCCGCCACGGTGTAATTGGCAAAGAAGTGATCATCCACCTGGATCCCGTCGCCGTGGCGGGCCTCATGCACCAGGTCTTCGATGCGCAGCGCGCGGTATTGCGGAGACTGCACCCACACCACAGGCAGGAGCCCCTGGCGGCGGGCCGCCTCTGCCGCCTCCTGTTGCATCGCGTCGGACACCTTGCGGACGTCCAGGAACACCATCCGGTAGTTGCTGGCACGGATCTGGGCCATGGTCGTGTCCAGCGACCGCTGGGAGGCGTAGTACCAGATCTGGGGCTGCGACAGCCAGGTGCCGTTGGGGGCCGCCTGCACCGCCGTCGCGCCGAGGGCCAGGGCGGCCGCCAGCAGACGGCAGCCCGCGCCGCCCAGATCTCTCACGCACCGCAGGTGCATCGGCCGAACTCCTGAAGCATCGGATCGGGTTCGCCCGAGCTTGACGGCCCTAATCTGCGCCACGCAGAGCCCTGTAACCCACCGCTCGCCACCGCCCCGTGCCTGCCACCCTGCCCAGCCAGACCTGCGTGCTCGTGGTGGGAGCGGGCCCCACGGGCCTGCTGCTGGCGGGGGAGCTGCAGCGCCGCGGCGTGCCCACCCTGCTGATCGACGCCCGGGCCGAAGCCCTGCACTGGGACCGGGCCACGGTGATCCATCCGCTCTCGCTGGAGATCTTCGAGGCGCTGGGACTGGTGGATCGGTTTCTCGAGGCCGGTTGCCGGCAGCGGCGGATCCTGATCCACGCCGACGGCCAACGGCTGGGTGAACTGGATCTGGCCGTCTGCGGCAGCCGCTACGGCTTCAACATCGGGCTCTCAGAAGAGGTGACAGAAGCGATCCTCACGGACCATCTCGAGAGCGCGGGGGGCACGGTGCAGCGCGCCTGCCGGCTGGTAGCTCTCCAGCCCAGCGGCGACGGCGTGACGGCCACAGTGAGCTGCGGCGAGCAGGAGCACACCGTGCAGGCCCGCTGGGTGGTGGGCTGCGACGGGCTGCGCAGCACCACCCGCGAGCTGAGCGGCATCAGCTTCGAGGGCCATGCCATCGCCCGCCCCTGGGCCGTGTTCGATGCGGCGGTGGAGGGCTGGGCCGACAGCCATGAGCTGAACGCGGCCTACCTCGACGCCTCGCCCCTGATCCTCACTGCCCTGCCCGAGCAGCGCTGGCGTGTATACCTGCGGCCCGCTGATGAGCAGGGCGATCTGGTGGCAGAGGCCTCCGCCGTGCTGCGGCGCTACCTGCCGGCGGCCCGCTTCAGCGCCGTGGAGAACCCCAGCCGCTTCCACTGCCACAGCCGGGTGGCCAGCGCCTTCCGCGCCGGGCCGGTGTTCGTGGCCGGCGATGCCGCCCACGTGTGTTCTCCCGCCGAGGGCCACGGCATGAACTGCGGGCTGCAGGATGCCGCCAACCTGGCCTGGAAGCTGGCGCTGGTGCACCACGGCGCCGCCGCTCCCGCCCTGCTGGACAGCTACGAACAGGAGCGGCGTCCGGTGGCGCAGCAGATCTGCCGCTCCGGCGATGCCACCGAGCAGGCCCACGCCCTGCAGGAGAGCGAGGCGCGTGCCGCCCGCGACCGGGCGATCGCCGCCATGCTGGCCAACCCGGTGGCCCGCCAGCAGGAGGTGGTGGCGGAAACCGAGATGAACGTGAGCTACGCCGGCTCAGCGATCAGCGGCGGCAAAGGCGGCAAGGGTGGCCACCCCCTCGCTGCCGGGCAGCGGCTGCCCACCACGATCGCCCTGCCGCCCAAAGCACTGCCGCCCGGGGCCGGCGCGACGCTGCTGCACCAGCTCACCCACCGGCGCGGCCACACGCTGCTGCTGCTGGCCGCCCCGCAGGCACCGCCGGAGGCACTCACCACCCTGCAGGCAGAGCTGGAGGCCGAGCGGGCCACCGGCACGGTTCCGCCGGCACTGGTGGAGGCCGTGGTGTTCTTGTCGCTGGAGGAAGCGCCGAGCCTTGGCCTGGGACCCCTCACCCTGCTGGCCGTGCGGCCCGACGGCTTCATCGGCCTCCGAGCCGACGCCGACCACCTCAGCGCGGTGCAGCGTTATGCCGCGCGGTTGCTGGGCTGCTGAGCCGGCCAGCTCAGTTGTGGCTGGAAAGCGGCGCGCTCGCTCTCCCTGAAGAGCTCGGGGCAATGCAGCTGCATTAACATTGTGATCACTTCCTGCTGCTGCTCCATGGCCACGGTCCTCCCTAGCGGGAGCGGCTCTGCCCGCGCAATCGAATCCACCCTCACCGATCGTTACCAGACCACCATTCCTCAAGAGGTCCGGCGAGCTCTCGGCCTGCAGAAGCGAGATCGGATCAGCTACAGCATTGGCCGCAGCGGTGAAGTGGTGCTGGAGCGTCACGTTCCTGTTTCCAGCAGCGACGATCCCGCCTTGGCACCTTTTCTGGCCTTGCTTGCTGGGGACATTGCAGCCCATCCTGAGAGGCTTCGGCCCGTGAACGCAGATCTGGCGGCCCGGCTGAATGATCTCGTTGGGTCCATCGAAGTAGATCTCGATGCTCCTCTTGATGAGGAAGAAGACGGCGACGAGCCGAGCGCGTGAGTGCAGGCACCGAGAAGCCGCTGGTCGTCCTGGGCTGGACGATCTACGCCCATCCTTTCTTCCTTGAGCAGCTGGAGGTCTTGATCAGCCAGGTGGATCGGCTCAGAGCCAAGGATCCAGCGGGGTATGGCAGAAAGAACGCGACCAAGCGCCTGGCTGCCATCAGGAAGCTGGTCCTGGAGGTGATTCCGGAGGATCCCAGCCGCGATGAATATCAGCAGGGAACAACACTTGGGATCGACCATCGGCACTGGCGGCGAGCCAAGTTCTTTCAGCGCTGCAGGCTGTTTTTCCGGTTCCGTGCCGACAGCAAGGTGATCGTGCTTGCCTGGGTCAATGACGACGACACCAAGCGGGCATATGGCAGCAAAACAGACGCCTATCGGGTCTTCCAGCGCATGTTGAAAAACGGCCACCCGCCTGATTCCTGGGACCTGCTGATAACTGAAGCAGCGAACAATATGGATCGTCTCAACACCGTGTTGGAGACTTTGGATTGACGCCGACTGCCTTCACCCCCTCATCCCCTACAGCCGCTCTGCGAGAATGGGCCGCTGCAGGAGCAAGCAGGGGAGACGAGGGCTTCGTGACAGAGCACCCCTTCTTGCCAGGATGATGGCCTCAACCTCAGGGCCAGGCCAAGGCAGCCCAGAACCCGTGAGATCCGTGACGACAACAGTGACAACAGCAGCGACGGCAGCAGTGCCCGCAGCAATTCTGACAACAACGTTCGCGGAGTTTGCCCAACGGGCCGACTATTCGCTGCTGGATTCACTGAATGCGGATCCTCAGGCGAGCGGCGATGGCCACGATCACAAGCCCCGCCAGGTGTTCTCCGGTCACTACGTGCCGGTGACGCCCACTCCGCTGCCAGCGCCGGAGACCGTGGCGCACAGCAGAACCCTGTTCCACGAACTGGGCCTGAGCGATGAGCTGGCCCACGACGACCAGTTCATCCGGCTGTTTTCCGGCGACATCAGCGTGGCGCGGGAGCCGATGCGACCGTTCGGCTGGGCAACCGGTTATGCCCTCTCGATCTACGGCACCGAATACATCCAGCAGTGTCCGTTCGGAACCGGCAACGGCTATGGAGATGGCCGGGCCATTTCCGTGTTCGAAGGCGTATTCAAGGGCAGGCGCTGGGAGATGCAACTCAAAGGCGGTGGCCCGACGCCCTACTGCCGCGGCGCCGATGGACGCGCCGTGCTGCGCTCCAGCGTGCGTGAGTTTCTGGCGCAGGAGTTCATGCACGCCCTGGGGGTGCCCACTTCACGCTCGCTGACGCTGGTGATGTCCAGGTCTGAAACCGTGCGCCGGCCCTGGTACTCACCGAACTCCACGTCATTCGATCCCGACATCCTTGTGGACAACCCAGCGGCGATCACCACCCGCGTGGCGCCGTCGTTTCTGCGGGTGGGCCAGCTGGAGCTGTTCGCCCGTCGCGCCCGCAGCGAGGCCCATCCGGGTGCTCTGAACGAGCTGCGGATGATCGTTCAGCACCTGATCGAGCGGAACTACCGGCCGGAGATTGATCCGAGTCTGGATTTCAGCGACCAGGTGGTGGAGCTGGCGGAATTGTTTCGCGGGCGGCTCACCGCACTGGTGACGAACTGGATGCGGGTTGGCTACTGCCAGGGCAATTTCAACAGCGACAACTGCGCCGCCGGTGGCTACACCCTCGACTACGGACCCTTCGGCTTCTGCGAACTGTTCGACCCCAGATTTCAGCCCTGGACCGGCGGCGGCGAGCATTTCTGCTTCTTCAACCAACCAGTTGCGGCTGAAGCCAATTACCAGATGTTCTGGTCCGCCATCAGGCCACTGCTCGCAGGCAACACGCAGGCACTGGCAAGGCTGGATCAGATCCAGGGCGGCTTCAGCGAAGCGATGCGCCAGGAGATCGAGGCGATGTGGGCCAGCAAGCTCGGCCTGATCAGCTACGACGCCGCGCTGGTGAACGAGCTGCTGGAGCTGATGGTGCTCTCCAAGGTGGATTACACGATCTTCTTCCGCCGGCTCTCTGAGATTCCAGAGCAACTCTCCACCTTGAAAGAGAGCTTCTACCTGCCCAGCTCAGAGCAGCTCGATGCGCAATGGACTCAGTGGCTGCAACGCTGGCGGGATCGCATCACGGCAGCCGGCGACACCAAGGCGACATCCGAGGCGATGAAACGCATCAACCCCAAAGTCACCTGGCGCGAGTGGCTTGTCGCACCCGCTTATCAACAGGCTGAGCAAGGTGAATTCGGAGCGATCCAGGAGCTGCAGGACGTGTTCAGCCATCCCTACGACGAGCCAGCAGCGGAGCTGGCGGCGACATACGACCGCCTGAAGCCCCGGGAATTCTTCAACGCCGGTGGAGTGTCCCACTACAGCTGTTCGTCGTGAGCGGTTTGGGCCGATACTGAGCAGATCTCTCTGGCCCCACGAGCCTCGCCCTCGCCCAGCCGCAGCGACCTGGATCTGTTGGTGGAGTTCCAGCTGATCGAACCCGGAGCCCTGGTGCGCGCTTACTTCGGCCTGGAGCAACAACTTGCCTCGATCACATGCAAGTCGGTGAATCTGGTGATGGCCGATGCCGTGCACAATCCCTATGTGCGCCGCACGATCGAAGCGTCGAAGCAGCTGATTGATGAAGCGTGATCCACGGGCCTTTCTCAGCGATGTGGTCGAGGCATGCCAAGCCATCTCGATGGCCGTCGATGGCATCAGCCTCGATGACTACGGCGAAATGAAGACCTGTTTGCTCAGATTGATCAGGCACCACAGATCATCAGTTTTCGAAACAAGCTCACCCACGAGTATGTAACCATCAACGATCAGCTCGTCTGGGGCGTGATCCAGAGCAACCTGCCGGTTCTTTTGGAGCAGTGCACCCATCTGCTCAGTGATCTCAATGAAGCCCAAAGGCCCGCTTCGGGAAGTTAGCCGAAGCCCAGATTTGGCTGGAAGGTCATCTCGACAAGCTCTCCTCCATAGAGGGAGTGGTGGCTTCTCGTAGGTTGGTGAGGGCCTCCTCGATGGGCTGCCCCTCCGTTCTTGTGCCCGTTTCAGGGTTGGAGGCCAGATACCTTTCTTCCTCCGCTGGTGTGAGTGCAGCGGTGAGTTTCATCGGCACAGGTGCAGAGATCTCAGTTTGACGGGCTCTAGGAGTTTGTTGCCAATAGGGCAGCGGCCCTCTGGCCACGTCTAATGACCCCTCTGATGTGAGCGAATGCAAGGATGCAGACGCCTTGGGTTCTGCAGGCCGTGCCCTTTGATGGGCCGTAACCATTCAGGGGTCGGGATGCGCCGCCGCGCGAATGCACGCCTGATCGCTCATCGCTGAGCGGGCAAAGAAGCAGTGCTGCTCTTGCTGCTGAATTCAGGGATCCGGCAGCAGTGATGGCATC
>NZ_JAGQBU010000003.1 GCF_024345795.1 Synechococcus sp. J7-Johnson
CGGGAGCGGTTTTCGATCGATCCATGCCGGCCAGCAGGAGGTGGCCCATGACATCAGCCGGATGCTGGCGCTGGGAGAGGGCAGCCTGGCCCCAGGCACGGCTTGATCACACTTTTAGGCAGCCCTGCCCCTCCATGGGGGAGTTCTGGCTCCATGCCGAAGCGTTCGACGCTGCCCCTGATGGGTCCATGGGTGCACAGCCCGAACTGCTGGTCACCGACAACGAGACCAATGCCAGACGACTGTTCGGCGCTGAGAACCCCAGCCCCTTTGTGAAGGACGGCATCAACAAGTGTGTGGTGGAGGGCGACCGCGGGGCGGTGAATCCGAAAGGAATCGGGACCAAAGCGTCTCTGCATTACGTCTTGCCCCTGTTAGCGGGGGAAACCCGGGTGCTGAAGTTGCGGCTGATGAATCGCCCGCTCCCGGTCGATCCCCTCGGCGACGAATTCGATGGGGTCTTCCTTGCACGCCTGCAGGAGGCTGACGCTTTCTACGCCGATCTGCTCCCACCCTCTTTGCTGCCCCCCCTGCGCGACCTGCAGCGCCAGGCCTTTGCCGGGCTGCTCTGGAGCAAGCAGACCTACCTCTACGTGATCCGCGACTGGCTCGAGGGGGATCCGGCCACGCCGCCACCGCCGGGGCACCGGCTCGGCCGCAACCGCCAGTGGCAGCACTTCCACGCGGATGACGTTCTGTCCATGCCCGACAAATGGGAGTACCCCTGGTTCGCCGCCTGGGATCTGGCTTTCCACTGCGTGCCCATCGCCCTGGTGGATCCCGGCTTCGCCAAGTACCAGCTCGATCTGCTGACGCGCGAGTGGTTCATGCATCCCAACGGTCAGCTGCCCGCCTACGAATGGGCCTTCGACGATGTCAACCCGCCTGTCCACGCCTGGGCCACGTGGCAGGTCTACAGCAGGGAGAAAAAAGCCACCGGCACAGGCGATCGACCTTTTCTTGAGCGGGTGTTCCAGAAGCTCCTGCTCAATTTCACCTGGTGGGTGAACCGTAAGGATGCTGAGGGCAACAACATCTTCCAGGGCGGCTTCCTCGGGCTCGACAACATCGGTGTGTTTGATCGCAGCGCGCCGCTACCCACCGGCGGCTTCATCGAGCAGGCCGATGGCACCAGCTGGATGGGCATGTTCTGTCTCAACATGCTCACCATTTCTCTCGAGCTGGCGCTCGAGAATCCCGTCTACGAAGACATGGCGACGAAGTTCTTCGAGCATTTTCTCTACATCGCCGCGGCCATGAACCACATCGGCACTGGTGGCAACCGTCTCTGGGACGATGGGGACGGGTTCTTTTACGACGTGCTGCAACTGCCGGATGGCAGCAGCCTGCCACTGAAGATTCGCTCGATGGTGGGGCTGATTCCCCTCTTTGCCACAGCGATTCTGGAGCCCGATGTCATTGATCGACTCCCGAATTTCAAGGAGCGGCTTGAGTGGTTCATCCGTCACCGGCCTGATCTCAAGGTCAACGTGGCCTGCATGGAGACCCGGGGGCAGAAGGCCCGCCGCCTGCTCGCCCTCACCTACCTCAGCCCCAACCGCTTCGTGGCGCAGGATCGCTTCCGCCGCATCCTGTATCGCCTCCTCGATCCCGCCGAATTCCTCGGCGACCACGGCATCCGTTCCCTCTCCCGCCACCACGCCGAGCATCCCTACGTCTTCTCGTTCGAAGGCCGCGAGCACCGGGTCGGATACGAGCCTGCGGAGTCGCGTTCCGGCCTGTTCGGTGGCAATTCCAACTGGCGTGGCCCGGTGTGGTTTCCGGTCAACCTCCTGCTGATCGAGGCTCTCAGCCAGTTCCATCGCTACGCCGGTGAAGGCTTCCAGGTGGAATGCCCCACCGGTTCCGGCCACTGGGTGAGCCTCCAGCAGGCCGCCGACCTGATCACCGACAGGTTGATCGCCCTTTTCCTGCCCGACGCCGACGGTGCTGTGCCGGCCTATGGCGGCTCCGCCGCTTTTCTCACCGATGCAGGCGGACAGCCCTTGCATTTGTTCCACGAGTATTTCCATGGCGACAGCGGCACCGGTCTGGGGGCGAGCCACCAGACGGGCTGGACCGGCCTGGTCGCTCTGCTGATCCAGGAGCGGGCCGGCCGGCTTGCTCAGCCCTCCACTTAGGCCGTCTGCGCCTGGGGCGGAGGGAGTTCGTCTGGCCATGTCGTGGGCCTCGATGAGCCCTACCGCACTCACCAGAAGCAGGCTGAACTAATCGCCCCACTTCGAACCGGCCTGACGTAATCGCAACGAGCAACGTGCCAGGTGCGAATTCTCTGGGCATGGGGTGCTGTTCACCAGGCCCATGGGCCTCGCCCTTAGGCCAGCGGGTCCATCAGAGGGGGTCAGTGCCGGTCCGATCCGTTGCTGGGGTCTGGGAATCATTCCGCAGGCGCCGCTGGCCCCTGAGCAGCCGGCAGGCCAGCAGAAAAGCGCCGCAGGCGACCAGCGAAACGGTGAGCACCTCTCCCCGCCCGGGGATCAGCAGCACGTAGCCCTTTCCCTTGGTCAGCGCAGCAAAGCTAGACACGCAGAACGGCATCAGGAACAGCCGCAGCGTCGTCCAGTGATCGCTTGGCGCTCGAACAGCGCGGGAGACGCTGAGCATCAGGCCCACACCGATGATCAGGCTGAGACCCAGTGAGTTGAGCCACAACAGGAGGTCGGGCTCGAACAGCGCGATGGCACTGACCAGATACCAGATCAGGTAGCACCAGAGCACCTGTTTCCCTGGGCGCAGGTTGGCGAAGTAGCGCAGCAGGGTCATCCCCTGTCCCGTGACTAATTGCCCCCATTTTGAGGTCTGACGCTCCAAACCCCTACGACGGTCTCTGCAGCCCGCCGCCTGGCTGCGGCGGGCACTTGGGGGTGCCGTGACCATCAGCTCTGGGGCAAGCCGGTGATTGTCGATAATTGGACCTATTCGTGCATCAACTGCGGGCTGACCCTTCCCCACTTACGGGCCTAGGCTAAGAAGTACAAGGACTACTCCAATGTGCACAAGACCAGCCACAAGCTGGGGGTAATCTTCCCGGTGCTGATCGACAATGACATCGCGATCTGGAAGGCTTTCAACAACACTTACTGGCCGGTGATTACTTCATCGACCATCAGGGTCGCATCCGCGCCAGCCACATTGGAGAAGGTTTCTATGCCAAGTCTGAGCAGACGATTCAGCAGCCTCTACATGAAACGGGCCATCGCAATGTGCCCAACGGTCGGATCAGGCCCTGAAGCCCCGTGAGCATCTGCCCGTTGCTCCCCGAGATCCCCCGGTCGCTCACCCTGCGGCACCGACTCAGCCTCGGGATTCAGCGGAGCACTGGCGGAACTTCTGGCGCCAGACGGTTTCGATGGCGTTGCGGATGCCGTGGCTGGTTGTCAACCGGATGCGGCAGCGGTGGCGGCGCGGGGATCGCGTTCGAAGCAGGTGATGACCAGGGCTCCTTCGAGCAGGAGATGGAGCTGCCTGACCAGCCGGCCAGGATCTGCGATCCCCAGTTCCTGGCATTGCTGCTCCAGCAGCGTGCGGCAAGCGGCCTTGAATGTCTCGGCGGCCTGGCGTTCCCAAGTCAAGCTCCCATAGCCCAATGGACACTGCCAGAGAGAAACCAATGAAGCTATTTGCCGTTGTTGTGGCTACACAGTCAAGCTACTATGAATACAAGAAGGCTCATCCTGAGCATGACCAGAAGCAGCTGTCCTGGTTCAAAGAGCAAGAGGAGAATGGAACACTTCTCTGCTGCGGATCCTTTTATCCTCATGATGGCACCGGGCTTTGGATCATACAGGCAGACAATATAGAAGCTGCCAGAATGATTGTTGCATCCAGCCCTAGAGCCAATGACGGAATGCTGTCTGATCAAGCGCGAGTTGTGGAGTGGGAAGCGCATATTGGACTCAGCCGCTTCAAGTAAGCTGTCCTCCCGTTTCAAAAAATCTTATGGCGACTGCTTCAGCCTTGAGTGATGGACTAGAGATCGCACTTATCAGGTGGCTCTAAATGAATAAACTTCTGCATACCGTTGGAGCCATAGTTGTGGTGCCTTACGTTCTGCTGGCGACATTCTTTCTTTACGTCGGTGAGCTTGCACGGGCAAGAGGCCTCGGTGCCCTTATTGAGATCGCCTGGAATAGTCTTGATTGGTTGGCTTGGGGTATCTACGTAGCTCCTGCGCTTTGGATTTGCCTGGTCGCGACAGGTTTCGTTCCAAGCCTGCAAAGAGCAAGTGCCCTTTGTCTATGCCTTCTTGCTGCTGCCAGCTTCCTTGTGGTCGTCTCCCTGTCCTCAAGTCAAGTTGGTATTGGCGAGCTCATCGTCCTTCTTCCATGCATCGGCGCTGCCGCGACCAGCGCCTGGGTATTCGTTCGGATTGGTCGCAAGATGAAGTAGATATTCAATCCATCACTTGATTAGGCAGCAAGCTCCGTTAGCAGGCCTTGTCACCTAGACTGGTACGCATGTACCAGTTGTGTTCGCCATGGCCATGAATCGAATCCAGTTTCAGGCAGGCCTGTCGCTGATCGAGTTCATCCAGCTCTACGGCACCGAGGAGAAATGCGAGGCCGCCCTGGAGCAGGCGCGTTGGCCTGAGGGTTTCCGTTGCCCCGGTTTTGAGGGCAAGGTGTATAGGGGCTCATAAATGGCAGGCGCCACAAGCGCTATCAATGCCGGAGCTGCCGCCATCAGGCCACCCTCACGGCCGGAACCATCCTGGAGGCGACCAAGTTGCCGCTTACCACCTGGTTCCTCGCTTTCTACCTGGTGGGGCAGGCCAAGACTGGCATCTCTTCACTCGCTCTGAGGCGCCATCTCGGCGTGAACTACCGCACGGCATGGCTGGTTCACAACAAGATCATGCAGGCGATGAAGAAGCGGGATGGGGCCTATGTCCTGCGGGGAAAGGTACAGGTGGATGATGCCTACCTTGGCGGAGAACGCTGTGGTGGCAAGACTGGTCGTGGATCAGAGAACAAGTTGCCGATCGTCGCGGCCGTATCTCTCGATGATGCGGGCCACCCCAGGCACGTGAAGCTTGCCACTGTGGCCACCTTCTCCTTTGCCGCCATCGCTGACTGGGCAAAGGATTCACTGGCGATAGGATGTGAAGTGATCTCAGATGGGCTTGCCTGCTTCCGCGCTGTGGCAGAAGTCGGTTGCTTCCATCACCCTGTGGTCGTGAAAGGACGCCATCCCAATGAACTGCCGGAATTCCGCTGGATCAACACGGTGCTCAGCAACTTGAAAACCAGCTTCAGCGGCACCTTCCATGCCCTGAAATTCGATAAGTACGCTGATCGCTACCTCGGCGCCTTCAACTACCGCTTCAACCGGCGCTTCGAATTGGCAACGATGACCGAGCGTGTGGTTCATGCCATCCGCAGCTGCGGCGCTCGGCCGGAGCGCATCTTGAGGAGTGCGGAGCTAGCTTCCTAATCAAGATCCATCATGCTTCACAGCAAAGCTCAAGTATGGCTGCGTGCCGGATCGCAGGTGTGTAACTGATTGGTCCTTGCGACCCACCCAGGTTGCTTGTCCGCTGGTCGTTGAAACGTATGTACAGAGGTACAACGATGATCCCTGGTGAGTTGATGGTCGGTGCTGGTACCTACGTGATTATCAAGAGGCTTCTGATCGCGACCTGGAAGCTCCTTGGCTTCGGAGCATGTTCTGTGCCAATGCCTGGCGGTCCTATTTGGCTCAGCCGCGCCGCTGCTCTGCGGGCCGTTCTTCCGGAATGATTGCCCCAGCCACTGGACAGACCTGCAGGCAGATGCCGCAGTCGATACAGGTGTCGAAATCGATCCAATAAAAGGATGTTCCCTTCTTGTTGGCTCCCTGGCCGGGGTGAATGCAGGCCACCGGACAGGCATCGACGCAATCGGCCACGCCTTCACAGATGTCGGTGACGATGCTGTGGGCCATGGCTGAGGAGTGCTGCGAGCAACGATCTTAGAAATCAACCCCCCGGCGACGGCACGGCTGATGGTGGCTTCAGTCGAGCCATTCCAGAGCTGAGCAACCACGGCGCTGGGCAGCCGCTTCGGCCTCGTCCCGGCCTGGGCAGGCATCGGGCAGCAGTTCGGCGTTCTGGCCCTGCCGGTGCCTGCAGGCGAGGGTCTCCAGGGCGTCGGCCAGGCTTGAACGCTGGCTGTAGGCCACTAGCACCGGCCGGCTGGCCTGGTCGCGGGCACCTGGCCTGAACAGCAGGTCGCGGATGTCCTCGATCGAGAAGCCGAAGCCCACTCCGGCCGCCTCGCTGGCCTCGGCCCCGAAGCGGCCCACCAGGGCGTCGTAGCGACCGCCGCTGGCGATTTCCACCGGCGCCTCTGCCCCCAGGCAGACGAGTTTGAGCACAATGCCGTCATAGAGATCGAAATGGGGCTGGAAGCTGGGATCCAGCTGCAGGCCGATGCCCAGCCGTGAGGCCGTGGGCGCCACGATCTCCAGGGAGCCCGCCAGCTCATCGATCAGGGGGCTCTCGCCCAGATGGCGGCGCAACTGGGCGAGCACCGCCGTCGGTTCGCCGCGCAGGCGCATCAGCTGCTGGAGCCGATCGATCTGGGCCTGGGGCAGGGGCAGGCGGGCGATCGCCAGGGGATCGAAGTTCGAGAGGGCCTGGCGAGCGCTGGAGCGATGGTCTTCGGAAAGGTCTTCGAGCAGGGCGGAGAGCACGCCGTGGTGGCCAACCAGCAGCCGGGGCTGATGGCTGGCCTGAAGGCCAAGGGTTTCGCTGCAGGCCAGCAGCAGGGCCATCAGCTCGGCGTCCGCCGCCGCGGAGCGCACCCCCAGCAACTCGACCCCGCTCTGGAGCTGCTCGCTCAGGCGCTGCCCGCCGCCGTCGCCGGTGAAGGTGCGAAAGGTGCTGCCCTCGGCCCACAGCCTCAGGGGACGGGGGCGATCGGCCAGGCGGGTGCAGGCGGCTCGGGCGATCGAGGCGGTCAGCTCCGGGCGGAGCCCAAGCGGTTCCTCGGCAGTGAGGCGCGCCACCTCTCGCTCGGAAATGCCGCCACCGGCTTCGAGGGTGTCGATCCGCTCCACCATCGGCGGTGCCACCTCCTGGTAGCCCCAGAGCCGGTACACCGCCGCCAGCTTCTGGCAGAGCTGGCGGTTGCGGTCCACCTGGCGGGGATGGAGATCCCTGGCGCCGGCGGCGGGTTGCAGGGCCATGGGAGCGGAGGGGCAGGGAACGGGAGAGGCTGGATCCTATGGAGCGGCGGGGGGCTAGGGGTTGAGTTCCGTAGCCCCGAACAGGTGGCCGGGCAGGGGGCGGCAGTGGCTGAGGCCCTCGATCAGCGCCGCCTGCAGGCCAGGTGTGCAGGCGATTAGCCGGCCCTCGGCCAGGGAGGCGAGACCCCCGTCGTAGCGGCTGACCACACCGCCCGCCTGCTCCACGAGCACCACTCCTGCGGCCAGGTCCCATGGGGAGAGGCCCCGCTCCCAGTAGCCATCGAGCCGGCCGGCGGCCACAAAGGCCAGATCCACCGCCGCCGCCCCGCCGCGGCGTACCCCGCGGGTGCGGTGGGTGAACCAGCAGAACTCGCTGTAGTTGGTGTCCGGCTGGCTCTGGCGGTCGTAGGCGAAGCCTGTCACCAGGAGAGAGGCAGCGAGGTCGCTGCAGCCACTCACCTGCAGCGGACGGTCGTTGCACCAGGCCCCCAGCCCTGGGGCGGCCCAGTAGAGCTCCTCGAGGACCGGCACGCTGATGGCTCCCAGTAACGGAGCGCCCTTCCAGGTGAGTCCGATCGAGGTGGCGAAGAAGGGATAGCCGTGGGCGTAGTTGGTGGTGCCATCGAGGGGATCCACGCACCATTCCAGATCCGATCCGGTGCTGCGCCGTCCGCTTTCCTCCGCCAGTACCCCCAGCTGCGGTGTGCGGGCTTCGAGCACGGCCAGCACCGCCTGCTCCGCCGCCAAATCGGCCTCTGTGACCAGATCGCCGGCACGACCCTTTTCGCGGATTGATTCCAGCTGGCCGAAGTGTTGGGCCAGCACATGGGCACCGGCTGAGGCGGCCTCCCGGGCCACCTCAGCCAGCTGCTCGAGCTCGGAGCGCTCGAGGGCCGAATCGAGCAGGGCCTGCCCAGAAAGGCTTTGCACGGGCTGGGGAGAGGTAGGTGGGGCGGAGGTCATCATTCCTCCTCAAGGGGCAGGCCGGGCGTCACCCGTCCCCGGCCGAAGTAGCGGCCGAACTGAAGCTCGTAGACCTCGTCCTCGTCCTGGGTTTCCACCTCCAGAGGGCCGGTGGCCCTGGCCACGCAGAGCAGGCCATAGCCCTGCCGGCGCAGATCCTGGGACAGCCCCAGGGCTTCCTGCTGATCGATCTCACCGGCGATCACCCGCACGGCACAGGTGGTGCAGCAGCCGTTGCGGCAGCTGAACGGCAGAGGTTGCCCCTGGGCTTCGAAACTGCGCAGGATGTACTCCCCTTCAGGGACCTCCAATCGGATCACCTGTTGTTCCTGCCTCCAGTGCACCGTGATCGGAAAGGTTCGTGTCATCGGCTAGGCCTTGAGCCATGGGGCTGACTGCTACATTGCCATCTGCCCCATGACAGCCCCTGGAGAGGTGGCCGAGTGGTCGAAGGCGCAGCACTGGAAATGCTGTATAGGGGCAACTCTATCGAGGGTTCGAATCCCTCCCTCTCCGCTTCCAACGAAAAAGCCGGCTCTCGCAGCCGGCTTTTTTTATGGGCGAATTCGCTGTAGAGCCCGAGTGAATGGGACTGAGCCCGGTATGGCTGGACCATCAGGGGTTGGTTGACTTCAGCCGAAGCGACCGGTGACGTAGTCCTGGGTGGCCTGCTGCACCGGGGAGTTGAAGATACGCTCAGTGTCGTTGAACTCCACCAGGTAACCGATCTTGCCGCTGCCGCCTTCCACCGCCTCAGCATTGAAGAAGGCGGTGTAATCCGAAACCCGCACCGCCTGCTGCATGTTGTGGGTCACGATCACGATGGTAAAGCTCTTCTTGAGCTCATGCATCATCTCCTCGATCTTGAGGGTGGAGATCGGATCGAGAGCCGAGCAGGGTTCATCCATCAGGATCACTTCCGGTTCAACGGCGATGGCACGGGCGATGCAGAGCCGCTGCTGCTGGCCACCTGAGAGTGCATTGCCACTCTCCTTGAGTTTGTCCTTGGTTTCATCCCAGATGGCGGCCTTCCGCAGGGAGCGCTCCACCAGCTCATCCATGTCGCCTTTGTAGCCGTTGATCCGGGCACCGAAGGCGATGTTTTCGTAGATGCTCTTGGGGAAGGGGTTGGGCTTCTGGAACACCATGCCGATGCGCCGCCGCACCTCCACAGGATCCACCTCGCGGGCATACATGTCCTGCCCATCAAACACCACGCGACCGCGCAGGCTGCAGCCCTCGATCAGATCGTTCATGCGGTTGAGGGCCCGAAGAACGGTTGATTTGCCGCAGCCGGAAGGGCCGATGAAGGCAGTCACCTTGTTGCGGGGAATGTCCATGTAGACATCCCGCACGGCTTCAAAGCTGCCGTAACTGATGGTGACGTTCTCCAGGCTGAGGCAACTGGGCAGGGTGGAGCTGGTGCTGGCTGGCTTCAGGGTGCTGGTCATGGCTGGTTGGGGGGTGGTGGGCAGATCCGGGCGGAGGATGGCTAGCTGGAGGCGAACCTGCGAATGAAGCGGGCCAGGAGATTGGCCCCAAGAATCAGCATCACAAGCACGAACGAGGCGGCCCAGGCCAAAGAGTTCTGGGCTTCGTAGGGCATGATCGCGAAGTTGAAGATCAACACCGACATCGACGCGATCGGGTTGAACAGTCCCTCCGGCCAGAAGGGCGAAAACAGAGCTGTGAAGATCAGGGGTGCTGTTTCACCGGCGGCTCTGGCGATGGCCAGCACCACCCCGGTGGCGATCGGAGTGAATGCGCTGGGCAGTGTGATCCTGGTGATCGTCACGAACTTCGATGCACCAACTCCAATGGCTCCCCAACTGAGTTCCTGCGGCACCAGCTTGAGGGCTTCATCTGTGGTTTTGATCACTGTGGGCAGCATCAGCACCGCCAGAGCCATGCCTCCGGCCATGGCGGAATAGGACTGACCGAAAAAGACCCTTGTGGCCACGATCGCGCTGTAGACGAACACGCCGCAGATGATCGATGGCACCCCGGCCAGGATGTCGTTACCGACGCGGATGAACTGGGCGAACCAGCCGCTGCTGGAGTACTCGGCAAGGAAAATCCCTCCGCCCACGCCCACGGGAATGGCGATCAGGGAGGCCACCAGTGTCACCACAAAGGTGCCGATGATGGCGTTGGCGATGCCGCCTCCCTCAAGACCAGGAGCCGGTGGGAGTTGGGTGAACAGGCTTACACTGATCAGCTTGCCCCCCTGGATCAGCACATAGACCAACACCAGTAGAAGGGGCATAACCGCGATCAGGCTGAATAGCGCGGCGATCGAGGTGAAGATCTTGTCGGTGCGGTTGCGCTTCAGCTGCGGATTGAAGTGGAGCGAGCGCGACGGTAGAGCCGGAGTGGCAAGGGTCATGGTGAGCTGCTCAGTTGTATTTCAGGCTGAACTTGCCGACGATCCATTGGGCGAGGATGTTCACAGCAAAGGTGAGGACCATCAGAATCAGAGCTGCGTAGAGCAGGGCCGATACCTGGATCCCATCGGCCTCACCGAACTGGTTTGCGAGCATGGCGGAGATGGTGTTCCCCGGTGCCAGCAGCGACCAGCTGAAGTTGGTCGAATTACCGATGATCATGGTCACGGCCATGGTTTCACCCATGGCACGGCCCAGAGCCAGCATCACTCCACCGATGATCGAGGAGATGGCAGCGGGCAGGATCACGTTGAAGATGGCGATCCAGCGGGTGCTGCCCACGCCGTAGGCCCCCTGTCGCAGTTCCATCGGGACCTGGTTGAGAGCATCCCGGGATATGGCGGTCATGATCGGCAGGATCATCACGACGAGGATCAACACGGCCGGCGCCATGCCTGGTCCCTGGGGGGGGCTTGAGAACAGAGGAAACCAGCCGAGGCTCTGGTACAGGAATTGAAGGAACGGTCTGAGCAGGGGCTCCATCACGAAGATGGCCCACAGGCCAAGCACCACCGAAGGGATCGCTGCAAGCAGTTCCACCATCATCCCGATCACCTCGCGCAGGTTGCGCGGAATCAGGTTCTCGGTGATGAAGATCGCCGTGCCCAGTGAAATCGGCACGGCGATGAGCAAGGCCAACAGCGAAGATACGAGTGTGCCGTATATGGCGGTGAAGGCTCCGTATTGGCTGTTGACCGGATCCCAGCCTGAGGTGACAAGGAAGGACAGTCCGAAGCTGGCCATCGCCTCCTGGGCTCCGTTGAACACCGTCAGGAAGATGCAGAGCAGCACCACTGCCACCAGGGACGCCAGCACGATCGTGAGCAGCTTGAATCCGACGTCGATGGTGCGCTCGGACCTGGGGCGGTTGCGCAGTGTGAACTGATCCTCGCCCGATTCAGATCGGATCACCATGTAGCTACGTAAGAGAAGACGAGTTGCCCGCAATGGCCAACCACCTGTTGAACTTAGGTTGCAATCCAGGCCCGCGACCACTAAGAACGCCTTAACGCCGTCCCGTCGTCAGCGTCTGTGGGCGCCGCCACCGCTCAGGCTTCTGGCCAGGAAGCCGGTAGTTTGGGGCTTCGCTTTGGGGATGCATGGGCCGGATCGTGGGCATTGACCTGGGCACCACCAACTCGGTGGTGGCGGTTCTGGAGGGCGGTCGACCCCAGGTGATCGCCAATGCCGAAGGGGGCCGCACCACACCCTCGGTGGTGGGCTTCAGCCGTGATCAGGAGCTGCTGGTCGGTCAGCTCGCCCGCCGCCAGCTGGTGCTCAACCCCCGCAACACCTTTGCCAACCTCAAGCGCTTCGTCGGCCGCAGCTGGGATGAACTCGACGACGGCAGCCTGGCAGTGCCCTACACGGTGCGGGCCAACGACCAGGGCAATGTGCGCATCGTCTGCCCCATCACCGAGCGGGAATATGCGCCGGAGGAGTTGCTGGCCAGCATCCTGCGCAAACTTGTTGACGACGCCGCCACTTATCTGGGCGAAGCGGTGGAAGCGGCGGTGATCACCGTGCCGGCCTACTTCAATGATGCCCAGCGCCAGGCCACCCGAGATGCCGGCCGCCTGGCGGGACTCACGGTCGAGCGGATCTTGAACGAGCCCACAGCCGCGGCTCTGGCGTACGGCTTCGACCGCAGTGCCGTCAAGCGGGTGCTGGTGTTCGATCTGGGCGGCGGCACGTTCGATGTGTCGGTGCTGCGCATCGCCAATGGTGTTTTCGATGTGAAGGCCACCAGCGGTGACACCCAGCTGGGCGGTAACGACTGGGATCTGCGCATTGTCGACTGGCTGGCGGAGGCTTTCGAGGCCCGTCATCAGATTGATCTGCGCCGGGATCGCCAGGCCCTGCAGCGGCTTAGCGAGGCAGCAGAAAAGGCCAAGCAGGAGCTCTCCGGCGTCACCACCACCCCGATCTCGCTGCCGTTCATCGCCACCGGCCCAGATGGCCCCCTGCACATCGAGACCAGCCTGGAGCGGCGCACCTTCGAGTCCCTCTGCCCCGACCTGCTCGATCGTCTGCTGCGTCCTGTGCAACGGGCTCTGCGTGATTCCGGTCTCACGGCCGATGACATCGACGATGTGGTGCTGGTGGGCGGCAGCACCCGCATGCCGATGGTTCAGGAGATGGTGCGCACACTGATTCCGCGCGAACCCTGCCAGTCGGTCAATCCCGATGAGGTGGTGGCCATCGGTGCGGCGGTCCAGGCCGGCATCCTCACGGGTGATCTGCGCGATCTGATGCTCAACGACGTCACCCCCCTCTCACTAGGCCTGGAGACGATCGGCGGGGTGATGAAGGTGCTGATCCCCCGCAACACCGCAATTCCCGTGCGCCGCTCGGATGTGTTCAGCACCTCCGAGGCCAACCAGTCGGCTGTGGAGATCCATGTGCTCCAGGGGGAGCGCCAGATGGCCACGGACAACAAATCGCTGGGGCGCTTCCGGCTCTCTGGCATTCCACCTGCTCCCCGGGGTGTGCCCCAGGTGCAGGTGTCACTCGACATCGATGCCAACGGCCTGCTGCAGGTGTCAGCCACCGACCGCACCACCGGACGACAGCAGAGCGTCAGCATTCAGGGGGGCTCCAACCTCAGTGAACAGGAGATTCAGGCGCTGCTGGAGGAGGCTCAGCGCAAGTCCGCTGAGGACCGGCGCAAGCGGGTGGCGGTGGATCGGCTCAACCGGGCCCAGACCCTGGTGGCCCAGGCGGAGCGTCGCCTGCGGGATGCCGCCCTCGAGCTCGGTCCCTATGGAGCGGAGCGGCAGCAGCGTTCCGTGGAGATGGCCCTGCGCGAGGTGCAGGTGCTGCTCGATGACGCCGATCCGGCTGAACTCGACCTGGCTGTAAGCCAGTTGCAGGAGGCTCTCTACGGTCTCAACCGCCGTCTGATCAGCGAACGCAAGACCGAATCAGGACCCCTCCAGGGCCTCAAAAACACCCTGGGCTCGATCAAGGACGACCTGTTCTCCGATGAGGACGACTGGGACGACTGGGACCGCTCCCGGCCCGGACCCTCCGAGCGCTGGGGAGGGGATCCCTGGGCACCACCATCCCGTTACGGCGGCAACCAGGACGATGGCTATTCCTCGTATCAGACTCCTCGGCTGGAGCGCTCCAGGCTTGAGCCCGCTCCTCCAGACTCCCCGCGGGCTGATCGCTATGAACCGGCCGCCGGTCCGGCACCGTCCCGCCGCAGCGGCGACTGGCCCTCGGAGGGGCGCAGACGTCCCAGGGCCGACGATCCCTGGGCTGAGGACTGAGGACAGTGAGCCGAAGCACCACCGCCACGGTCGGCGATGACCACTGGGCGGTCCTCGGGCTGAGCCCGGGGTCCGACGCCGCGGCTCTCAAGCGCGGCTTCCGCGCGCAGGCACGCCGTTGGCACCCGGATCTCAACGGTAACGATCCCGTGGCCGAGGAGCGCTTCAAGCGGGTCAACGAGGCCTATGCCGTTCTCTCGGATCCACGCCGTCGCCAGGCCTGGGAATCGGGGCGGGATCCTGGCTCGCTGCGGGACGAGGCTGCCGATCCCTTCGCCACGGGCTTCCCCGATTTCAACGAATATCTCGAAGCGCTGTTCGGTCGCCAGTCACGCCCGGATCAACGCAGGCAGCCTGAGCCCGACCTTGAGCAGGAACGAGCCGAACCGTTCCGGCCACGGCAGGACCCGCGGGTCGAGGTGACCCACGCCCCGCCGCCGCCGTCGCCGGTTCAGGCCGCCAGCGACCTGGAGACGGTGGTTGATCTCAGCCCGGAGCAGGCCCTCGCCGGCACCCGGCTGGAGCTGGAGCTTCCCGGTGGCCTGGCGGTGGAGCTCTGGACACCTCCCCTGGCGGGTGATGGCTGGCGCCTGCGTCTGGCCGGTGTCGCACCGGGCGGGGCTGATCATTTCCTGCAGCTGCGGGTGCGGCGTCCCGATGGCCTGCGCATCGACGGCCTGCGGGTGCTCTACGACCTTGAGCTTTCGCCAGCTGAAGCGGCCCTTGGCTGCAAGGTGGTGGTGCCCACCCTGGAGGGTCGGGTGCAGCTCACGGTGCCCCCCTGCTCTTCCAGCGGTCGGCTGCTGCGCCTGAGGGGCCTTGGTCTCAGCCTGGAGGAGCGGCGGGGCGATCAGCTGGTGGAGCTGCGCATCGTCCTGCCTGAGCAGCTCAGCGACGCTGAAGCGGCGCTCTACAGACGGCTGGAGGAATTGTCCAGCGATGGTTGAGAGGCCCTCCGCTGCAGGCCACAATCAATGGGACACTTAGCGGCTGGGATTGGTTCGCTTCATGCCCGTCCATGTGCTGCTGTTCGAAGAGGGCACCGACAACGAAGGCATTCACTCCCTGGAGCTGAATGGCCGCACCGTGGTGCTGCTGTTCGAGGAACGGGACGATGCCGAGCGCTATGCGGGCCTGCTTGAGGCCCAGGATTTCCCTGTCCCCAGCGTGGAGGCGATTGAACGGGAGGAGATGGAGCTGTTCTGCGGCCAGGCTGGCTACGAAGCCCGCTTCGTGCCCTCCGGCTTCCTGCCCAGCTCCCCCGAGGAGCGCCTGCTGATCGCCCCGCCGGAGCGGAACATGGATCTGACCCACTGGAAGGACGAGCCCTCCCGTTCTGTCGCTCCCCAGGACAGCGGCGACGGGAGCAGCCCCGAACGTGCCGAGCTCGAAGCCTTCCGCCGTCGCCTGGAGGGCTTGCTGTGACCTGTGCCGACCGTGGCCATCTGCTCACCGAGCAGGCCAACCCCGCCAGCGCCAGTCTCGACCAGCTCAGCTCCAGCGAACTTGTGGATCTCTTCTGCCGGGAAGATGAGAAGGCGCTGCTGGCCATGGAGGCGGCGGCACCGGCCCTGGCCGAGGCGGTGGAGGCCATCAGCTCTCGCCTGCGCTCCGGCGGCCGGCTCTTCTACCTCGGTGCCGGCACCTCCGGCCGCCTCGGCGTGCTCGATGCGGCCGAGTGTCCTCCCACCTTCTGCACACCACCGGAGCTTGTTCAGGGCGTGCTTGCCGGAGGCGCACCGGCCCTGTTGCGCAGTTCCGAAGGTCTCGAAGACTTGCGCGAAGCCGGCCGCCATGATCTGATCGAACGAGGTTTCTCTCCCGGCGACGCCCTGGTGGGTATCGCCGCCGGTGGCACCACCCCGTACGTGCTAGGCGGCCTGGAGCATGCCCGCGCCATCGGTGCCCTGGCGATCGCCATGGCCTGTGTGCCGAGCGAGCAGGCGCCGATGCCCTGCGCCATCGACATCCGGCTGGTCACCGGGGCGGAACTGCTCACAGGCTCCACCCGTCTCAAAGCCGGCACGGCCACCAAAATGGCCCTCAACATCATCTCCACCGGGGTGATGGTGCGGCTGGGCAAGGTCTATGGCAACCGCATGGTGGATGTGGCCGTCACCAACAGCAAGCTGGAAGATCGCGCCCTGCGCATTCTCAAGGACCTGGCCGGGGTGGAGCGGGAGCAGGGTCCGGCGCTGCTTGCCGCCGCCGGCGGCTCGGTCAAACGGGCGCTGGTGATGGCAGCAGCCGGGCTGAGCGCCGAGCAGGCCGATGAGGCCCTGAGCGCCCACGACGGTCAGGTGAGGCAGGCCCTGGAGCAGCTCGGCGCTCAGCTGGTCTGAGCTGCTGCGGTCGGCTCGAAGGCCCCCCAGTAGGGGGAAGTAAAAAGGTCGAGCTTGCGGCGGGTGTCAGCCGGCACCTGCTCTTTCGGGGTCATCAGCGCATCCCGCAGGGCGCTGTGGGAGCTGCTGAGTGGTCGTTGGGCATCGATCCGCTCCGCTGCCACAGCCACGATCTGCTGGGCCAGGGCCGCATTGGCGTGCAGGTTCTCGATCACCAGATCCACCGTCACCGAGGCGTGATCCTCGTGCCAGCAGTCGTAGTCGGTAACCATGGCCAGGGTGGCGTAGGCCATCTCGGCTTCGCGGGCCAGGCGGGCTTCGCTGTGGTTGGTCATGCCGATCACCGAGCAGCCCCAGCTTCGGTAGAGATTCGATTCAGCCCGGGTGGAGAAGGCCGGACCCTCCATGCAGAGGTAGGTGCCGCGGCGGTGCAGCTGGCGGCCCGCTGGCATCAGGCTTTCAGCCACATCGGCCAGCAGCCGGCTGAGGCTTGGGCAGAACGGATCGGCGATGCCCACATGGGCCACTGCCCCGCTGCCGAAAAAGCTCACGGGCCTGGAGTGGGTGCGGTCGATGAACTGATCCGGCACCACCATGTCAAGGGGCCGCAGCGGATCCTGAAGGGATCCCACGGCGGAGCAGGAGAGGATCCAGCGCACTCCCAGCGAACGCAGGGCCCAGAGGTTGGCCCGGTAGGGCACCTCCGTGGGAAGGTGATTGTGGTGGCGCCCGTGGCGGGCCAGGAACACCACCTCCAGCCCACCGATCCTCCCCAGCCGGAGGCTGTCCGAGGGTGGCCCGAAGGGTGTTTCCACCGTGAGTTCACGGACGTCCTCGAGCCCCTGGATGGCATAGAGCCCGCTGCCACCGAGTACTCCCAGGCGTGCGTGGCTCAGGTCGAGGCCCTGGCTCGTGGCAGCGGCGGTGGGACTCATGGGGGGACCGACGGAGGGGAAAGCCCGGTGCAGGACTGGGGACTGTTCTACCCGAGAGTCGATACACTCCGCCTTTGCTCTGAGCCCCATGACCAAAGCTTTGATGGAGACCGAGGCAGGCACGCTGGAACTCGAGTTGTTCGACACCGACGCCCCCGGCACCGTCGCGAACTTCGTCAAGCTGGCCGAATCTGGCTTCTATGACGGCCTGGCCTTTCACCGTGTCATCGATGGCTTCATGGCCCAGGGAGGTTGCCCCAACACCCGCGCCGGTGCCAGCGGCATGCCCGGCACTGGCGGCCCCGGCTACATGATTCCCTGCGAGATCAACAGCCGTAAGCACCAGGCGGGCACCTTCTCAATGGCCCATGCCGGCAAGAACACCGGTGGCAGCCAGTTCTTCCTCTGCCATGAAGCCCAGCCCCACCTTGATGGGGTCCACACCGTGTTTGGCCAGGCCAGCAACGTGGATGTGGTGCTGGCGATCCGCAAGGGCACCCGCATCACGAAAGTGACGATCCTGCCCTGAGGGTGGCTGCCCCGGCTCGGTGCTCAGACCCAGCTCAGACCCAGCGCACGAAAGCCCCGGGAGTTGCCACCAGTTTGGGACTCACCTGAGTTAGCTCCAGCAAGGGCCGGCTATCGGGCTCCAGGGTGGCGCTGGGGTGGGCGCTGCGCTGGGCATCGGGGGTCAGCAGCAGGCTCACCGACCGGGTGGTGGCCCAGCCAGCCATCAAGGTCAGGGCTGAGAGCAGATCAGCCTCTGCCAGGGGCTGGTCCCCTCCGGCCTGCTGGGCGAGCAGCAGGGCAAGCTGCGGCTGCCCCAGCAGGGCCAGCAGGCGGGGGTGTTCCTCCCGCCGCAACTCCAGCCCCCGCTCGCTGGCCCACTGCCGCAGCTGGGGCCAGTGCTCGGCTTCCGCCTGCTCCGGCGCCACCGTCGTGCCGCTCCAGGAGAGCACCGCCGTGGGACCTCCCGCCCCGGTGTGCTCCCGGTCTGGGCCGCCGTGCATCAGATGGCCGAGTTTGGTCTTTTTGGTGAGCAGGTAGGCGGCGTTGTGCTGGCCCGGTTCCATCACCAGCGGCACCCGGTCTTCCACCTGCAACCCGTAGCCGCCGAGGCCGGCGATCTTGCGGGGGTTGTTGGTGATCAGGCGCAGGTGATGAACCCCCAGGTCACTGAGGATCTGAGCCCCGACGCCGTAGTTGCGCAGGTCAGCGGGAAAGCCGAGGCGCTCATTGGCCTCGACCGTGTCGAGACCGCCATCCTGAAGGCTGTAGGCCTTGAGCTTGTTGATCAGGCCGATGCCTCTGCCCTCCTGGCGCAGGTACACCACAACCCCCTCGCCGGCGGCTTCGATCATGCGCAGGGCTGCCTCCAGCTGGGGCCGGCAATCGCAGCGCAGGGAGCCGAAAGCGTCGCCGGTGAGGCATTCCGAGTGCACGCGCACCAGCACCGGTCCGCTGGCCAGCTCGGGGCGCCCCTTGACGATCGCCACATGCTCGCTGTCGTCGAGCTCATTTCGGTACCCGATCGCCCGGAACTGACCGAAGGCGCTCGGCATCTGGGCTTCGGCCTGGCGGCGCACGAATCGCTCAGTTCCGAGTCGGTAGCTGATCAGGTCGGCGATGCTGATCAGTCGCAGGCCATGGCGCCGTGCGTAGCGCGCCAGTTGGGGCAGGCGGGCCATCGAGCCATCGGGGTTCTGGATCTCGCAGATCACACCGGCTGGGTAGAGCCCGGAGAGACGGGAGAGATCGACGGCCGCCTCGGTATGACCGGCCCGTTTGAGCACGCCGCCCTGGCGAGCCCGCAGCGGGAAGATGTGGCCCGGCCGGCGCAGGTCTGATGGGCGGCTGGCGGGATGGATCGCCACCTGAATGGTGCGGGCTCGGTCGTCGGCACTGATGCCCGTGCTCACCCCGTTTTCTGGCCCGGCATCAACACTGACAGTGAAAGCGGTCTGGTTGCTGTCGGTGTTGCGGTCGACCATCAGGGGCAGCTCGAGCGCGTCGAGTCGCTCGCCTTCCATCGCCAGGCAGATCAGGCCACGGGCTTCTGTCGCCATGAAGTTGATCTGCTCGGGCGTGGCGAACTGGGCCGCGCAGATCAGATCACCTTCATTTTCACGATTTTCATCATCGACGACGACGATCATCTCGCCGTTGCGGATGCCGGCAAGGGCATCGGCGATCGAATCGAAGTGGATCGGGTCGTGGCCCTGATCCGGGTGTTGAGGCGCGTCAGAAGCGCCGGCGAGGGGAGCGGAACGCTCGGAGCGAACAGTCAGAACAGCTGGACCAAGTATCGAGCATTCTCTATCAGTTGCGGGTTCAACGTGAGCGGGGGACCGGTACGATCATCGCCCCAGATCCTCCGGCATGGTCAGCCCCACAGCAGCCCGGCGCGTCGCGGTGATCGGCGCCAGCGGCTACGGCGGCCTTCAGACCCTGCGCCTGCTTCAGCACCACCCCGAATTCGTGGTCAGCTATCTGGGAGGCGAGCGCAGTGCTGGCCGCGCCTGGAGTGAACTTGTTCCCTTTCTGCCTCTGAAGGGCAATCCGGTGGTGCGGGCCCCCGATCCCGAAGCCATCGCCGCCGAGGCAGACTTCGCCGTGCTCAGTCTTCCCAGCGGGCTGGCCTCCCAGCTGGTGCCCGCCCTGCTGAAGCTGGGGGTGAAGGTGGTGGATCTCTCCGCCGATTACCGCTACCGCTCCCTGGCCCAGTGGAAGGAGGTGTACTCCAGCGAGGCCGAACGGTTCGAGCGTCACGATGAAGCGCTATGTGCGGAGGCGGTCTATGGCCTGGTGGAGTGGGAGGAGGCGCGTGTAGCCACCGCGCGGCTGGTGGCGGCTCCAGGCTGCTTCCCCACAGCCAGCCTGCTGCCGCTGCTGCCCTTCCTCAAGCAGGGTCTGATCGATCGCAGCGGCATCATCATCGATGCCAAGACGGGCACCTCGGGCGGTGGTCGCGCTGCCAAGGAGAACCTGCTGCTGGCGGAGGCGGCCGAGGCCGTTGCTCCCTATGGCGTGGTGGGGCACCGCCATACCAGCGAGATCGAGCAGACCGCCAGCCAGGTGGCGGGGCAGCCGATCCAGCTGCAGTTCACCCCTCATCTGATGCCGATGGTGCGGGGTCTTCTGGCCACGGTCTACGGCCGGCTGCGGGATCCGGGCCTGACTGCCGAAGACTGCACCACCGTGCTTCAGGCCGCCTACCGCCACAGCCCCTGTGTGGAGGTGCTGCCGGTCGGCGTCTACCCCTCCACCAAATGGACCCGCCAGACCAACCGGGCGCTGCTTTCGGTCCAGGTCGACCGTCGCACAGGCCAGCTGATCCTGATGAGCGCCGTCGACAACCTGGTCAAGGGCCAGGCGGGGCAGGGAGTGCAGTGTCTCAATCTGATGGCCGGACTGCCGTCAGCCATGGGTCTGCCGCTGCTGCCGTTCTATCCCTGAGCCTGGCGGCGGCGATGGCCACTGCCAGGGGCAGCAGGCGGTGCTCCTGCTGGTGAATGCGCGCGGCCAGGCTGTAGCGGTCGTCGCCAGGGAGCACCGGAACGGTGGCCTGGGCCAGAATCGGCCCTCCGTCGAGGTCCTTGGTGACCAGATGGGCGGTGCAGCCGCTGAGGGTGACTCCAGCAGCGAGAGCCTGGCCAACAGCATCAAGGCCCCGGAAGCTGGGCAGCAGCGACGGGTGGATGTTGATCAGTCGCGAGGGGAAGGCGCCGATCAGGCGCGGGGTGACGATCCGCATCCAGCCGGCCATCACCACCAGATCGACGCCGGTGGCGCTGAAGGTCTCGATCAGGGCGCCATCCAGCTCTTCACGGCTTTGGTGCCGGCGGTGATCCACCAGGGCGCAAGGGATCCCCAGCCGATCGGCCCGCGCCTGGGCGCCGCAGCCTGGATTGTTGACCACCAGCTGGAGCACCCTGCCCCGAAGGGGACCTTGGCGGCAGGCAGCCACCAGTGCTTCGAAGTTCGAACCCTCCCCGGAGGCCATCACCCCAAGCCGCAGCTCGACGGCTTGGAGGGGCCAGGGCTGTGCCAACGGCCACTGGACACAACCGGGCGGATCGCTAGGGTCTGTTGAAGCGGGCATTGGCGTCTTGTCCCATCTCTCCATCCTGCCAACGGTGATCCGTGATCTGGATCTGCTGGCAGCGTCCCTTGTCGATCTCGGCTGTGATCCGATCCGAGCCGGAGTTCTTGAAGGCTTTGCCGGGGAGTGCACACCGGTGGATCTGAAGGTTCGCTTCGCCGGTGAACAGTGGATCGGTTGGAGCCGCCAGGCCGACGGCAGCCTGGCCCTGCTCGGGGATCTGCAGCGTCTGAGCCGCTCCCGTCCTCTGCAGACGTTTCTGGGCCGGCTCACCCGTGGCTATGCCGCCCGGCTTGCCCTGCAGGACGCTGCTCTTGAGCTGCCGATGGCCACGATCGAACTGGTGTCCTGAAGCACGGGTGGTTGACCTCTCTCTGGATCTGGGCCAACCCCACAGCCACCTGGTCCACGTCAGCCTCCGTTGCACACCGGCCACCCCTGTGCTGCGCCTGCGCCTGCCCGCCTGGACCCCGGGCTCCTACCTGATCCGCGACTACGTCCGCCACCTCGAAGCCCTGGAGATCCGCCAGGGAACGCAGAGCCTGCAGCCGATCCGCAGTGATCCCGCCGGTTGGCGGCTGGAGCTGCCGTCTCTGGAGCCGATTGAGATCCGCTACAAGGTGCTGGCCGCAGACCTGAGCGTCCGCACCTGTCACCTTGATGGCGACCACGGCTTTCTGGCCCTTGCGGCACTGGCGCTGCAGGTGGAGGGGGAACGCTGGTCCCCCCACCGGCTCAGCCTGCGGCTGCCGTCTGGCTGGCAGGCCTTTGTTCCCTTGCCGCTTCAGGCCGATGGATCCTGGCTGGCGCTCGACTTCGATCAGTTGGTGGACACTCCGGTGGAAGCGGGGCCCCACCGTGACCACAAGTTCAGCGTGGCCGGGGTGCCTCATCGCTGGGTCTGCTGGGATGCCACCGCGCCTGCCACCGCACCTGCAGACGTTGCTCCAGACAGTCTGCTCAATGCCCACCCCGCGCTGCTGCAGGACGTGGCTGCTGTCTGTGAGGCCTGCTGCCGGCTGATGGGCGAGCCCGTCCCTGCAGCTTCCGCGTACCTGTTCGTGCTGCATCTGCTCGATCAGGGCTATGGCGGCCTGGAGCACGACAGCTCCACGGTCCTGCAGTTCGGCCGCCAGGCCCTGCTCAAGCCTGAGGGTTATCGCCAGCTGCTGCAACTGGTGGCTCATGAGTATCTCCACCAGTGGAATGTGCGCCGGCTCAGGCCCGCGGCCCTTTGCCCGATCGACTACGACAAGCCCGTGATCGTGCCTGGCCTGTGGTTCGCCGAAGGGGTCACCAGCTATTTCGACCAGCTGCTGCCCCACCTGGCTGGTATATCGAGCGAAGAAGACGTGTTGCACGATTTCGGCACCGATCTCAGCCGCTTCCTGCTCACTCCGGGGCGTCTGGCTGGCCAGAGCCTGCGCCAGAGTGCTGAGGAGGCCTGGGTGAAGCTCTACCGGCGTGAGGCCAACAGCGACGACAACCAGATCAGCTACTACCTCAAGGGAGCGATCCTTGCGTTGGTGCTCGATCTTGAGTTGCGCCGCTCGGGGTCGTGCCTGGCCCAGGTGCTGCGTGATCTCTGGGCCCGCCTGGGCCGCTGGGGGCGGGGATACCGGGAGCAGGACCTGCTTGAGGCCTTCTGCGCACGCTCGCCTGGTCTGGCCGAACGCTTGCCGGCCTGGCTGGATGGCTTTGAGGATCCCGATCTGCCCGCCTACCTCCAGGATGTGGGGCTGATGCTGGAGCCTCAGCTGGCCCCGTCCCCCCACGTCGGGCTGACGGCGTCGCTCCAGGGAGGAACCCTGGAGGTGGTTCGTGTGGTGCGCGGTGGACCCTCCCAGGAGGGCGGCCTGGTGGTGGGCGATGAGCTGATCGCCTTCGAGGGTCTGCGTCTGCGCAAGCCCGAGGACCTGGCTCCGCTGCTGCAGGCCGGACAGCGTCAGGCGATCACCATCAGCCGGAGGGGGCGTCTGCGCACCCTGGCGATCACCGCCGCGGCGCCGGCGGTCGAGCGTTGGCGGCTGCTGGAGGATCCCGCCGCTGCCCCCGAGGCGTTGCAGCGCCGTCGCCAGTGGCTGGCTGTGGTGCCATGTTGAACACCCTTATGCAGCGCCTGCGGGCCAACCCCCTGGCCCTGGCTCTGCTGAGCGGAGGGGCGATCCTGGGGCTGGCCGGCCTGGGCTGGCTGGCCCGTGACCTCACCGCCAGCTCGGAGGCCGCCAGCCGCCCTTCGCTGTTGCAACTGCTCGAGCAGGTCACCCAGCCCACCCCTTCGCGTGAACCGCCGGCCAGCCGGCCAGCGCCCATGCCGCCGCCACGGCCGGCATGGGTCAGTCCCCTGGGCCGCCAGTGTGTCGACCTGCAGCCACGGCTGAGGCTGCGGCTGGAGGGGGAGCTCGCGGAGTTGCCCGTGCGCCGAAGGCGTCTGCCGATCGACCCCAGCAACTACGGGGTGCGCTTCGAGCGCGATGCCTTCGGCAATGCGCTCGATCCCACTCCCCAGATGGTGGTTCTGCATGAAACCGTTTACGGCATCGGCTCAGCCCTGCGCACTTTCCAGACTCCACACCCCAGGGATGAGGATCAGGTGAGTTATCACACCCTGATTGGCCTCGATGGCCAGGTGATCGATGTGCTCGATCCCAGCCAACGGGCCTTCGGGGCGGGCAATTCCGCCTTCAACGGCCGCTGGGTGGTCACCAACCCCAAGGTTGGGGGGTCGATCAACAACTTCGCTCTTCACATCGCACTGGAAACCCCCCTGGATGGGGAAGACAACGACCAGGGCCACAGCGGCTACAGCAGCAAGCAGTACGACGCCCTGGCCCTGGTGCTCAGCGACTGGATGCGTCGTTTTCCGATTCCTGCCACTCACATCACCACCCACCGTCATGTGGATCTGGGTGGAGAGCGGGCAGATCCGCGCAGTTTCAACTGGGCTGCTCTCCAGAGCCGGCTGGGGGCCCTCGGTCAGCTCTGCTGAAGCGAACGCTTCAGATCAGGGGCGAGAGCTGGGGCTTCCGCTCCGAGTAGATCAGGCCATGCAGCTCGGGGTCCTGCATGTAGCTGAGGATCCGGGCGGGGTAATCGAGTTTGCCGTTGTGCAGGTAGGCAAGGGTGGCCAGTGCCTTGGCATCGCGGGGGCTGCGGCTGGCCTGCAGCTGGCGGTCTGTGGGCAGACCCAGTTCGCGGCTCAGACGGGCGAACTTGCCCACCAGCAAGGTGACGTTGCGATTCGGATCGAGCAACTCCAGGCGCGCCGCCTGGATCTGATCGGCCGTGGGATCGGCGGGGAGCAGACCCTGATGGATCAGTTCGCCGATGCCGAGCTGGGCGGGTCCGTGGGTGCTGAACAAGCCCGACTGGGCGGCCAGAGGCAGGTCCTCGCCGGGTTTGGCGTGCTGAATTTCATCGAAGAGCACGGCCGCCACCAGCATCGGGTTGATCTGGTGGCGGCGGCTCTCCTGCAGGATCGTGGGCCGCAGCTCCGCAAGCCGCTCGACGGTGAGGGCCCTCAGGGGTGTGAGTTGATCGAGGCCATGGGTGAACAGCTGGGCCAGGGGGGCCTGGGGTCCATGCACCCCGAAGCGGCGTTGCAGCTCCTTCAGTTCCTCAGGAGTGAAATCGATGGGATCGGGACGCTGGCCTTCACTGGTGAAGGCGTCCGGGTCGCTGCTGTCGGTGCTGAGGCTGGCGGTCAAGCCGGGCTCGGTGAGCAGTGAGGCGCTGGAGAGGATCGGCTGGGGGGAACCCGAGGCAAGGCTCAGCAGCGAAATGGCGGCGGCCAGGGAAACAGCCCAGCGTTTTGCTCCGCCCTTTGGGGAGAACGAAGCCATCGCAGGGCGAGTGGTCAAGGAAATCCGCCAAAACAAATATTTCTTGAAGATTAACGCGGCTTGATTTGAACAATCCAGCTTCTGGGGTCGTTTGTGTTTCCGTCCATACCAAAAACGCTGATCTGGCCGACTTCGGTGTGGCATGGCACCCCTGTGCCTCCTGGGGGGCCCTTCCACGGATAAGTTCAGCCTCGGCAGCCGATTCGTGAAACCCGCCCGCATGACGACGCTTCCGGATTTCAGCATCCATGAGCCCCATGTGCAGTGGCAGCGCTTCTGCGCCCTGCTCTGGCATCAAGAAGACCTGGGCATCTGGGTCGATGCCAGCCGGATGGCGCTCAATCAGGCCCATCTGGACAGCCTGGCGCCGGCCTTCGATCGTGCCTTCACGGCCATGCAGGCTCTTGAGGCCGGTGCGATCGCCAACCCCGATGAGGGGCGTCAGGTTGGTCACTACTGGCTGCGTGCCCCGGAGCTGGCGCCCGATCCGGAGGCGGCGGCCCACATCAAGGCGGAGGTGGAGCGGATTGATGCCTTCGGCCAGCAGCTGATCGGCGCCGCTGTGCAGGCGCCGTCGGGCATGCCCTTCACCGATGTGCTCTGGATCGGCATCGGCGGGTCGGGTCTGGGGCCACTCTTGATCCTGCGCGCCCTCAAAGAGGAGGGGGTTGGACTGCCGTTCCACTTCTTCGACAACGTCGATCCCCAGGGAATGAGCCGCACCCTCTCCGCCCTGGGCGAGCGGCTGCGCACCACCCTGGTGGTGGTGGTCAGCAAGTCGGGGGGAACGCCTGAACCGCGCCTGGGCATGGAGCAGGCCCGTGCCCGCCTCGAGGCTCTCGGCGGAACCTGGGCCCAGCAGGCCGTCGCCGTCACCATGGTGGGCTCCCAGCTGGATCAGCGGGCTGAGGCTGAGGGCTGGATGGCTCGCTTCGACATGTTCGATTGGGTGGGGGGGCGTACCAGCATCACCAGTGCCGTGGGCCTGCTGCCGGCGGCCCTGATCGGCGCCGATCTCCACGGCTTCCTAGAAGGGGCGGCCCGCATGGATGCGGCCACTCGCGTCACCAACCTGCTCGAGAACCCCGCAGCGCTGATGGCAGCCGCCTGGCATGTGGCCTGTGGCGGAGCTGGAGGACGAGACATGGTGGTGCTCCCCTACCGAGACCGGCTGGAGGTGTTCAGCCGTTACCTGCAGCAGCTGGTGATGGAGTCGCTGGGCAAGCGGCTGGATCGGGATGGCTGCCAGGTGCATCAGGGGATTGCCGTGTATGGCAACAAGGGCTCCACTGATCAGCACGCCTACGTTCAGCAGCTCCGCGACGGGGTCGACAACTTCTTCGTCACCTTCATCGAAGCCCTCGACGATCCGGCTGATGTCGCCCCCATTACCGGGGAGTACCCGGGCGACTTCCTCGATGGCTTCCTGCAGGGCACTCGCTCCGCTCTCAGCGAAGGAGGGCGCCAGAGCCTTTCGATCAGCCTGCGCCGCTTCGATGCCCGCAGCCTGGGGGCGCTGGTCGCCCTGTTCGAGCGGGCCGTGGGCCTCTACGCCGAGCTGGTGAACGTCAATGCCTACGACCAGCCCGGGGTGGAGGCCGGCAAGAAGGCCGCCGCCACGATCCTGGAGCTTCAGGGTCGGCTGGAGGCGTTGCTAGCGGATGGACACCCCCGCTCTCTGGAGGCGATCCAGGAGGAGCTGCAGCTCCCCAGCCCCGAGGCGGCCTTCTGGATCCTGCGCCACCTTTGCGGCAATGCCCGGGGCTACAGCGCTGAGGGTGACTGGGGCAATCCGGCCGGCCTTGTGTTCCGGACGATGTGAGCCCCTTCAGCTGGACCGATCACCATTGCTAGGTTCCGCTGCTTTGCGGCCCCATGATCCGTTCACGCGCTGCGGTGGCCTGGGCAGCTGGCAAACCCCTGGAGATCACCGAGATCGAGGTGGCGCCGCCGGCGGCCGGTGAAGTGCTCCTGCGGGTGGTGGCCAGCGGGGTGTGCCACACCGATGCCTTCACCCTCTCCGGGCAGGACCCCGAGGGTCTCTTTCCTGCCGTGCTGGGCCATGAGGGCGGAGCCATAGTCGAGGAGCTGGGGGCCGGTGTGACCTCCGTGGCGGTGGGTGATCACGTCATTCCCCTCTACACGCCGGAATGCAGGGCCTGCAGCTTCTGTCTCTCCGGCAAGACCAACCTCTGTCAGGCGATCCGCGCCACCCAGGGCCGGGGCCTGATGCCCGACAGCAGCAGCCGCTTCTCCAGCGCCGGCCGCCTGATCCACCACTACATGGGCACCTCAACTTTCTCGGAGTACACCGTGGTGCCCGAGATCGCCGTGGCCAGGATCAGCAAGGAGGCACCGCTCGAGAAGGTGTGCCTGCTGGGCTGCGGCGTCACCACCGGCATCGGCGCGGTGCTCAATACCGCCAAGGTGCAACCCGGCAGCACGGTGGCCGTCTTCGGACTGGGCGGCATCGGTCTGGCAGTGATCATCGGAGCGGTGATGGCCGGCGCCAGCCGCATCATCGGCATCGACACCAACCCGGAGAAGTTCGCCATCGCCCGCCAGCTCGGTGCCAGCGATTGCCTCGACCCCAGCGCCTTTGATGCCCCGATCCAGGAGGTGGTGATCGATCTCACCGATGGCGGTGTCGACTATTCCTTCGAGTGCATCGGCAATGTTCAGGTGATGCGGGCGGCCCTGGAGTGCTGCCAGAAGGGCTGGGGTGAATCCACGATCATCGGCGTGGCCGGAGCCGGCCAGGAGATCGCCACCCGCCCCTTTCAGCTCGTGACGGGCCGTGTATGGCGTGGCTCAGCCTTTGGTGGCGTGCGCGGTCGCACGGAACTGCCTGGCTACGTGGAGCGCTTTCAGAGCGGTGAGATCCCGCTTGACAGCTTCATCACCCACACCATGCCCCTGGAGGAGATCAACAGGGCCTTCGATCTGATGCACGCGGGCGAGAGCATCCGCTCGGTGATCCACTTCAACCCCTGAGGCCCCACCCCGTGCTCACACTCCTGAGTGAGAACCGCAGCTTTGCCGGGAGCCACCGGCGCTACCGGCACCAGTCGGGGGTGCTCGACTGTGCGATGACTCTGGCGGTGTATCTGCCGCCCCAGGCACTCAGCGGAGCAACGGTGCCGGCGCTCTACTGGCTCTCCGGCCTCACCTGCACCGACGAGAACTTCATGCAGAAGGCCGGGGCCCATCGCCTGGCCGCCAGCCTCGGCCTTGCCCTGATTGCCCCCGACACCAGCCCCCGCGGCCCCGAGGTGCCGGGCGATCCCGACGCTGCCTGGGATTTCGGCCACGGGGCCGGTTTCTACCTCAATGCCAGCGAGGTCCCATGGGCGCGCCACTACCGCATGCACGACTACGTGGTGGAGGAGTTGCCGGCCCTGCTGGAGAGGGATCTGCCCCTAAACGGCCGCCGCGGCGTCAGTGGCCACTCGATTGGGGGGCACGGCGCCCTCGTCTGTGCCCTGCGCAATCCGGGTTTCTACCTCTCCGTCTCGGCCTTTGCGCCGATCAGCCACCCCAGCCACTGCCCCTGGGGTGAGAAAGCCTTCAGCCGCTACCTCGGCCCTGATCGCTCCCGCTGGAGCGCCTGGGATGCCTGCGACCTGATCGCTTCGGCGCCGGAGCGGCTGCCGCTGCTGGTCGACCAGGGACTCGACGACCCGTTCCTGGAGAGTCAGCTGAGACCGGATGACCTGGAGGAGGCCGCGCGAGCCGCCGGTCACCCGCTGCAGCTGAGGCGCCAGAGCGGCTACGACCATAGCTATTTCTTCATCGCCAGCTTCATCGACGACCACCTTCGGCACCACGCGGCGGCCCTGCTGCCCCAGGGTTAGGGCACCAGGTTCACGAGTTTGCCGGGCACCACGATCACGCGGCGGGGGGGCTGGCCTTCAAGCCACTTTAGGGCGATGTCGCTCTCGAGAGCCAGTTGTTCTAGGGTGGCGGCATCGGCATCGGCAGGCACCTCCAGCTGGCCCCGCACCTTGCCCTTCACCTGGATCACCAGAGGCACCGTGTCCTGGATCAGGGCGGCGGGATCGGCCACGGGCCAGCGCTGGCGATGCACGCTGCACTCCCCACCCAGCCGCTGCCAGAGCTCCTCGGCAAGGTGGGGAGCGAAGGGGGCCAGCAGGATCACCAGGGCGTTCAGGGCTTCGATGGCCACGGGCTCGCTCGCCAGCTCCAGCTGGGCCGCCATGGCGTTGCTGAGCTTCATCAGCTCCGAGACAGCGGTGTTGAACTGGTAATGGCCTGGGGCGAGGTCGTCGTTGATGGCGGCGATGGCGCCGTGAACGGCCCGGCGCAGCTCCTGCTCCGCCCGTGTGCTGGCCTCTGCGGGGCCGCCCGGGGGATTGGGCAGGTGGAGTCCGCGGGCGACCGCCCCGTCCACCAGCCGCCACAGGCGCTGCAGGAAGCGGAACTGCCCTTCCACATCGGCGTCGTCCCACTCCAGGTCCTTCTCCGGCGGCGCCTTGAAGAGGATGAACATGCGGGCGGTGTCGGCCCCGTAACGATCGATCACCTCGGCCGGATCGACGCCGTTGTACTTCGACTTGGACATCTTCTCGTAGAAGGTGTCGAGCCGCTCGCCATCGATCGGATCGCGGGGATCGGCGGGATCGGCCACATCAGCCGGGGCCACGTATCGGCCGGTCTGTGGATTCTTGTAGGTGATGGCCTGCACCATCCCCTGGGTCAGCAGGCGTTTGAACGGTTCATCGAAGCCGAGCAGGCCCCGATCGCGCAGCACCTTGGTGAAGAAGCGGGAATAAAGCAGGTGCAGGATGGCGTGCTCGATGCCGCCCACGTACTGGGCCACGGGCAACCAGCGGTCCGCCGCACTCCGCTCGAAGGGCAGGCGGGTGTTGTGGGGATCGCTGTAGCGCAGGTAGTACCAAGATGAGCAGATGAAGGTGTCCATCGTGTCGGTCTCCCGCCGGGCGGCCTGGCCGCAGCAGGGGCAAGGCACGTTCACCCAGCTCTCCAGCTGGTTCAGCGGTGAACCGCCCTTGCCGCTGAAGGCCAGATCCCTGGGCAGCTCCACCGGCAACTGCTCCGCCGGCACCGGCACCACCCCGCAGCTCTCGCAGTGAATCATGGGAATGGGGCAACCCCAGTAGCGCTGGCGGGAGATCAGCCAGTCGCGCAGGCGGTAGCTCACCTTGCCCTCACCCCAGCCTTCCGCCTCGGCCAGGGCCACGATCCCGGCGCGGGCTTCGGCGGCATCAAGGCCATCGAAGGGCCCGGAATGAACCAGGCATCCCCCCGCCGTCCAGGCGCCGCCGTCGTAGGCCTCCTCCTGGGCACCCTCGGGCACGATCACCCGCTTCACCGGAAGCTCGTACTGGCGGGCGAAGACGAAATCCCGCTGGTCGTGGGCCGGCACCCCCATCACGGCACCGGTGCCGTAGTCGGCCAGGACGTAATCGGCGATCCAGATGGGGATCGTCTCGCCGTTGAAGGGGTTGCGTGCGGTTGCCCCCAGGGGCACCCCTCGTTTGGGTTGGTCTTCGGCGGTGCGTTCCTGCTCGCTCTGGCTGCTCACCAGATCACAGAAGGCCTCCACCGCCAGGCGCTGGTCAGGGGCGGTGAGACTGGCCACCAAGGGGTTCTCCGGGGCCAGCACCAGGTAGCTCACCCCATAGACGGTGTCGGGGCGGGTGGTGAAGACAGTGATCGACTCCTCCATGTCGGCTGCGCTGTCTGCCGCCGCCGGCGCAACGATCGGGAAGCGCAGCTGGGCCCCCGTTGAGCGACCGATCCAGTTGGATTGCATCGTGCGCACCCGCTCCGGCCAGCCATCGAGCTGATCGAGGTCGTCGAGCAGGGCTTCGGCGTAGTCGGTGATGCGCAGGAACCACTGGCGCAGCTGTCGCTTCTCCACCTTGGCCCCGGATCGCCAGGAGCGTCCCTCGCCATCCACCTGCTCATTGGCCAGCACCGTCTGATCGATCGGATCCCAGTTGACCGTCGCTTCCTTGCGATAGGCCAGGCCCGCCTCGTGGAACTGGAGGAACAGCCACTGGGTCCAGCGGTAATAGTCGGCGTGGCAGGTCGCCACCTCCCGGTCCCAGTCGATCGAGAGGCCGAGTCGCTGCAGCTGGGCGCGCATCTGGGCGATGTTGGCGTCGGTCCAGTCGCCCGGATCCACACCCCGCTCGATCGCGGCATTCTCCGCCGGCAGACCGAAGGCGTCCCAGCCCATCGGATGGAGCACCCTGCGGCCGCGCAGCCGCTGCACCCTGGCGATCACATCGGTGATCACGTAGTTGCGCACATGGCCCATGTGCAGGTTCCCCGAGGGATAGGGGAACATCGAGAGGGCATAGAACGTGTCGCCGCTGCCGTTGTTCTCGCCGTCGTCGCCTGGTTCTGGTGTCTGGTGGAGTCCCTGCTCATGCCAGCGCCGCTGCCAGTCGGCTTCGATCGCGTCGGGGTGATAGCGGCTGCTGTCCGGGCTGGCGCCTGTGCTGGATCGGGTATCGGACTCGGCCATGTTCCGGGGTCGGCCGGTTCGCATCAGCCGTTGAGTGCGTGGCTGTGATCGTGCCACACCCCCCAGGGGTGGCTCATGCACGCTCACTCCAGAGCCTGAATGGTCTCCAGGGCGGAACGGCGGATCAGTACGGGGTGTTGGGCGTCGGCAGGACGCAGGGCCAGAAACTCGGGGTCCTGCCAGTCGAGGCAGCCTTCAAGCTGCTCGCCGCCGGGGAATCGCACCCGCAAGGGTGTGCGCCGGCGGACCCAGTTCTGGAGAAGGCGCACCCCGGGCAGGCTGGGATCCAGGTTGTGAGTCTCCATAGGATTCAGCGTATGTGAATCGGGAATGGGGCCGTGCTGGCATTCAGCAAGTACCAGGGGCTGGGCAATGATTTTCTGCTGGTAGATGGGCGCGAGGCTGCCGATCCCCAGGAACTGTTCGGTCTCGACCCGGAGCGGGTGCGCTGGATCTGCGACCGCCGCTTCGGGGTGGGCGGCGATGGGGTGATCCTTGCGCTGCCGCCCGAGGGAGATGGGGAGCTGCGCATGCGCATCTTCAATGCCGACGGCAGCGAAGCGGAGATGTGCGGTAACGGCATCCGCTGCCTGGCCCGTTTTCTGGCCGACAGCGACGGCGATCAACCGGGGAGGACCTGGCAGGTGGAGACCATGGCCGGCCGGATGGTGCCGGAATTGCTCGCCGATGGCACGGTGCGCGTCGACATGGGTGAGCCGTTCCTGGTGCCCGAGCAGGTGCCCACCACCCTGGCGATCGGTGCGGCGGGGCTGCCCCAGGGGGAGCTGGAGGTGGAGGGGGTCAGCTTCGGGGCGGCGGCGGCCGGCATGGGCAATCCCCATCTGGTGATCCCGGTGGAGGAGGTGGAGGCGGTGGATCTGGAACGGTTCGGACCCCTGCTGGAGGTGCATCCCGCCTTCCCGGCCCGCACCAACGTGCATTTCGTGCAGGCGCTCAGCCCCGATCACCTGGTGATGCGCGTCTGGGAACGCGGCGCCGGTCCCACCCTGGCCTGTGGCACGGGAGCCTGCGCAACCCTGGTGGCCTGCCACCGCCTGGGCCTGAGCGCCCGCTCGGCCCGGCTGGATCTTCCCGGCGGCTCGCTCTGGATCGACTGGGAGTCCGGTTCGAACCATCTGTTCATGACTGGGCCTGCCGAACCGGTGTTCGACGGGGTGCTGGCGCCGCCACCGGCAAGTGTCGTTGAGCCGGCCATCACGCCGGAGTCGTCACAGCCGTCGCAGCCGTCGCGACCGGCGGAGCCGGAAGACATCAGCTGCGCCACTGACTGCGTGCAAGGCTGCCAGCGGCCAGACAACTGCCCCAGCGCTGAGGCCCGCCGTCGGGTGGAGGAATTGCTGGAGAGCCGCTCCCTCGATGATCTGGTTTCCCTGGCGGCTCAGTCGCTCGAGACCCGCACCCAGGCCCGCTTCAGCCGCGACCGCGCCGGATCTGATCGCGCGGCCGAGTGAACTCGGGCGGGCCCACCGGCAGTGGAGCGCAGCAGCTGCTCTACCTCGATGCCTCGGCCGGTGCCCCTCCGGCTGAGGCGGTACTGGAGGCGATGGCCGCTGCCAGTCGAACCGCCTGGGCCAATCCTTCCAGCCTCCATGGCTATGGCCTGGCGGCGGCGGACAGCCTTGAGCGCAGCCGCCGGGAGCTCGCCGCCCAGCTCGGTGCTGAGGCCGAGCAGCTCACCTTCTGTTCCGGAGGCACCGAGGCAGCCCACCTGGCCCTGCTGGGAGCCGCCGCGGCCATGCCGCCCGGTCGCCTGCTGATCTCGGCCGTGGAGCATCCGGCGGTGGCCGCCGCCGCCGAGCGCTTGATCGGCGGTGGCTGGACTTTGGAGCGGCTTCCGGTGGATCACCTGGGTCGGCTGCGGTTGGATCGGCTTGAGGACCTGCTGGAGCCGCCCACCCGCCTGGTTTCGGTGATCTGGGGCCAGAGCGAGGTGGGCACCCTGCAGCCCCTGCAGGCGATCGGTGAGCGCTGCCGCCAGGCCGGTGTGATCCTGCACAGCGACGCCGTGCAGGTGGTGGGCCATCGACCGATCGATTTCGCTTCGATGCCGCTGGATCTGCTCACCGTCACCGCCCACAAGCTGCAGGGGCCTCGGGGAATCGGCGCCCTGCTGGCCCGCCCTGGCCTGGTGCTGCGGCCGATGATCGCGGGCGGCGGCCAGGAGGGGGGGCTGCGCTCCGGCACCGAGCCGGTTGTCCTGGCGGCTGGATTCGCTCAGGCTCTCCAGCTCGCGCAGCAGCGGCTGGAGCTGCACGCCGGCCATGATCCGCTTGAGCCGTGGCGTGACCACCTGCTGCAGGCCCTGCTGGCCCTGGGCGGAGTCGAGCTGACTGGCTGCCCATTGGAGCGACTGCCCCACCACCTCAGTGTGGTGGTGCGGGACAGGGCTGGACGTCCCCTGTCGGGTCGTCGCCTGGTGCAGGCCCTCTGGCGCCAGGGCCTGGCCGTCAGCAGCGGCAGTGCCTGCCAGGGAGGGCGAGCCGGCGGCAGCCCTGTGCTGCAGGCCATGGGCTACGAGCCCGAGCTGGCCGCCAGCGGCCTGCGCCTGAGTCTGGGCCCCTGGCTGTGCCAGGAGCAGCTTGAGTCGGTGCCAGAGCGCTTTGAGCGGGCCCGCCAGGCCGTGGCGGCGGGACAGCTTGGGTAGGGTCACTGGGCTTCGCTGAGGTTTCGCGTGCTTCCTGCCGATCTACGCAGAGCCGAAGTTGAGGCCCTTGAGGCCCTTATGCAGGCCCTGGTGGAAAGCCCCAGCGGTCGCTGGACCATGGAGCTGCGCTTCGAGGGCCTCAAGCTGCTGCCCCTGGCCCTGAGGCTGTTGGCGTCCCTGAATCCCGCAGAGCGTCCGGTGCGCCTGCTCTTCCCCGATGCCGGGGCCGCCGCGCTGGCCCGCCGCGATGCACCGGATCTGGCCCCCCAGCTGGGTTCCCTCGGTGATCAACTGCGGCGTCAGGAGCAGGACAGTGATCCCTCCGCCGGAGACCTGCTGGTGCTGGCGGAGCCCGCCCAGGCCGAGTACGAGGAGGTGGAGCGGCTCTGCCAGGCCCACCGCGGCGCTGTGGTGCTGCTGAATGGACGCCTTGAGGATGCCGCCGTGGGCATTGGCAGTGTGGCCCGGGAACGGCGGCGGGGATTCCTTGCCACCTGGCGAGCGGCCTATGCCCTGCTGCCGCTGGAGAGTGGTGCCCTTCGGTTCGCTTTCCCCGGTCCCTGGCAGCTCTACCGCCTGGATCCGGATGGCTACCGCCCGGCCGCCAGCTTCGATCAGAAGCCCGATACGGAGCAGCAGCTGGAGGCCCTCAGTCCCGATCAGGGCCCTGACATGGCGGCCGGTCTGCGGGCCCTCGACCGCTTCATCGGCAGCCTGAGCAACTGAAACCGGGGGGATCCTGGCGCCGTTGAGTTCCCAGCTCCCCCTGGCAGGAGCGGGGAACTCTCCTTAAAGTTGCGCGTCTGCCCCTTGCCCATGCCCCCCGAGTCCACCTCCGCGGCACCGAGCGGCTCCTCCCGCTGGGGGTTGGTCGACATCGGCGCCGGAGCCGCTGTGCTGCTGGCCATCGGTGGTGTGATCTGGAGCCCGAAACTCAGTGGCGCCGTAGCCACTGCCACTGGGGCGATGCAGCCGGTCACCGTGATCGTCGACGTGCGCGGCGTTCCTTCAGCGGATCCCGAAGGTCTTATCGCCGCTGCTCGGGAGGAGGGGAAGGTGAGCATCGTGATCCGCAACCAGCCTCACGGCACCGTGAAGCTCAAAGACCTGCAAAGGCTGCAGCGCAGATTGGTGGCCCTCCAACCCGACGGCCGTGTCGTAACCGCAGAGGATCCAAACCAGGCTCTGGTGGGTTCCCTCGATGCTCGCTTCGTTCTCGAGGGCCAGGGCCGCAAGACCGATGGCGGGGTGGTCTTCGGTAACCAGAACCTCAAGATCGGCGCCCCGGTGGAACTGGAAGGGCGTAACTATCGCCTCAACGGCTCCGTGAGCGGTCTTCTCCTTGGAAAATCCTGAGATGGTGATGATGTCGCAACCCCAAGCATCCCGGTACCAGCGGCCCATGGCCGCAGGCCTCGCTCTGGGACTCAGCCTGGTTCCTGGTCTGCCGGTGCTAGCCGCTGATCCCCTGGCCCGCCTGCCCGGTTCACCTGCGGCTGCAGGTCTGCCGCGGCTCCAGAGCCAGGTGAGCTGTCCCGCCCTGCAGCAGCGCGTTCAGGCCAGCCTTGGACCGGAAGCCGGTCTCTGGAGCGTGTCGGTGGCGGATGGCAGTGGTCGTCTGCTGGCGGATGTGAACGGGCTGCAGCCGCGGGTGCCCGCCTCCAATCAGAAGCTGTTGAGCACAGCTTTTGCCCTCGATCGCCTCGGTCCCGACTACCGCCTCACCACCCGCCTGTGGCGACTCTCCGACGGCACCCTTCGGCTCACTGGTGAAGGGGATCCCGACCTGGCCCTGCCCCAGCTGCAGCGTTTCGCCAAGCTGGCCCTTGGATCCGGCGGCGCTGACGGTGCTCCTCCCAGCCTGGTGAGGCTGCAGCTCGCCGAATTGCCTCCCCAGGCCTGGTGGCCCCAGGGCTGGCATCCCGGAGATCGGGCAGAGGCCTATGGCGCGCCGATCACCCGGCTGGCGCTCACCAGCAACGCCATCGACATGGCTGTGGCCAACCCCACCTCACGGCTGCGCACGCTGCTCAACCGGGAACTGGTGCGCCAGGGGGGCAAAGCCGTCGAGCTGAGCGTGGTTTCCTCCGATGCACCCCTCTCCCGGGATGCAGTGCTGATCCACGAGGAACCTTCGGCTCCGATGCATAACCTGCTCAGCCTGGCCAACAGCGAAAGCCACAATTTCACCGCCGAAGTGTTGATGCGGCAGGCCAGTGGCAGCTGGGACCTGGCCGTCAGCCGTCAGGCCCAGATGCAGTGGCTGGCTGAACAGGGACTTCCCCTGCAAGGGGTCCGGGTGGCCGACGGCAGCGGCCTGGATCGGGCCAACCGTCTCACCAGCCGCTTCCTCACAGCCCTGCTGCTCAACATGGGTCAGCACCCCTACGCCGGCTATTACATGGCCTCAATGGCGGTGGCCGGACAGCGGGGCACGCTCCGCAACCTGTACAAGGGCACCAGCCTGGAGGGGCGGTTCCGCGGCAAGACCGGCACCCTCACCGGTGTGCGCTCGATCAGTGGGGTTCTCAACACCAGTGATGGCCCCCGTTACGTGAGCCTGATCTCGAACGGGGCTGGAGCACCGAACACCATGATCGGTGTCGTGCTCCGCCAGGTTCAGAACGTCAGCCTCTGCCAGCCACCTGCCTGAGGCGTGAGGCCGCGCGCCTGGCGCGGCTGATCGGCACGGCCGCATCCTCACCGCTGGGAGCCTGGGCCGTGCTTGGCCTCTCGGCTGAGGCCGACACCTCGGTGCTCTGGATACGAACCAGTTCGCGGCGGCCGGCGAGAACCACCTTGCTCAGCTCGCCCAGCCGTCCCTCGAGTTCGGTGAGGACCTGCTCGGCGTAGCGGTTGGCTCCGTCCTGCACCGTGCTGGCCTCCTGGCGGGTGCGGCTGATCAGTGCTTCGCACTGTTGCTGCGTCTGCTGGCGGAACTGCAGGGCATCGTTGTGCAGCCGCTCAGCCTCACTCTGGCTTTCGCGCTGGATGCGCAGACCTTCCTGACGGATCTTCTCCAGTTCCTGCAGGCTCTGCTGGCGGGAGCGCTCGTGCTGCTCGCTCAGCTGGCGCTTCATCTCAACGAAGTCCTGATCGAGCTGCTGGCGACGCTGCATGGCCTCCTGTTCAAGCTGCTGGCGACGGCTGCTGAACTGCTGTTCGGTCTGGGCGAGGCGGGTCTGGTGTTCCTGCTCGGTATGGGCCACTTGCTGACGGGCCGAGAGCAGCAGTTGCTCGCACTGCTGGCGGGCCTGCTCCCGCAGTTCGGCGACCTGGCGCTCGGCCTCCTGGCGCACGGCAGCGGAATTGATCAGCTGCTCCCGCTCCTGACGGGCCCGGCTGATGATCTCCTCGGCCTGCTGGCGGGCCTGGGCGATGAAGCTTTCCCGTTGACGCAGCAGCTCCTCGGCCTGGTCGAGCTGGGCGGGCATGGCCTCCCGCACCGCGTCCATCAGCTCGATGGCGTCCTGTTCATTGACGAGGCGGCCACCACTGAACGGAATGCGGCTGCCTTCCAGCACGATTTCTTCGAGCTGGTCGATCTGATCCAGCACGCTGATCCGTGTGTCGGCCATCTCAACGGGGCAGGGGATTACCGATTAAAGAGCCTGGCGAGGTCATCCGCCACTCCCGGAGGCACCATGTGGCGCACATTCCCACCGAAGCGGGCCACCTCCTTGACCACGCTGCTGCTGAGAAAGCTGTGGTGAGCGGCGGTGACCAGGAACAGGGTTTCCACCTCCGCAGCCAGGCTGCGGTTGGTGTGGGCGATCTGAAGCTCGAATTCGAAATCGCTCATCGCCCGCAGCCCGCGCAGGATCACCGCTGAGTCGCAGCTCCGGGCGAAGTCCACGGTGAGGCCGTCGAAGCTGCTCACCTCCACCCGCTCCAGGTGGGATGTGGCCTGGCGGATCTGGTTGAGCCGTTGTTCCAGGGGGAAGCTGGCCTGCTTGCTCGGGTTTTGCAGCACGGCCACCACGAGGCTTCCAAACAGCCTCTCGGCCCGCTCGATCAGGTCCAGATGGCCCAGGGTGAGCGGATCGAAACTGCCGGGATAGAGGGCCTTCATGGGCACTTGGTCATGGAGCCCCCCGCAGGGAAGCGATGGCGCGGATCCTATGGATGGCGCCGCCACCGCTGATCACGCTGCTTAAAGTCGAAGTATCGATCGCGACACCTTGATGGCCACCGATGCTCCCCCCAGCGCAGCCAGCGGCGGCCTCGATGCCGCCGCCAAGAAGACGCTGTTGCGCAAGATTCCCCACGGCCTGTTCATCTGCGGGGTAGCCGAGGGCGACACCATCAACGGCTTCACCGCCAGCTGGGTCACCCAGGGCTCCTTCGAACCACCCTTGGTGGTGGTGGCCGTGCGGGCCGATTCGACCAGTAACGGCATCATCCAGCGCACCCGGCGCTTCTCTCTGAACGTGCTCGCGGCCGATCAGAAGGATCTGGCCGCCGTGTTCTTCAAGCCCCAGAACGGCATCGGCGGCCGCTTCGATGCTGCTCCCTACAGCCTGGGACCCCTGGGTCTGCCGATCCTCGAGGCGGCTCTCGGCGCCGTCGAATGCGAGTTGGTGGGTGAGGTGGCCCATGGCGACCACACCGTGTTCGTGGCCGAAGTGAAGACCGCCGTGTTGCACCGTGATGGAGCGGCCCTGGAATTGGGACCAACCGGCTGGCAGTACGGAGGCTGAACCGGGCCCAGGATCCAGCTGCCATGGGCCGCATCGCCCAGCCCCTCCTGAGTGATTCCGATCGCCTCAGCCTGCGCCTGAAGGAGCTGCCCGCTGAGCCGGGCTGTTACTTGCTGCGCGACGCCGAGGACCGCATCATCTACATCGGCAAGTCGAAGACCCTGCGCAGCCGTGTGCGCAGCTACTTCCGCGACTCCCATGATCTGAGCCCGCGCATCAGCCTGATGGTGCGGCAGGTCTGCGAGATCGAATTCATCGTGACCGACAGCGAAGCGGAGGCGCTGGCGCTCGAATCCAACCTGATCAAGGCCCACCAGCCGCACTTCAACGTGCTGCTCAAGGACGACAAGAAATATCCCTATCTCTGCATCACCTGGAGCGAGTCCTACCCACGTATCTTCATCACCCGGCGTCGGCGCCTGCGCAGCCCGCTCGATCGCTTTTACGGTCCCTACGTCGATGTGGGTCTGCTGCGCCGCACCTTCTTCCTGGTGAAGCGCGTATTTCCCCTGCGTCAGAGGCCCCAGCCCCTCTACCGCGACCGCACCTGCCTCAATTTCGACATCGGCCGCTGTCCGGGGGTGTGCCAGGAAAAGATCAGCCCGGAGGCTTATCAGCAGACCCTGCGCAAGGTGGCGATGGTGTTCCAGGGCCGCAGCGACGAGCTGCTGGACCTGCTGCGTGCCCAGATGCAGCGCTATGCCGAGCGCGAGGATTATGAGGCCGCGGCACGGGTGCGTGACCAGCTGCAGGGGCTCGAGCAGCTCACGGCCGAGCAGAAGATGACCCTGCCCGACGCCTCGGTGTCGAGAGATGTGCTGGCCCTGGCCTCGGATCAGCGGCTGGCGGCGGTGCAGCTGTTCCAGATGCGTGCCGGCAAGCTGGTGGGGCGACTCGGTTACACCGCTGACGCCAGCATCGCCGCTCCGGGGGAGATCCTGCAGCGGGTGCTGGAGGAGCACTACAGCCAGGTGGAGTCAGTGGAGATCCCACCCGAGGTGCTGGTGCAGCACCCCCTGCCCCGCCAGCAGCTGGTGCAGGACTGGCTGAGCGAGCGCCGTGGTCGCAAGGTGCGGGTGGCGCACCCTCAACGGCAGCAGAAAGCCGAATTGATCGAGCTGGTGGAGCGCAACGCCGCATTCGAGCTCAGCCGTGCCCAGCGCAGCGCCGAGCAGCATCAGCTGGCCACCGAGGACCTTGCCCAGCTGCTCGACCTCCCCCAGCCGCCCCGACGCATCGAGGGGTACGACATCAGTCACATCCAGGGAAGTGACGCGGTGGCCTCCCAGGTGGTGTTCGTTGATGGGCTGCCCGCCAAGCAGCATTACCGCAAGTACCGGATTCAGAGCAGCAGCATCAGCGCTGGCCACTCCGACGACTTCATGGCGATGGCGGAGATCATGCGGAGGCGGTTCCGCCGTTGGTCACAGGCGAAGGCGGAGGGGGGCGACCTGGCCGAGCTGCGGCGCAGCGGCGACAGCGCCCTGCACACCGGCGGTCTGGGGGACTGGCCCGATCTGGTGATGATCGATGGCGGCAAGGGCCAGCTCTCTGCAGTGATGGAGGCCCTGCGCGAGCTGGATCTGCACGAGGAGCTGGTGGTGTGTTCGCTGGCCAAGCAGCGCGAGGAGGTGTTTCTGCCGGGGGCCAGTCAGCCGCTGGAGAGTGAGCCCGATCAGCTCGGTCTGCGCCTGCTGCGTCGGCTGCGCGATGAGGCCCACCGCTTTGCGGTCAGTTTCCACCGCCAGCAGCGGGGGGAGCGGATGAAACGTTCCCGTCTCTCTGAAATCCCCGGCCTCGGTCCCAAGCGGGTCAGGGATCTGCTGGCCCACTTCCGCTCGATCGACGCCATTCAGCTGGCCAGCCCAGAGCAGATCGCCGCTGCTCCTGGCGTGGGTCCAGCCCTGGCCCGGCAGGTGTGGAGCTATTTCCATCCCGACGATCCAGAGGAGATGGCGGAAGGAGAGTCGGACGTCGAACCGCTGGCGGTGGGATGAGGGGAACAACTCCCCTAACTTGTGAAACTCATGTTGCTTGCCCCGATGACGCTGCCGGCCCTGCCAGCGGAGGCCTATCTCTGGTTCAAGACCCTCCATATCGTGGGGGTGGTGGTGTGGTTCGCCGGGCTCTTCTACCTCGTGAGGCTGTTCATCTATCACGTGGAGGCCGAGGCTCTGGAGGAGCCCCTGCGCAGCGCCTTCCAGCAGCAATACACCCTGATGGAGCGGCGGCTGGCCAACATCATCACCACCCCGGGCATGGTGGTTGCTGTGGCCATGGCGGTGGGTCTGCTGGTCGCCCAGCCCATCTGGCTGAAGCAGGGCTGGATGCACGCCAAGCTGGCCGTGGTGATGGCCCTGCTGGCCTATCACTGGTTCTGTTACCGCCTGATGGGTCAGCTGCGCCAGGGAAGCTGCCGCTGGAGCGGGCGGCAACTGCGGGCCCTCAACGAGTTACCCACCCTGATGCTGGTGCTGGTGGTGATGCTGGTGGTGTTCAAGGGGCAGTTCCCCACCGGCGCGGCCACCTGGTTTCTGGTGGCCCTAGTGGTGGCGATGGCCGGCTCGATTCAGTTCTATGCCCGCTGGCGCCGGCTTCGAGTCGAACAGGAGGCCCTCGCCGGTGGCGCCTGAGCATCCGTTGGTGCCTGTCCTGCAGGGGGTGGATCCCTCCTGTTGCCCCGGGCGGCTGAATTTTCACTGCCACACCACCTGCAGTGACGGCAGCCTCCAGCCGGAATGGCTGGCTGACCAGGCAGTCGACCTGGGGCTCGAGCACTTCGCCGTGACCGATCACCACAGCGCGGCTGCCTACAAGCCTCTGCAACGGCGGCTGACCCAGCACCGGGAGAGGGGTTGGACGGTTCCCACCCTCTGGAGCGGCGTCGAGATCAGCTGCCTGCTGGAAGGTTGTCTGGTGCACGTGCTCGGGCTTGGCTTCGAACCTGGCCATGCCGCCCTCGCTCCTTACCTCGAGGGCAGTGCTGTGGTGGGCCCGGCGCTTCGTGCCGGGTCCGTGCGCCAGGCGATCCATGCCGCTGGCGGACTGGCCCTGCTGGCCCATCCCGCCCGATACCGCCTCCCTTACCACCTGCTGATCGCGGCGGCGGCGGAGCTGGGATTCGATGGCGCCGAGGCCTACTACGACTACGAGCAAGGGGAGTACTGGCGTGCCTCTCCCCTGGTGTGCGACACAATCGCGGCCCAGCTGAATCGGCTGGGATTGCTGACGAGTTGCGGTACTGATACTCACGGTCTGGGGCTTGGCGGCCGTTAGGCTGATTACAAGGTTTCCGTTTCCTGACCATGGGTCTGTTTGATCGTCTACTCGGTAACCGCTCCGAAGGAGCCTTCTCCTCCAAGGCCCCCAAGGCCAAACCGGTGAAGGCCAAGCAGGAAGAAAGCTTCTACCTCGATCCAGACGCCTCGAGCAGCCTCGGTGATGTGAACTTCATGCGGCGGGCGAACAAGATCCGCCACACTTTCCCCGGTAACGCCGACAACCCTGGCGGCAAGGAAATGATCCAGGAGGTGGATTCGATGGCGGCTCGGCTCGAGATGGCAAGCACGGGCCTGCCCGGAACCGAGGCGAAGGCCATCAACACCAACCTCACCGGTGGTGTGCCCAAGCCGGTCAAGAAAACCTTTGCTGAGAAGTTGAGCTCGGCGGAGCTGAGCAAGCGCCTCAGGGGAGCTGCCGTGGGTGGTGTCAACGCCGCTGGCGGTGCAGCACCAGCCGCCCGTAAGGCTTCAGGGAGCGCGGCCGATGGCCAGCCGGGCAGCAGTCTGCAGCAGGCCAAGCCCGGCACTACTGATGCCTTTAAGGACATGGCCAGGGATATCAACTCCTGATCAGCCTTCCACCAGGCTTTCACTGCTGAGCACCAACTGCCTCAGAAGTTCCAGTTGCTCAGGGCTGGCCGACTCCCACAGCCGGCGGTTGTGGGCTTCCAGCAGCCGCTCGGCCATGTCGCGCAGGGCCCAGGGATTGGCCTGGCGCAGGAAGTCCAGCAGGGTTTCATCTCCCAGCCAGGTGTCGCAGATGGCGCCGTAGCTCCAGTCCGGCACGCGGCCGGTGCTTGCGTCATAGGCGAAGAGGTAATCGAGGCTGGCCGCCAGCTCGAAGCCCCCCTTGTAGCCATGGGCGCGCATCCCCTCGATCCAGCGGGGGTTGAGCACCCGCGAGCGCAGCACCTTGTCGAGTTCCCGCTCCAGGCGATGCAGGCGGGGCCGCTGGCTGCGGGAATGATCTCCGAACCAGAGGGCGGGCGCTGAACCGCGCACACGCTCCGTGGCGGCGCTCAGCCCCCCCTGGAACTGGTAGTAGTCGTCGGAATCGAGCAGGTCATGCTCTCGGTTGTCCTGGTTATGCAGCACCACCTGAACCTGGCGCAGCCGTTGCTCCAGCCCGTCGCGATCGGCGATCGCCTCACCGCTGCCCTCATAACGCCAGCTGCTCCAATTGAGGTAGGCCTCGCCCAGATCGCTGCGCTCCTCCCACTGGCCGCTGTCGATCAGGCCCTGCAGTCCCGCCCCATAGGCCCCCGGCGCTGAGCCATAGACCCTGGCGCAGTGACCTTCGCGTTTCAGGGCCGCCGCCAGGGGATTATCCGGTTCCGCCTCCTGCAGGCCCGCCACCAGGGCCGTGGCCCGGTTAACCCAGCCCACCAGCTGGGGGAAGGCATCCCGGAACAGGCCGGAGATGCGCAGGGTCACATCCACCCGGGGCCGCCCCAGCAGAGACAGCGGGATCACCTCCAGGTCCACCATCCGCCGGGTAGGCCCGTCCCAGACAGGCCGCACCCCCATCAAGGCCAGAGCCTGGGCGATGTCTTCACCGCCGTTGCGCATCGTTGCTGTCCCCCAGACCGAGAGGGCCAGTTGGCGCAGATCGTCACCTTCCTCCTGAAGGTGCAGCTCCAGCAGCAACTCGGCGCTGCGCCGTCCGAGATCCCAGGCCGCTTCGCTGGGCAGTCCGCGCAGATCGACGCTGTAGAAGTTGCGGCCGGTGGGGAGGAGATCGGGACGGCCGCGGGTGGGGGCCCCGGAGGGACCGGCGGCGATGCGCTCCCCCGCCACGCCCGCGAGAAAGGCTTCTCGCTCCGCCTCACCGCAACGCAGCAGCCGTGGGATCAGGTCGCCGCGCACCCTCTCCAGTACCGAGCGGGTGATGGCGCCGCAGGGCTGTGCTCCCACCATGGGAGTCGACATGGACTCCAGCAACGACTCAACTGGCGGCGCCAGCAGGGGTCGCAGCAGTTGAAGGGCCCACGCCTCCAGCAGGGCCACGCCATCCCCGATCCGGCGGCAGGAATGGGCCGAATCCGTCGTTGTCCCGCCAGGAGTTGCCGCTGTGGGCGTGGCTCCGCCAGCGGCCAGGGCTTTCAGCAGCAGCTGCTGGTCGGCCGGATCCAGGGGGTCTTCTTCCGGATCTGCCCAGGGATCGAACGTCAGCCCCAGATCCTTCGCCAGGGCCTGGGTCAGTCCAGGCCCCTCGGCGAGGGGTGGCCGCGCCAGACAGAGCAGCAGCTCCAGCAGCGGCTCCGGCGAGGGCAAGTGGCCGTAGGTGTGCAGGCCCGTGCGGATCTGGGCCTCCTTGAGCTCACAGAGATAGCCGTCGGCGCGATCGATACGGCTCTCCAGGTCACAGGCATCCAGGGGCAGCTCCAGGGTCTCGAGGGTCTCGGCCAGGCGCTGGCGCAGGGGTGCCACCCGCCCGCTGCCCAGTTGGCAGGCCTCCCAGTACTCATCCAGCAGTGCTTCAAGCGTCTGGAGCGGCCCGTGCAATCCCGCACGCCCCAGGGGCGGCGTGAGGTGGTCGAGGATCACGGCCTGGGCTCGGCGCTTGGCCTGGGAGCCTTCGCCCGGATCGTTGACGATGAAGGGATAGAGGTGGGGCATCGGCCCCAGGGCCCACTCGGGAAAGCACTGGCTCGAGAGCCCCAGCCCCTTGCCTGGCAACCACTCCAGATTGCCGTGCTTGCCCACGTGCACCACCAGCTGGGAGCCTTCCACCTCCCGCAACCAGAGGTACTGGGCCAGATAGGCGTGGGTGGGGGGCAGATCGGGGCTGTGGTAGCTGAGGCTGGGGTCGCGGTCGTAGCCCCGCTCCGGCTGGATCAGCACATGGGTGCGGCCGAAACGCAGACCTCGGATCGGAAACCCGACTCCGCTGGCGGTGCGCTCCAGTCCGCTGTCCTTGTCGGGGGAACCCCAGCGCCGCTCGATCAGATCCCGTCCCGCCTGTGGCAGCGCGCCATACCAGAGCTGGTAGGTGGCCAGGGGAAGGTGGTCGAGGGGCGGCCGGTGGCTGCTCTCGGCATCGTTGCTGCGGCCCGCCAGCAAACGACGGATCAGCTCCTGGCCATCCTGCGGCAGCTCCTCCGCTTTGCCGAGGTCGTAGCCGGCGGCGGCCAGCCAGTGCAACATCGCCGCCGCACTCGCGGGGGTGTCCAGACCCACGCCATTGGCCAGGCGGCTGTTGCGGGTGGGGTAGTTGGCAAGCACCAGCGACAGGCGCCGCTGGGCCGGGCGAGTGCCGCGCAAGCTCACCCAGGCCTTGACCAGCTGGGCGATCCAATCGAGGCGTTCGGAATCCGGCTCGTAACGGTGCAGAGCGGTGGTGAGCCGCTCATCGGCCCGGTCGGCGGCCTCCTTGAACGCTCCCACCCGGGTGGTTAGGCGGCCATCCAGCTCCGGCAGCGCCACCTGCAGGCTCAGATCCAGCGGGCTGAGGCCGATGCTGCTGCTCCGCCAGCGGTCTCGGCTGGAGCTGCTGCAGAGCAGCTGCAGCACCGGTACGTTCAGGGCCTCCCAGAGCGGAGCGCCGAGGCCTGCCTCCTCGAACTGCACCGAGGCGAAGGAGGTGGTGCAGAGCACCGCTTGCACCTCTTCGCGCCCCAGCAGGTCGGCCACACCGCGTTGCACAGCTCCATCGCGCAGGCCGCTCACCCACAGGGCTCTGGGGCAGAGTCCCCGCCGGCGCAGGGCGCTCAGGGTGGCCTCGGCCAGGGCGGTGTCGCCTGCCTGCAACAGGGCGCGGTAGAGCACCAGGCCGACCCGGGGTCCTGGATCGGCCCGCCAGTCGTGGGGGGCCGGATCGGGCAGGGGCTGGGTCAGCGGCGGCTCGGGCTGCTCCCCCACCAGCAGGGCTCCGAGGCTGAGCAGCACCCGGCGCAGGTTGGCGCGCCCCCCTTCCCGCAGGCAGCGGCCGAATGCCAGGGCCAGGGCCTGATCCACAGTGCCCAGGCCCGCCAGGTCGCTCTCGTCTTCGCTGGTGCCAGCCACCACCACCAGCTGGCGGCCTGGGCCGGTGGCCCAGCGGCGCAGCTGCTCGAGGCCATAGCTCCAGTGGCCCCGCCCCCCCAGCAGGCGCACCAGCACCAGCCGGGTGTCCCCCATGCTGGTGGCCAGATAGTGGTCAATCACGGCGGGGTGATCCAGGGCCGCGAGATTGAGGCCGCGCACCTCCTGGTTGAGCAGGGCCGGCTCGTCGCGCAACAGGCCCGCGAGCGCGCTCAGGTCGGTGTCGGCGCTGCTGAGCAGCAACAGGGGAGCCGACGGCTGCTCCACATAGAGGGGACCATCCGTGTCGCCGGTGGCGCCGGGAACTGCCGCAAGCCGATGCATCGGCCCATCCTCGGTCCTGACGGTGAGAAGATCGTGGCCCGTCCACGGTGCGGAGCCGGCCGCTCCTCCCCCTAGCCAAGCTTCTCCGCATGCAGAAATTTCTCCCCTACGCCTGGTTCCAGGGCGGATGCGTTCCGTTTGCCGAGGCCACCCTCTCGGTGGCCACCCACGCGCTGCATTACGGCACCGGCGCCTTCGGGGGGATGCGGGCCCTGCCCAACCCATCGGATCCTGGCGAAATTCTGCTGTTCCGCGCCGACCGCCACGCCCGCCGACTGAGCCAGAGCGCCCGACTGCTGCTGGCTGAACTGGAGGAGAGCACGATTCTCAGCGCCATCGACGCCTTTCTGCAGGCCAACCGTCCCACTACCCCGATCTACCTGCGGCCGTTCGTCTACACCAGTGATCTCGGCATAGCGCCGCGTCTGCACGACATCGAGACCGACTTCCTGATCTATGGCATCGAGCTGGGCGACTACCTCTCCCCCGATGGGGTGAGCTGCCGCGTCAGCAGCTGGACCCGCCAGGAGGACCGCTCCCTGCCCCTGCGCGGCAAGATCAGCGGCGCATACATCACCAGTTCCCTGGCCAAGACGGAGGCGGTGAAAAGCGGCTTCGATGAGGCTCTGCTGCTCAACAGCCGCGGCAAGGTCAGTGAGGCCAGTGGCATGAACCTCTTCATCGTTCGCGAGGGCGTGCTGATCACCCCGGGCGTTGATCAGGACATCCTTGAGGGCATCACCCGCGCCAGCATCCTGGAGCTGGCCCGTGCCCTCGACATCCCTGTGATCGAGCGGGCGGTCGACAAAACCGAGCTGTTCGTGGCCGACGAGGTGTTCCTCAGCGGCACTGCGGCACGGGTGACCCCGGTGCGTCGGGTCGAGACCACCGATCTGCCCACGGAGCGCCCTGTGATGGAGCTGCTGCGGGAGCGGCTCACCCAGATCACCATGGGCAAGGACCCCAGCTACGACCACTGGGTCACCCGCATCCGCCTGCGCGACTGATTTCTAGAGTGATCGCTGGCACGATCACGCGATGACGGCACTGGTTGGCGGGGCGGCGGCGGCAAAGACAGGAACCGACAGAGTCGGGTTTCTGGAGCACCTGCACGGCCCCGACCGGCCCGTGGTTGTATTCGATGGCGCGACCGGTACCTCGCTGCAGGAGATGGACCTGAGCGCCGAGGACTTCGGTGGCGCCGCCCTCGAGGGCTGCAACGAGAACCTGGTCTTCACCCGCCCTGATGCCGTGCAGGCCGTGCACCGTCAGTTTCTTGAGGCGGGCTGCGATGTGATCGAAACCGACACCTTCGGCGCCGCTTCGATCGTGCTGGCGGAGTACGGGCTGGAGGATCAGGCCTTCGCCCTCAACCAACGGGCCGCCGAGCTGGCCCGCGAGATGGCCGATCGCTACAGCACCCCCGCCAAGCCCCGGTTCGTGGCGGGCTCCATGGGCCCCACCACGAAGTTGCCCACCCTGGGCCATATCGATTTCGACACGATGAAGGCCTCCTTCCGTGAGCAGGCGGCGGGGCTGCTGGCGGGTGATGTCGATCTGTTCATCGTCGAGACCTGCCAGGACGTGCTGCAGATCAAGGCGGCGCTCCAGGGCTTGGAGGAGGCCTTTGAGGCCGCCGGCCAGCGTCGGCCGTTGATGGTCTCGGTCACGATGGAGACCACCGGCACGATGCTGGTGGGCTCCGACATCGCCGCAGTCGTCTCGATTCTGGAGCCCTTCCCGATCGATGTGCTGGGCCTGAACTGCGCCACCGGACCAGAGCAGATGAAGGCTCATATCCGCTATCTGAGTGAGCACAGTCCGTTTGTGATCAGCTGCATTCCAAACGCCGGACTGCCGGAGAATGTGGGTGGAGTGGCTCACTACCGGCTTACACCCCTGGAGCTGCGGATGCAGCTGCTTCACTTCGTCGAGGATCTGGGGGTGCAGGTGATCGGTGGCTGCTGTGGCACCACCCCGAGCCATATCGCAGCACTGGCTGAACTGGCTCTGGATCTGCACCCCAGCCCCCGGCCCGTGCGGCTGCCGGAGCAACGGCTGGCGCGTCCTGCTCTGCAGTGGGAGCCGGCGGCGGCCTCGATCTACGGAATCACTCCTTATCACCAGGACAATTCGTTCCTGATCATCGGCGAACGGCTCAATGCCAGCGGCTCCAGGAAGGTGCGTGATCTGCTCAACGCCGAAGACTGGGACGGCCTTGTGGCCCTGGCTCGCGGCCAGATCAAGGAAAATGCCCATGTGCTCGATGTCAACGTCGACTATGTCGGTCGCGACGGCGAGAAGGACATGCACGATCTTGTCAGTCGTCTTGTCACAAATGTGAATCTGCCCCTGATGCTGGATTCAACCGAGTGGCAGAAGATGGAGGCCGGCCTGAAGGTGGCTGGTGGCAAGTGCATCCTCAATTCCACCAACTACGAGGATGGCGATGAGCGCTTCTTCAAGGTGCTGGAGCTGGCCCGCCGCTATGGCGCTGGGGTGGTGGTGGGCACCATTGATGAGGAGGGAATGGCCCGCACGGCAGAGCGCAAGTTCTGCATCGCACAGCGGGCCTACCGCGATGCCGTTGAGTATGGAATCCCGGCCCATGAAATCTTCTACGACCCCCTGGCTCTGCCCATCTCCACAGGCATCGAGGAGGACCGCCGGAATGCCGTCGCCACTATCGAGGCCATCCGCCTGATTCGCCAGAATCTGCCGGGCGTTCATGTGGTGCTGGGAGTGAGCAATGTGAGCTTCGGGCTCTCTCCAGCGGCTCGGATCGTGCTCAATTCGGTCTTCCTGCACGATTGCTGCGAGGCGGGCCTCGATGCCGCCATCGTCAGCCCCGCCAAGATTCTTCCCCTCGCCAAGATCAGTGAGGAGCATCAGCAGGTCTGCCGTGATCTGATCCTCGACCGCCGCCGTTTCGAATCGGAGGCGGCGGGAGCGATCTGCACCTATGATCCCCTCACAGTGCTCACCGGACTGTTCGAGGGGGTCAGTGCGAAGGAGGCAAGGGCATCGGGTCCGAGCCTGGCCGATCTGCCCGTGGAGGAGCGCCTGCGTCAACACATCATCGATGGTGAACGCATCGGACTTGAGCCTGCCCTTGAGGAGGCCATGGCCAGTCACCCGCCGCTGCAGATCATCAACACCTTTCTGCTTGATGGCATGAAGGTGGTGGGGGAGCTGTTCGGCTCCGGTCAGATGCAACTCCCCTTCGTGCTTCAGAGCGCCGAAACGATGAAGGCAGCAGTGGCTTTTCTTGAGCCGCACATGGAGAAGGTAGATGGAGTGAGCAGTGCCAAGGCCAAGTTCCTGATCGCCACCGTCAAGGGCGATGTGCACGACATCGGCAAGAACCTGGTTGACATCATCCTGACCAACAACGGCTATGAGGTTATCAACCTTGGCATCAAGCAAGGGGTAGAGGCGATCATTGAGGCCCAGCGTCTTCACCAGGCCGACTGCATCGCCATGAGCGGTCTGTTGGTGAAATCGACTGCCTTCATGAAGGACAACCTGCAGGCCTTCAATGAGGCTGGCATCACCGTTCCGGTGATCCTCGGTGGGGCGGCCCTTACCCCCCGCTTCGTGCAGAAGGACTGCCGCTCCGTTTACAACGGCCAGGTGATCTATGGCCGCGATGCCTTTGCCGACCTGCGCTTCATGGATGCGCTCTCGGAGGCCCGCAAGACCAGCCAGTGGGATGACCGCCTTGGCTTCCTCGCCGGTGCCCCTGCCGGGCTCGGCCTGGAGGTTGAACCCGAGCCCGCGCTGGCAGCGGAACGGATCGACACACCTGATCAGGCCACGCCTGTTGAGCCCGCAGCAGTTGGAGCTGCTGCCACTTCCGAGACAGCCGTCAATCCTGACGCCACCAGCCACCTAGAAGTCACCAGCCATCGCTCCGAGGTGGTGCCGGAGGAGCCCGCCGTCCAACCCCCCTTCCTTGGCAGTTGCCTGATTCAGGAGAGCGAGATCCCCCTCGATGAGGTGTTTGACTATCTGGATCGCAACGCCCTCTTCGCCGGCCAGTGGCAGCTCCGCAAGAGCCAGGAGCAGAGCCGTCAGGCCTACGAGGCGATGCTGGCTGAGAAGGCCGAGCCCGTTTTACAGAGCTGGATCGAGCGCTGCCGGCAGGAGGTCCTGCTCACCCCCCGTGTCGCCTACGGCTACTACCCCTGCGGCCGTGAAGGCAATGCCCTTGTGGTGTTCGACCCCGATGGCAGCGAGCGGGTGCTCGGGCGCTTTGAGCTGCCGCGTCAGCGGGGCGGTAATCGCTACTGCATCGCCGATTTCTTCCGCGATCTCAGTGAAGGCGGGCCCAGTGATGTGCTGCCGATGCAGGCGGTGACCATGGGCGAGCGGGCCAGTGCCTATGCCCGGGAGCTTTTCGCCGCCGATCGCTACACCGACTATCTCTACTTCCACGGGCTGGGCGTTCAGATGGCCGAGGCGCTGGCGGAGTGGACCCATGCCCGCATCCGACGGGAGCTGGGCTTTGCGGCCGAGGAACCGGCGGTCCTGCGTGATGTGCTGGCCCAGCGCTACCGCGGCAGCCGCTATTCCTTTGGCTATCCGGCCTGCCCCAACGTGGCCGATTCCCGCCAGCAACTCACCTGGCTCGATGCCGGTCGTATCGGCTTGACCATGGATGAGAGCGACCAGCTCGATCCCGAGCAGAGCACCACCGCCCTGGTGGCGGTTCATAGCCGTGCCCGCTATTTCAGCGCCTGATTCCATCGCCGCCAGGGCTGCCGGGGCGGTGGCAGGCTGAGGTGGTTTCTGCCTGTTCTGCCATGGCCATTGCCGGTCCTGATGGTGTCGATGCGGCGATCGCCGCCGGCATTGATCTCGATGGAAGCCCCATACCTGCCGAAATGCTCAGCCTTTACAACGAGGTGATGGCGTTGGAGGCTCAGCGGGCCCGCAGCGGCGTGCGCAAGTCGATGCGCAACCGGGTGGTGAAGACCGGCTCTAAGCACCTGGACCAGGCCAGCCTCGATGCCAGGCTCAAGGCTGCAGGCTGGGAGGGCCTCAAGGCCAAGGAGATCGATTTCTTCTACGGCTGAGGCTCAGAGCGATTCGAGGCTGTCGATCACGTCCTGCTGGAAGGCCTCCAGAGCATCGGAGTCGCTCAGATCAATGCCCTCTCCAGCGGCGTTCTGGGTGAGTTCCTGGAAGTGGAAGGCCCCCTCCCCATGGGCGAGAAATTCCATGGCGGAAGTTTCACCGCTTTCCTTGAAGGCGTCATACAGGGCCATGAAGGCAGCGTCTTCGGCGTAATCCCAGCTCATGAAGGTGTTGAAGGCAAGGCGGAAGGGCGGCAGAAGGAGGCCTTCCAACACCACAGCTCAATGAGCTTTAACGCCTGCCCCCCCGAATCCGTCAACCTCTCCGCTGGATTTCGTGCCCGCCGCTGGTCAGACTCAGGGTTAATGCCTGGGAATTTGCGTGGATCAATCGTCGAGTGCCCCCAGCCCGTTGTCGCTGAATGTGCTTGGGCAGCCTCTGGTGGTCTGTGGTTGTGAGCCGATGACCGGCTGGTTCCGCGATGGCCACTGCCGCACCGATCCCTCCGACCATGGCCGGCACACGGTCTGTTGCGTCATCACCGACCTGTTTCTGCGCTATTCCCTCTCCCAGGGCAACGACCTCAGCACCCCCAGGCCCGCCTACGGCTTTGCCGGCCTCAAAGCCGGCGACCATTGGTGTGTCTGTGCCGCCCGCTGGCTGGAGGCCCACGACGACGGTGTGGCGCCACCGGTGCGGCTGGAGGCAACTGACGCCTCCAGCCTGGAGCTGATCCCCCTGGAGCTGCTGCAGTCATTCGCCCACTCCCCCTCCCCCCAGGCCTGAGGCCCCGGCCTCACCAGGGAATCGTCGTCCCGTCCCAGGCCAGGAAGCGGCCGGAGTGGGCGGGCCCCTGGGCGGCGATCACATCGAGCAGCTGGTTGGCGGCCCGCTCAGGCTTGAACAGCTGCTCCGCCGGCACCGAGCGGCGAAAGGGTTCGGAGAGCGCCGTGGCGGTGGTGCCCGGATGCAGCAGGCTCACGCAGGCCAGGGGCAGACGGCGCTCCCATTCCAGGGCCAGACAGCGCAGCAGCTGGTTCTGGGCCGCTTTGGCGGCCCGGTAGCCATACCACCCACCCAGCTGGTTGTCGCCGATGCTGCCCACCCGGGCTGAGAGGCTGGCGAAGTGCACTGGCTCCTGGCGGGGCAGCAGGGGTTCCAGGGATCGGGCCAGTAGCGCCGGGCCATAGGCATTCACGCTGAACAGGCGCTCCAAGGAGCTGCGCTGAAGCTGCTGCAGCCGCTTCTCCGGTTGCAGGTCACCGTCGTGGAGCAGGCCGGCGGTGTTGATCACAAGCCGCAGCTGCACGTCCTCCTCCTGCAGTCGCCTGGCGCAGGCCTCAAGGCTGGAGTCGTCAGTGAGATCGAGGCCCAGAACCCGCTCGGGCGGCACCACTCTCCCCGCTGGCCACGGCCGCCGGCTGGTGGCCCACAGCCGCAGGGCAGGGGCCCGCTGCGCCAGAGCCTGGAGCAACGCCTGGCCGATGCCGCCGCCGCCCACCACCAGGGCATCCCCCCGCCAGTGGAAGAGCCCCTGGGCGCCTTCAGAGGCTCCAGCTCCCTGAGCTGGCATCGACATGGAAAGGGGCGAAAGAGGAATGTCCCATCATGGTGAGATGGCACTGCGCATTGGCATCTTCGGGCAAGGCGCTTGGGGCCGAGCCCTTGGCCGGGTGTTCCAGCAGGGTGGCCACCAGCTCAGCAGCTGGTCGCGCCGCGACGGCGGTGATCCCGCCGACCTGCTGGCGGACCAGGACGTGATCCTCTGCGCCGTCGCCATGGCCGGCGTGCCGGAGCTGTCCCAGAGGCTCTCCCCCCGGTGGCCTTCGGGGTTGCCCCTGATCAGCTGCACCAAGGGCCTGAACCTGCAGTACCACCTCACCGCTTCCCAGCTATGGCAGCGCTCGATTCCCAGCCTCTCCAGCCTGGTGCTGAGTGGCCCCAACCTGGCTGGCGAGCTCGAGATGGGGCTGCCGGCGGCCAGTGTGCTGGCTTCACGTCACTCTGATCTGGCCCAGTCGCTGCAGCAGGGCCTCAGCAGCGATCAACTGCGGCTGTACACAAACACCGATCCGATCGGCACCGAGCTCTCCGGTGCCCTCAAGAACGTCATGGCCGTGGCGGCCGGTGTCTGTGATGGGTTGGGCCTGGGAGCCAACGCCAAGGCCTCCCTGCTCACCAGGGGGCTGGCGGAGATGGGCCGCCTCAGCCAGCAGCTGGGCGGAGTTCCCGACACCCTCTATGGGCTTGCCGGGCTGGGAGATCTGCTGGCCACAGCGAACAGTCGCCTCAGCCGCAACTATCGCTTCGGTCTGCACCTGGCGGATGGACTCAGTGCCGAGGAGGCGATCCTGGCCATCGATGCCACGGTGGAGGGCCCATCAACGGCCGTCGCCGCCCTGGCCCTGGCGGAGCGGGGCGGTGCCCGCTTGCCGATCTGCGCCCAGGTTGTGGCCCTGATCGAGGGGCGCATCACACCCCATGAGGCCGTGCGCGCGCTGATGGAGCGGGATCTCAAGGCTGAGGAACGATGAGCGACAGCACCCTGCCCGCCGTCCTGATCACGGCCTTCGCCGAGCGACCGCTCCAGGGCAACGGTGCCGCGGTCGTGGCTCTGGAGCAGCCAGCCCCGGCTGCCTGGATGCAGGCGGTGGCCGGCCTGCTCCGCCAGTCGGAGACGGCTTTCCTGCTGCCCCTCAGCAGCCTCGGGCCTGGGGCTGAGCCCGCGGGTGAGTGGGCCCTGCGCTGGTTCACGCCGCGCTGTGAAGTACTGCTCTGTGGCCACGCCACCCTGGCCTCCGCCCTGGCTCTCGGCCACTGGGGCCTGCTGGCGCGAGGTACCTCGATCCGCCTGCACAGCCGCTCAGGGCCGCTGCTGGTGAGCCTGAGCGAGTCCGCTGCGGGCCGTGCCCAGCTGGTGCTCCCCTCAGCAGGCCTTGAGCCCGCTCCCCTGCCCGCTGAGTTGGATCGGTTGCTGGGGGTGAAGCCGGTTCGCGGCTGGCGTTCGGCCCTGGGCTACTGGGTGGCGCTGTTGCCGCCGGAGATTGACCTGGCTGGCCTGGATGGGGACTCTCTCGCGCAGGAGCTGCGCGGAGAAGTGCGCCAGGGCCTGGTGCTGATGCAGGCGGTGGACGCCAGCGGCCATTCCCCCACGGTGCAGGGGTTCCCGGCCGACTACCAATTGCGTTTCCTGGCACCGGGCCTCGGCATCAGCGAAGATCCGGTCACTGGATCCGCCCATGCCCTGGTGGCCCCGTGGTGGTGTGATCAGCTGCGCCGCGAGCGGGTGGTGGGCTGGCAACCATCCCTCCAGGGCGGCGGAATGGTGTGCGAACGGCTGTCTTCAGGCATGATCCGCCTGTCGGGTTCGGGTCAACTGCTGTGGGATGGCCGCTTGAGCGCTGGTGTCGAGGCTGGAGAAGCCGAGGCCTGGAGCTGCTGTCTGCCCGGCCAGGGCTGAACCGTGTTCTCGTCACCGCGCCTCTGAGCGTGGTGGCTCTGGGCCTTGGCTTCCTGGCCCAGCAGGCGTTTACCGAGCCTCGCTCCAGCCTCGACGCCAAGGTTATGGAGGCGCTGTTGCCGGCCACGGCTGCCGACGATCCCGACCGTCAGTCAGAGGCGCGGCAGCTGGAGGAGATCCAGGCGCGCCGCGCCGACGCGGCCATCCCCCCTCCCCCTTCCGGCATGGCCCCCAGCGGTGACCTGGCCCTGGCGGAGCCGGCCGCTGGGCGCCCCGTTCCCCTGGAGGCGCGGGTTGCCCTGCTGCGCCAGGCCGGTAGGCCCACACTCTCGGCCAGGGGCCCCTGGCAGCTGCTGGACGGCGATGGCCGGGTGCTGCTCCGCGGCGGTCCCGGTGAATCTGTGGACTGGAGCAGCCAGGGGAGCGCTGATCTCTGGTTGGAGAGCGCCGGCGGCCAGGCCTTGCTGGTCAATGGTCTGCCCTATGAGGGCCGCCTGCGGCTGCTGCGGGAGGGAAGCGGCATCACCCCGATCAACCACCTGCCGCTGGAGCGCTACATCGCCTCGGTGGTGGGGGCAGAAATGCCCAGTTCTTGGTCGATGGAGGCGCTCAAGGCCCAGGCGGTGGCGGCCCGCTCCTACGCCCTGGCCCATCTGGCCCGGCCCGCCAACCGCTACTGGCATCTGGGGGACACGACCCGCTGGCAGGCCTACCGGGGGCTGGAGTCGGTCACGGCCCGCACCAGGGAGGCCACCGAGCGGACCAATGGCCTAATCCTCAGTTACCAGGGGGGCATCGTTGAGAGCCTCTACGCGGCCAATTCCCAGATCACCCTGGAGGCCCATGGACATCTGGGAGCCAGCATGAGCCAGGAGGGTGCCCAGCAACTGGCCATTCAGGGCCAGCAGTACAACCAGATCCTTGGTCACTACTACCAGGGGGCGTCCCTGGCACGGTTGCAGATCGGTGGAGCGAACTGAGAGCATCTGGGTCGAGGCGCTTGAGCGTGGCCGTCATGCTCTCAAGAGCGGCAGTCTCGTTCCGCTGGAGACGGAGCTGATCCCCCCCCAGGGCTGGGAACCGTTTCAGCTGCGCCGCCTGCTCTCCGCCACCCCGAAGCACCTGCGGGCTCAGGGTCCCAAGCCCAATCCTTTCCGCCCCTGGGATTCGCCGCTGCAGGTGCGCCTGCTGGGACACCGCCATCTGGTGCTGCTGAACAAGTACCCCGTCCAGGCGGGCCATGTCCTGCTGATCACCCAGGCCTATGAGCCCCAGTCAGGCTGGCTCGATGACGGCGACTGGGCAGCGGTCGCCAAGGTCGATGCCGACACCGGCGGGCTCTGGTTCTTCAACAGCTGTGCCGAGGCCGGGGCAAGCCAGCCCCATCGCCATCTCCAACTGCTGCCGCGCCACGGCGACCAGGCGGCCTGCCCGCTGGATGGGCTGCTGCGTGCCCAGCTGGCCGGAGTGGGCGGACCCTGGCCCTGGTCCTACAGACTCAGCCCCCGCAGGCCCGACGAGGGAGCCGAAGCCCTGGCTGCCACTTACCGCGCCCATGCCCTGGCCCTCGGTCTGGGCGAACCCGCCGGCGACCCCAGACCTCGCCATCCTTACAACCTGATGTTCAGTGACCACTGGTTCCTGACGGTGCGGCGCGAACGGGAGCATGTGGCGGGCTTCAGCGTCAATGCTCTCGGGTTTGCCGGCTACCTGCTGCTGAGTGAAGGCTCGGAACTGGCCTGGTTGCAACGTGAGGGCCCCTGGGCCCTGCTCCAGGCGGCGGCGGCGAGAGGCTGAGGCCTGCGATCGAAAGCTTGCTCGGTACTGATCGGACCGGTACGGATCGGATCGGCTCCTAACGGATCGGATCGACACGGCATGAACCCACCGCTCGGACCATTCCGTGGTTTCACGGTTGCCGGGACCTGCTGGCTGGTCCGTATCTGGAAAGGGGCAGCGACCCTAGGTCGTGGCTCCTTGATCTGGCTCCAACTCCAACTACATCCACCTTTCTCTATTCCGATGACCAGCGCTTCCCTTGTTCAATCCCGCCCCAGCCGCCCCAGCCGCTCTGGCTTGAGCCGGCGTCTGCGCCAGCGCAACGACCGAGTGGCCAGGCACCTGGAACTGGTGAGACCGATCGCCCATCACTACAGCTCCCTATGCCGCGAGGGCCGAGACGATCTCACTCAGGTGGGCCTGCTGGGCCTGCTCAGGGCAGCCGAATTGTTCCAGAGCGATCAGGGCACCCCGTTCGAGGCCTTTGCCCGCCATCACATCCGCGGGGCGATCCTCCACTACCTCCGTGATCAGGCGCCTGTGATCAGGCTCCCCCGGAGACAGCGGGAGCTGGAGGACCGCCTGCGCCGGCTGCAGCAGAACCAGACCGCTGGAGGCGCCGAAGGTAGCCGCCGCACGGAACCCCTGGCCAACTCCAGCCTGAGGCTGCTGCTGGGCTTGAGTGAGGCCCAGTGGCAGCACTTCGAGCAGCTGCGCCAGCTGGGCAGGCTCACCAGCCTGGACGGGGAGGAGGAACGGATCGCCGCCACCGAGCCCGAAACGGAGGGAGATCCCGGGGGAGGCGAAGCTGGCGATCGGATCATGTCGCTGCTGGCCCAGTTGGAGCTGCGCCAACGCACCGCCGTCCAGGAGGTGGTGCTGGCGGGCCAGAGCCTCAGGGGCGCGGCCCGCAAGATGCAGGTGAGCCCGATGACCGTGCATCGCTTGCTGGCTCGGGCGCTGGATACCTTGAGGCAGCGGATGGAAGGGGAGAGTCTGAGCTTCAGCCCTGATCCGGGGATGCATCGCGGGCGATCTGCTTCTCCAGCGTGCTGATCGCGGCATTCACCGCCGCCAGTTGCCGCTCGACCCCGTCCCGCCAGTAGGTGAGCATGCGCATCTTGCGCTCCTGATGCTGACGGCGGCTGGTTTCGGGGTCGCAGCCTGAACCACCAAAGCAAGGCAGGGGAGGAAACATGAGAAAATGTCACGTGCAAGGACGGTTCTAGCGAGCGGTCCACCCCTGATGCGCCGTCTCCTCCTCGATGGGGCCACGGAGCAGGTGCCTGCGAGACCTCCCCCCAGCCAAGGGTCCTGACCCAGCGACTGCGGAAGAGGCCACCGCAAAACCGAAACACCGTCCCAGTAGAGAATCAGAGTGAGAAGAATTGGTCCCATTGGTCTCGCTGCGGTAGCCACCCTGTCCGGGGCCGGCGCGGTTCTGGAGGCACCTGCTGCTCGGGCCTCTTATGTGCAGCTGATGGCAGGACAGGCAGCACGCCCTCTGCAGGGCCGTTTCAACGCCGTGCCGGTGCTGCACTCCAACCAGCCGGAAGAGGTGTTCGGCCCGGGCATCCTTGTCAACACGGCCCCCGGATCAGCAGTGGCCAGGGAAACCGGTCAGAGACTGAGCAACACCAACTTCACTTTCAACGGTGAATTCGGGTTGCACATGCATCACAAGTATTACCCCGAAGATGCCACCCGCCTCGGCTACGGCCTGGTGCGTGGGCAGCTCACCCTTGCCACGATCGTGATGAATCCCGGCTCCAGGCCGGTCACGCTCCACTTCGACCGTGGCGCTGTGCGCAACAGTTTCGAGGCGCCCTATCTGGCGAATCACCTGATGGGGGTCAAGCCCCTGGGTCCCAGGCCCTGGAACACTGGGCCAGGCGATGCCACAGCTGTGATCATGCTGCGGAATCAGCTTGATCCCAAGCTGCCCCAACGGTTCACGATTCCAGCCAACAGCCGGGCCGTTCTGTTCCACACCAGGCTTCCTGCACGTGGCATTGCCAACGGCCTGCTCAGCGGCCGCAGTGATGGTCCCTTCCAGATGGCGGTTGTGGCCGCTGAGGATCCCCGTACCGACTCCGATCTGTTAGCTGTTCTCGACCAGGGGGTACTGGCTCCAGGCCGGATCTACCTGAGCATGCTCCCCAAGATCCAGAACCGCCAGGTGTTTTCCAGGGTCGGTGGGGTGGCACTCGGCGATGCCTTCCAGGCCAGCATCAACCACGACCTGAACCAGGCACCCCTGCATGTGCCCTTTACCAGCACCAACCGCCACCATTTCGGCACCGGGGAGATCCAGGTGAATGCCCTGGCCAGCCGCATGGTCGATTCCTCTCTCGACAACGTGGGCACCTATGGCGTGCGCTTCGATGTCGAGATGAATCTGAAGGGCTCAGGCCCCCATGACCTGGTTTTCAGCCATCCCACCGCCAATGGTCGTCAGTTCACCGCGTTTCGCGGATCGATCGGAATCGAAACCGACGAGGGCTATCGCGAAGTTCATGTGGGCATGCGCTCAGGTGAAAGTCTCTCGCTGAGTTCGTTGAACCTTCGCCCCGGTGTCAACAACCGCGTCAAGGTGAGCATGGTCTACCCCGCTGATGCCACCCCAGGTCATCTGCTCAGCGTTGTGCCGGCCTATCAGCTCGCCCAGCTGCGCGAGCGGGAACGCCAGGTTGAGATCGCCCGAGCTGCTGCTGCCGCCTCGGCAGCAGCAGCCAAGCGCAAGACCACTCCAGCGGCGGCCCCGCCGGCGGTCGCTGGAGGTCAGAGGCCTGCGGCTCCCACCGCCGCAGCCCGCCCGGCTCAGACCATCACCCCCGCTCAGGCCGCTCCTGTCCGTCGACCTGCCAAGCCCGCCAGTGCCCGGCCCACACCGCCCCCACCGCTGCTCAGGCCCGCGATCGTGCCTGCCTGGTTGCCGCCGCTGCCGCCGCTGAGGCTGCTGAACCAGACGCCTGCAGGCTCGCCCACCGTGGCGGAGGTGCCCATGGGCACATCCACTCCGGCCTCCCCCCAGGAGACTCAGACGCTGCGGGATCGCTACGACGAGGCCGCCGAGGCCCAGCAACGCTTTCTCAGGCAGTTGATGGGCCGTTAAGCCCGACCTGAACAGGTTGCCGTGCCCCCCGACGACACGAAGGCGGATCGCCAGAGAATTCAGCTGATCCTGCCCGTCGCCCAGGTGGAGCAGATCGATGAGCTGTGCAGACAGCTGGGCCACCGCAGCCGCGGGGCCCTGCTTGAGCGCCTGCTGGAAGATCTCTTCCCCAACGCCGACGGTCTGGAGGAGGAGAGAGACAAGGACGAGGCCGGGGTTGAGGAGGAGCTGGATGGCTGCCGGGCCCTGGTGCTGGTCACGGAGCAGGCGGCCGAGCTGCTCACACTTGATGCAGGGGATGGAGAGCCTCAGTTTTCAGATCAGCCCTCACTCCAGCTGTTGGCCAGATCTCCCAGTGGTGAGCAGCCCAAGCAGCCCCGAGACGTCGCGGGTTCTGCCGGCATTGATCTGCCCGGCTTCGTGCGTCAGTCGTCGGCGCGGCTGAGACGCAGCCTGCATCCCCTGCCTGCCACTGCCCGAGAACCGCTGCCGTCTGTGGAGGCCCCTGAACTGGATCAGGCGTTGGTTGCTGTCGATGAGCACTGGCTCAGCCTCTACGGCACGGCCGCAAACGAGGCGGTGTTGGAGGCGGCCATGCTCTGGCTGGCCCGCGATATCTGGGCTCAGTCAGATCAGTCGGAGGGGCGGCCCTTCACCTGGACCTTGATGGAACAGTGGATCAGTGGCTTCGTGAGTGGCTGGTCGCCTGGACCGCCCAGGTTCAGCCGGGTGATCGTGGCCGCTGGCTTGCTTGAGGATCCTTTCAGCACCGGCACACTCACGTTGCGGATCCCCACGCTGATCCGTCGCTTCGTGCATCGCTTCCGCCGCCGCCGCCAGGGCACCTCCTTCCAGAGCCTGGAGCACACGATGACGCTGCACGGTGCCTTGAAGGTGCTGGCCCTGCCGACGGCCCCGGGTCACCAGCTCAGTCTCAACCAGATCCGTGAGGCCTACCGCGAGCAGGCCATGAGCCACCACCCCGATTCAGGAGGCAGCGCCGACGCGATGCGCCGCCTCAATGAGGCCTATCAATTACTCAAGGAGCTCTATCGCCGGCCGGCCTGAACGGGGCGCCAAAGCTGTTGCGAACATCTCAGACAAGACTTCTTGTGGGTCTCTGTACTCGTCTCGGATGAGAAGCGTGAGCTGCTTCTGGGAATGTTGGCGGGATCGAGGATTCCATCCTTCGACTTGGTGTCGCTCGTTCGCCTCCTGTTTAGTGGTTGCTCAATCGCCTCCTGAGCGCCTCTAGGGCGTCAGGCGCTTGATGGGGTGGTCTGTTCTTTTCGGCTGCAGTGCCTGTCCTGTTGCGCTTGGACACGAAGTCCAGGGCCTGTGGAACCGCTGAAAAGCCAGTCATAGCCAACTTCAATCTTTCTGCGTACCTGCTGTAGACACAGGTACGCAATCGATTCTGGCTGCAAGAACAGTGCTGGCTCCTGGGGCGATGCTGAAATCACGCCTTTCGAGACGAGCCAAGCCCGAGCTCAGCCTCCTTCTGAATCGTCTCGTATGAGAAGCATGGTCAGACCAGGCCTTGGTCTCGAAATGGACTTGTTTGTCCAGTTCAGGACGCAGAATAGGTCTTGAACTGCGACACGGATGAATTCCATGAGTGACCTCCTGCTCCCCCGCTGATTAATGCTTTGGCTGCGGGGTCTGGTTGAGCGGTTGCCGTGCAGAGGGCGCTCCTGGCGGCAGGTCCATCCTGTTGGATCAGTCGTGATGACCTTGTATGCGTCCCGCTCTGGGTCCTAGCTCTGGTCCATGCTGAGACGGCCTAGACAGTGCTCAATGGAGCGATGCGGGTTGGCGGGGTTGGCAGGGGTTGGTTGTGATGTTCGATCTCCTGGGGCTGACGTCAGGAGGGTGCTGAAGTCAATCCCTAGCGTCTCACGGTTACCCAGGCTCAAGACTCATGCTTAGACCATGATGAGACTTCTGGCATTGGCTAGTCGAGCTCGCGCAGCCCGATCACACTCCATGAATGGGGGTCGATGACTTGTATCCCCAAGGGTGACTGCATCCCTGGGGTGACTGGGTGCCCATCATCAAGAAGTCAGCCCAAATCGACTGACTGACCTTGAGCTTTTTAGCCGGCCGTGGGAAAGCCCTTGAAAAAAAGATGCTGCTGACCCCAGGCTCAGAGAGGGGTCTGCATACCCTGGATCAGGTAGTCGAAGTAAGGGGAAGCGCTGGCGGCGTCATCGGTGCCGAGCAGGGCCAGGGAAGCTTCCTTCAGGGCTCGCATGCTCTCGACCATGCCGGCCATGGGCACACCGAGGCTGTTGTACATCTCACGAGCCCCGTTGAGGCCGATCTCCTGGATCTTCTCGGTGCTACCAGCCAGTACGCCGTAGGTGACCAGTCGCAGATACCAGCTGAAATCGCGCAGGCACTGGGCCCGCTGTTTCTGGCCGTAGGCATTGCCGCCCTGGGCCACGTACTCAGGCTTGCGGGAGAAAAGGAGGCGCGCGGCCTCGTCGACGATCTTTTTCTCGTTCTCCGTCAAGGCCCTGGCCACGCGGATGCGCTGGGGACCTCCTGAGAGGTAATGCGCCATCGAGCGGAGCTCTCCGCCGCTGGGATACCGCAGCTGATCATCGGCTTGGAGGATCAGATCCCGAACGACGCTCATCGAGGACACCAGGCGCCAGATCACTTTATCGATCCGGGAACCCCCTTGCAGGAGGACGTCTTCAGATGTAACGCCCCTTTGCATCTAGGGTTTGCTCAACGTCCAAAGCGCTCCGATCCCGATGGGACTTCCCTTGCCGGTCCCAGGAACGGAACTGGATCTGTGCATTTCCGGCCTCAACCATCACGGCCAGGGTGTGGCGCGCATCGCCTCCGATGAAGGGACGGCTCCCGACCTGGTGGTCTTCGTGCCCGATGCCTTACCGGGGGAGCGGGTGCGTGCCCGGGTGCACCACAAGGCCCAGCGCCATCTGGTGGCCCATCCTCTGGAGCGACACAACGATGCCCCCGAGCGGCGTCAGCCCCCCTGCATCCTTGCTTCCGACTGCGGCGGCTGCGGCGTGCAGCACCTCAGCGACCAGGCCCAGCTGGCCTGGAAGCAGGAACTGGTCCAGCAGGCCCTGCGCCGCATCGGCGGTCAGACGCTTGAGGTGGAGCCCATCCTGGCCTCAGCCACCCCCCTGGGGTATCGCAACCGCACCACGATCCCCCTGGAGCGCTGTCCCGATGGGCAACTGCGGGCGGGTTTCTACCGCAGCGGCACTCACCGGATCGTGAACATGAACCGCTGCCCGGTGCTCGATCCCCGCATCGATTGCCTGATCGCTCCGCTCAAGCGCGATCTGGAGCAGAGCGACTGGCCTGTGGATGTGGATCTGACTGAGGGCGGCGGCCTTCGCCACCTGGCCCTGCGAGTCGGGCACCACAGCGGTGAAGTGCTGCTCACTCTGATCAGCAGCCACAGTGACCTGCCCGACCTGGCGGCCATGGCGGAAATCTGGATGGAGCGCTGGCCTGAGCTGGTGGGCGTCGGCCTCAACATCCAGCCCCTGCCCACCAACACTCTGATGGGACCGCGCACCCTGGAGATCGCCGGTCGTCCCTGGCTGAACGACAGCTTCGCGGGCCTCGAGCTCCGGATCGGTCCCGACACCTTCTTCCAGGTGCACACCGCCCAGGCCGAGCGCCTGGTGCCCCTGCTGATCGAGGCCCTCCTCCCGGCCCCTGGCCGCCGCCTCGTCGATGCCTACTGCGGCATCGGCACGTTCAGCCTGCCCCTGGCCGCCGCCGGTGCTCGGGTGCTGGGCCTGGAGCAGCACCCCTCCAGCGTGGAGCAGGCCCGGCTGAATGCCGGACTCAATGGGCTCAATGGTCTGACCCTCGAAGCCGCTGATGTGGCTCTGGCCCTGCCCGAAGCCCTGGAGGGAGCCCACGGGCTGCTGCTGGATCCGCCACGCAAGGGTTTGCCGGAGCGGGTCTGCGAAGCGATCCTGGCCGCACCGCCCGAGCGGGTGGCTTACCTGAGCTGCAACCCGGCCACCCTGGCGCGCGACCTGGCCAGGCTCACGGCCCCGGGAACGCTGCGTCTCCTGCGGGTTCAGCCGATCGACTTCTTTCCCCAGACCCAGCACGTGGAGGCCCTCGCCGTGCTGGAACGCACCTGGGAAACCCCCGCTGACTGAGCCATTGGGGTGCAGTGGTATGGACGGACCCCGGGCCTAGGAACGCCTGGCGGCTCCGAACTGCTTCTGAAGGGCGCCCAGGATCTTCGTGTGGGCCTGCTCCACCTCCGACTCGGTGAGGGTGCGGCGGGCGTCGCGGTAGCGCAGGCGGAAAGCCTGGCTGGCGTTCCCTGCCTCCACCTGGCTGCCCTGGTAGCGATCGATCAGCTCCGCTGATTCCAGCAGGGGTTTGCCCGCCTTGCGGATCGCGCCCAGCAGCTGGGCGGCGGTGACGCTGTCGGGCACCACCAAGGCCAGGTCGCGCTCGGAGGCCGGCACGGTGGCGAAGGAAGCGAAGGCAGGCTGCCAGCGGTTGCGCCGGGTGGCGGCGCTGAGCAGCGGTGTCAGGGCGAGCTGGAACAGATGGGTGGCCTCCGGCAGATCAAGGGCCTCCGCCCGCTCAGGATGGAGTTGGCCGAACCAACCGGCCACCCGGCCCTCCACCAGCAGCTCGGCGGCCCGACCGGGGTGGAGCAGGGGATGGTGGCTGGTGGCGCGGTCCTCGCAGGGAATCTTCAAGGCGGCCAGGGCCTGCTGCAGAACACCGCGGGCTTCGAAGTAGTCGGGGCTGCGCCCCTTGCCGGCGCTGCTCCAGAGTTCCGAGCGCCGCTCGCCGCAGAGCACCCCGGCCAGCTCGCTGCGCTCGATCAGGTTGCTCGGCTCGATCTGGAAGACACGGCCGATCTCGAAGGCCCAGAAACCGGGCATCGAGGCCTGCAGGTTTCGGCGGGCCGCCAGCAACAATTCATCCAGAAGGCTGTCGCGCAGATGGCCGTAGTCGGTGAGCAGGGGATTGGTGAGCCCCAGCCGTGGCGAATGCTCAACCAAACCCTGGGCAGGCACCAGCGAAAAGGCACAGGTTTCCTGCAGCCCGGCGTGACAGAGCGCTTGCCTCAGCCACCGCTCCGCCTGCTGGCCGGCCTCGAGTCCGCCAGGTTCGATCGGGTCGGGCAGGTGGCTGGCGAAGTGGTCGTAGCCCACGAGCCTGGCCACCTCTTCGATCAGATCCACCTCCCTGGTGAGGTCCATCGATCGTGACGGGGGCACCGTCACCAGCCAGCCCTCTTCATCGGCCTGCAGGTTGCAGCCCAGGGCGGTGAGGGTCTGCTCGATGCGGCCGTCGGCCAGATCTTCTTCCTGGCCGTCGACCAGCACCGGACCGAGCAGGTTGTGCAGGGCATCGCGGCGCAGGCGCAGGGGATCGGCCGGCTGATGGGGGCGCTGGTGCAGCCAGCGGCCCTGCACCCGGGCGCCCGCCAGGTTCTGGAGCAGCTGCACGGCCCGGTCGGCGGCCAACAGGGTGACTTCGACCGGGAGTCCTTTCTCGAAGCGGGCGCTGGCGTCGGTGCGCAGGCCCACGCTGCGGGCACTGCGGCGGACGGCCTCGGCGCTGAACATCGCGGCTTCCAGCCACAGGGTCTCGGTGTCTGATTGCACCGCCGATCCGGCGCCGCCGATCACCCCGGCCAGGGCGATCGGCTGGTTGGCGTAGGTCACCACCAGCGCTTCGGGGCTGAGCTGGTGGCTGGAGCCATCAAGGGCATCAAAGGCCTCAGCTGCATGGGCGCAGCGCAGCCCGAGATCCGCCGGATCGGCCACCAAATCAGCTGCTGCATCGGCCGGACGCCCCCCCAGCACCGCCAGCCGGCCCTGATCGAAGGCATGCAGGGGCTGACCTGTTTCCAGCATCACCAGGTTGGTGATGTCGACCACGTTGTTGATCGGCCGCAGGCCGGCCCGCTCCAGGCGACGTTGTAGCCAGGCGGGGGAGGGCTCCACACGCACTCCTGTGAGGGCCGTGAGGCTGAACAGGCCGCCAGTTTCGATCGCCGCCGCGCTGGCCGGCTCCACCGGCAGCGGCTCAGCGGCGATCACCGGCGCGGCGGGGGGCAGGCTGAGCTGGCCGCCGGTGAGGGCGGCCACTTCACGGGCGATGCCCAGCATCGAGAGCCCATCGGGGCGGTTGGCTGTGATCGCCAGCTCCAGCACCTGGTCGTCGAGGCCGAGGGCCGCCGCCACCGGGGTTCCCAGCGGGGGCACTGCCTCCAGCAGCTCATCGAGCACGGCGATGCCATCGGAGCTGTCGGCCAGACCCAGTTCCTTGAGGGAGCAGATCATTCCAGTGCTGGCAACGCCCCGAAGTTCGCTGGCCTGGATGGTCAGATCCACGGCACTGAGATGGGCCCCCACCAGGGCCACGGGCACATGGATTCCGGTGCGCACGTTGGCGGCCCCGCAGACCACCTGGAGCAGCGGTTCGTCCGAGCCCGGAGGGCTCACCCGCAGCTGACAGACGCTCAGCCGGTCGGCATCGGGGTGGGGCTGCCTGTCCTCCACATAGCCGACCACCACTCCTTCAGCCTGACTGGCGAGGTCGTCGATCGCCTCCACCTCGAAGCCGGCGATCGAGAGGCGCTCGGCGAGCTCCTGAACCGGTCCATCACAGGAGACAAGTTCCCGCAACCACTGGAGCGAGACCCGCATTCGCCTGCATCAATCAAGGACCAGATCCTAAGGATCGGAATGCCGGAGCCCGGCGGGGTAAGGTGTCGGATTGTCATTACGCCTCGCATCAAGCGGCGCACGTCCTTCCTATGGCCAAGAACAAGGGCGTCCGGATCGTGATCACTCTCGAGTGCACCGAATGCCGGTCCAATCCCGCCAAGCGCTCTCCTGGGGTGTCCCGTTACACCTCCCAGAAGAATCGCCGCAACACCACTGAACGGCTGGAGCTGAAGAAATTCTGCCCTCACTGCAACAAGAGCACGGTCCACAAAGAGATCAAGTGAGGTCACCGGGTCATAGCCCTCGGCACTGACCCCAGCAGCTCGTCCTTCCGTTCCCCGTCCGTTTCCGCCAACCCATGTCCAGTTCCTTTTTCAAGAAGCGCCTTTCACCGATCAAGCCCGGTGATCCGATCGACTACAAGGACGTCGATCTGCTCAAGAAGTTCATCACCGAGCGCGGCAAGATCCTTCCCCGTCGCCTTTCCGGTCTCACTGCCAAGCAGCAGCGCGATCTCACCAATTCCGTCAAGCGGGCCAGGATTGTGGCGCTGCTCCCCTTCGTGAATCCCGAAGGCTGAGCGGCCCTTCCCCTGCCCTTGCGGAGCACGGAGTTTGCAACCGGGTGATCTGGTCGGTCTGATCGGCTCGAAGGGACCTGAACTGGCCCTGATCGAGGCCATAACTGGCAGCCGTGCCCGCCTCAGGGCCGGCTGGGACGCGAAGTCCCAGACCATCCCGATGCGGCAGATCGATCTGCTGGCTGCCTTGCCAGGGGTCCACGAGCCGCCGACACGGCTGGATCAGCCGCCCTGGCAGCTGGTGCCCGCCGCCTTGGCGGCTGCATCACCGGGCCGCCGTGATCTCGGCGCGGCCTGGCTTTTGCTTGTCGAGGCACCCCCTGCGGAGGGGATCGGCCTTGACGAATTCACTGAGCTGGTGGCAGGCGCTGACAGTCCAGCTGTGCGGGCCGCCTGCTGGTGCTGGTTGCAGCAGGGCGAGCAGCACCTGTTCCGCTGGCGTCAGGGCAGGGTGCACCCCCGTTCGCTGCACGATCTGCGCCAGCTTCGCCACGATCGGCGCCTTCAGGTTCTGGAGGAGCGGCGCCTGCAGCAGTGGCACGACCTGCTGCGCCAGCGCACCCCCCTTAATCCTGCTGAGCTCGATCCCGCCCAGACCAGGCAGCTGCAGCAGTTGCTTGCCTTCGCCGGCGGCGAGATCGAGGAGCTGCCCGATCCGGAGCTGCGCCGCGCTCTCCAGGCGGCCCAATGCGCCATCGAACCCGGTTCGGTGCGCCGCCTGCTGGTTGACCTGGGCCAGTGGCAGCCCCATGCCCTGCCCTCCCTGCGCAGCAGCGTCTGGGAGCAGGGGTTTGATTCGGCCCTGCTGGAGGACGCCGAGAGGCTGCTGGCCCAGGCCGAGCTGGAGCAGCCCGGAGATGAGAGCCGCCGGGATCTCACCGCCCTGCGGAGCTACACCATCGATGACGCCGATACCGAGGAGATCGATGACGCCGTTGCGCTGGAGTCGCTGGCTGGCGGCGGCTGGCGAATGTGGGTTCACATCGCCGATCCGGGGCGGCTGGTGGCGAGCGGCTCCCCTCTCGATCTGGAGGCCCGTCGTCGGGCCTCCAGCCTCTATCTGGCTTCCGGGGTGGTGCCGATGTTCCCCTTGCCCCTGGCGGTGGGTCCCTTCAGCCTGCGCCAGGGGCAGCGCTGCGCCGCCTGGAGCTGTGCGATGGAGCTGGCAGAAGACGGCAGCGTGGCCCGCCATGAGCTGGTTCGCAGCTGGATTCGTCCCACCTACCGCCTCACCTACAACGATGGCGATGCCCTGATCGATCTGGCCCCGCCCGAGGAACCCGACCTGGCCCAGCTGCAGCGCCTGCTCGAGCGCCGCCGCCGCTGGCGTGAGGCCCAGGGGGCTCTCTCGATGGAGCAGAGCGAAGGACGGATCCGCTGCACGGGTGACGACGCCGAACTGGAGATCACCGATCCCTCGCCGGCGCGGGCCCTGGTGGCCGAAGCGATGATCCTCACGGGTTCGGTGGTGGCTTCTCATGCCGCCGAGCTGGGCCTGGCCATGCCGTTCCGTGGCCAACCGGTGAGTGAGTTGCCGCCCGAGAGTGAACTCCAGGCCCTTCCGGATGGACCCGTCCGCCACGCGGCCCTGCGCCGCTGCCTCAGCCGCGGCAGTACCAGCGCAGCGGTCAGCCCCCATTTCAGCCTGGGGCTGCCGGCCTATGTGCAGGTCACCTCGCCGATTCGTCGCTACGCCGATCTGGTGGCCCAGCGGCAGCTGGCCGCCAGATCGGCCGGTCAGGAGCCCCTTGAGGCAACCCAGATGGAGGAGCTGCTGAAGGAGCTCGATCCGGTGATTCGCGAAGGGATCCAGATCAGTCGAGAGGACCAGCGCCACTGGCAGCAGGTCTGGTTCGAGCAGCACCGGAGTGAGCGCTGGCAGGCGATCTTCCTGCGCTGGTTGCGGCCCCAGGATCGCCTGGCCCTGGTGCACCTGGAGGCCCTGGCGATGGATCAGCCCGTGCGGGCTCCGGAGTCGTGTCAGCCAGGGGATGCGCTCACGGTTCAAGTCCAGCAGGTGGATTCCCTCTCCGATCTGCTGCGGCTGGAGGCCCGTTAGGGCGGCGCCGATCCTGCCTCCAGCCGCGATACCCGCAGCCAGGGCCCCCAGGGATTGGCCACACCGATCAGGCGCACCGGCCGGGGAGCTTCCTGCCGATGCAGCCAATGGTGCAGACCCGGCTCCAGGGTGATCAGCGGCCAGGGGCGACCATCGCCCATGAGGGTGTAGCCCCCGGCTCCATCAGGCACCAGGGTGCCGGCGAAGACTTGTTCATGGGGTTCGCCCGGCGCCTGGAAGGGGCTGGGCGGTTGGCTGCCTGCCAGGTTTCCCCGTGGCTGCAGCTGCCCGGGTTCCTGCAGAGCGCGACGCTGGCGCCCCTTCCAGTCGGGATGGTGCCAGGGGGTGTCCCAGAGGGGCATGGGCCCGGCCGGGGCCACCGGGTCGCTGATCAGTGCCTCCTGCAGAAGCCGCACGTCGAGGGCGGCTGCCGCCGTGCCGGAGGCGACGCAGAGGGCCGCCGCCGCCCCGGCGGCCTGGCCGATGTTGAGGATCAGCGGCTGCAGCCGGGTGGCGCCGTTGGCCATGTGACTGCAGCTGATGGCCTTGTCGGCCGCCAGCAGGTTGTCGAGATCGGCGCTCACCAGCGCCCCGTAGGGAACCATGAACGGAGTGCCGCTCCAGCGGCCACCCCAGCGGCAGCTCTTGGCGGCCAGGGGCCAATCTTCGCCGGGGTAGTGGTGATCGTTGGCGTAGTTGCCCACCGCAATGGCGCTGCAGCGGCCATCTCCATCGACAGGGATCGGCCCGATCCAGGCCCCGTCGTCGTCGGAGCTGCCCTTGGCGCCGGCCGGGATCAGGGGCAACAGATCCTGCTCCAGCACCAGGCTGTGGCCCACCATTCGCCGCCCTTCCCGCCAGTAGGGCATCAGGGCAAGGGCTGAGGGGCCTGCCAGCTCTGAGCCGGCCCCGGCGGCCTTGGGGAACACACGGGCCGGCTGCAACCAACCGCCGGAGGCCTCCCGCAGGGCGCCCAGAAACTCCAGGCTGTGCTGCTGCATGGCTTGCTCCAGTTCCGCCTGGTCGCTGGGATCGGCGCTGAAAGCCCGCTCCAGGCCGTCGTGCCAGTCGTTGCCATGCAGCGGCCAGTTGAGCATCACCAAGCCCCCAGGCAGGCGGCCGTAACTGAGGGTGCGCTCCAGGCCGAATGTCTGGGTGGCCCGCTCGAACGGGGGAGCTGGGGTGCCAACTGCAGGGCAGGGCCCATCCGACTCCTGCGCCAGCACCACCCAGGTGGGGGACTGCACCGGCTGGCGCTGGAAAAAGGGATCTTCCTCCAATCGCTCCTGGCTGGGGGCGCTGGGTTCATTCCAGTCGTCGCTGGCCTCCCAGCCCATGCGAAAGCGTGCCTCCGCCAGTGGCAGCAGATCTCCGCGATCGCTGCCGTCGATGGCGAGCTGCAGGGCCAGCCGCACCAGCTCACCCCGGTGCTCCAGAACCAGGGCCGTGAGCCGGGGGCCGGAGCGCTCCAGCTGCTGCAGCCGGCAGCCGCTCCACCAGCGCAGCCGGGGCTCGGCGTCCACCCAGCCACGCAGCACCCGCTCGGCGCTGGCGGGCCGCCAGCCGAAACAGCTCACCCAGTTCTGGTCGAGGCCTTCGGTCTCCTCCCGCTGCAGGGCTCGCAGCAGCGCTCCCCAGAGCCCGCTCTGCCAGGGGCTGAGTTCGTTCCCATCCGGAGCGCAGACCCCCGCCGCACTCACCATGCCCCCCAGCCAGGGTCCTGGCGTCAGCAGGAGGGTGTCGGCGCCGCCCCTGGCGGCCTGGAGAGCAGCGGCCACCCCGCCGCTGCCGCCACCCCAGACCACCACGGCCGCCTGATCGTCTCGTGTTCGCATCGGGGTGGTGGCGTACTCCACGACCCCGATTGTGCCGATGCATGGGTTGCCCCTCCACTGGAGAGAGCCCTGGAGTGGCACTCGGTAGGATCCGGCCCCGGCGCAGGGTCGCTCTGGCGGCGCAGCGGGCCCTTCACCACCGCCGATGACTTACACCCTCACCACTCCGCTCTATTACGTCAACGACAAGCCCCATCTCGGCAGCGCCTACACCACGCTCGCCTGTGATGCCCTGGCCCGCTTCCAGCGGTTGATGGGGCGGCCGGTGCTGTTCATCACGGGCTGTGACGAGCACGGCCTCAAGATCCAGCGCACCGCCGAGGCGGCCGGGCTCACCCCCCAGGCCCACTGCGATCAGGTGAGCGATCAATACCGCAACCTGTGGCAGCGCTGGCAGATCAGCCACGACCGCTTCATCCGCACCACCGAGCCCCGTCACCACCTGCTGGTGGAGCAGTTTTTCCGGCGGGTGGAAGCGGCCGGCGACGTGGTGGAAGGGCGCCAGCGGGGCTGGTACTGCGTGGCCTGCGAGGAATTCAAGGACGATCCGCCTGAGGCCCGCGCGCCCGAGTGCAGTACCCACCAGCGGCCGCTGGAATGGCGTGACGAGCTCAATCTCTTCTTTCGGCTCTCCCGCTACCAGCAGGCCATCGAGGAGCTGATCCAGCGACCCGGTTTCATCGCTCCGGCCAGTCGTCGGCGGGAAGTGGAGAACTTCGTGGCCCAGGGGCTGCGCGACTTTTCAATGTCACGACTGGATCTGCCCTGGGGCATCCCGGTGCCCGGCCATGAGGGCCACACCTTTTACGTCTGGTTTGACGCCCTGCTCGGCTACCTCACGGCTCTGCTGGAGCCTGGCGATCCGCCCGACCTGGCTCTGCTGAGTCAGCGGGGCTGGCCGGCGAGTATCCACGTGATCGGCAAGGACATCCTGCGCTTCCATGCGGTCTACTGGCCGGCGATGCTGCTCTCGGCAGGGCTGGAGCTGCCGGAGCGGGTGTTCGGCCATGGCTTTCTCACCCGGGAGGGGCAGAAGATGGGCAAATCCCTGGGCAATGTGCTCGATCCGGGGGAGCTCCTGGAGCGCTGCGGCCCCGATGCCGTGCGCTGGTATCTGCTGCGCGACATCCCCTTCGGTGACGATGGCGACGTGCAGCAGCAGCGCTTCAGCGACCTGGTCAACAACGACCTGGCCAACACGATCGGCAACCTGCTCAACCGCACCTCCTCGATGGCCCGCCGCTGGTTCGATCAGGCGGTTCCTTTCCCCAGTGAGGACGTGGGCAGCAGCCATCCGCTGGCCCAGGCGGCCCTGGTGGCGCGCGAGCAGGTGATCGATGGCATGGAGCGGCTGGATTTCCGCCAGGCCGCCGCAGCGGCCCTGCAGCTCGCCATCAGCGCCAATGGCTACCTCAACGACCAGGCACCCTGGAGCCGGATGAAGCAGGAGGGCCAGCGACAGCAGGTGGCCGACGACCTCTACGCGGTGCTGGAGGCAGCCAGGCACGTGGCGCTGCTACTGGTCCCGATCCTGCCCGATCTCTCCGCCCGCATGCTGCTTCAGCTGAATCAGCCCCTGGCGCCCAGTGGTGCCGCGCCTGGAGGCCAGAGCAGCCCCACTGGCGTGCAGGTCCCCTGGCAGGAGCGTCTGAGCTGGGGTGCCCTGGTGGCGGGCACCCTCCTGCCGGAGCCGGAACCTGTGATGGCACGCCTTGAACTGGATGGCTCGCTGTGAGGGCCGTGCTGGCGGCTGCCCTGATCCTCGGACTGCCGCTGGTGGCCTTGCTGGGCTGCGAGCGCAAGGCCATCAAACCCAAGGAAACTCAACCCTTCGTGTTCCGTTCGCTCAACCTCCGCCAGCAGGATGGCAAGGGTCGGCCGGCCTGGGAGCTCACCAGCCCCCAGGCCCGCTACGACCTGCAGCGGCGGGTCGCCCGCGCCACGCAACCCCGCGGGGTGATCTACGCCGCCGGCAAGCCCCGCTACAAGGTGGAGGCCACCAGCGGCCTGGTGATCAATGACGGCGAGGTGATTCAGCTGGAAGGCAAGGTGCGCATCCTGGTGCTCGGTCCCAGAGGCTCTCTGATCAGCGGTGATCGGGTGCGTTGGACGCCAAGTCGGCAGGTGATGGAGATCGAGGGGAAGCCCCTGCTCACGGAGGGTCGGAGCCGCCTGAGTGCCACCAAGGCCAAGTTCCTGCTCGACAAAGCCAAGCTGGAGTTGCGCGGCAAGACCCGCCTGCAGCAGCCGGAGCTCGATCTGCGCGCCAGCCAGGCCGACTGGCTGGCTGACACCGGTGCCCTGGTGGCGGCGGGTCCGGTGAAGGGGGAGCGGCGCCCCGCCGGCGAGAAGGGCACCGTCCAGACCGTCACCGGTTCGGCGCTGGAAGGGAACACTCGCGAGGAGGTGGTGGATCTCCTGGCGCCGGTGCGCTTCGCCGATTCCTCCCGGAAGGCGGTGCTGGATGCCCAGCGCACCCGTTGGAACTCCAAGGAGCAGGTGCTCAGCACGGCCCTGCCCTTCACCGGCGTAGTCGATCAGCTGCACGTGGCCGGCGACTCGCTGCGGCTGGTTCTGAACCAGAAAACGGCGATCATCCCCAGCGGTTGCCGCCTGCGCCAGCCCGGCGAGCGTCTCCAGGCCAGGGAATGCCTCTGGCGCTGGGACAACCAGGCCATCGAAGCCCGTGGGGGCGTTCAGCTGGAGAGGGATCAGAACCATCAGATAACCCGCAGCGAGCAGCTGTTCGGAAAGGTCGGAGCCAAGGGCCAGGCTGAGTTCATGACCCCGGGGGGACGGGTGCGCTCGGAGCTGAAGGTGCCTCCTCCCTCGAAGGGAAAACGCCCTCCTGCTCCAGTGACGTTCTGAGCTTCTCGGCCCAGCCCTCTACCCAGAGCTCGTCGCTGCGGCTGAAGCAGCGCGGCGACCAGCCGCCAGCCAGCAGCCAGCCCTCACTGCCGATGGGTTGCACCAGCACAGCGGGCGTTCCCTCCGGCAGGCAGCGGAACTCGTCGCGGCCTGGGTAGAGCTTCAGGTTCACCAGGGAGATGGCCCGGGCGGTTGTGGTGGCCCGACGGCAGATCTCCCCCGGCTCGAAGGGGCTGGTCCCCAGCAGACCCCGCCGCAGCAGGGTCCTGCCCCTCCAGTGGATCAGCAGGCTGGCGGCCGGGGTGGCGGTGAGCAGCAGGCGGCTCCCCCAGGCCAGCTCAAGCCCCAGCTCCTGGGGCAGCAGGGAATCCAGCTCCAGCCCCTGCTCCCCCTGCAGCTCCACCCGCTCCGGGGTGAGCGGCACGGCCCGGGTCCAGAGCACGGCCACCAGCATCAGCCCCACCGCCATCAGGCTGGCAAGCACCCCGGCGCGCTCCAGGGCGGGGTTGAGCTCAGCAGCGGTGAGTTGATTGAGCAGGCAGAGCCCCAGCCCCAGCAACCCTGTGGCCAGGGTGAAACGGGCCGGGGTGGGCATGGTCGACACGGAACGGCTGAGGTTCAGCGTGAACGCTGACACGGATTCGAGCCGCCAGCCTGGCCACTCCCAGGCGACATTGCTGGCTGAGCGGAGGCAGGGCTGGAGAGATCCTCGATGCTGTGGAGGCCCTCAAACGCGACAGGCTGGCCAGCTGAAGGCAAACTGTGGAGCAATGATCCGTCCTCCGCTGCCCGTGCGTCTGATAACCCGATCGATGGCAGTGATCACCGCCCTGGTGATTGCCCTGCTGGCTGCGGCTCCCGCTGTCTGGGCCGTGGGGATCCGTGACCTGCCCACGCCGCCAGGCTCGCAGCATCTGATCGACACCGCCGGGTTGTTCAGCCGCGCCACCTCTGCGGAGCTGGAGCGTCGCCTGGCCGACCTTGAGAGCGATCACGTCCAGGCGCGATTGCTCACCGTTCCCCGCCTTGACTACGGCCTGGAACTCGATGCCCTCGGCCAGCAGGCATTGGAGTCGTGGTCGGCCTCCGAGCCCAGCTCCGGTGCTTCGCTGCTGCTGTTGATCGATGCCCAGACCAACACCGCTGCGGTGGTGGCCAGCCCCGAGCTGCTGGAGCAGCTGCCGGCCTCGCTTCTGCGCGACACCGCCGACAGCACCATGGCTGTTCCGCTGCGGCTGGGGGGCCGCTACCGCCAGGCCTCCCTCACTGCCTTGGATCGTCTGGGAACGGTGCTCCAGGGAGGAGAAGATCCTGGCCCACCCCTGGAGGAGACAGCCGCCCCGGTGGTGAGCAACATCCCCACCCGGGAGGAGACGGCCAACAGCAAAGGCTTCCAGTGGGTGATCGTGCTGCTGGTGGTGGGAACGATCGTGCCGATGCTCACCTGGTGGGTTTTCTCCCGCTGATCACCGATGGCCCTGCGCGACTGGATGGGTACGTTCGGCAAGGCACGCTCCAGCGATCTTGTTCAGCAGCTTGAGCGCGCCTATGAGGCCGCCCTGCTGATCCAGAGCATCGAGATCGAGTTCTTCGCCGATCGGCCCGTCCGCACGGACCTGGAGCTGAGCGTGCCCCGGCAGGTGCGCAACCAGATGTTGCGCCGGTTCCGGGCGGCCCTGCAGCTATGCCGCGAGAGCCTCGAGGAGCTCAAGCCCCGCCGCCATGAACTGGATTCCCAGCAACAGCGGCAGCTGCAGCTGATCGAGTCCGTCGAAGCCCGCTACAGCTCGCGTTCAGGCTCGGCCAGCCTCAGTCGCAGCCCCGAGCTGCTGCCCCGCAGCCTGATGGGTGCCGTCGAGCGGGTGCGCCAGCAGCTGGATCCGGAAGCCGAGGCCACCGTGGTGGCGGGCTTTCGCCGCCGCCGCGACACCACGCTGGTGTCCCTGCGCGTCTTGCTGTTGCTGGTGCTGGTGCCTCTGTTGATGCAGCAGGCCAGCCGCTCCTTCGTGATCTCCCCCCTGGTGGATCGCTTTGCTCCCGATGTGCCTTTTCTGAGTTACACCAAGCCCCAGCTGGAGGAGGCGGCTGTGGAGAAACTGCGGATCTACAAGGCCGAGATCGAGTTCGCCGCCCTGCTCAAGGGCTCTGTCCTGCCGACCAATGAGGAGCTGCACCAGGCGCTTGCGCTCCGGGCCGAAGAGCTCAAACAGGAGGCGGACAGTCAGAGCACCCGCGCCATCAAGAACGTGCTTTCCGATCTGTTTGCCATGGCGGGCTTCGTTCTGGTCTGTTTCTTCGGTCAGGAGGAAATTCGCGTGCTGCGCGGGTTCCTTGATGAGCTCGTTTATGGACTGAGCGACAGTGCCAAAGCTTTTGCCATCATCCTGTTCACCGATATCTTTGTTGGCTTTCATAGTCCAGAGGGCTGGACCGTTCTGCTCGATGGTGTAGCCAATCACCTGGGACTGCCGCAACGGGAGAATTTTATACTTTTGTTTATAGCCACATTTCCGGTGATACTAGCAACTATATTCAAGTATTGGATCTTCCGTTATCTCAACCGTGTTTCGCCATCTTCGGTGGCCACTCTGCGAAACATGAATGGGGGTGGTTGAGCAACGTGCCGGGGCTGGGCTCACCCTGGTGAGTGGTCCCAGTCGCAGTGGCAAGAGCCGCTGGGCCGAGCATCTGGTCGCCAACAGTGGCCGTCCGGTGCTCTACATCGCCACCGGAGCTGTTGCTGCGGATGATCCGGCCTGGCAGCAGCGCCTGCAATTGCACCGGCGCCGGCGACCCGGTCACTGGGCCACCTGGGAGGTGGAGGGGGAGCTGGAGTCGGCCCTGGGGCGTGCCCCCGCCGATCACCACCTGCTGATCGATTCCCTCGGCACCTGGCTTGCCCATCACCTCGATCTCAACGCCGATGCCTGGGAGCGACGGCAGCTGGGCCTGCTGGAGGCGCTCTTGAGCTGCTGCGCGCCTCAGCTGATCGTGACGGAGGAGACCGGCTGGGGGGTGGTGCCTCCCACCGTGATCGGCGGCCGTTTCCGGGATCGGCTGGGGGGGCTGCAGCAACGGTTGCAGCCCCTGGCCCAGGCCAGCTGGCTGGTGATCCAGGGCCGTGCCATGGATCTGCATGCTCTCAGCCAGCCGGTGCCGGACCCGTGAGCGACCTTCCCCGGGTGGTGCTGTTTCAGCCCCAGATACCGCCCAACACCGGCAATGTGGCCCGCACCTGTGCGGCCACCGGGGCGGAGCTGCACCTGATCGAACCCCTGGGGTTCAGCCTCGACGACCGCCAACTCAAGCGTGCGGGGCTCGACTACTGGCCCTGGGTGCCCTTGCACCTCCATCCCACGTTCGAGGCCCTCCGAGCGGAGCAGCAGCGGCGTGGAGGGCGGCTGCTGGCGTTGAGCAGCCAGGCCGATCAGCCATACCACCAATGCCGCTTCCGCAGCGACGACTGGCTGCTGTTCGGGCGGGAGAGCGACGGTCTGCCGCCGGAGCTGCTGGAGCTGGCCGAACTGCGGCTGATGATCCCCATGGCCGGCTCGGTTCGACACGGTGGTGGGGTGCGCAGCTTGAATCTCTCGGTCTCGGTGGCCGTGGTCTTGTTCGAGGCCTTGCGCCAGTTGGAGACTGGTGTCTGAGCGATCAGCCGCTTCCTGGATCGTCCATGACGATTTATGCGCTGACCCCAGAGGCTTGTGCCGGATGGTTCATGCCGCTACCCTCGGCGCGGCTCGGGGATGGTGGCTTCTCCACCGGGCCTTGTCCAACGGGTGAATTTCTGCATGAAGCCTTCGCATCTGATCTTGCCGCTGCTGGGAACCATGCCGGTTCTCTCCCTCGTGGCTGTCGGCGCCATCCCAGGCATCGCCGACGCGCGCCGGCCCGGTTTCGAATCGATGCCCGAGCGGCTGGAGTCCGATCCATCGATGGCTGCTCTGCCTCCGATCGGCGAACCCCAACTGCTCGCCTCCCTGCCGAGCTCGTTCCGCGACAAGCTCTGGGTTCGAACCCGCGACGACATCAGCCTTGAGCAGCTGGCCAGCCAGTTGCGGGTTCAGGAAACCCCCCTGGCCAAGCTCAACGATGTCAATGAAGATCACTCCTTCAGTCGGGGCGACTGGGTGGTCCTCCCGTCCAACAAAGCTTCGACGGCTAAGCAGCTTGCCTCCCTCGACACCAGTGAGCTGCGTCGCTCGGCTCCCCGCACTGAGCCCCCCCCTCTTGAGAGCACCGGTGTGGTGCGCTTCGGCGACAACCTGGTGAAGCTTTCCCAGCGTTACAGGCTCAGCATCCAGGATCTGCTGCGGCTCAATCCTGGGCTGGAAGCGGCTCGCCTGGTGGAAGGAAGCCAGATCCGTGTGTCGAGGGCCGGTGTCTCCCGCTCGCGCATGGTGCTCGGACTCAAGCCCACCGGCAGTGGTGGCCTGAGCTGGCCAGACCTTCCCGGTTTCAACCGCCCGGGTGAGCAGCAAACGACTCCTTCCCAGCTCGGCAGTGGTTGGATCTGGCCAGCCCGCGGTGTGTTCAGCTCTGGCTACGGCTGGCGCTGGGGACGGATGCACAAGGGCATCGACATCGCCAGCAATGTGGGTACGCCGATCGTGGCGGCCCAGGGTGGTCAGGTGTCCTATGCCGGCTGGCACGACGGCGGCTACGGCTACCTGGTGGAGATCCAGCACCCTGACGGCAGCAAATCGCTCTACGGTCACAACAGTCGGGTGCTGGTACGTGTGGGACAGCAGGTCTCCCAGGGCACCCAGATCGCGGCGATGGGCAGCACCGGCCGCAGCACCGGCCCTCACCTCCACTTCGAGATCCACCCCGCTGGCCGTGGCGCCGTAAATCCGCTTCAATTCCTCCCCGGCAGGGCCTGATCTCCATCCTTGCCACCTCCCCCTTCCCCGGTCGGGAGAGGGAGGTCGATCGTTTAAAGTCCTTACAACCGGGCTCGGTAGCTCAGCTGGTTAGAGCGTGGGATTCATAACCCCAAGGCCGGGAGTTCAAGTCTCCCCCGAGCCATTTATGGCGTCTAATTGAGGCGCAGTCGATGTCAAACCAAGCGGATCAGACGAATCAAAGTTCAGGGTTCGTCTGATCAATTCGGTTTGTTTGGAGCCACGGAGCGATGGGGCCTTTAGCCATCAGCTCCATGCTGAGCTCCAGATCAGTGCGGGTCAGCTCCGGTCAGTTCGGATCTGTTGGGGTCAGCGCATCTCGATGGCGTTGAGGCGCTCGCGGAAGCTGGCGGAGGCCGAGCCCCCTTCTGAGCCGGCGCTGGCCGGAGGCAGGTTGGGTGCCGGCGCTGGACCCGCATAGCGCCGGGCACGGCCATAAACCTGGGGCCGCACATCCACGGCACGCACCAGGGTGCCGGTGCGTGAACGACCGCCTCCGTCACTGTCGCCGGGTTCCTCCCGGTTGAGGGGGCTGGCTTTCAGCTCGCTGCGCAGCTGGTTGAGCAGGCGGAAGTGGCCGGTGTTGTTGTATTTGCGAAGCAGGACAGGGTCCCAGGACATCAGGTCAAGGCTGTGGAACGGGGGCGGGGCATCAGCCGTCGTCGCCTCCTTCATCGTAAGGGCCGCTCTTGCCAGGGTTCCGTGATAAATTGTTGCGGTCGCAAGTGGTAGTCGGTCCGAGTTCGGACTGAGTTCCCTGCTTTCCCGTTCGTCACCCACTTTTCAAGCATGTCCCGGCTCGTCGGTCTGCAGGCCCCTGAATTCACAGCCACCGCAGTGGTGGATCAGGAGTTCCAGACGGTCACCCTCTCCCAGTACCGCGGCAAGTACGTGGTGCTGTTCTTCTACCCGCTCGATTTCACTTTCGTCTGCCCCACGGAGATCACCGCCTTCAGCGACCGCTACGGCGATTTCTCCAGCCGCAACACCGAGGTGCTGGGCGTGTCGGTGGACAGCCAGTTCTCCCACCTGGCCTGGATCCAGACGGATCGGAAGCAGGGTGGCATCGGCGACATCGCCTATCCGCTGGTGGCTGACCTCAAGAAAGAGATCGCTTCCGCCTACAACGTGCTCGATGAAGATGCCGGCGTGGCCCTGCGCGGCCTGTTCATCATCGATCCCGAGGGTGTGATCCAGCACGCCACCATCAACAACCTGGCGGTGGGCCGCAACGTTGATGAGACCCTGCGGGTTCTACAGGCCTTCCAGCATGTCAAGGCCAACCCCGATGAGGTCTGCCCCGCCAACTGGACACCGGGCGAGAAGACCATGAACCCTGATCCCGTCGGCAGCAAGGAGTTCTTCGCCGCGGTCAACTGATCAATCTGCCTTCGGGCACCGGATGCAGGGAAGGGGGCCAGTGGCCCCTTTTTTTGCGCTCTGATCGGGGAGCGTTCAGCCCAGCAGGCTGGCGAACAGCCGCTGACCATCGAGGCCGCCGGTGCGGGGGTCGCAGGCCCGCTCCGGGTGGGGCATCAGTCCGAGCACGTTTCCGGCCGGATTACATAACCCAGCCACATCGCCCACGGAGCCGTTGGGATTGTTCTGGTAGCGCAGGACCACCTGGCCGGACTGCTCCATGGCCTCGAGGGTGGACGGCTCGCACTGATAGCGCCCTTCGCCATTGGCAATCGGCAGGTTGATCTCTTCGTCCTCCCCGTAGCCTGAGAGCCAGAGGCAGCTGCCAGGGCGCACCGTCAGGGCGGTGGGCTCACAGATGAAGTGGAGACGGCTGTTGCGGGTAAGGGCACCGGGGAGCAGGCCGAGTTCGGTGAGCATCTGGAAGCCATTGCAGATCCCCAGCACCGGGCCACCCCTGGCGGCAAACTCCGCCACTTCCTCCAGCACCGGAGCGAAACGGGCGATCGCGCCGCAGCGGAGGTAGTCGCCATAGCTGAAGCCGCCGGGCAACACCACGGCATCCAGGCCGTTCAGGTCGCGCTCCTCATGCCAGAGGAAGCGGGTCGGAATTCCCAGGCAGCCCTCGGCCGCCCAGCCCACGTCCCGGTCGCAGTTGGAGCCGGGGAACACCACCACACCGATCGTCATGCCGGCAGGTCCGCTCCGTTGGCGGCGATCTCGTGGAGTTCCAGTTCCCAGTTCTCGATCACGGGATTGGCCAGCAGCCGGTCGCTGAGCAACTCCACTCGCGAGCGGGCGGTGTCGGCATCGGGAGCTTCGATCTCCAGCTCCACCGCCTTGCCGATGCGCAGTCGGCTGACCCCCTCCACCCCCAGGCGGCTGGTGGCGGCGCGGGTGGCCTCACCGGCTGGATCGAGAACCGAGGGCCTCAGGGAGACCAGCACACGGGCGTGAAAGCGGGGCACCAGGCAGCCGGAGCGTTTGTTAAATCTTGGCAGCCCATGTTCCCCCTTCGCCAGGGCCAGATCCAGCTTGAAAGGGTGAGACGGAGGAGACCCCAGCCATGCACGGCCCATCTCCGGCGCTGACCATGGCGGCTGCCCTGGTGGCAGTGCTGGGCTGGGTCTGGCAACCGGCGCTGGGGGCCGAGCCACCGACCTACACGGTCGAATGCCGCCTGGAGAACGGCCCCTGGCACCCCTGCGTGATGACGGTGCAAGCGGTGGGGGAGCGATGGCAGATCGACCTTGATGGCCTGCGGGTCCTGTTCCGCCACGACGGGCGCGGCACCGTCGAGATGAGTCGTTCCAGCGGTCCCTGGCAGCCGGTGAGCGGCCGCTGGCAGGAGGACCATGCCCTCTGCTGGGACGGGATCTGTGCCAAGGGGGCCTTTCCGCTGGATTGAGGGCCGTTTCAGGCCAGTGGGCTGAGAGCCGCGCTGCCCAGGACCTGCTCCAGCCGGGCTTTGTCGAGGCGCAGGCCCAGCACCACCAGCTCCAGGCCAGGGCTTGCTGCGGCATTGGGCTCGACGGGCTGACGGTCGTACCAGCTGTCGAGCCGTGGACCGACCGCCTGGATCTGCAGGGGCCTTGGCTTGCCGCTCTGGTGCAACCAGCCCTTTAGCCGCAGAATTCCCTGCTCCACGATCTGCTCGATCAACAGGCGTTCCAGGGCCTGGCGGTCGAAGTGGCCGGGCAGCTTCAGAGCCAGTGACTGCATCGGCACATGGCTGTGGTCATGGCCGTGATGATCTTCGTGGAGTGGCCTGGCCGGCTCAACCCTCTCCAGGCCCAGCATCAGCTCGGCAGGCACCTCGCCACGGACCATGGGCAGCACCTGAACTCCGCGGCGGCAGAGCGGCGCCAGCTTTTGCTGGATGGCCGCGCTCTGGGCGGCATCGAGTCGATCGGCCCGGCTCATCAGCACCAGATCGGCCGCCGCCAGCTGGTCGCGGAAGAGATCTTCAAGGTCGCTGAGGTGGTCGAGGCTGGGGTCCGCCGCCCGCTGGCGTTCCAGGGCAGCCGGATCGCCCACCACGCTGCCCTGGGCGAGGGCTTCGCCATCGACCACCGCCACTACGCCATTGACGCGGGTGCGGGTGCGGATCTCCGGCCACTGAAAGGCCTGGACCAGCGGTTCGGGCAGGGCCAGACCGCTGGTTTCGACCACGATGCCGTCGAGGCGATCGGCCTTGGCCAGCAGGATCTGCATGGTGGGCAGGAACTCGTCCTGGACGGTGCAGCAGAGGCAGCCATTGGCCAGCTCCACCAGCCGACCCTCCAGCTCGTCTTCGGGGCAGAAGCCGCAGCTGCGCAGCAGGGATCCATCAATGCCCACTTCGCCGAACTCGTTCACCAGGACCGCCAGGCGCTGACCACTGTTGAGCAGCAGATGGCGCAGCAGAGTGGTCTTGCCGGCGCCCAGAAATCCAGTCACGACGGTGACCGGCAGCCTCCGGTTGGCGAGCGGCGCCAGCGGGGCTGAGGTTGGAACTGCCATCGTCAGGGCACCAGCTGAGTCCAGGCGAACGTGGCGCCGATACCGATCAGCAGCCCCGCCAGCAAGCGCAGGTTGGCGGCTTGAAGCCCCCGGGCCCAGGAGCGCACCAGGGTGACGGCTGTGATCAGCAGAGCCCCTTGGCTGAGCAGCAGGCCAAGCAGGTAAACCATCTGGGCCGAGATCGACCAGCCGAGCACCGGCTGGCTCAGCACGCTGCCGTGCAGGGCGATGGCGGGCAGCAGGATCCAGCGGGGCCAGCGGCCGAGCACCACCAGACCGGTGGCCACGAGTGAAAGAGCCACCAGCAGCTCGCTGCCGGGCAGCACCGGCAGCACCAGGCCGAGGGCGGTGGAGCCCAGGCCGATCGTCAGCAGGGCAATCACCCAGCGCAGCGGTTGCTGCAGCCCCACCAGCCCCAGGCTGAGCAGGAACAGCAGATGGTCAGGACCGAGCAGGGGATGGCCGAGTCCACTGAGGAAACCAGCCAAGGCCCCTTCCCTCAGCCCGAAAACCTCCATCAGATGGTGGGCCGAAGCCGGAGCCGTCAACAGCGAAACCAACAGCAGAGGCACCAGTCCCACCAGGGCGATGGGTCCTGCAGTGATGCGCCGGGAGCCGGAGGTGGCAGAGGTGGATTGGGGAAATCGGTGAGCGAGCTGGGTTGGCCGTGCTGGCTGCCGCAGCCGAGCCGGATCCCCTGATAGGGAAGTCATGGTCTGGAAATCCGGTCCGCGCCGGCATGAGAGGGAGCACCGGCGGGTGTTCTGACTGGCTCGTGCGGCGGCGATTGACCGGAGCACGGGCTGCACAGCTGCGGGACAGCGCCGGATTTGCACCGGACTTTCCCCCTTGCCCCCGGTGGCTGATCCCCACCGGAACCGGATTCAGATGCTACCGGCAGCCCAGGCTTTCGACCGTGGAGGCCCCGGTGGTGGGGTTGAAGCCATCGGCGCGGGAACAGAGGGCCTTGAGCTGGGAGAGGTCCAGGACAGCGTCGCTGAAATCAGCTCCCTCGATCTGTGCGCCTGTGAAGCGGCTCTGCATGAGCATGGCGTTACGCAGCACGGCTCCGCTCAGATCGGCCCCGTCGAAGCGGGTGGCGAAGGCCACGGCGTCTTCGAGGTTGGCCCCGCTCAGATTGCTGTTGGTGAGGTCGCTGGAGTTGAACACGGCCCCGCGCAGATCGCTGCCGCTGAGGTCGAAGCCGCTCATCGAGGCTTTGAGGAACTCCTGCTGGTGCAGGTCACGGCCATGCATGTCGGGCTGCAGATCCTGCAGGGACCGCTGGCCCCGCAGCTCCGGTGCTGTGATCGCCGAGGCACTCCCCACCCCCACGAGCAGCGAGCTGCCCACCAGCATGATCAGGCCCGCAAGCAGCGAAAACCAACGCCGGAGGACGCGGCGCCGACGAGACGGGTGAGGCCTTGAAACCCGAAGAGCAGACGGCAAAGCGCACGTAGCGTGACAGCTCAAGCTATGGCACATGACCATGTCGTTGCGGGTGGTTGTTCCACCCCATCCCCTGATCGCCCACTGGCTGACCGTGCTGCGGGATCGGGAGACCCCCTCGCCGCTGTTCGCCACCGCCATGACCGAGCTGGGCCGCTGGCTCACCTACGAAGCTGTGCGCGACTGGTTGCCCCAGCTATCCCTGCAGGTACAGACCCCCCTGGCTGTCACGGAGGGGATGGTGGTTGACCCGTCAGTGCCGGTGCTGGCGGTGCCGGTGCTGCGCGCTGGGCTGGGGCTCTGGGCCGGTGCCCAGACGGTGTTGCCCTCCGCCCGGGTGGCCCATATCGGTCTGGTGCGGGATGAGCGCACGGGCGAAGCTCACTGCTACCTCGACACGCTGCCGGAGCGCATCGGCGAGCGGGTGGGGGTGATGGTCTTCGACCCGATGCTGGCCACTGGCGGCAGCCTGATCCAGGTGCTGGAGCGCCTGGAGGCCCTGGGAGTGAGCGGGCAGCGCCTGCGGGTGGTCACAGCCCTGGCGGCCAGTCCCGGGCTGGGGGCACTTGGCAAGCGCTTCCCGGATCTCACGGTGTACACCGCCTGCATCGATCCCGAGCTGGATGAGGCCTTTCGCATCGTTCCCGGCCTGGGGGATGCCGGTGATCGGCTCCATGGCTCCCAGTCACCTGTGTTTCCAGAAGAAGCTCAGCCCTAGGCTCGCCCGATTCCCGTTCCATCCCACTCCCGATCGCATGGCCGTTGCCCCCGCCTCCGGTAGCCCCCTGACCCTGGGCTCCACCGCCGGCGCTGGCCGGGGGCGCAGCCTGCGCGGCACGGTGCGGGTGCCGGGTGACAAATCGATTTCCCACCGGGCCCTGCTCTTCGGTGCCATCGCCGAAGGCGAAACCCGTATCGAGGGTCTGCTGCCCGCCGAGGATCCCCTCAGCACAGCGGCCTGCCTGCGGGCCATGGGGGTCACGATCAGCCCGATCCATGCCGGCGAACCGGTGCTGGTGCAGGGGGTCGGCCTTGATGGCCTGATGGAGCCCGACGACGTGCTCGACTGCGGCAATTCCGGCACCACCATGCGCCTCATGCTGGGGCTGCTGGCGGGCCGCAGCGGCCGTCATTTCGTGCTCAATGGCGATGCATCCCTGCGCGGGCGGCCCATGGCCCGGGTGAGCCAGCCGTTGGCCGGCATGGGGGCCATGATCCGTGGCCGGGCGGGGGGCAACCTCGCTCCGCTGGCGATCGAAGGCTGCCAGCTCCATGGCGCCATGATCGGCACCCCCGTGGCCTCGGCCCAGGTGAAATCCGCACTGCTGCTGGCAGCTCTCACGGCCAGTGGCTCCACCACCGTGATCGAGCCGGCCCGTTCCCGCGATCACACTGAGCGCATGCTCCGTGCCTTTGGTGCCGATCTCGAGGTCGGTGGCGACATGGGCCGCATGATCTGTCTTCATCCCGGGGCCAGCCTGCGCGGTCTGCCGGTGGTGGTGCCGGGAGATATCAGCTCGGCGGCCTTCTGGCTGGTGGCCGCCGCCATCACCCCCGGGGCCGAGATCACCGTCCAGAACGTGGGCCTCAACCCCACCCGCACCGGCATCCTCGAGGCGCTGGAGCAGATGGAAGCCAGGCTGGAGGTGCTCAATCCGCGCGATGTGGCCGGTGAGCCGGTGGGGGACGTGCGCGTCAGCCATGGCCCGCTGAAGGCGTTCGAGATCGGTGGCGATCTCATCCCTCGGCTGGTGGATGAGATCCCGATCCTGGCGGTGGCGGCCTGTTGCGCCGAGGGGGTGAGTCGAATCCGGGATGCAGAGGAACTGCGCGTCAAGGAAACGGACCGCCTGGCCGTGATGGCCCGCCAGCTGAGGCTGCTGGGAGCAAGCCTGGAGGAGACCGGCGACGGCCTGGTGATCGAGGGTGGCCGCCCGCTCCATGGCGCCGAGGTTGACAGCGAAACCGATCACCGGGTGGCCATGAGCCTGGGGGTGGCGGCCCAGGTGGCCGGCGGCACCACCCGGCTGCACCGCAGCGAGGCGGCGGCGGTGTCCTATCCAGGCTTCTGGGAGGATCTGGCGCGCCTGCAGGCTGAACCCAGTGGCCAGGGTGGGTGAACCCCGGGGTTCCTGTGGCGGCCCATCTCAGCCCCCGCGTCACCGAGGACGGCAGCTTCAGCCTGCACAGCGCTGAGTTCGGCGAGGGTTTTCACTGCCGCAGTGGCGCCCTGCTCGAGGCGCGGCGCACCTATGTGCAGCCGGCCCAGCTGCAGCGCTTCAGCGCCGGGGAGGAGCTCCTGGTGGTGGATGTCTGCGTGGGGCTGGGCACCAACAGCGCCGCCCTGCTTGAAGCGGCGGCCCCCCTGGGGCTTCGCCTGCGCTGGTTCGGCCTGGAGATCGATCCGGCCCCCCTGGCCCTGGCCCTGGCTGAGCCCTCCTTCCGCCGGCAGTGGCAGCCAGCGCTCGGGTTGGATCTGCTCCAGCAGCTGCGGGACACCAGCCAGTGGCTGAGCCCCCACGGCTGGGGGCAGATGTGCTGGGGCGATGCCCGCCAGCAGATCGATTTGGTGTTGCTCCAGGCCGCTGGGCGCTGCGATCTGGTGCTGCTCGATGCCTTTTCGCCGCGCCATTGCCCCCAGCTCTGGAGCCAGGAGTTCCTGGCTGCGCTGGTTGCGCTGCTGGCCCCCCGGGGGCGTCTGCTCACCTACTGCTCGGCCGCCGCCCCACGCCGCAGCCTGGTGGAGGCCGGCCTGCAGCTGGCGGCGCTGCGTTCCGAAGATGGTGCAGCCGCTGCCCAGGGCGGTCCCGGTCAGGTCTGGAGCCATGGCACGGTGGCGGCCCCGGCTCTGGAGGCGTCTTCGCCCTGGTGGCGACCCCTTTCGCTGATGGAGCGGGAGCACCTGGCCAGCCGGGCCGGCGAGCCCTACCGCGACCCCGGTGGACAGGCAGAAAGCTCCGTGATCCTGGACCAGCGCCAGAGGGCCCAGGCCCTCAGTGGGGGGGAGCCTGCCAGTGCCTGGCGGCGGCGCTGGGGGCTGCATGGAGGAGACCGGTAGATTCCGTGCCCAGCCGCCTTGATCCGCCGATGCTCGCCGTTGCCGTGCTGGCCGCTGGAAAGGGCACTCGGATGAAGAGTGAATGGCCCAAGGTGCTGCAATCCCTGGCGGGCTCCACCCTGGTGGAGCGGGTGCTGGCCAGTTGCCGCCACCTCGATCCCCAGCGGCAGGTGTTGATAGTTGGCCACCATGCCGAGCGGGTGCGCTCGGCCCTGGCCGATCTGGAGGGCCTGGAGTTCGTGCTGCAGGAACCGCAGAACGGCACGGGCCATGCTGTGCAACAGCTGCTCGGCCCCCTGGCGGAGTTCGAGGGGGAGCTGCTGGTGCTCAATGGCGATGTGCCACTGCTGCGCCCCGCCACCCTGGAGGCGCTGCTGGAGCGGCACCGGGCCTCCGGGGCCGCGGTAAGCCTGCTCACGGCCCGGCTGGCTGATCCCAGTGGCTATGGCCGGGTGTTCACCGATGAGCGGGGCCAGGTGGAGGCGATCGTGGAACACCGTGACTGCAGCAAGGAGCAGCTTCAGAACGATCTCACCAACGCCGGGATCTATTGCTTCAACTGGCGCGCACTGGCCGAGGTGCTGCCGAAGCTGAGCACCGACAACGACCAGGGGGAGCTCTACCTCACCGACACCGTGGCGCTGCTCAGCCCTGCCGTGCACTTGGAGGTGGCTGACACCGCCGAAATCGCCGGCATCAACGACCGCCTGCAGCTGGCCCAGTGTGAGGCCGCCCTGCAGGAGCGGCTCCGCCGTCATTGGATGGCGGAGGGGGTGAGCTTCGTGGACCCCGCCAGCTGCACCCTCAGCGAGGGCACCCGCTTCGGTCGTGACGTGCTCGTTGAGCCCCAGTGCCATTTCCGGGGCAGCACCAGCATCGGCAGTGGCTGCCGCATCGGCCCCGGTTGCCTGATCGAGGACAGCCAGCTCGATGACGGGGTGGAGGTTCTCTATTCCGTCCTGCGCGACGTGAGCGTGGCCGGTGGCTGCATGGTGGGCCCCTTCGCCCAGCTCCGTGCAGGCACCCGGCTGGAGAGTGGCTGCCGCATCGGCAATTTCGTTGAGATCAAGAACAGCCATCTGGCCGCTGGCTGCAAGGCCAACCACCTCAGTTATCTCGGTGACGCCGATCTGGGGGCGGAGGTGAATGTGGGGGCGGGCACGATCACCGCCAACTACGACGGTGTGCGTAAGCACCGCACAGTGATAGGTGCCGGCAGCAAGACGGGCGCCAACTCGGTGCTGGTGGCACCGATCACGCTGGGGGCCGGCGTGATCGTGGGGGCGGGCTCCACCCTCACCCGCGACGTGCCGGCTGGTGCCCTGGCCCTGGGCCGCGCCCGTCAGCAGATCAAGCTCGACTGGAGCCCGCCGCAGGGCTGAGTCCCTGCTCCAGCAGCGGCAGCAGCCGTTCCAGGGCCACCCCACGGCTGGCCTTGAGCAGCAGGTGGTCGCCGGCCTCCAGCCAGCCCAGCAGCGTCCGGGCGGCTTCGGCGGGTGAATCGAGCCGCTCCAGACGCGGCAGGCCTGCGGCCCCCGCCAGCAGGGCCTCCCCTTCAGTGCCGCTCGCCACGATCACCAGGCCATCGAGCCCGAGGGCCCTGGCCCGCTCTCCCACCCGGCGGTGCAGCTCGCTGCTCCGCTCGCCCAGCTCGAGCATGGTGCCCAGCGCCGCGAAGCGTCGGCCCGGCTGGGCCGCCAGCAGATCCAGCGCCGCCAGCATCGCTTCGGGGGAGGCGTTGTAGGTCTCATCGAGCACCTCGATCCCCCCCAGGCTGATTCGCCGGCTGCGCCCGCCCGGCAGGGCCACTTCCAGGCGGCGCAACTGCAGTGGATCCACCCCCAGTTCGCTGGCCACGGCCAGGGCCAGCAGCAGGTTGCGGGCATTGTGGCGGCCCGGTAAGGGCAACTCGGTGCTGTGCTCCGCCGCCCCCGGCTCCGCCAGCCCCCAGATCAGCCGCTCGCCGTCGGCGCCGGCCTGGATCCGGCCCAGCAGCTGGGCCGGATCTGGCCCCGGCGGGTCGTCGTGGAGGGCAACGCGGATCACCCGGCCGCTCCAGACGGCGGTGAGGCTGGTGTCGAGCAGGGGGTCACCGGCCGGGATCACCACCAGCCCATCGGGGCGCAGGGCCGAGACGATCTCGCACTTGGCCGTGGCGATCGCCTCGCGGCTGCCCAGCCGGCCGATGTGGGCCGTGCCGATGTTGGTGATCACGGTGATGTCGGGCTCGGCGCAGCGGCTCAGCCGCTCGATCTCCCCCAGGCCGCGCATGCCCATCTCCACCACCACGGCCCGATGCTCCCCGCCGGCCTTGAGCAGGGTGAGCGGCACGCCGATGTCGTTGTTTTCGTTGCCCACACTCGCGAGCACCGGACCGAGGGGGGCCAGCACAGCGCGGATCAGCTCGCGGGTGGTGGTCTTGCCGGCTGAGCCGGTCACTGCGATCACCGGAGCGCTGCCCTGGCGGCGCCAGAGACGCCCCAGCTCCTGGTATGCAGCCTGGGTGTCGTCCACCAGCCAGATCCGGCCGCCTCTGGCGCCCACCAGGGCTTCGGCCTGCTCGGAGCTGAGGCGGTCTCGCTGGGCCAGGGCGGCCAGCGCCCCCTGCTCCAGGGCCGCCTCCAGAAAGCGATGGCCATCAAAGCGCTCCCCCACCAGCGGCACGAACAGGCAGCCGGGCTCCAGCTCACGGCTGTCGGTGCCGATGCGGCTGAAGCTGGCCGCCGGATCGGCGGGAGCCGCTTCGATCGGCTTTCCCCACAGCTCCACCAGGTTCGCCAGCCGCATCGCTTCCGCCCGCATCGGATCAATCGAGCAGAATCATGCCCCCGCCCACGACGGCATTCCGGCCCAGTTCTGCGTCACTGGGGTCGAGCAGCCGCAATTGCTCGTAGCCCAGGCCAAGGGATTGCTGCCACCACTGCTGCGCCAGCCGTTGCCGCTCGCTCTCCGGGAGAGCCTTGAAGGCCTCTGAGATCCGCAGCCTCAGCACGACGGCGCCCCCGCCTGTGGGGGCCGCCACCACCAGACCCAAGTCATCGCTGAATCCCGGTGGTAACTGGATTGGGGAGTCGCCTGCGCTGGGGGTGGCCTGAGGCGGGGGCACCGGCTCAGGGGAGGTGCCAACAGTCTCAGTGGGCGACTCCCGTCGGCCTTCTGTGGCTTCAACCGGGGCCTGTGCAGGGTCAAAGGCCGGATCAATCGATAACGGAGGCGATACAACCGATGCTGATGGCCCTGACCCATCCATCTCCACCGTCCTCTCCCCACTCGGTGGGTGCAGCTGCCCAATCGCGAATCTCCCCGCCAGCGCCAGCAGGAGTAGAGCCAGCAGTAGCGCGGCAGGCCAGAACAGGGTTGCCTGGCGCCGGGGCCAGAACGGTGGCGTGGGCAGATCCCCCTGCCACTGGCGCCGCCACATCCGCCTCAGGGCGAGAGCGCAGCTGGCGGCCACGGCGCGCAGATCCCGCCCCAGTGCCCGCCAGGGGCTTTCGTAAACGACCGGCAGCTCGGAGCCGGAGCGTTCCACGCTCAGCTCTGGCTGCGGCGCAGGAGGGCGGAGAAGGGATTGCGGGGACCACCGCTCCCTTCTGGCCTGCGGGGTTGGGCCTCGGTTTCAGCCGATGTCACGGCTGCAGCCGCCTTGGCAGAGCCACCGGCCTGGACGAGGCTGGGATCGGCATCCTGGCCGAGGGAGAACTGTTCCACATCGGCGGCCAAGGGGGTGGGCTGCTTCACCCCACGCACATCGCGGTACATGGCGTCGTACTCCAGGGCTGAGCGGGTCCAGCTGTGGTCGACGGCCATGGCGCGCAACTGCAGTTCCCGCCAGCTGTGGCTGTGGCGGTAGGCCTCCCAGGAACGAACGATCGCGGTGTAGAAGTCGACCGGCTCATAGCGATCGAAGCAGAAGCCGGTGCCGCTGTGGTCGGCTGGCACATGGGGCTGGACGGTGTCGACCAGGCCGCCCACCTTGCGCACGACCGGGATGCAGCCGTAGCGCATCGCCAGCATCTGACTGATGCCGCACGGCTCGAATCGGCTGGGCATCAGGAAGGCATCGGCACCTGCATAGATCAGACGTGCCAGGGCATCGTCGTAGGTGAGGAAGACGGAGAAGCGGCCGGGATGGCGTGCGGCCATCTGCCAGAGGCCCGATTCGTAGTTCCGGTCGCCTGTGCCCAGCACCACGATCTGGCTGTCGGAATAGGCCAGTACCCGGTCGGCCACCTGCAGCAGCAGATCCACCCCCTTCTGGTCCACCAGGCGGCTCACCATCCCCATCAGATAGGTGTTGGGGCTGACCCCCAGCCCCATGCGCTCCTGCAGCACCCGTTTGTTGGTTGCCCTCGGGGCCATGTCGGTGGCGCTGTAGCAGGCGGGCAGGAGGCTGTCGGTGGCCGGGTTCCAGGCTTCGGTGTCGATGCCGTTGAGGATGCCCCGCAATTTGCCGCTGATGAAATTCAGCAGGCCATCGAGGCGTTCGCCGTATTCGGGCGTGCGGATTTCCTGGGCATAGGTGGGGGAAACGGCGTTGACCCGATCGGCATAGAGCAGGGCGGCGGCCATGGTGTGATCCCCCTGCATGTACCAGGGGATCCAGGTCATGCGCTCGAGCTTCCAGCGCCAGGGACCCTGGTATTCAAGGTTGTGGATGGTGAAGACCGTGCTGATCTCGGGGTCCTGGTGCATCCAGACCGGGATCATGCCGGTGTGCCAGTCGTGGCAGTGAAACACCTCCGGTTTCCAGTGATTCCAGGCGAATTCAGCGGCGGCATTGGCGAAGAATGTGAAGCGCCAATCCTCATCTTCTCCGCCGTAGATGCGCTCCGGATCGAACACCGGATGGCCGACCAGATAGAGCGGCAGCCCATTGCTGGGGTGGCGGGTTTCGTAAACGGCGAAGTCGTTACCCATCGCCTGTCCTCGCCAGACCGGCTCTCTGGGGATCTCCAGGCGGCTCCAGAGCTTGCTGTAGCCCGGCATGATCGTGCGCACGTCATGACCAAGTGCCGCCACTGCCGGCGGCAGGGACCCCACCACATCTCCCATGCCCCCCACTTTGATCATCGGGGCGCACTCGGCGGCGGCGAACAACACGCGCATGGGGAGAACCCAAGGGAGGGCCGAACTCTACGTTTGCTGCCCCGCTGGGCCAGCCGGGCTGCAGCCCAGGGGATCAGGGAAGCACTGTCACCACCGTGCCCATGCGCACCAGCTCGAAGAGGTCGCGCACGTTCTCGTCGTACATGCGAACGCAGCCGTGGGAGACCGCCTGACCGATGCTCTCCCGCTGGGGTGTGCCGTGGAAGCCTGCACTGACACAGCCCTTCACTTCGAGGTGCTGCTGACCATTGAAACCGCGCTTGCCGGCGCAGTCGCGGTGGAAGCCGATCCAGCGGCTACCCAGGGGATTGTTAGGGCCGGGAGGGTAGATCTTGCCGCTCACCGGGTGCTTCCAGGCCGGATCGGGCGCCATCTCGATCACCTGGAAGCGGCCCAGGGGGGTTTCCCAGCCGGGCATGCCCACCCCCACAGGGAACCGGCGCAGTTCACGGCCGTTCTCCACCACCACCACCAGTCGCTTGCCGCGGTGAAGCACCAGGCTGCGCTCAGGCAGCGGCGAGACAATCGCAACTGCGGCGTCTGGTTCTGGCTTGGCCTGCGCTTGACGTTGCTGCGGGGTTGGGCTCTGGGGCAGAGGCTGCAGAGCCGGGGTATGGGGGAGCGCGATCGGGGGATGCCATGGCCTGGGCGTCGAGCCCTTGGGCTGCTGCACCTCGGCCAGGGCACCGGCTGGTGTGAGCAGGCCGCCACCAACCAGCAGGGTCACCAGGGGGAAGAGGAAGCGGGGAGGCACGGCCAGGTGAACGTTGAAATGCTCTTGACACTTACGTTAACGAAGTGGCCCCTGAGCAGCCTGTCAGTGGAAGGCCATGAATCCTGGAGCGGTGCCATGAACGGCCCACGAAGAACTCCTGTGAATCTTGATGATTCACAGGAGTAAGAAAGCCGCATTCAATCGGCCTGAGATCACTGCAGGCAGGGATCTACAGTCGACTTTGTTGTACTCCCGACAACCCATGATGGTTAGTCGTGATCTGGCGAGCCTGCCGCGATCAGTGGCCCATGGCTGCTGCGGGCGATGCCGCTGCTGCTGGAGTTGCCGATCGTGATCTTCAGGGCAACCAGGGGGCATCGCTGAAGTCGGGGTCGCGCTTTTCCAGAAAGGCATTGCGACCTTCCTGACCCTCGGCCGTTCGGTAGAAAAGATGGGTGGCCTGGCCCGCCAGCTCCTGAATTCCGGCCAGGCCATCGGTTTCGGCGTTGAAGGAGGCCTTCAGGCAGCGAATCGCCGTGGGACTGTGCTGCATCACTTCCCGGGCCCAGCACACCCCCTCGGCCTCCAGCTTCTGCAGTGGCACCACTGCGTTCACCAGCCCCATGGCCAGGGCCTCTTCAGCGTTGTAGCGGCGGCAGAGGAACCAGATCTCCCGGGCCTTGCGCTGGCCGACCAGCCTGGCCAGGTAGCCGGCACCGAAGCCGCCATCGAAGCTCCCCACCCGGGGGCCCGTCTGGCCGAACACGGCGTTTTCCGCTGCCAGGCTGAGGTCGCAGAGCAGATGCAGCACCTGGCCGCCGCCGATGGCATAGCCCGCCACCAGGGCGATCACCACCTTGGGCAGCGAGCGGATCTGGCGCTGCAGATCGAGCACGTTCAGCCGCGGCACGCCGCTTTCATCGAGGTAGCCGCCATCGCCTCGCACGCTCTGGTCGCCGCCGGCGCAGAAGGCGTAGCACCCGTCGGCCGCCGGTCCCACGCCGGTGAACAACACTGCTCCCACCCGCGGGTCGTCGCGCACCCGGCTGAAGGCGTCGTAGAGCTCCACCACCGTGCGTGGACGGAAGGCGTTGCGCTTGGCCGGACGGTTGATGGCAATCCGGGCGATCCCCTCCTCACATCGATCGAAGCGGATGTCCTCGTACTGGGCGGCCGAGTGCCAGCGCACCAGGTTCTCCCCCGGCAGCACCGGGCCGGGGCTTGGGGCATCGTCCGGTGCGGACTCGACGCTCATCGCGGCGGGAGCTGAGGGGGATTCATTCTGAGCCGCGGGCGGGGGCCTCCTGACGCAAGCGCTGGCGCAACAGAGCATCGGCCTGTCGATCGGTCCTTAACTCCAGCAGGGCCACCGGCTGCTCAAGGGCCCAGGCCAGGGCGCCGCCCAGCTCCGCCAGAGACCCGACCCGGCGAGAGGGCACTCCATGGGCGGCGGCCAGGACGGTGTGGTCCAGGGGCTGGCCCATGGCGAAGAGGCGCTCGAAATCCAGGGAAGCTGGTGCCCGGATCGGCAGTTGTTCGAAGATGCCGCCGCCGCCGTTCTCGATCAGCACCACGGTGAGTCGGCCCCGCAGCTGGTGGTGCCAGAGCCAGCCGTTGGCGTCGTGGAGCAGGGCCAGGTCGCCGCAGAGCAGCACCAGCTCACCGAGGCTCTCCGCCAGCCCGGCCGCCAAGGAGAGCGTGCCATCGATGCCGGAGGCCCCCCGGAAGCCATAGACGGGTCTGGCTGGGCCGCCGGGATCGCCAAAACTCTCCCAGTCGCGCACGGGGCTGCTGCTGGCCAGCATCACCGCCAGGCCTGACGGCAACAGCTGGCTGAGAGCCCTGGCCAGGCTCGGTTCATCGGGTCGGCTGCCGGCCGACTGGTGCGTCAGCTGGGCGTTCAGCCAGGTCTGGGTGCGGCTCTCGGCGACTTGCCAGCGGGCCAGAAAGGCCTGGCTGGCCTTGGCGGTGGGCCCTGCCTGCCAGTGGGTGTCCGGCAGGGCAGAGCACCAGGCCGAGAGGCCGTCATTGCGGCTGGCCTGGACCGTGCGCAGGGGATCAAGCGGGCGCGGATCACCTTCGCTGATCAGCACCTGATGTCCCCCGCAGCTCTCCAGCCAGCGCTGCAGCCGTCGGCTGGCGGGCAGGGGACCAAGCCTCAGCATCTGGGGGGGGACCAGAGCGGGGTCGGGGTCCTCCAGGATCAGGTCATAGCCCGCCACCAGCTCCAGAGCGGCCTGGCCCCGCAGGCCGGAGAGCCCATCCGCCAGCAGCGGCCAGCCACAGCGCTGCTGCCAGCGCCCCAGCGCCGCGGCAAAAGCGGGCCATTGCCCAGGTCTGCCCCGCCAGGGGCCCGCCACGATCACGCCGGGTTTGTCGGGATCCAGCCCGAGCAGGTCAGCGCTGATGGTCGTCTGGCTGGTGCAGGCTTCGGGCTCCCGGCTGGAACGTTGGCTTTGTCCGGCTGGGCACCCACCCATGGCGCCAAGCTCATGGGCCAGGCGCTGCAGGGCGTCCGTCCCGGCATGCAGCGGCTCCTCGAAGGGCAGATTCAGGTGCACCGGACCCATCGGAGCGGCCAGGGTCATCCGGTGGGCCCGCCGGGCCAGGGCCTGAAGGGAAGGGCGGTCCACCACTGCCAGACCGCGGCTGTCAGCCTGGGCGAACCAGCGGCAGCAGGGGGCGAGGAAGTCCTCCTGGTTCACGGTCTGGTTGGCGCCGCAGTTCTTGAGACTCTGCGGACGGTCGGCGCTGAGCAGAAGCAGCGGAATGGCGCCCCTGTCGGCCTCCACCACAGCTGGCAGCAGGTTGGCCACGGCGGTGCCGGAGGTGGTGATCACCACGGCCGGTTCGCCCTCGGCCCTGGCCAGGCCGAGAGCGAAGAACCCCGCCGAGCGCTCATCTATGCCCGTGTGCAGCTTCAGTCCCCGTGGCAGCAGCAGCCCTGCCGCTGCTGCCAGCGGTCCTGAGCGGCTTCCCGGGCAGAGCACGACCCGCTCCATGCCAAGGGCCATCAACTCCAGCAGCAGGCAAACCGCCGCCCTGAGGTTGGCCTCAGCCCGATCCCCCTGCCGGGGGGGCAGCTCCTGGCTCACTGGGTCCGCCGCCGCTTCAGGATGGAGCGATCATGCCCAATCCCGCTCCAGCCCCTTCGGCTCCGAACCCAGCCGCCGCCAACCGCCGCCGGGGGATGGCCCGCCAGCTGATTCCCCTGTTGCTCTGGGTGGGGCTGGCCCTGCTGCTGCGCTGGCAGGTGATGGAACCCCGCTGGATCCCCTCCGGCTCCATGCTCCCCACCCTCCAGCTGGAGGACCGGATCCTGGTGGAGAAACTCAGGCCCCGGCTGGCTCAGGTTCTGCCGCGCGGGGCGATCGTGGTGTTTCGCCCGCCCGATCCCCTGCTCGCCGCCGGCTACGACCCCCGGGCCGCCCTGATCAAACGGGTGGTCGGGGTGCCTGGTGATGTGATCGAGGTGGCCGCTGGTGAACTGCTGCGCAATGGCGCGGCGGTGAGCGAACCATGGCGGCTCGAGCCCATCAACTATGAGCTTCCACCCCTCACCGTTCCGCCAGGCCACCTGCTGGTGATGGGGGATAACCGTAATGCCAGTCTCGATTCACACCTCTGGGGACCCCTGCCAGTCGACCATGTGATCGGCACCGCCGTGTTCCGTTACTGGCCCCTGCGCCAACTCGGCCCGATACGGTTCCCACCCATCGCCAGCCGGGGATGATCTGAAACCTTGCGTTAAGGTGCATCACCAGAAACGGATCACGCCGGAGGGGCATGTTCAACCCGGAGTTCCTGACCACCGACAGCGAATCGATCAGCGGGAATTCCCTGATTCAATACCTGCAGGACCAGTCACCCGATGTGCTTCACAGGGTCGCTCGCTCCGCCAGCGATGACATCCAGGACATCATTCGCCACAACGTTCAGGGATTGCTGGGGATGCTCCCCGGAGAGCAGTTCGAAGTGAAGATTCAGACCAGTCGCGACAACCTCGCCGGTCTGCTTGCTTCCGCGATGATGACTGGATACTTTCTGCGCCAGATGGAGCAGCGGATGGAGCTGGAAACCACGCTCTTCGGTGAGGGTGGTCTTGATGCCGATCCGGGTGAACTCAAGCTCTGAGCACCATCCCCGCTGATCAGGAATCCATTCTGATCAGCCTCCTGGCTCGCTTGGCACCACGCCCCAGCGCAGCAGGGTTTTATCGATGCTCGCCAGGTAGGACCAGGAGCCATCGGAGCTGGCCCAGGCCCGTTGCCTGATGCTTCCGGCCAGGCTCAGCAGATCATCGTTGGAGCAGGCCACTGGGGCGTGGTAATGGGCAGGCACAAGCCAGCGCAGTGGCTCCAGCTCGGCGAGGCTCTCCAGCCAGCTGAGCAAGGCTTCCTGGCAGCGGGGGAACACCAGCCGCTCCAACACCGGTGCCACCTGTAACCGGGCTTCGCCGCGGGAGCCCAGCAGAGCCTTGAACTCCGCCTCCCAGCCTGGCGACCAGCGAAAGGGGTACAGGCCGAAATAGGACCTGGACTGGCGCAGCCCCGGTTGCCACGCCTGGCTGAGCACTTCCCTTAGACCTGGAACCTGCACCGAACCGGGGCGCAGGTAGGAGGCGAACAGCACCATCCGCCACCAGCCTCGTCGCCGTTGCTCAGGGGTGTCGATCAACGGCTGGTCGCCTCGGTCGCGGCCATGGAAAAGCAGCGGTGTGGGATCGGCCTCGAACAGCTGGGGAGGCGCCGGTGGGATCGCCACCAGGGCGTCGGTGACCAGCAGGGCCCCGCTGAGCTGATGCAGGCAGGCCACTTCCATGAAGGTGCCGGTCCCCAGGTCGAGGGGGCCGAGGGGATGCCAGCTGAGCTCGTCACCATGGGGCACCCCATCCGCAAACAGCACCCGGGTACGGGAGCGGGGAAACCCCAGCCATGGCAGCGGCAGCTGCAGCGGAAAGCTCCACTGCTGCGGACTCACCCATACCTCGGCCTCGGGGAAGGCCCGGGCCATGGCCGGCACCGGCAGCTTGTGCTCCAGGCCCGAGCTGGTGGGCAGCACGATCGTGCGCACCGCTCCATGCAGCCGCTCAAGTGTCCGCAGCTCCGCCAGAAGCTCCTCGGTGGGGGGCACCGGCGCGTAGAGCAGCAGCCCCTCGCGCAGACGCAGCACCGTCATGCGGATCGGCACCGCCACGTAGAAAATTCCCTGCAGTTGCTCGAAGCTCCACACCTGCCCGGGAATGAGCATGCGCACCAGGGTGCGACGGCGGCCGTAGGGGTAGAGGGGCAGCAGGGGCCACCAGGGCCAGCTCTGGCTGGGCCTTGGCTGCTCCACAGATGTCAACGACGCTGCTGGGCCAGCAGGCCATGTCGTGGTGCGAACAGGAAACTGAGCAGAAACAGCCCCGTCTGAACCAGCACGATGCAGCCAGCGGTTGAGGCATCCATCCAGTAGCTCCAGTAGATGCCCAGCACACTGGAGAGCACCGCCGAGCCGATCGCGATCCAGGTCATGCGGTCAAAGCGGTCGGTTAGCAGGTAGGCGGTGGCTCCCGGTGTCACCAGCATCGCCACCACCAGGATGATGCCCACGGTCTGCAGTCCGGCCACCGCCGCCAGGGAGAGAGCCGAGAGCAGCAGGTAGTGGAGGAAGCCGGTGTTCACGCCGATCGAGCGGGCGTGAGTGGGGTCGAAGCAGAACAGGATCAGGTCGCGGCGGAACAGCAGCAGAACCAGCAGCACCAGCAGGCTGATCAACACTGTCTGGCGGATGTCCTCGCCGCTGATCCCCAGCACGTTGCCGAAGAGGATGTGGGTGAGGTCGATGGTGCTGCGCACCTTCGAGACCAGGGTGAGGCCGAGCGCGAAGAATCCCGTGAACACCAGCCCGATCACCGTGTCTTCCTTGATCCGGGTCATCTGCTTGATGTAGCCGATCGCCGCCACTGAGCCCACCCCGAAGACAAAGGCGCCCAGGGCGAAAGGCAGGTTGAGCGCATAGGCGATCACCACGCCCGGCATCACCGCGTGCGATACCGCATCCCCCATCAGGGCCCAGCCCTTGAGGGTCATGAAGCAGGAGAGCAGCCCGCAGACGCCAGCCACCAGCGCACTCACCAGCAGGGCCCGCACCATGAAGTCTTGCCGCAGGGGCTCCAGCAGCCAGAGCAGGGGATCCATCAGGGCTCGCTCCTCCAGGGCTCGCGTCCCGGCTCCGGGAGCGGCTCGAGGCCAGGGCTGGTGAGCAGCTGTGCCGGGCTGCCACCGAAGGTACGCGCCAGGTTCTCCTCGGTGAACACCTCGGAGGTGTCGCCGTAGGCCAGAACGGTCTTGTTGATCAGCACCACCTCATCACAGAAGCCTGTGATATGGGAGAGGTCATGGGTGGAGATCAGCAGGCTGCGGCCCTCGGCGCGGAACTGCTGGAACAGCTCGATCATCAGTCGCTCCGTGCGGATGTCGACGCCGGCGAAAGGTTCATCGAGCAGCAGCACGGATGCACCCTGGGCCAGGGCCCGCGCCAGGAAGGCCCGCTTGCGCTGACCGCCTGAGAGTTCACCGATCTGACGGTGGCGCAGGGGCCAGAGCTCCACCCGCTCGAGGCTCTCACGCACGGCCCGGTGGTCGTCGCGGCCAGGAATGCGCAGCATGTTCATGCCGCCGTAGCGACCCATCATCACCACGTTGGCCACGTGGATCGGGAAGTTCCAGTCCACACTCTCCATCTGGGGCACGTAGGCCACCGCCTGGCGGCGCAGCGCCTGGCGCAACGGCAGGCCGTTGATGCTGATTTCCCCCTGGGAGGGCCGCACGAAGCCCATCAGCGCCTTGAAAAGAGTTGATTTCCCGGCGCCGTTGGTACCCACCAGGCCACAGATGCTGCCGGCATTCACCCGCAGGGACACCTCATGCAGGGCAACGACCCCGTGGTAACTCACACAGAGGTGGCTGACGCGGATGCGCTCGGCGTTGGGGGCCAGATCCGGGTGGGTGGCCATGGCTTCAGCTCCCTCCCTTGAGGCCCTGGATAAGGGTGCGGACGTTGTGGCGCTGCAGCTGCAGCAGGGTCGGCGCTTCCCCCTGGGGCGAGGAGAGCGAATCGACGTAAAACACACCGCCGAAGCGGGCGCCCGTCTGCTCGGCCACCTGGCGCTGCACCTTGTCGCTGACGGTGCTCTCGCAGAACACCGCCGGCACCTGACGCTGGCGCACGGTGGCGATCAGCCGCGCCATCCGCTGGGGGGTGACCTGGGATTCGGAGTTCACCGGCCAGAGGTAGGCCTCATCGAGGCCGTAGTCCTTCGCCAGGTAGGTGAAGGCCCCTTCGCAACTGGCCAGCACCCGCCTGGGCGGCGGGATAGTGGCCAGTTCCCGGCGCAACTCCTGGTCGAGGGCCCGGAGCTGGCCGCGGTAGGCCTCGGCGCGGCGGCGGTAATCCTCGGCGTTGGCCGGATCGAGCTGGCTGAAGGCCTGGCTGATGTTCTCCACGTAGATCTCTGCGAGGCGGGGGGACATCCAGGCATGGGGATTGGGTTTTCCCTGATAGGCATCCTCGGCGATCGGCAGGGGGGTGATCCCAGCGGTGAGGGTGGCTCGTTTCAGTTCTGGCATCCCCGCCAGGAAGCGATCACTCCAGCGCTCCAGGTTCAGGCCGTTCTCCAGCAGAAGATCTGCCCCCTCAACCCGGCGCAGATCGCCGGGGGTGGGTTCGTAGCCGTGGATCTCCGTCCCCTGCTTGGTGATTGACTCCACCCGCAGGTGATCGCCGGCCACGTTGCGGGCCATGTCGGCCAGCACGGTGAAGGTGGTGATCACCAGCGGACGGTCCTGGGCGTCAGCCCCGTTGCCGGGGGGGGAGGCCGCGGGGCCTGTGCCGCGGCAACTGGGCAGGGCCGCCAGCACCGTGGCGGTGACCATCAGCACCAGGGAGCCATAGGAACGGTGCCGGCTTATGGCCCTTCCGTCAGCGCCGATCCGAGCGACCAAACACTCTTCTCATCAGAAAGTGAATCTACAAGCCACGGATGCAGCAACTGCGATCGCAATCACGTCGATCGCGGCAGCGGTACGGCAGCCAGATCGTCCGGCAATAAAAAGCCCCCGCTGGTGGCAGGGGCCGAGCTGAACCTGGCTGTGGAGCCGAGGGGCTGAGCTTGGGATCAGCCGATGGAGGGGGCGATAAGCGCCAGGGGCACGATCTCGCTGGCGGCCAGATCCAGCGGGAAGTTGTGGGCGTTGCGCTCGTGCATCACCTCGAACCCGAGGTTGGCACGGTTGAGCACATCAGCCCAGGTGTTGAGCACCCGGCCCTGGGAATCCAGAATCGACTGGTTGAAGTTGAAGCCGTTCAGGTTGAAGGCCATCGTGCTCACGCCAAGGGAGGTGAACCAGATGCCGACCACGGGCCAGGCAGCCAGGAAGAAGTGCAGGCTGCGGCTGTTGTTGAACGAGGCGTATTGGAAGATCAGGCGGCCGAAGTAACCGTGAGCAGCCACGATGTTGTAGGTCTCTTCTTCCTGGCCGAACTTATAGCCGTAGTTCTGGCTCTCGCTCTCGGTGGTTTCACGCACCAAGCTGCTGGTGACCAGCGAACCGTGCATGGCGGAGAACAAGGAGCCGCCGAACACACCAGCCACACCCAGCATGTGGAAGGGGTGCATCAGGATGTTGTGCTCTGCCTGGAACACCAGCATGAAGTTGAAGGTGCCGGAGATGCCGAGGGGCATGCCGTCGGAGAAGGAGCCCTGACCGAAGGGGTAGATCAGGAACACGGCGAAAGCCGCCGAGAGGGGTGCCGAATAGGCAACGCAGATCCAGGGGCGCATGCCGAGGCGGTAGGAGAGTTCCCACTGGCGGCCCATGTAGCAGGAGATGCCGATCAGGAAGTGGAAGACAACCAGCTGGTAGGGCCCGCCGTTGTAGAGCCACTCGTCGAGGCTGGCGGCTTCCCAGATCGGGTAGAAGTGCAGGCCGATGGCGTTGCTGGAAGGAACAACGGCGCCGGAGATGATGTTGTTGCCGTACAGGAATGATCCTGCGACCGGCTCCCGGATGCCATCGATGTCGACGGGGGGAGCGGCGATGAAGGCGATGATGAAGCAGATGGTGGCTGCGAGGAGGCAGGGGATCATCAGCACACCGAACCAACCGACATAAATTCGGTTATCGGTGGAGGTGACCCACTGACAGAAGCTTTCCCAGTTGCCAGCGCGTCCGCTGCGAACGGCCGTGGTCATTGGAGGAATGAGGACGGGATGGATTAACCCAGTTGATCAGTTCCAGATCAGGCTCAGGGCGCTGATTCTGGGACTGGCCATTGTGGGCACCCATTGACGTTAAGCAAAGCCTTCCATCTGGCCAGCGAAAGCCTTGAAACGTTTCCCGCTTAAAAAGAACTTCATGAACATCTTCATCAAGGCTTCATGAAGAAATTTTTAATTGCGGGCTTCAGCCTGCTGCTTCCAGTCCCCGGCTCGCCTGGCTGCGCCACCAGGTCTGCCCCTGGCTGAGGAACCCCATCCAGTCGAGCCGCTCCGCTTCCGCGGCCCTGGCCACCAGCAGGGGGGCCTGCTGCCTGACGGCCTGCAGATCCATTTCGGGCACACCGCAGGAGAGGGCAAGCACGTCGGCCATGGCATGGGCCACCACACGGGTGAGATAGGCGGCGCTCAGGGCCTGGAGCGCCCCCCCCACCAGCCAGGTGGTGCCCTCCAGGCGCATGGCCGAGAGCAAGGCCTGGCTGGTCCACTCCGTCACCCCCAGGGCCAGGGCCGCCTTGGCCAGCTCGGTCGCGGCCTCGCGCAACTGGGCCAGTTGCCAGGGGCAATCCCAGAGCTCGGCCATCTCCTTGAGCATCAGTCCATTGGCCACCGCCAGCACCAGCACATCAACGCTGGGCATGGGAGCCGCGAACACCCCGGCGGCCACCAGCCACTGGGTACGTCGCACCAGGCCATCGAGACGCCCCCGGCGCAGGACCTCCAGCCTGGCTTGCCAGTCGCCGTGCAGGCTCTCGAGGCAGCGCAGCTCGGTCTGCAGCAGCAGGGCCCGGCCGTTGGCGCGCAGCATCCGGCTGCAGGGTTCAAGAACACGGCTGAGTTGGTTCTCCTCGCCGCTCCAGAGGATGACCTGATCGGCCAGTGTCGCGGGCAGCTGGGCGCGCAATTCCTGCTCGAGTTCCTGCTGCGGCCCCGGGCTGGGGCTCGTCACCAGCAAGAACACGGCCTGGCCCCTGGGCAGGGATTCGAGCCAGCGCAGATCCGCCGCCCTCAGGGGGGTCTCCAGGTGAATGAGCAGCAGGTCGCACTGCTGGAACAGCAGGGGCCAGCGCCAATCGGGGCTGTGGCTCGGCAGTGGATGGCCCCAGTGCAGGCAGAGGGGCAGGGGGGGCTTGAGAGCACGGATCAGCTGCGGCTGCAGGCTCTCCGGTGGCAGAGTGACGCCGGCGAGACCCACCTGCAGCCGCTGTCGCGGCTGACGTTCGCGCAACTGCTGCAGCTGCTGCCGCCGGCTCTCCTGTTCGGCGCCGGCGGCAGGATCGTTCTGCGTGGGCTGGAGCTGCTCGAACTGATTCAGCAGCCCGTCGCAGCGCTCGATCCAGCCGCTGCAGCTGGAGGGAAGCCTTGGTTGGATTTTGGCCTTGCCACGGCTGAGCCACCACAGGCCCCCAGCCGCCGCGGCAACCACCACGGCACCGGAAACGCTGCCGTGCAGGCTGTCGCCCAGAAGCAGACCCCCGGCCAGCACCAGTGCCGCCGGCATCCAGGGCATCCCAGGCCGCCAGCTCCGCAACTTGTCCCCGGCGTCGCTCGCCGAGGCATGAGCGTCGGTGGCGGCAGCAGCGGTGCAGGTGGCAGCGGTGGAGTCGGCTGGGGTTGTCAAGGGCGGTGCGGCGCTGCCGAAGCAGTGCCTCTCTAGCTCAGCCGCCCACTCCTGCCCAGGCCGCCCGGATCACCCCCAGACTGGTCAGGTTGAGCTGGCTTGCCATGGTTAAAACGGCCCCGGCCGCCAGTCTGAAGCTCACTCCCCGGCTGGAGCAGGAGCTGGCCCGGTTCCTGCAACTGCAGCAACTGGAGCAGCACTGGCACGGGGGGCTGCCGGTGCTGCTCCTGGATCGCTGCTGGCTGCGGCTTCAGGCGTTGGCGGTGGAGCGGCTGGCGGCGGAGTTGCCGCCGGATTGCACGGCTGCGGCCCCCGAGCTGGAGTCCTTCCGCCGCTGTTGCAGGGATGGCCTGAGCCCGGCGGCGGCTGAGGCCCACTGCTGGCGCGAGTTTGGTGAGGAGTCCTGCCGGCTGGCCCTGAAACGCCACTGGCAGGCCCAGGAGCGGGGCCACCACGGCTGGACCCTGCAGGCCTACCTCGCGTTTCTCGACCGTTACCGGCACGCTTTCGCCATGGCAGGCCCAAGGCCGTTGCCGTTGCTGGTTCTCGCCCGCTCCGGCAGCGCCGAAGCCCACCGCATCCTCTGGCTGGTGGCCCCATGAACCGTTGATGCGGCACACTTGCCCCCTGATTGAAGGCTCCGGCGATGGCCGACGAGAACACAGCAGTAGTGCCCCAGCCTGAGCAGGACCAGCCCGCCCGTGCCCGTCGCATCGAGACCGGACGCAGTGGCGGCGGCGGCGGTGGTGGCGGCCGTGAGCGGGAGACCGGAGGCTTTCGCATCCGCCTGAGCGACAACGAGCTGCGGGCTGCCCAGGCCGTTCAGGAGGCCTTCCAGCTTCGCTCCACCGTGGCGGCTCTCGGTTTCTCGATCCGCACCGTGGCCCAGCTGCTGGAGCAGGGTCAACTGGACGCCCTGCTGGCGGAGCACCGCGCCCAGGGCGGTGCTCCCCGAAACGAGGCAGCCACCCGCGGCGACGGGCAACGGGCCAAGCGAGCCCCCGCTGAGGGCCGTGGTGAGCGTCGCTCCAGCCGTCCGGATCCATTCGCGCGGCCCAGCCGTCCCCAGGCCCCTGCCCCCGAGCTGGAGGCCGAGGCCCCCGAGCTCGTTGCCGAGGAGGCTGCCGAGCCTTCTGAACAGGTTCTCGAGGTGGTGATCTCGGAACCGGAGCAGGCCACCAGCCAGGCCGAAGTCGTCAGTCAGGACAGCCCGGATCCGTCTGTTCCTCCCGCCGAATCGGCTGAGACGCAACCGTGAGCGGCAGGCCCAGGGTTCTCTCCGGTGTCCAACCCACCGGTGCACTGCACCTGGGCAACTGGCTCGGAGCCATCCGCAACTGGGTCAGCCTTCAGCACGACCACGACACGTTTTTCTGTGTGGTGGATCTGCATGCCATCACTGTTCCCCACGATCCGGCGCAGCTGGCGGAGAACACGCGCCGCACAGCTGCGCTCTACCTGGCCAGCGGCATCGATCCTGAGCGCTCCAGCGTCTTTGTGCAGAGCCAGGTCCCGGCCCACAGTGAGCTCACCTGGCTGCTGAACTGCGTCACGCCTCTGAACTGGCTGGAGCGGATGATCCAGTTCAAGGAGAAGGCGCGCAAGCAGGGCGAGAACGTCTCCGTGGGCCTGCTGGATTACCCCGTGCTGATGGCGGCAGACATCCTGCTCTACGACGCCGATCTGGTGCCGGTGGGCGAAGACCAGAAGCAGCATCTGGAGCTGGCTCGCGACATCGCCCAGCAACGGGTCAACGCCCGCTTCGCACCCGAAGAGCGGCCGCTGCTGAAGGTGCCCGAGCCATTGATCCTGGCTGAAGGGGCCCGGGTGATGAGCCTGGTGGATGGTCGCAGCAAGATGAGCAAGAGCGACCCCAATGAGGGTTCTCGCATCAACCTGCTCGATCCCCCCGAGTTGATCACCCGCAAGATCAAACGGGCCAAGACCGATCCGGTGATGGGGTTGGAGTTCGGCAACCCTGAGCGCCCTGAGGCTGACAATCTGCTGGGGCTGTATGCGCTGCTGAGTGGGGTGGGCCGGGAGGCCGCTGCCCGGCAGTGCGCCCAAATGGGCTGGGGCCAGTTCAAACCCCTGCTGGCGGAGGCGGCCGTGGAGGCCCTTCGCCCCCTGCAGGAGCGCTACGAAGAGATCCTCGCCGAGCCGGGCTACCTCGATCAGGTCCTGCGCAGTGGTCGGGAGCGTGCCAGCGCGGTGGCCGAGGCATCCCTGGAGCGGGTGCGTACGGCGATGGGATTTCTGCCGGCACGCTGATCACTGCCCTGAACCGGATCAGTGCCACTGATCATTCAAGCCGTCAGCGGGGGCTTGTCGATCCAGGCGGGTGTGGTAGCTGAGGGAATGGGGGCTCCTGTGGTGGCGCCTGCTTCGGCGCGTGATGACCTGGCGGATGGGTGGGAAAGCACGGCGGCACTCCTGTTGTCCAGCCCGCCAGGCAGTTAGCGCCGGATAGGTGTTTCAACCGTCACAATTTTGCGAACTTTAAGAATTTTGATACGGCATGGTTGGCAAAGGAACATCAGCAACCCGCGGGACCATTCAGGCCCTCGGCAGCACAGCGGTGCTGCTGGCCCTGCCTTCGCTGATCTCCAGCCGCTATGGCGCTGCTCTGGCTGCCGTTCCGCCGACGCTGCCCACACCCCCTCCGCTTGCCTCCAAGCCGGCAACAGCTGCGCAATCGCGGCCTGCAGCTGCCACTGCCGCGGTCCGAGCCCCTGCCCCGACTGCAGTTCGCTATCCCCTCACCCGCCAACGGCGGGCCCTGCTGGCCACGATCCGCTACGCCGAGGGCACCTGGGCGAATGGTTCCCCCGATGGCTACCGCACCCTCTACGGCGGCGAGCTGGTGTCCTCCCTGGAGCGTCACCCGGACATCGTGGTGGTGAACCGCTACGCCAGTGCCGCCGCCGGGGCCTACCAGATGCTGCCAGCCACCTGGGAGGCGGCCAGTCGCCGTCTCGGTCTGCGCGGCTTCGGGCCCGCCAACCAGGACCAGGCAGCCCTCTATCTGGCTGATCAGCGTGGCGCCCTGGCGGCGATCGATAGAGGCCAGCTCTGTGATGATTCGTTGGCGCGCCTGGCTGGTGAATGGGCGTCCTTCCCCTTGCACCACGGCGGCAGTGCCTACGGCCAACCGGTGAAGGCCGCCGGCCAGCTGCGCCGCTTCTTCAACGAGCAGCTCAAGCGGCCGACTCTGCGACTGGCTGACGGCCAGCTCGTCTGATCAGGGCTCCCGGTAGACCACCCGGCCCCGTTCGTCGTTGCCCACGTCCAGCAGATCGTCGTGGAGGAGCCGCTCGATTTCTTCGCGCACCCTCTCACGGGGCGTGTCACGGCGAAGCCGGCACTCCAGCAAGGCGTCGTTGTAAGTGAAGCCAGCGGCGCCGGCACGTCTGGCCAGGGCCAGCAGTTGGCGATCCAGCGGCGGCAGGGCATCCGCGGGGTCGTCGGCCTCGAGGGCCTCCAGCGCTTCCTGCAGCTGGAGCGGCTGGTTGGCCTGATCCACCAGTTCAGGGATCAGGAACAGATCCACCAGCTGACCGATGTAGCAGAGGCCGAAGGTGAGTAACCAGAGCGTGCCGCTCAGGGGTTTGCGGGCATAGAAGCGCTGCAGGCCGCAGACCCCGAAGAGGCCCAGGGCCCAGAGCAGGTAGCCGGGTGCCACCTGACGCCGCTGCTGGCGAATCCCAAGGGCTGCAGGACGTTTCAAGGTTGGGTCGCTGAAGGCAGCTCAGGCAGCACCACTCCGGCCTGGCGCAGTTCCGCCGACAGGGTCCAGACCTTCAGCACCAGGCGGTGCCAGGGAGCCATGGCATGCATGTCGAGGGCCATGCTCACCGGGGCGGCTGAGCGCAGGGTCCTGGCGGCAATCAGCTCCTTGCGGGCGTCGACCAGGCGCTGGGCGAGAGCATCCTGCTCGCCGGCTGCCAGCACGTTTTCCGGGCAGTGCTGGAGCAAGAGCAGCCCCCGATCGAACCAGAAGTCAAAATCCAGCAGCAGCGACCCCAGCAGCTGGTCGAGCAGCTCGCCCGCGGCGCCCGGCATGGGGGTCGAATCCGGTGTGGAGGGAAGATCACTCACCAGCCAACCTTAGGAATTGATCGGGCGGCAGGGCTGAAACCGATGCGTAGGATCGACCCTGGCCTGGCCCGATTCCGTGTCCCCATCTCCGTCGACACTCCCGGCAGGCGAAGTCACCCGGATGCGCCTGCCGCGCACGAGCGAGAGCCCGGAGCTGCTGAGGATTCGCCATTCCATGAGCCATGTGCTGGCCATGGCGGTGCAGAAGCTCTTCCCCAGTGCCCAGGTCACGATCGGCCCCTGGACCGAGACCGGCTTCTACTACGACTTCGACAATCCCGAGCCCTTCACTGAGGCCGATCTCAAGGCGATCAAGAAGGAGATGGGCAAGATCATTGCCCGCAAGTTGCCGCTGCAGCGCCTTGAGGTGAGCCGCGAGGAAGCGGAGGCGCGCATCGGGTGGCAGAACGAGCCCTACAAACTCGAGATCCTGGCGGGGATCCAGGAGCCCATCACCCTCTACACCCTGGGCGAGGAGTGGTGGGACCTCTGCGCCGGGCCCCACGTGGCCAACACCAGCGAACTCAATCCCAAAGCCTTCGAACTGGAGAGCGTGGCCGGGGCCTACTGGCGCGGCGATGAAAACAGGGCACAGCTGCAGCGCATCTACGGCACCGCCTGGCAGACGCCGGAGCAGCTGGCCGAATACAAGCACCGCAAGCAGGAAGCCCTGCGCCGCGATCACCGCCGCCTCGGCACCGACCTGCAGCTGTTCTCGATCGAAGATGAGGCCGGCGCTGGTCTGGTGTTCTGGCATCCCCGCGGCGCCCGCATGCGCCTGCTGATTGAGGATTACTGGCGCCAGGCACACTTCGCGGCTGGCTACGACCTGCTCTACACCCCACACGTGGCCGACCTGAGCCTGTGGAAAACCTCAGGCCACCTCGACTTCTACAGCGAGAGCATGTTCGGGCCGATGGCAGTGGATGAGCGTCAGTATCAGCTCAAGCCGATGAACTGCCCGTTCCACGTGCTCACCTATGCCAGCACCCTGCGCTCCTACCGCGAGCTGCCGATCCGCTGGGCCGAGCTGGGCACGGTGTACCGCTATGAGCGCCCGGGCGTGATGCACGGGCTGATGCGCGTGCGCGGTTTCACCCAGGACGACGCCCACATCTTCTGCCTGCCCGAGCAGATCGGCGATGAGATTCTAGGAGTGCTCAACCTCACTGAAACGATCCTCTCCAGCTTCGACTTTTACACCTATGAGGTGAATCTCTCCACCCGTCCGCCGAAATCGATCGGTGAAGATGCCGTCTGGGATCTGGCCACTGCCGGCCTGATCGAGGCTCTCGAGCGCAAGGGCTGGCCATACAAGTTGGATGAGGGGGGCGGGGCGTTCTACGGCCCCAAGATCGACATCAAGATCGAGGATGCCATCGGCAGGATGTGGCAGTGCTCCACGATCCAGCTCGATTTCAACCTGCCCGAGCGCTTCGATCTCCAATATGTAGCGGCCGATGGCAGCCGCCAGCGGCCGATCATGATTCACCGGGCCATCTTCGGCTCGCTGGAGCGGTTCTTCGGGATCATGGTGGAGAACTACGCCGGCGATTTCCCCTTCTGGCTTGCCCCCGAGCAGGTGCGCTTGCTGCCGGTCACCGATGAGGTGATTCCCTATGCCGAAGAGGTGCAGGCCCAGCTCCGCTCCGCGGGGGTGCGTGCCGTTGTCGATCGCAGCGGCGAACGCCTCGGCAAGTTGATTCGCCAGGGGGAGCAGCAGAAGATTCCCGTGCTGGCTGTGATCGGCGCCAAGGAGGCGGAGCAGGGCAGCGTCAGCCTCCGCTCCCGCCGCGACGGTGACCTCGGCAGCGTGGCGGTCGCAACCCTGGTGGCTGCGGCCCGATCCGCCGGCGAGACCCGTGCGGCTGGCCTTGGCCTGGAGCCGGCGACGGCATCTTGACCACCCTGCTGGCTGGCGACATCGGTGGCACCAAGACCCTGCTGGCCACCTACCGGCTGGAGACGGGAGAGCTGGTTCAGCTCCGCTGTGAGCGCTTCGTCTCCGCCGCCTGGGACGACTTCCCGGCCCTGGTACGCCAGTTCTTAGCCGGCGGCGCAGCCGGATCCGAGGCCCCCAGTCATGGCTGTCTGGCGATTGCCGGGCCGGTGCAGGACGGCCTGGTGCGGCTGACCAACCTGCCCTGGGAGCTGGACGAGCTGGAGCTGACGGCTGAGTGCGGGCTCAGGCGCCTGGAGCTGGTCAACGACTTCGCCGTGTTGATTTACGGGCTGCCACACCTGGGGGAGCAGCAGCAGGCGGTGGTGCGAGAAGGAGTGGCCCAGCCGGGGCCCCTGGCGATCCTCGGGGCGGGCACGGGCCTTGGCGTGGCCATCGGGGTGCCTGGAGCCCAGGGCCTGATCGCGCTGGCCAGTGAGGCTGCACATGCTGAGTTCGCGCCGCGGCTGGAGCGGGAGTGGCGGCTGAAGCAGTGGCTGCAGCACGATCTGTCTCTGGAGCGGGTCTCGATCGAGCGGATCGTCAGTGGCACCGGCCTGGGCCATGTCTTCCGCTGGTTCCTGCACGAGGCCGGGTCCGGCGCTCCCCATGGGCTGGCGGAGGCGGCAGGGGCCTGGGCCCTGGCGGAGCTCCACGGCGAGGCGGAGCGCCCCGATCTGCCGGCACTGGTGGCCGCCGCTGCCGCCAGCGACGATCCAACCGCCGCTGCGGCTCTCGATCTCTGGCTGGGTGCCTACGGCTGCGTGGCGGGGGATCTGGCCCTGCAGAGCCTGTGCCGCGGTGGGCTCTGGCTGGGGGGTGGCACCGCCGCCAAGCTGCTGCCCCAGCTGCGCTCCCAGGCCTTTCTCGGCCCCTTGGCGGCCAAGGGGCGGCTGACGCCGGTGCTGCAGCAGATCCCGCTGCGGGCCCTGATCGATCCAGAGGCTGGCCTGTTCAGTGCCGCTTGCAGGGCGCGGATGCTGCTGGACTGAGGCTGGTCGGGCGGATGGGACACTGACCCGAGCAGAAAGGTTGTGATGGTGAGGCCCCGCATCGGGCAGGGTGTGCAGGTGGATGTGCCGGCGACCACCGCCAACCTTGGTCCAGGGTTCGATTGCCTCGGGGCGGCCCTGGAGCTGAACAACCGCTTTGAGCTGCGCTGCATCGAGGGGGATGGTGAACGCTTCGATCTGCTGATCGAAGGCACCGAGGGGGCTCACCTGCGCGGTGGACCGGACAACCTCGTCTACCGCTCGGCCCAGCGGGTGTGGAAGGAGGCAGGCCAGCAGCCGGTGGCGCTCGAGGCCCGGGTGCGGCTGGCGGTTCCACCGGCCCGGGGGCTGGGCAGCAGCGCCACGGCGATCGTGGCCGGCCTGATCGGCGCCAACGCTTTGGTGGGGGAACCCCTGAGCAAGGAGAAGCTGCTGGAGCTGGCCATCGACATCGAGGGGCATCCCGACAATGTCGTTCCTTCGCTGCTGGGTGGTCTCTGCATGACCGCACGAGCGGCCTCGCACCGTTGGCGGGTGGTGCGCTGTGAATGGCAGGAGAGTGTCAAGGCGGTGGTGGTGATTCCGGCCATCCGGCTCTCCACCAGCGAGGCGAGGCGGGTGATGCCCAAGCTGATTCCGATTGCCGACGCCGTGGTCAACCTGGGCTCGCTCACCCTGCTGCTGCAGGGGCTGCGCACCGGCAATGGCGATCTGATCGCCGACGGCATGCACGACCGGTTACATGAGCCCTACCGCTGGGGTTTGATCCAGGGGGGACGCCAGGTGCGCCAGGCGGCGCTCGACGCCGGAGCCTGGGGCTGCGTGATCAGTGGCGCCGGGCCGAGCCTGCTGGCTCTGGCCAGCGCCGACCATGCCCCTGCCGTGAGCCGGGCGATGGTGTCGGCCTGGGAGCGGGAGGGGGTCGCCTCCCGGGCCGAAGTACTGCGGGTGCAGCTGAGCGGCAGCCGCTGGAACGACCTCCCAGACCGCCCCTGAGCAGGTGCTAGTGAGTACAACTACCTAACTGATACATTCAGTGCCCGAAAGCCGGTTCATCCGGCTACAACCGACCCTTCCGCAATCTCGAATGGACGCCACTCTGCCCCTCACAGTTGCGTCCGACTTGCCTGCTTCCTTTCCCTGGCTCAGCCTGATAGCTCTGTTGCCGGCGGCAGGCGCCCTGCTGATGCCGCTGCTCCCCGGCGACGGCACCGATCCCCGCGCGCCCCGCACCATCGCCCTGGTGGTGCTGCTGGCCGATCTGCTGCTGATGATGTGGGTGTTCAGCCAGCGTTTTGACGGTGGACTGAGCGGCCTGCAGCTGGTGGAGCGGGTGCCATGGGTCCCCCTGCTCGGTCTGGAGTGGTCGCTCGGAGCTGATGGCCTCTCGGCGCCCCTGGTGGTGCTCAGCGGATTGGTCACCCTGCTGGCGGTGGCGGCCAGCTGGAACGTGAACCGCAAGACCCAGCTCTATTTCGGCCTGCTGCTGCTGCAGGCCTCGGCCCAGTCGCTGGTGTTTCTGTCCCAGGACTTTCTGCTTTTCTTCCTGGCCTGGGAACTGGAGCTGGTGCCTGTCTACCTGCTGATCGCGATCTGGGGCGGAACCCAGCGCCAGTACGCAGCCACCAAATTCATTCTCTACACCGCCACCGCCTCGCTGTTGATCCTGATCAGCGGGCTGGCCCTGGCCCTGGGCGGCGATGGCTTCACCCTCAACCTGCAGGAACTCAGCCAGCGCTCCTATGGCGGCAGTTTCGGACTGCTCTGTTATCTGGGCTTCCTGATCGGCTTCGGGGTGAAGTTGCCGATGTTCCCCCTCCACACCTGGCTGCCCGATGCCCATGGTGAGGCCAATGCCCCGGTGTCGATGTTGCTGGCGGGGGTGCTGCTGAAGATGGGTGGCTATGCCCTGTTGCGCTTCAACGTGCAGATGCTGCCCGACGCCCATGTCCAGCTGGCGCCGGCCCTGGTGGTCCTGGGCATCGTCAACATCATCTATGGGGCACTGAATGCCTTTGCCCAGGACAACGTCAAACGAAGGATCGCCTGCAGCTCGGTGAGTCACATGGGCTTCGTGTTGCTCGGCATCGGTGCCATTGACAGCCTCGGCATGAGCGGAGCGATGCTGCAGATGATCAGCCACGGACTGATCGCCGCCTCGATGTTCTTCGTTACGGGGGTGTTCTACGAGCGCACCAAGACCCTCTCGATCCCGAACATGGGGGGGCTCGCGAAGGTGCTGCCGATCACCTTCGCCTTCTTCCTGGCCAGTTCGCTCGCCTCCCTGGCTCTGCCTGGCATGAGCGGCTTCATCAGTGAGATCACCGTCTTCCTGGGAATCACCGCCAACGATGGCTTCACCGTGCCCTTCAGGGTGGTCACGATCGTGCTGGCGGCCATCGGCCTGGTGCTCACCCCCGTCTACCTGCTCTCGCTCTGCCGGAGGGTGTTCTTCGGACCCAGGATTCCGGCGCTGGCTGTGGTGGGCGACATGAAGCCCAGGGAGCTGGTGATCGGCCTCTGCCTGCTGGTGCCCACCCTGGCGATCGGCTTCTGGCCCCGCCTGGCGATCGATTTTTACGGGGCCACCACCAACGCCCTGGCGGAAGGGCTCAGCAGCCCCAGCGCGATTGCGATCGGGCGGATTTCCGCTCTCGGTTGAACCGCCGTAGTGGCGCTGATCAGCTGGAATGAGCCCATTGACGCGGTTCACGTCCATGAGCGCCTCCCTGCTTGCGCCCCCGCTGCTTCGCGGCGAAGGCCTTCCCGACTTCTCGGCCATCACTGCCGAGCAGGTGAGCCAGCAGATCCCTGGCCTGCTCGACGAGCTCAACGCCGGCCTGAGCGAGCTGGAGCAGCGCCTGGAGCTGGCCCTGGCCTCGGCTGAACCCCTTGGCTGGGCTGAGGTGATGGATCCGCTGCAGCGGCTGGGGGAGCGCCTGCGCTGGAGCTGGGGTGTTGTCACCCATCTCAATGGCGTCTGCAACAGCCCCGAGCTGCGGGAGGCGCACCAGAGTCAGCAAGTGGCCGTGGTGGCCTTCGGCAACCGCGCCGGTCAGAGCCGCACTGTGTACCGGGCCCTGGAGCAGCTCCAGGAGCAGCACAGGGCTGGCCGCCTGCCCCTCGATGCAACCCAGGAGAGGATCCTCGCGGCCGAACTGCTTGAGATGCAGCTGCGGGGCGTGGCCCTGGAGGGGGAGGCCCAGGCGGCCTTCAATGCCGCCAGTGAGCAGCTCGCCCAGCTCGCCACCCGTTTCGGCAACCACGTGCTTGATGCCACCAACGGCTGGACCCTGGCCCTGAGCACGTCGGACGAGGTGGAGGGACTGCCTGAAAGCCTGCGCCAACTGCTGGCCCAGGCGGCACGGGAGGCGGGGCTGAACGGGCCCGATGGCAGCCAGGCCAGCGCCGAGGCCGGTCCCTGGCTGGTGGGGCTGGACATGCCCCGGGCCATGCCCTTTCTCAAATACAGCCGCTGCCGCGACCTGCGCGAGCAGCTGTACAAGGCCCAGGTGAGCCGTGCCTCATCCGGTGATCTCGACAACCGCCCCTTGATCGAGCGCATCCTCACCCTCAAGCGCGAGCAGGCCGTGCGGCTGGGTTACGCCAACTGGGCCGAGGTGAGCCTGGCTTCGAAGATGGCCGAGTCTGTGGACGCGGTGGAACGCCTGCTGGAGGATCTGCGCGCGGCCTCCTACCCGGCTGCTGAACGGGAGCTGCAGGCACTGGCCGCCTGCGCCGAGCGTCAGGGCGCCCCTGAAGCCAGCGAGCTCAAACCATGGGACGTGAGCTTCTGGGCCGAGGTGCTGCGCCGCGAGAGCTTCGATCTGCACGGGGAGGCCCTGCGCCCCTGGTTCCCCCTGCCGCGGGTGCTCGATGGCCTGTTCGCCCTCTGCGGCCGCCTATTCGGCATCCGCATCGAAGCTGCCGATGGCGAGGCACCGATCTGGCAAGCCGATGTGCATTTCTTTCGGGTCTTCGATGCCGGCAGCGGTAAGCCCATCGCCGGGTTCTATCTCGATCCCTACAGCCGCCCCGGCAGCAAGCGCGGTGGAGCCTGGATGGACGATTGCCTCGGTCGCTCCATTGATGCCGCCGGAAATCCGGTGCTGCCGGTGGCCTACCTGATCTGCAACCAGAGCCCGCCGGTGGGGGACACCCCCAGCCTGATGACCTTCGAGGAGGTGGAGACCCTCTTCCATGAATTCGGTCATGGGCTCCAGCACATGCTCACCACCGTGGAGCGGCCCCAGGCGGCGGGCATCAACCATGTGGAGTGGGACGCGGTGGAACTGCCCAGCCAGTTCATGGAGAACTGGTGCTACGACCGGTCCACGCTGCTTGGCATGGCCCGGCACTTGCAGTCCGGTGAGCCCCTGCCCGAGGCGGAGTTCGCCAAGCTGCTGGCGGCGCGCACCTTCATGGGCGGCAGCGCCACCCTGCGCCAGGTGCATTTCGCCCTGGTGGATCTGCGCCTGCACAGCGCCTGGACTCCCGGTTCAGGCCAGAGCCCCGAGGATCTGCGCCGGCAGATCGCCCGCACCACCACGGTGCTGCCCCCCATCCCGGAAGACTGCTTCCTCTGCGCCTTCAGCCACATCTTCGCGGGGGGCTACTCCGCCGGCTACTACTCCTACAAGTGGGCCGAGGTGCTCAGTGCCGATGCCTTCAGCGCCTTCGAGGAGGTGGGTCTGGGGAATGAGCCAGCCGTTCAGAGCACGGGCCGCCGTTTCCGCGACACGGTGCTCAGCCTCGGGGGCAGCCGCAGCCCCGCCGAGGTGTTTGAGGCCTTCCGCGGCCGGGCTCCCTCGGCGGAGGCCCTGATCCGCCACTCGGGTCTGGTGGCCGCCTGATCAGTGTCGCTGGAGGTGGTCAGGGGCGCAGCAATTCCCGATGGATCACCTCCAGTGACGCTGGCGCGCTGAGCACGTTCTGGTGCAGCAATACCGGCAGGGTCCTGGCGGGTCCGAATGGCAGTACCCCCTTCCAGGCCGGCACCACCACCTGGTCGGTGGGGGTGTAGAGGCTCAGGCACTCCACCCCGGCCAGGGCGTGGGGATCGTCGTTGAGTCGGCGCAGCAGCGGACTGCCCGGTTTCATGTCGGCGATTCCCCCCAGCAGGAACGCCGGCCAGGGCTGGGCCGTGAGCGTGCCCTGCTGCGGGCTGGCCACGCTGATGAAGCGACGGGTGCGCTTCTCGCCGCTCAGCAGCTGCAACCAGCAACGGGCGATCACCCCGCCCATCGAGAAGCCGAGCAGATCGATCGGTTCCTCGGCTCCGAACCTTGCTTCGATGGCCTTGCCCAGCCGCTCGGCCAGGTCCAGCAGGGGGGTGGCACCGAGCCGGTGACTCAGGTGGGGAACCAGCAGCGGATCGCGGGCTCCCGCCAGTTGCTGCTCAAGGCGCCGGAACAGGCGGGGCGAATCCCAGAGCCCATGCACCAGCACCAGAGGCGGGACGGTCATCGGCTCAGCTTGCCGCGGGCGCATGGCGCCAGCGCTCCACCTGCACCAGGCCGCTGAAGCCGCTCACCGGGGCTGCGCATTTGGTCAGGATCACCCGCTGGGTCACGGGGCCGTAGAGCTGCTCGATCCGCTCCATGATCCGCTCGGCGTAGTGCTCGAGGGTGAGACAGCGGACTAGCCGCGCCTGCTCCTGCAGGGCCTGGATCGCCAGGCCGTAATCAAGGCTGAGGGCCAGATCATCGCTTCGGCCTGCGGGGCCGAGGTCGTGGAAGAGGCTGAAGGCCAGCTCGAACCATTGGCCCAGGTCCCTCTCCTGCTCCAGCACACCCACGTGCGCCCAGAGCCGCAGCCCGTTCACGTGAATCGCCTCACGGCCAGGCAGGGATGGGGGCAGTGGCTTGGCCGGAAGGCTCATCGGGGCAGGCTGCGGTGTGTGAATCGGCTTTTGCCGCTGGCGTAGTCGGCCACGATGTGGCCTTCACCGCGCAGGTGATAGCGGTAGGTGACCAGCCCCTCCAGCCCCACCGGCCCACGCGGTGGCAGGGTCTGGGTGCTGATGCCCACTTCGGCGCCGAAGCCGTAGCGGAAGCCATCGGCGAAGCGGGTGGAACAGTTGAGGAACACCCCGGCGCTGTCGACGGCGGCGAGGAAGCGCCGGGCCGCCTCGGGATCGTTCGTGCAGATGGCGTCGGTGTGGCGGGACCCGTGGCGGGCTATGTGCTCCAGGGCCTCATCGAGGCTGTTCACCACTTTCACCGCCAGGATCCGATCGGAGAATTCCCGGCCCCAGTCGTCGTCGCTGGCGGCGATGGCAACTCCCAGCCCACAGGCCAAGGGGCAGCCCCGCAGTTCCACCGCCGCCGCCGCGAAGGCGGCGATGGCCAGCGGCAGGAAGACGGCAGCCGCATCGCGATGCACCAGCAGGGTTTCGATCGCGTTGCAGGCGGCCGGGTACTGGGTCTTGCTGTCGATGGCCAGGCGGAGGGCCTGGTAAAGGTCCGCGGCGCGGTCGACCAGCAGGTGGCAGACCCCATCGGCATGGCCGAGCACGGGAATGCGGGTGTGGTCCTGGATGAAGCGCACCAGCTCGTTCGAGCCCCTGGGGATGATCAGATCCACCAGGCCATCGAGTTTGAGCAGTCCCAGGCTCTCCTGGCGGGTGGTGAGCAGGGCGAGGGCCGCCGGATCCACCGCGCTTGCCGCCAGGCCTTTCTGCAGGGCCGTGAAGATCGCCGCGCAGCTGCGGCTGGCCTCGCGCCCTCCCTTGAGCAGGGCACCGTTACCGGAGCGGATCGCCAGGGCCGCTATCTGGATCAGGGCATCGGGGCGCGCCTCGAAGATCACCCCCACCACCCCCAGGGGCACCGTGATCCGCTCGAGCACCAGGCCCTGATCCAGTTCGGTGTGGAGCTGGCGGCGGCCGACCGGATCGGGCAGGTCCACCAGCTGGCGGACTCCGTCGATGGCGCCTGACAGCTTCGCCGCGTCGAGCCTGAGGCGCGCCACCAGGGCCGGTGCCAGCTGCTCGGCCGCCGCTGCTTCCAGGTCGGCAGCGTTGGCGGCCACGATCGTGCCGGTGGCCTGCTCCAGCGCCTGGGCCATGGCGCTCAGGGCCTGGCGCCGCTGATCATCCGAGGCCTGGCCAAGTGCCATGGCGGCACGGCGAACGGCTCCGGCCCGGCTGAGCAGCTCGGGACTGGGATCGGGGACGCCGGATGGAGTGGAAGCCATCGACCCATCATTTCAGCCGCACCGGCTGTTCCAGTCGCACCGGCCTGGCTCAGGTCGGCAGAGCATCTATGGCCAGCCGCACGGCCCCCAGCCGGCCGGCGCCGTTGCCGAGGGCGCAGCGGCGAATCTCCAGGTCCCGGCGGCTCTCCGGCAGCACCCGCTCCTCCACCTCCCGCCACACCGCCGGCAGGAAGTGGTCGCTGGCGGCACTGAGGCCGCCGCCGATCAACACCAGCTCCGGAGTGAGCACATAGAGCAGCGAACTCAGGCCGATCCCCAGCCAGCGGCCGTAGCAATCCCACACCGCCTGGGCCTCGCCATCCCCGGCATCGGCGCGGCGGCAGAGCTCGGCGGGATCCAGCGGGCTCAGCCGCCCCAGCCCCGTGATGCTGCAGAACTGCTCGAGTGAGCCGCGGTTGCCGCTGCGGCAGGGCGGACCGTCCGGATCGACGCCGATCAGACCGGGCTCGATCGCCGCTCCGTCGCGGCCGGTGAACAGCTGGCCTTCCAGCAGGGCCGCGCCGCCCACGCCCGTGCCCAGGGTGAGCAGCAGCACGTCGCTCCGGCCGCGGGCAGCGCCCAGCCAGGCCTCCCCCAGCAGGGCGCAGTTGGCGTCGTTGGCCAGGACGACCCGCCGGCCCAGCTGGGGCTCCAGCCAGTCGGCCAGGGGAACGTTGTGCCAGCCGGGCAGGTTGATCGAGACCCGTGCCACCCGGCCGCTGCGGTCCATCGGTCCAGGGAGGCCGATCCCCACCCGATCGGCCAGGCCCGCCGGGTCCACGGCCGTGATCGCCTCCACCAGTGCCGTGCAGACCGCACCGGGCAGGGCTGGCCGGGGGGTGGGGCATTCCAGTTCGGCCAGGCAGGCGCCGCTGGCATCGAAGCGGCCGAGCTTGATGGCGGTGCCCCCCAGATCCACGCCGATCAGTTCCATCCTTGAGTGGGCTCCTTCAGAAGCGGAAGAACAACTGCAGCTGGCCCTGCCAGCGCCCTTCGGTGTCGAAGGATCCCTGCAGGCCCAGGGTGTCACTGGCCTGGTAGCGCAGGGTGAGCTGGGGGGGGATGTCGGTGCGGTTCGGGGCCGCCAGCACGGAGAAGTTGAAGCGTTCGGTGATGTCGAGGCCCAGCTCCGAGCCCAGCACCAGCTGGGCCGGCGCGCGCCGCGACTCCCCCCGGGAACCCGAGGCGTTACTGCCCACCTCGTTCACGGAAGGGGAGAAGAAGGTGGGGAACAGGGAGAAGCTCACCCGCTGGCCGAAGGCGTTGCTCAGGGTTCCCACCAGGGGGGAGAGCAGCGACTGGCCAAAGACCGTGGCCAGGGCCGCCGTGGCATTGCCGCCGCTCAGTCCGGCCAGGGAATTGCCGCCGATCAGGGCCACCAGCCGCTCCTCCGGCAGGGGAGGGGAGCTGCGGATCGTGAGCGTTTCGGCGATCCGGTCGGCCGGGCCGCTGACGGTCACCACCACCCTGACCAGGTTGAGCTGATCGAGCGGGGTGTAACCGCCACGCAGGTCGAAGTCGTTGACGGCTTCGCGGCCCTGGCCCACGTTGAGCGTGTTCGATACCCGGGTGCGCAAGGCGATGTCCACGTAGGGGATCAGGCCGAGGCTCGGGGTGAACACCGCCACGTTGGGGGCGTCGGGATCGAGGGTGAAGTTGGTGGTGAACAGGCTCAGACGACCACCGAGCAGCCGCACCACGCCGCTGGCGCTGAGGCTGGGGTCGATGCGGCCGTTGAGGGTGAGGGTGCCGCCCGTCTTGAAGCTGGCCACCGGCGGCACCACCACCTCCAGATCGGGGCCGAGCTTGAGGCGCAGGTTGCTCAGGCGCAGCAGGGGGACCCGGGGGATCGAATCGCGCAGGTCAAGGGCGGTTTTGCTCTCCACCTCCGGCCCCAGCAGCACCAGGGGCTTCTCGAAGTTCCACGACTCCTCCACCAGCCGCCGGGCCTGCTTCGGCTGGAGGACGCCGCTCTCATCCTCCTGGGCCAGGGTGCCGGGCTGGCCGTTGATCGTGCCTTTGCTCAGGCTCAGCTCGCCGCTGAGCAGCGGCCGCAGCAGGCTGCCGCGCAGGGCCAGGCTGCCATTGGTGAGGGCGTTGAGGCGGGGCGCCTTGATCCGCGCATCTTTCACGGTGAGGTTGAGGGGTTGGGGCTGGGGTATGTCACGGAACAGGCCGAGACCACCGCTGCCATCGAGCTCCCCCTGGCTGCCTATGCGGGCCTTGAATTCCTGCACCAGCAGCTCCTCGAAATCGAAAAGCACCGTGGCCTGGAGCTGGCTGATCTCCTGACCGGCCACCACCAGTTCGCCGTCGCGGAAGCGCAGGAAGCCATTGGCCAGGGGCTTGAGCAGGCTGCCCCGCATCAGCAGCTCCAGATCGGCGCTGCCTTTGCGCCAGTCCAGCCCACGCCCCACCAGGGTGCTGATGAAGCGCAGGCCGTCGCCGCGGCTGGAGAGCCTCAGCTTCATCCCCTCCTGAGCGGGATCGAGGGGGACGCTGCCGCTGAGGGCGACGCGGCTGTCGGCCCCTTCGCTGCTGAGGGAGGCCGACAGAGCCAGGGCATCCCCATCCAGGCTCACTGTGGCGTCCTCAAGCCGCAGCGGAATCCCGTTCAGGCTGGCGTCGATCAGGCTCAGGCTGGTGCGGAAGGCGCTCTTGCGCAGAGCCGATCCCAACTGGTAGGAGCCCTCCAGATTCAGCCCCCCCCGCAGGCTGCTGGGCACCGGCGTGGCCAGGGCCAGCAGGGCAAGAGGAAGGTTCTCGAGGCTGAAGCTCCCTTTCCCGCCCCGGATCGGTCCTTCCAGCCGCACCTGGAACGGATCGAGCCGCAGCGCTTCGTCGCGGTCATCGGCCCGCAGCCAGAGGTGGCCCTTGGCGCCCAGATCCAGGTTTAGGCGCTCCAGATCGGGCCCGGCCAGGCTGATGTCGAGATCCACCAGACCGCGCAGGTCCTCGAGCCGTGTCCGTGATCCGGCGGTCGTCGGACCCCGGAATTCAGCCAGCCGTGCCTGGGCCGCGCGGAGAGCCTGGAGCTGGCCATCGATCGTGCCGCCGAGGGTGTCGATCACGAGGGTGCCCAGGTCGCTGGCCCTGCCCCTGGCCAGGGGGCTGCCGCCCCTCCAGATCGTCAGTGCCTGGGCCAGCTCCTGGAAGAGTTGCAGCGGCAGTCCTCGCCCCTCGAGGCGGCTGCGCAGGCGGCCCTTCCGCTCGCCATCGGCGCTGAGGGCCACCGTTCCACCGGCCAGGGGCGTGAGCTCTCCCTTGAAGCGGAACTGGCCTGCCGTATAGCGGCCTGAGGCGGTGAGACGCTGCCCGCGCACCCCCAGCAGCAGCGGACGCTCCACGGCCACGCTGCCCTCCATCGCCAGGGGCTGCAGATCGAGAATTCCCTTGCCGCTGAGCAGTCCGTCGAGGGCCCTGGGCCTGGAGGAACCACCAATGGCGAGCTGCAGGCCCACGAGGGGAAAGCGGCTCGCCTGCCAGCGGTAGCGGCGCGCATCGCCGTTGAAGCTCAGAACCCCTTGCTGGCGGCGCAGCTCCACCTGGCTGGGCAGCCAGGACCGGTTCAGCCTGGCCTTGAGGCTGCCCTGCTGGGCAGGGGTCAATGCCGTCATGGCCAGATCGCCGCCACCGCCGCTGCGGGCAGTGAGCCGCCCTTCCCAGGTTTCCAGCAGTTGCAGGGGGCCGCCACCGGGCTGCCGCACCGACAGCCAGAAGTCGGGGCGCAGGGCTGCCAGGGGGCCACTGAGGCGGCCCCTGGCGCTGAGATCTCCCTGGAGCGTGCTGCCCAGCAGGGGGCCGAGCCGGGCCAGGGCGTAGGGCCTGAGCTGCAGGTTCAGGCCCAGATCGCCTGCCACCAGGCCCCGCCGGCGCTGCCAGCGCAGCGGAAGGCTGCCATCGGCGCTGAGCTCCGGACTCTCGAAGCGGACCAGCCGCAGCTGGTCATCGGACCAGGCCAGATCGGCGCTGGCGGTGCCCAGCAGCAGGGTGTCCTGCAGGCGCAGACCGGAGGGGGCCGTCAGCCGCGCCTGCAGGCGGCCGAGGGGACCAGCCCGGCTCTCGCTCGGCCACGCACTGGCCTGGACGTTCAGCAGGGTGCTCCCCTGCCTCTGAAAGCTGGCGCTCAGGGTCGGCTGCCGCAGGGTTCCAGCCAGGAGCAGGCCGCCTTCCAGCCAGGAACTGCTACCCAGCAGGGCCTGGGCCGCGGCTCCGGCCGGCTGCCAGAGGGAGGGATGGAGCCGCAGCCGCTCGCTGCGCACATTGAGCTGGGGCCAGATCTGACCCCTGGCCGTGATCTCGGAGCGGCCGGAGCGCAGGCGCAGGCTGTCGAGCCGCAACTGGAGGTGGCTGCGCCAGTCGGAGCGGATCAGGGCGTTGAGCTTGAGCGGTTGGGGGCTGGTGGGGGTGCCCTTGCCGAGGGGGATGTGGCCATCGAGTGCCAGCAGCGGCTGGCGCCAGGGCCCGCTCACCCCCAGGCCGAGCCGGTCGCCGCGCTGGGGATCGCTGGCGCTGAAGCGCAGATCGAAGCGGCTTCCAGGCACCAGGGAGCCCTTGACCGTGCCGCGCCAGTTCGCCATCCGCCAGGGATCCCCCTCCAGCTGGATCTCCTGCCCGCGGCAACCAACGGCCAGGCGTCTGGCCTGAAGCGGCGCCGGCAACAGCGGATCCCGCAGCTCCAGCTCCCCAATGCGCAGCGAACCCCGGCAGCTGGTGCTGCCACGGCGGCGATCCAGCTCCAGGCGGCCATCGGCGGTTCCCTTCAGCGACTGCTGGCGCGGAGGACTGGCACGGGGAATCAAGGAGACCAGTGGCGCCAGGTCCCAGCGCCGCAGGTCGAGGCCGAGCTTCACCGCGCCACTGCGCCAGTTGGCCGAGCCGCGCGCCAGCGCACGGCCGTTGCCGGCCCTTGCCCTGGCGGTGGCGCGCCAGTCGACGCTGCGGTTGTGGATCCTCACCCCGGCTCTGCCCTGCAGCTTCAGGTCGAGAGCGCTGGAGCCCAGCTGCAGGCGGGCGGGCTGCTCCAGCAGGATCTTGAGAGTGAGTCTTGGCGGGGGCCTGTCTCCAGCCGGCCCGAACACCCATAGCTGCCCCTGGGCATTGGGGATCAGGCTGAGCTGGGTGCCCCTGGGCCGCAGCTCCAGCACCGGCGCCCGCTCCACCAGGCTGGCCAGGGGATCCAGGTTCACCCCAATCCCGTCGAGGCGCAGGTTGGAGCTGTCGGTAGGCCCGCTCAGGACACGGCTGGGGCCGATGCTCAGCCCCCAGGGCCTGAGGCCTTTGTAGGGACCGAGCTGGACGGGGTGGCCCAGCCCCCGTCCGATCAGCACCTGCAGCCTTGGCCGCCAGCTTTCATAAACCCGGCGAGCCAGGTGATCGGACCCCCACCAGGCTCCGGCCAGCCCTGCGCTTCCACCGAGGGCGGCAGCCAGCAGAAGTCGTTGGCGGCGGCTCCGGGACTGGGTTCCCGTTTCAGGCGAAGGCGGGGACCCCATCGGCTCGTCGCTGTCACCGCCTGAGGTCGCCGCAATATAAAGGGGTTTCCGCTCCTGCTCTGGCCGCCATGCCCGTCGATCCGTTGTCGCTCAAAGCCGGGCTCTGGCTGGGGGCCGCCAGCGGCGCGCTGGCGGTGTGGATGGTGCTGGCCTTTGTCATGGGCTGGGGCTTCCGCTTCCGGCTGGTGGGGGTCACCAGCTTCACGGCCCTGCTCTCGCTCTCCTGTCTGGCCTTCGCCATCAGCTACTCGCCACGCACCCAGGTGGAGGGGGCTGTGACCGTGCCGGTGGTGTTCGACAACGGCAGCAACCTGGTGATCGCCGCTGCGACGGCTGATCTTTCCGCTGAGGCCTATGCCCCCACGGTGGAGCAGCTGGCTCTGAACCTGCGCAGCAGCGGCCGCAGCAGTGCCGATGGGCTGGTGCATGTGCGCCTGCGGCGGGTCGAGTCAGCCAGCGCCGGCGTCAGTCGGCCGGTGGTGCTGGCGGAGGCCACCCGCAGCCTCGATGACGGCGCGGTGAAGGTGCTGCGTTGATGCTGGTTCTTCCCTCCCACTTCCGCGCTGAGCAGAGCCAGCTGAGCCTGGCCGGTCTTAAAGACTGGCCGTCGCTGGCAGCCCAGAGCGATCTGGCCCTGCGGCGCCTGGCCCGCTGCGGCGCTTCGGAGCAGCGACTGATCAAGCTGCGGGGCCAGGCACGCCTGATCAGTGAGCTGGGTCTGGCGCCTGAGCATGCCGCTCTGCTCCTCTATGCGGGCATCGCCAGTTCGGCCGGGCTGGCCGAGGCATCGCCCCAGCAACTGCTGCGTCAGCTGGGCCGGCTGCAGCGCTCTTTGACCGGATCCGCGCTGCCGGCGCCCGATGCCACCCAGGTGCGCGCCTGGATCGCCGCGGCACGGCGGGCCACCGGTCGCCCACCAAACTGACCAGGACTGCTCCAACCGGTCTCACGGAGACCGTCAAATGGATGGATCACCCCTGCGGTGGACGGTCCTTGCCTGTTCTCTCCCTTTTTTCTCAACCACGTAAACGGCTGCCGGTCCTCAGTCAGCTCGCCCTGGTTGCTCTGGCCGCGCTGATCGGAGCCGGGCTGCCGCTCACCCCCCTCCAGGCGGCCTCACCGCTGCTGGAGTCGGTCAAGCAGAACCCGCAGCAGGCCAAACGGATCTGCGCCGACCTGCGCCAGCTCAACAGCCGCGGCGTCAGTTCAAATTCGCCGGAAGCGGTTGCCATGGTGGCCCAGAGCCAGGGGCTGAGCTCAACCGACGCCGAAATTCTCACCACCTATGTGGTCGGGCTTCACTGCCCTGACGTGCGCTGAGTCGCTGCGCTGGAAACCGAGCTTCTCGAGGAGTGGATGCCCTGCCCCGACGGGGTACGGCTGGCCACCAGGGTCTGGAAACCGACGCGGCCCGGACGCTGGCCGCTGCTGCTGATGCGCCAGCCCTACGGGCGGGCCATCGCGTCCACCGTCACCTATGCCCATCCGCGCTGGTACGCCAGCCAGGGCTATGCGGTGGCCGTGCAGGACGTGCGCGGCCGGGGAGATTCCACAGGCGAGTTCAGGGGCTTTGCCCAGGAGGCGGCCGATGGCGCGGTGGCCCTGGCCTGGGTGCGCAGCCTCGCCTACGTCAACGGCCGGGTTGGTACCTACGGCTTTTCCTATCAGGGACTCACACAGTTGCTGCTGAGCCCCGGCAGCCCCCTGCCCGATGCCCTGGCTCCGGCGATGGCGGGCCTGGATGAGCAGCTGCACTGGGCCAGCGAAGGGGGCGCCCACTGGTGGGCCTTGGGCCTGGGCTGGGCGCTGCAGCTGGCGGCTGAAACGGTGCGCCGCGCCGGGGATGAGAACGCCTGGCGTCGCCTGCGCCTGAGCCTGGAGGGGGGCACGTTCCTGCGGGATGGCCTGGCGTTGCTGGAGCAGCACGATCCAGGCGGGATGGGGTTGGGCTGGTTGCGGCTGGATCCCGCCAGCCCCGCTGGCTGGAGGCGCCATCAGCCGCCGGAGGGTCTGTTGCGCAAGCCGATGCTGCTGGTGGGCGGCTGGCACGACCCCCACCTGGGCGGGGTGCTCGATCTGCGGTCCCGCGCCCAGGCCGCCGGCGCCGATCCCTGGCTGCGCATCGGCGCCTGGAGTCATCTGAACTGGGGCGGAGGCCTTGATCGCCTGCAGCTGGCCTTCTTTGACCGGCACCTGCGGGACCGGGATGGCCTGGAGGCCCATCCGCGCGAAGCGGTGGCGGATCTCGGCGCTGGCCCCTGGCGGGGCCTGGCCGCTGGCGGCGCTGAGCCCCGCCAGTGGGCCCTGCGCAGCGAAGGGCTGGCCGCGATCGATGCCGGCGAGGGTCGCCTGCTCGCTGGCATCGAGGGCGGCGGTGTCGTCTGGCTGGTGCATGACCCCTGGCGGCCGGTACCCGGCCGGGGCGGCCATCTGGGCCTAGATGCCGGCCTGGTGGCCCGCACGGATCTCGATGCCCGCGCCGATGTGGCTTGCTTCACCACCACGCCCCTGGCCGAGCCGCTGCTCCTGGCGGGGCGACCGGAGCTGGAGCTGGAACTCAGCGCTGACCAGGACGGTTTCGATCTCTGTGGCGCCCTTTCGGTGATCCGCCAGGGCAGCGTCTGGCAGCTGAGCACCGGGGTGCTCCGGGCGCTTGGCCCCCACTGCCGCCGCCGTCAGCGCTGGCGCCTGAAGCTGCAGCCCCTGGTGGCGAGCCTGGTCCCCGGCGAGCAGCTGCGGCTGTCGCTGGCGGCAGCGGCCTGGCCCCAGGTGTGTGTGAACCCCGGCAGCGGCGAGGCTCCCCTGGGCCCGGTGGGCCCGGGCCACCGGGTGATCACCCTGCAACTGCAGCTGGCTGAGGCCTGGCTGCGCCTGCTGCCGTTTGATTCTCCGGCAGACTGAGCCGAGCCCAACGCCCGCATCTCCGTGAACCTGCGCGTCCCTCTGCTGGCGATGGCCCTGGCCTGCGGACTGCATGGAGGCTGGGCACTGGCCACTTCCGCGCTGCAGCCCGCCCAGGCCAGAGCAGCCGGACAGGTGTTGCTCGATGCCCTCAAGCGCAACGACAGTCAGGCCGTGTTTGAGCTGCTGTCTCCCGACCTGCAGAAGCTGACCACCGTGGAGCGGGTGCGGGAGCGCCTGCAGCAGCAGGGGACCATCCTCGGCAGCCGCATCACCGACGTGTCGACGGGGGTGGATGACAGCACGGTGGAGGCTGAGCTGAGGGGAACCAGCGGCAGCCGGCCCCTGGTGCTGGTGCTAGATGGCCGGGGCCGTCTGCTGGGCTGGGAACTCGATCAGAAGGACACACCGATCAAGCAGATCGCCACCAACTTCATCACGGCCCTCAGCCAGGGCCGGGTCGTGGATGCCCGCAGCCTGCTGATCCGGAGTCTTCAGGACGAGGTCAGCCCCCAGGATCTGCTCAACCGCTGGAAGAATCTCGAGAAACTCACCGGTACATTCCAGCGCCTGCGCTCAACCGTGGTGGCCAGTGAAGGTGGACCCCAGCAGCTGGTGCTCGTCACCACCCAGTTCCAAAGGGTCACCGACAACCTCTTCGTGATCCTTGATCCCGAGGGACACATCATCGGCGTCGATTTCCCTGAAGATCCCGCCCAGCCCGGCACCCCCTTGCCCTGAGCGATGGGGCTCCAGGATCGGCCGGCCTAAGCTCCCGTTCCGCCTGCCGATGCTCGATGCCCTCCACCAGCCTCGAATGGATGGTCCAAGACGGCCAGAGGCTTCAGGACTGCCGGCACGACCATCCGTTCGCCGTGCTGGGACCCCATCCCCATGGCGATGGCTGGGTGGTCAGGGCCTGGATGCCGGAGGCAAGCCAGGTGGACCTGGTGCTCGACGGCCGCGCTCAGCCGATGGCCACGCCCAACCATCCCTGGATCTTTGAAGTCGAGCTGAACGAGGACCCTGGCCGCCGCTACGAATACCGGGTGCAGCGGGGTGGCATCGAGCATCAGCAGCACGACCCCTGGGCCTTCCGTGAGGAGTGGATGGGGGAGCTCGACCGCCATCTCTTCGCCGAGGGCAACCACCATCACATATGGCGCCGTCTCGGCGCCCACCCCTGCGAGCGCGAGGGCATCGCCGGCGTGCAGTTCGCCCTCTGGGCACCCAATGCCCGCAGCGTGGCGCTGCTGGGTGGCTTCAACAGCTGGGATGGCCGCCATCACCCGATGCAGCTGCGCATCGGGGGGATCTGGGAACTGTTCGTGCCCGGGCTGAGCCCCGGAGCCATTTACAAATACGAGGTGCGCTCAGCCGAGGGCCACTGCTATCAGAAGGCTGATCCCTACGGCTTCCAGCACGAGATCCGCCCCCAGACCGGCTCGGTGGTCGCCCAGCTGGGTCAGTACCGCTGGGGCGACCAGGCCTGGCTGGAGCAGCGCGACGGCCGCGATCCCCTCGATCAGCCGATCTCGGTTTATGAGTTACACCTGGGCAGCTGGATGCATGGCCCGGCCGACCAGCCCTACATCGAGGCCGATGGCAGCCCCAGGCCGCCTGTGGCGGCCGCCGATCTCAAGCCCGGCGCGCGCCTGCTCACCTATCCCGAGCTGGCCGACCGGCTGATCCCCTACGTGAAGGAGCGGGGATTCACCCATCTGGAGCTGATGCCTATCGCCGAGCATCCCTTCGATGGCTCCTGGGGTTATCAGGTGACGGGCTTCTACGCCCCCACCAGCCGCTTCGGCCCGCCGGATGAATTCCGTGCCTTCGTGGATCGCTGCCACGCCGAAGGTATCGGCGTGATCCTCGACTGGGTGCCCGGCCATTTCCCCAAGGACAGCCACGGCCTGGCGTTCTTCGATGGTTGCCACCTCTATGAGCATGCCGATCCCCGCATCGGCGAGCACAAGGAGTGGGGCACGCTGATCTTCAACTACAGCCGCAACGAGGTGCGCAACTTCCTTGTGGCCAACCTGGTGTTCTGGTTCGAGGAGTTCCACATCGACGGCATCCGGGTGGATGCGGTGGCCTCGATGCTCTACCGCGACTACCTGCGCCCCGAGGGCGAATGGCTGGTCAACGAGCAGGGCGGTCGCGAAAACCTCGAAGCCGTGCGCTTCCTGCAGCAGGCCAATTCGGTGCTGTTCCATCACTTCCCCGGTGCCCTCTCGATTGCCGAGGAATCCACCACGTGGCCGATGGTCACCAAGCCCACCGACATGGGTGGTCTGGGCTTCAACCTCAAGTGGAACATGGGCTGGATGCACGACATGCTCGATTACTTCGAGCTGGATCCCTGGTTCCGCCAGTTCCACCAGAACAATGTCAGCTTCTCGATCATGTATCACTACACCGAGAACTTCATGCTGGCACTCAGCCACGATGAGGTGGTGCATGGCAAGAGCCATCTGTTGCACAAGATGCCTGGTGACGACTGGCAGAAGTTCGCGAATGTGCGTGCCCTGCTCGCCTACATGTGGACCCACCCGGGCAAGAAGACGATCTTCATGGGTATGGAGTTCGGCCAGCGCTCCGAATGGAACGTCTGGGGCGACCTGCAGTGGGACCTGCTCGAGTTCGAGGCCCATCAGGGACTGCGCAACCTGGTCGACGACCTCAATCGCTTCTACCGCGAGGAGCCGGCCCTGTGGAGGGACGATTTCGACCACTACGGCTTCCAGTGGATCGATTGCAGCGACAGCCGCCATTCGGTGATCAGCTTCATGCGCCGCGAGAGCCGCACCGGCAGCTGTGTGGTGGTGGTGGCCAACTTCACGCCCCAGAGCCACTCCCATTACCGGATTGGTGTGCCGATGGAGGGCTACTACGCCGAAGTCTTCAACACCGACAGCAGCCGCTACGGCGGCAGCAACCTCGGCAACCTTGGGGGCAAGTTCAGCGAGGACTGGGCTGTCCATGGCTACGACCAGTCGCTTGACCTCTGCCTGCCGCCCCTGGGCGTGCTGGTGCTGAAGCTCGACCCGGTTCGCAGCCAGGCCCTCTGTGACGAAGCCGCCGTAACGGGTGGGGCTCTCGGGTAAGTTCGCCCCTGGCATTCCCTTCTCCCATGGCCGACTCGCTCCCCCTGCTGCTGCGCGCCGCCCGAGGTGAGCAGGTGGAGCGTCCACCGGTCTGGATGATGCGCCAGGCCGGGCGCTACATGAAGGTCTACCGCGACTTGCGCGACCGACATCCCGGCTTCCGGGAACGCTCGGAGCAGCCCGATCTCTCCTATGAGATTTCGATGCAGCCGTATCGGGCCTTTCAACCCGACGGGGTGATTCTCTTCTCCGACATCCTCACGCCCCTGCCGGGAATGGGGATTGATTTCGACATCATCGAGAGCAAGGGACCGATCATCGATCCGCCGATCCGCAGCCTGGCCCAGGTGGAGGCGCTGCGGCCCCTGGATGCGGCGGCTTCGCTTCCGTTCGTTGGCGAGGTGCTGGGCCGGCTGCGCCAGAGCGTGGGCAACGAGGCGGCGGTGCTGGGCTTCGTGGGGGCCCCATGGACCCTGGCCGCCTATGCGGTGGAGGGCAAGAGCAGCAAGAACTACGCCGTGATCAAGGCGATGGCGTTCCAGGAGCCGGCGCTGCTGCATCGCCTGCTGGCTCATCTGGCCGATTCGATCGCCGCCTACGTGAGCTATCAGATCGAGAGCGGTGCCCAGGTGGTGCAGTTGTTCGATTCCTGGGCCGGTCAGCTCAGCCCGATCGACTACGACGTGTTCGCCGCTCCGTATCAGAAACGGGTGGTGGATCAGGTGAAAGCGAAGCACCCCGACACCCCCCTGATTCTCTACATCTCCGGCAGCGCCGGTGTGCTGGAGCGGATGGCCAGAACCGGCGTCGATTTCATCTCCCTCGACTGGACCGTGGACATGGCCGACGGCTGCGCCCGCTTGCCGGAGCACTTGGGAGTGCAGGGCAATGTGGATCCCGGTCTGCTCTTCGGCACCCCGCAGGCGATCCGCGAGCGCATCGTCGACACCGTGCTTAAGGCCCGCGGCCGCCGCCACATCCTCAACCTCGGCCATGGGATCCTGCCGGGCACGCCCGAGGAGAACGCCCGGGTGTTCTTCGAGGCCGGCAAGTCGGTGAACGAGCTGCTGGGAGCAGCTGTTTGAGCGGCGTTCCGAGCGGTAACGGTCGTCCGGCCCGCATCCTGATCACCGGAGCGAGCGGCTGCGTCGGTCAGGCCATCGCTGAGCAGCTGCTGGCCAGCTCCGATGCCGAGCTGCTGCTCTGGCTGCGGGATCCCGCCAAGCTCACGGCCGTGCCCAGGCAGCATCCGCGCATCACCCTGCTGGTTGGCGATCTGCGTGATCAGGCGCCCCACGCCGCAGAGATCGCCTCGGCCACCCGGGTGATCCACACCGCCACCGCCTGGGGCGATCCGGAGCGGGCCCAGCAGGTGAACGTGGTGGCCGTGAAGGAGCTGCTGAGCCGGCTCGATCCCGAGCGGCTGGAGCAGATCATCTATTTCTCCACCGCCAGCATTCTCGACCGGCAGCTGCAGCTGCTGCCGGAAGCGGCCGCCTACGGCACCGAGTACATCCAGACCAAGGCCCTATGCCTGCAGCAACTGGAGAGCCATCCCCTGGCCGAGCGGATCGTGGCGGTCTTCCCCACGCTGGTGTTCGGCGGCTCGGTGGGTCCTGGCGATTCCCACCCCACCAGCTATCTCACGGCGGGCCTGAAGGAGGCGGTGCGCTGGCTGTGGCTGGCGAAGTGGCTGCGGGCCGAGGCCAGCTTCCACTTCATCCATGCGGCCGACATCGCCCTGGTCTGCGCCCATCTGGCGCTGAACCCGCACCAGCCCAATCCAGAGCCGAATCAGGGACCGCTGCGCCGGCTGGTGCTGGGGCAGCCTGCGGTCACGGTCGATGACACCGTGAGCCGCCTCTGCCGCTGGCGCCGCAGCTGGCGGCCGCCGCTGGGGCTGGCGCTGAACGGCTGGTGGATTGAAGCCCTGATCCGCGTGCTGCCGATCGAGGTGAACGCCTGGGATCGCTTCAGCATCCGCCAGCGCCACTTCGTCCACGAGCCGGTGAGCCCGCCGGAGCGCTTCGAGCTGGTGAGCCATGCCCCCTCCCTGGAGGCGGTGTTCGAGCTGGCGGGGCTGCCCAACCGCGGGGCTATCTGAAGACGTCTTAAAGTGTCATCAGTGTTAGGAAAACCTGATGGTCCAAGCTCTGCAGGCCTGCGCGGCGCGTCTGATTCAGGCCATGGCAGCTTCTGCCCTGCTCGGGGCGCTGCTGGTGCTGGTGAGCTTCAGTTCGGTCCTGCCGGCAGAGGCCGCCACCGTTGAGGTGAAGCTCGGCACCGACGGCGGCATGCTGGCTTTCGAGCCCAGCGTGATCACGATCAGCAAGGGGGACACGATCCACTTCGTGAACAACAAGCTGGCCCCCCACAACGCCGTCTTCGATGGCCACGAGGAACTCAGCCACATCGACCTGGCCTTTGCGCCGGGTGAAAGCTGGGATGAAACCTTTGATCAGGCCGGCAGCTACGACTACTGGTGCGAGCCCCACCGCGGTGCCGGCATGGTGGGCAAGGTGATCGTGGAGTGAGGTCCCTGGGGCTCAGTGACGAGATTGTTTCATCCACTCCCCCAGCCGGCGCTCTGCCGACTCTGGGACTCTATTTTTGACGGGTTGCCCGCTCCATTGCTCGCCTCCCTGATGCGTCGCCTGCTTTCATTCTTCGCCGTCTGCCTGGCCCTGTTGCTGGGAGCCGCTCCCAGCTTTGCCGCCGACGCCGCCCATGGCGGGCAGATCTTCTCCGCCAACTGCGCCGCCTGCCACATGGGCGGCGGCAATGTGGTGAACGCCGAGCGCACGCTCAAGGCCGAGGCGCTCGAGGCCTATCTGGCCAACTACAGCAGTGACCACGAATCGGCCATCGCCTATCAGGTCACCAACGGCAAGAACGCCATGCCTGCCTTCGGAGGCAAGCTCAGCGAAACTGATATCGCCGATGTGGCCTCCTACATCGAGGAAATGGCCGCCAAGGGCTGGGCCTGATCAAGGGTCGTTGATCCAGAGCGTTCTGCTCCATCTTTGATTTCCATCCACCACCCCTGCCAAGGGGTGGTTTTTTTGTGCTTTGTGTTCGCCCGCTGGTCAATCCCGCTGGGCAAGGCGAGGCTGGGTTCGACCGACGCAACCGTGGTTATGTCGATGGAGCAGCTGCGGCGGCTGGTGGCCGACGCCGAGCGGCAACCGAGGCTGAGGGCCCTGCTGCGGCTGGGAGATCAGGAGCGGCCCTGGCAGCGGCTGATCGAGCGCGCCAGAACCTTGGGCTACCCGATCGAGTGGGCCGACCTGGAGCAGGCGAGTGCGGCGGAGGCTGCCTCCAGGTTCCTGGAGCAATCCAGGATCGCCCCCGTGGCCGATCTGCTGGGCTCGGTGACCGGGCGGAGGGCTCAGCTGAGCGAGCGTCGCCTGGAGAGCACCTCGAGGTAGAGGTCTTCGGGCACGTCGCGGATGTCATATTCGCTGGGCAGCACGCCGTGGGCATGGCGGTGCACCACCAGCCAGCAATTGCGCTCCGGATCCTTGCTGGTGCCCTCGAAGTCGCGGGATTCCTGCGCCAGACGCAGCACCAGGGCCTCCCTCTCCTCGTTGCTCATCCCTATTCTTGGCCCGTGGCCTGACGTGGCGACATCATGGCAACTGCATGGCAACTGCACGGATGGGGGGCTTGCCTGGCAGTGCTGCCCCTCATGCTCGGCGCTCCCGTTTCCGCCCAGCACCAGCCCCTGGCGGTACCGCCCCTTTCCACCACGCCATGGCTGCCTGGTGCCACCTGCCCGCTATTGGTGCCGCTGAAGGACTCGGTTCTGCAGCCGCTGCGGATCGAGCCGCGGCAGGTGCCGCGCAAGAACGCCGGCGGCTGTCTTTCGGCGGCGGATGCGCTGTATGGCGCTGACGGTTGCCCGCTCAGGCCCTGCCCGCGGGCGCTGCCGAACCTGGACCTGTAATTCTGATCCGGGTCAGCTGCTGATTCAGTTGCTGATCCGCTTGCGCCCCGGTGTCAGCGGCAGCCGAACACCGAAATCGTGTAACTGAAGCCGGTGGCGTTGGCGTTGTAGCCCGTACCCACCTTCACATTCACCTGGCTGACAAGTTTGCCGGCCGGAGGGTAGAAGGGGCCGAACTGGCGAAACAGGCCCGGAGGTGCATCCAGGGTTTCATTAACCACCTGCAGGTTGGTGCCGTCGCTGAACTTGAGGTAGGCCTGGATGGGATAGGGCCCACGCTCCGTGGAGGTGGATTTGAAATTCACCTTGTAGCTGGAGTAGGCGCGGTTCACCGTGAAATCGGTGTTGAAGTTGGTGCGGCCGAAGGGAAATACCAGGGGGCCGTTCAACTGGATCGACTTGCTGACGCTGGTGCCTCCCCCCACGGCCGGCAGGTAGGTGCAACTGGCGGCTGCAGCGCCGGGGGCCAGGCATGCGCCGAGCAGGGAGAGGGCCGCCAGCGCGGCAAGGGGCCTGGGCCTGGTCATCGGCATCGTCATCGGGCAGGAGCGGAGCATTCGAGTGAAGTTAAGGACAGGCCCGGCCCGCGCCGTTCGGTTGATTCGCCAATTGTTTCGGCCTGCCCATCCTGTGCTGGCCGTCCTTCTGTTCATAGCGTCAAGAGAACTGATCAGAGAGGAGAACAGGTATGCATCCCACCGCCGAAGCATTCACGGAGAAGGCCTGGGGCGCCATCGTGGCCGCCCAGCAGCTGGCCCAGCAGCGCAAGCAGCAGCAACTGGAGAGCGAGCACTTGTTCGCCAGCCTGCTCAGCCCGCCCGGACTGGCCAGCCGCATTCTCGAGAAGGCCGGCGTTGATGTGTCGGCACTGAGCCAGGCGGTGGAGGCTTTCCTCTCACGCCAGCCGAGCCTGGGCGCGGCGCCCGAGAACGTGTTTCTGGGCAAGGGGCTCAACAGCGTGCTCGATCAGGCCGAGCAGCTCAAGGCCAGCTACGGCGACAGCTTCATTTCGATCGAGCACCTGCTGCTGGCCCTGGCGATCGACGACCGCTGCGGCAAGCAGCTGCTCTCCCAGGCGGGCACCAACGCTGACAAACTCAAAGATGCCGTGAAGGCCGTGCGTGGCAACCAGAGCGTGACTGACCAGAACCCCGAAGGCACCTACGAATCCCTGGAGAAGTACGGCCGCGATCTCACCCAGGCCGCCAAGGACGGCAAGCTCGATCCGGTGATCGGCCGCGATGAGGAGATCCGCCGCACGATTCAGATCCTCTCGCGCCGCACCAAGAACAACCCGGTGCTGATCGGTGAACCCGGTGTGGGCAAGACCGCGATCGTTGAGGGCCTGGCCCAGCGGATCGTGAATGGGGATGTGCCCCAGGCCCTGCAGAACCGTCAGCTGATCGCACTTGATATGGGCGCCCTGATCGCTGGGGCGAAGTATCGCGGTGAATTCGAGGAGCGGCTCAAGGCCGTACTCAAGGAGGTGACCGAAAGCGAAGGCCAGATCGTGCTGTTCATCGACGAAATCCACACCGTTGTGGGGGCTGGCGCCGCCGGCGGCTCGATGGATGCCAGCAACCTGCTCAAGCCGATGCTGGCCCGCGGCGAACTGCGCTGCATCGGTGCCACCACCCTCGATGAGCACCGCCAGCACATCGAGAAGGATCCGGCCCTGGAGCGTCGCTTCCAGCAGGTGTTCGTGGATCAGCCCACGGTGGAAGACACGATCTCGATCCTGCGCGGCCTCAAGGAGCGCTACGAGGTGCACCACGGCGTGCGCATCGCCGACAACGCCTTGGTGGCAGCGGCGGTGCTCTCCAGCCGCTACATCGCTGATCGCTTCCTGCCGGATAAGGCGATCGACCTGATGGATGAATCAGCCGCGCGGCTGAAGATGGTGATCACCTCCAAGCCGGAGGCGATCGATGAACTCGATCGCCGCATCCTGCAGCTGGAGATGGAGAAACTCTCGCTGGGGCGTGAATCCGATACCGCCAGCCGCGACCGGCTGGAGCGACTGGAGAAGGAGCTGGCTGATCTGAGTGAGCAGCAGAGCACCCTCAATGCCCAGTGGCAGCAGGAGAAGGGGGCGATCGATGAGCTCAGCGCCATCAAGGAGGAAATCGAGCAGGTGCAGCTGCAGGTGGAGCAGGCCAAGCGCCAGTACGACCTCAACAAGGCCGCCGAACTGGAATACGGCACCCTGGCGGAGCTGAACAAGAAGCTGGCGGCCAAGGAGGCCGAGCTCAACGCGGGTGATGGCGAGAAAACGCTGCTGCGCGAGGAGGTGACTGAAGACGACATCGCCGAGGTGATCGCCAAGTGGACCGGCATCCCCGTGAGCCGGCTGGTGCAGAGCGAGATGGAGAAACTGCTGCATCTCGAGGATGAACTGCATACTCGCGTGATCGGTCAGGAGCAGGCGGTGACCGCCGTGGCTGATGCGATCCAGCGTTCCCGCGCCGGGCTGAGCGATCCCAACCGGCCGATCGCCAGCTTCCTGTTCCTTGGCCCCACGGGTGTGGGCAAGACGGAGCTATCCAAGGCCCTGGCCGCCCAGCTGTTCGACAGCGACGACGCCATGGTGCGCATCGACATGAGTGAATACATGGAGAAGCACGCCGTGAGCCGCCTGATCGGAGCGCCTCCGGGCTATGTGGGCTACGAGGAGGGCGGCCAGCTGACTGAAGCGGTGCGGCGCCGGCCCTATGCGGTGATCCTGTTCGACGAGGTGGAGAAGGCCCACCCCGATGTGTTCAACGTGATGCTGCAGATCCTCGATGACGGCCGCGTCACCGACGGGCAGGGCCGCACGGTGGATTTCACCAATACGGTGCTGATCCTCACCAGCAACATTGGCAGTGCCTCGATCCTCGATCTGGCCGGTGATCCAGCCCGCCACGGCGAGATGGAGCGGCGCGTGAACGACGCCCTGCGCGGCCACTTCCGGCCTGAGTTCCTCAACCGGCTGGATGAATCGATCATCTTCCACTCGCTGAGGCAGGAGGAACTGCGCCAGATCGTGGAGCTGCAGGTGCAGCGGCTGCGCCTGCGCCTGGAGGATCGCAAGCTGGGCCTGGAGCTCAACGGCGAAGCACTCGACTGGCTGGCCGCCGTGGGTTACGACCCGGTCTATGGCGCCCGGCCCCTGAAGCGGGCGATCCAGCGCCAGCTGGAAACCCCGATCGCCAAGGCGATCCTGGCCGGCACCTTCCCCGAAGGCAGCACGATCGCGGTGGACGTGGAGGCTGCTGCGGAGCCACCGCGGCTGCGCTTTCAATTGGCGAAGAGCCGGGAGTTGGTGGTGGCGTGAGGTAGCTCAAAAACATTAAAAAAATCCCTGTTGCCTGGTCAGGCAGCAGGGATTAGGGGATTAATGATCAAATCTCGCCATAAGAATTAGCCGTTGCTGTTGGGGAAGAGCATAGTTGGATCAAGTGGATTACCGGTCTCAGGGTTAAGTCCACCAATGACGAGAGTGTCGTCAACAGTAGAGGAAACAACCTCCTGTCCAACAATTGAGGTGTCACTGCCTACAAGATCCGTGAATCCAATAGGATTAGCTTCGGATTGGCCAAAAACAACTGCATCAATTGATGGAGCATCCTGAACAGACCCATCAAACTCAACAAGTGAGATTGACTCAGATGTTGCTAAAGTACCCGAATCTACGACAATATTAGTGTCAACACTTGGGGTAGTTATAGGAGTACCAAATTCTCCTTGAGTAAGGTCTCTTGCCCAAAAATTTATAATGGGGGTAGTGTTGTGAGGGCCTGGCAAGGGGCCAAAAGCATTCTCATATTCAGTGATGAGTTCAAAATTGCCACCGCCAAGTTGACCTGTAGACATGATTTAAGAATGATTGGTGAGTTTTGATTCAGAAAAATCCTAATCGAATTTGACGAGAAGGACAATAGTGCTATCTAGCAAATGCTAGAAAGCAAGAGAAGATTGGCAGAAACAATGGATGATCCTGATTGACATGGGACAGTTTGTGATTTGGATTGCTTGCATTAACGACTGGACAACATCATTTCAGAAATCCAGAAGGTGTGTCTGTATCCTTTGCGACAGCCTAGGCTTTCTGATGGTGATTATGAATACAGTCGTACAGTTGTGAGCAAATTGCTGTTGCTAAGCAAATCAAACTAAAAAGTGAGTCTAGCACGAGTCGGCTCTTATGATTAGTTGAAAAGAGAGATTTGTTTGGATATGATGACACTTGCTCATTGGAGGTAGCTTGACGCTGATTCAAAATGTGTCTCAGCCGACTCTGGCTCAAGCTCAGAGCTCTTGTGACACTTTGAATCAGCTCTAATTCACCCTGCCCCCTGAATCGGTGCAGATTCCGTTCACAGCAACGGATTCCGAGAAACGGCAGTCAGGGCCGTGACACGACCTGGGCGCTGGGGCGAAAGACGTGCCGGATCACATCAAGGCGAACTGGCCCGGTTGCAGCTGGATCGTCGAGTTGATCACAACCGTTACCCGCAAAGGGAAGCAGGTCACGCAGACCCACACCTTTGCTACAAGCTTCATACCGCCCCAAGCTCGTGGCTAAGACAGGTGCTCCAGCGCTGGACTATTGAGAATGAGTGGCATTTAGTCTGCGACAATCAGCTGGGCGAGGACGCCCGTCGCTCCGCCAACCGGGTCGGTGTACCGCTCAGTTCATGCCGGCGCCCGGATTTCGCTCACGACATCCACCGGATGCTGGCGTTGGGGGTTAGTCTTGGTGATAAATCTTTAGCAACTGAATTGCCTGATCAGACCGAACAACTTGCTCTATCTATTAGGGAAGCCCTTGTTTGTGAGCAGCGCCATGATTGGATAGGTGCTGCTGCGGGCTATGCAAAGGCGAGCCAGTTGGATCCCCAAGATGCTCGGCTTGTTACCAATTTAGCCCATGCGTTATGGCTCGCGGATCTACCCCATCCGGCAGAGAAATGTTATCGACGAGCTATCAAGATGGATTCCTGCTCAGGCACGGCCTGGTGTGGACTGGCTAATACATTGCGGGATCTGAACCGCTTCGAGGAGGCGGCTGAGGCTTACGCACAGGCTACCGGCAGTGAAGCAGCCTGGTGCCTCAGCCAGGTGATGCTGGGGATGGAGCACTATTCAGAAGGTTTTAGGCTGGCAGAGAACAGGAAAAGCCTAAACTTTTTTAATTTCTATTGGCCTCAGCCTTTCTGGGACCAGAGACGCTTCCATACGCTTGACCCTCGCGAGGACCTCTGGGTGTGGAGTGAGCAGGGTTTTGGTGACACCTTTCAGTACTTGCGTTGGATTCCGCTGCTGATCGAGACTCGCCACCAGCAGGCCATCGCCCTGGGCGCTCCATACCCCGCTGAACTGTATCTTGTTGTGGAGTCTAACCTGGTTTCACTTTTTCGTGAAGGGCTGGCTTGGATGTCAAGACCGCCGCATGTGCTTTGCAAGAGCAAGCCAGCTGGACCCGTACCAAAGAATCACGGGCCGATGATGAGCCTCCCGCACTTTTTGGGAATGGTTCCGGATCCCCATGACTCAGGCCCAATCCTGCGCTCGCCCCTCTGGAATCCTGGTGGACCATCCCTTTTCTCTTGCGACTTGGACGATAAGAGCCACCGAGTTGGGATTGTCTGGGCATCAGGACGGTACCTCGATAAGCCCTATTCTCACAGAGAGTATCTCAAACGTAGTCTTCCCCCGGGTGAGCTTTGGGGACTGATCGAAGGATTGCAGAGTGGTGGAGCTCAGCTTGTTTCGTTGCAGTATGGTGAAGATACTGAATTGGCGTCTCTGTTAGGCTTTTCTTTAGCCAAGCCATTGCTGGACCTTGGAACTTTTTCTGCTGTTGCTCGCGTACTAGCTCAGCTTGATCTGATTATCACTGTTGATACCGCCATGGCTCACCTTGCGGGGTCGATGGGCATGCCTGGGTGGATTCTCTTGCCCTGGAGTGCCGATTCCCGTTGGCTTCGCGATCGATCCGATAGCCCTTGGTACCCGAGCCTTCGTTTGTTTCGTCAACCTCGTACAGGCGATTGGCATGAAGTGATCGACCAGGTGCTCATGGCCTACGGCGAGCTTTTTTCAGCAGCACCAGGCTGTTAATCCACTGTTGAAATGATTGCATTCCCTGGTCATGCCTGAATCGCTCCAGTACGGTCTGGCGCGCCGCGACTCCTAACCTTTGATGCTCCTGAGGGTTCCGCAATACCTCACTGATACGCTCTGCTATTCTTGCCGGATTATTCAGCGAGACTAATAGGCCATTCTCTCCGTCGCGGATCACCTCGCGAACCGGCTCTGTGTTGGAGGCTACGACAACCGCACCACAGGCCATCGCCTCAATCAGGCTCCAAGAGAGAATATAAGGATAGGAAAGATAGGCATGAACAGTGCTGACCTGCAGTAGTGCTACGAGTTGTTCATGTTTGATCACTCCCATTATGTGCAGACGATTCCAGTCAAGATGCTCACCAAGTTCCTCTCGCATGGCGGCCGTGTAGCCCCCAGGATTCAGGCATGGAGGGCTGTAACTCGTTCCGTCCCCTCCCACGATCACGACCTGGAGCCGCGGATGGTTGCGAAAAAGGTATGGTAGAGCCCGCATGAATCGACAGTAGCCTCGCAGAGGCTCAAGGCTTCGACTTACGAATGTAAGAACCATGTCATCGCAGTTGAGTATCAGTCCGTCGTTCAGCCTGATCCGGCGCTCTGAATCCGGCCGGCTGTAACGACTATTCACTCCTTCGTGGATCACCTGGATCCGGCTTCGCCATGCGGAAGGAAACGTGCTCCGCTGGTATAAGGTGGGTGTAAAGGCGGCATCCGAATCGGCAAGGGCTGCCAGCGCCATCAGGTTGTTTCTCCTAAGAAACCGCAACTGCGTCTGGGTTACAGGAGGCGCATCTGGATCATCAATATCAAGCAGTTCCGCCTGTCCGTAAAGCTCCGGGTAGGCGATCAGAACGGCTTCTGGCCAGATGTCTCGCAAGTAGAGGCCTTCTCCCCAGGCGCTGTGGAACACCACCACTTCAGGATTCAGCCCGGAGGCTTTGAGTGCCTCGGCCCGCTCTGCAACCCGTGCCGCCCGGATCAGATTGCACTCCAGTACTGGATCGCAAACACTGTCCGAAAGTTGTAGGGGGTCAGGTCCCTCGTACAGATGGACTTCGCACCCATCCACAACTGAGTGGCTGCCAGTCGTGCCAATGGCATGTACGCAGTGGCCCTCAGCCAGCAAGCCGCTCGCATGAGATGCAAACTGAGCCGGGAACCCTTGATGGATGAACAGGACCTGCATCCTCTGCGGCAGTCTTGGCGACAAGGAGATCTTCCTGGATATCGGTAAAGTAACGTTCAGCCCTTCAGATCCGCCAAACTCCACCAATGCCGTTTCTCCGCCGTCTGCTCGGTCTGCCCATCCCCGCTTCAACCGCTGGGAGATCGACCTCAGAACCTCTTCCCGAGCCGTCCTCGGTGAATCGCCTTGTCAGCAGTAATCCCGAACATGACGCTTCGTTGCCGATTGAGCCGCTAGCATGGTCTGTTCGCCGGCTGCAAGACATCTTCAGTAAGTTAAATAATTCACCTAACCAGCAGGCCTTGGAAGATGCCCAAGCGGCTCGTCTCTGTTTCACCAGATTCTGGCTCACTGCTCCGGTTGATTGCCTGGAAACATTCTATAGCGGTCCGATCGGTGAGGCTTATCGACTGATGCTGGGCGGTGTGCTTCCGGCGCTTGCGTTGAACGAGAAGGAGAAGTGTTGGAAAACCGGTCTATCCCAGCGGTTGACCAAGGCCATCGGCAGCAATGAAACCACCAACCTGCTGTTGGCCGTGATGCCGTACTACGACCTCAACACCATGCGGGTGGCAGATCCCTTACGCCAGGTTCCCGAATGGTTGCAAGTCGATTACGCGGAACGTTGTGATCCGCAGTTGTTAGTGGTGTTGCGCAGCCGCCAGGGTCAGCGATCGAAGGCAGTCAAGCCGTCCAGCCAGCCAGCCCTTCTGGCAGCATCTGCAGCTTCCACAGTGGCTCGCAACCTTCCGCTTTTGTCGGAGCGCCGCGGCAATGAGGCGATGGCACTGATCCAGGACAACGAATTCCTGGGGCGCATGAGCGGATTGATTAATCTGTATGCCATTGATCCCAGTGATGCTGAGCTCAAGGCTGAGCTGAATGTGCTCCGCCGACAGGTGGGCCAGATCTGGCTGGATGTGGAAACATCCCAACTGGAGAGCCTCTATCGCACACCATTTGGTCAGCTCACCCAGAACCTCATCGGGTCAGGGTTCAGCCGCGAACCTCTCGGCGCTGAGGAGGAAGCTGCCAAACGGCAGCTTGGGCTGTTGGTCGGCGAAATGAGCCATCCTCAAGCCTTGAATGCCCTCATCGCGGCCCTGCTTTATTACTCCCCCCTGAAGGTGAACCTAGGTGGCAGTGAACGGTCACTGCCCTCTTGGCTAGTGCAGGAGCTGCACCAATTGCGCCTGCGGATGTCCAATTGAGCCTCAATGGTGAAACTCCCTCCAAAGCAGCCAATAGGCGAGATAGGCTACAGGTGGTGGCAGGAGCATTGGAAGTACCGCCAGAAGCCCTATGGACGCGGATCCCCAGAGCAGCAAATACAGGCACATCAACAGGTAGCCCACCAGCAGGGCGGATACAACAAAGGATCGGCTGAACACCCTTGTTTTCAGCCGTTGCCAAGTGCGCAACCTAATTGCCCTGCTGCGTTGAGGCGCGGGCACGTAGATCGACCAGTTTGATGGGGGTGACTCAGGCAGGTGTGGCTGACGTGCCATCAGCGTGTGCGCTCGAATTCGCGTTTGCGATCCTCGAAGAACCCTGTAAAGATACTGAGAAAAGTCCGTTCTCTGAGCTGAATGTCGGCAGTGAGGGCCATGCCGGGTTTGATTGGGATTGGTTTGCTCGCTCCCTTGAGATGTTGACTCTTCAACTTGAGAATGGCTGGATAGAATAGACCAGTGGCATCGGTTTTCAGGGTTTCAGCCATTTCCTCTGTGGTGAGAGAATCGGAGCCAATGCGTTCAACCACGGCCGGGATGAAGCCGAACTGGCTGGAGGGGAAGGTGTTGAGTGAAATCTCCGCAACCTGGCCAGTACGGATGAAGCCGATCGCATCGTTGGGGATGAATACCTTGGCCTCGAGGGCATCAGCCGGAACCACACGCAACAAGGGTTTGCCGATTTCGACCACCGATCCCTTCGACACGTCTATGTCGAAGATGGCGCCCTTGCTGGGGGCTGTGAGCACTCCATATTGAACTTGTAGTTGAGCCTGACGGATCTGACCATCGAGGTCTGAGAGTTCGCGCAGATTTTCTTCGATCTTGGCGCGCAGTTCGGCACTGGGGGCCGCTTGGGCACTGCGAAGGGCAGCCCTCAGGCCGGCGGCCGTGCGTTCTTCGCTGGCCAGGCTGGAGCGTAGTTCATCGGCACGGTTGCGTGTTTCCAGGGCCTGAACCTCGCTGACCGCACCAGTACGGGAGAGGATGGCGTAGCGCTCGGCAATGTTGGACGTGGTGGCCAGGCTGGTGCTTAGTCCGGCAATCCTGGCCTCACTGGCCCGTAGTTGCTCTTCGGCGAGCTGGCGGCGGCTGCTGAGATCTTCGGCCTGGTTGCCCAGCTGCAGCCGTTGGTTACTGGTGAGGCCGCTGGCCTGCTGATCCCCCAAGGCAGCAGCGAGAATTTTATTTTCATTGAGCAGCCGGTTACGCACAGCCTCGGCGGTGGTGAGGCTGCTGCGGGCCTGGCGGAGATCAAAGCGCAGCACCACGTCGCCTTGGTTCACGGACTGGCCGTCCTTGACCAACACCTCGTCCACGACACCAGGCACCGGTGCCTGGAGGATCTTCACCTTGCTGCCCGGTTGGAGCTTGCCCTGGACGGCAACGGTTTCTCCCAGAGGGGCCACAGCAGCCCAGATGATGAGGAAGCTCGCACCGCCGATTGCGGTCCAGGTGATCAGGCTGGAGGTGCGTCGGCTTTTGTTGAGCAGAGCTGGTTGGTTGAACTGCCAGTCGGGCAATGGAGCGAGGGCACCGCCTGGTTTGGGTGCGGTCGTTGAAGACTGGCCGTTTTGGTCAGTGATGGGTTGTTCTCCCACAAGATCGATGCGTACGGGCACCACTCTTTCGTCGGTGGCGGAAGTGCGACGGCGGCGGGGTGAGCGCAGCCAGTTCAGAACCCTGTCGTAGCTGTCGACCAGGGCGTTCGAGCGATCGCTTGGCATCAGAGTCCTCCCTCCTGGGTTTGACTTTGGTAAAGGGCGTAGTACCAGCCCTGGCGCTGGATCAGGTCGCGGTGGGTGCCTGTTTCCATGATGGCGCCGCGATCCATCAGCACGATGCAGTCGGCCGGTTGAACGGTGGCGAGGCGATGGGTGATGAAGAAGACCGTGCGACCCCTGAAAGCCTCGAACAGGTTGATACACACCTGCCTCTCGGTGCGGGCATCGAGAGCGCTGGTGGCCTCATCGAGGATGAGCATGCGCGGGTTCTGGAGCACAGCCCTGGCCAGGGCGAGGCGCTGGCGCTGGCCACCGGAGAGGCCGGCGCCACGCTCGCCCACATCGGAGTTGTACCCCTTGGGAAGGTCCATGATGAAGTCGTGGGCGCAGGCGATGCGAGCGGCGCGGATCAGCTCCTGGGCGGTGGCATCGGGTTTGACCAGCAGCAGGTTTTCGCGAACGGTGCCATCGAACAGCACGCTGTCCTGGGGCACCACCCCGATCTGGCGACGGAGAGAATAGAGCTCCACCTTGTTGATGTCGGTGCCATCGATCAGCACCTTGCCTTCGAGGGGGCGGTAGAAGCGCGGCAGCAACTTGAGCAGGGTGCTCTTACCGCTGCCCGAGCCGCCCACCATGCCCACGAAGGAGCCCACGGGAACCTCCAGGTTCACGCCATTGAGCACGAGAGGACCGCTATCGGAGAAGCGGAAGGCGAGATCGCGGAATTCCACTTTGCCCTGAAGAGGAGGCATGGGCAGGTTCAAAGACTCACTGGGGGTCTGCTCAGTCTGGCGATCCACCACATCGCCAATCATCTGAATCGATTCACTCACCTGCTCAAAACTTTGCCAGGTGCTGGTGAGCTGGACCAGAGGCTGGGTGATCTTGCTGCTCATCATACGGAAGGCGATGAAAACACCTAACGACAGTTGATTCTGTATGACCAGATATATGGCTACAGCGATCGTCAGGATCTCTCCAAGGCTGTTGATGAAGTGCGATATGTTCGAGATTGTTTCCTTGGTGATCCTGAGCTTGAAGTCTTCACCGATAAAGCGGGAGTAGCGGTTCTGGAATTCCCAGCGGGTCTTGAGCTCAGCGTTCTGGGATTTGATCGTCTGGATGCCGGTGATCGATTCGTTCAGATAGGAGTAGGTGGCCACCGATGCACCCATGCTGAGTTTGATCTGGGTGCGCAGCATGGGTGTGGTGATGATCGTGAGAGCGATCATCAGGGGCAGGGTGGCGAGGCTTGCGAGCGTGAGCGGAACGCTCATGGCCAGAAGAATGAACAAATACAGAAAGCTGAAAGCTAAGTCGACCACCAGGGTGATGCTGTTGCCCAGCAGGAATTCACGCAGTCGATCCAGCTGGCCGAAGTAGAACATCACCGTTCCTACGGGGCGGCTGTCGAAGAAGCCCTGGGGCAATCGCACCAGATGATCGAGAATGGTGGCTTTGGCAGCCTGGTCGATACGGTTGGACGTGTCGGTGAGGATGAAGCTGCGCAGGATCTCGAAGACAGCTTTGACTAACGTCGCCAGCAATAAAACTGCGGCAATGCCCATCAAGACATTGAGACTCTTTGCTTTCACCACGTTGTTGACCATCACCATGGTGCCGAGAGGGACGGCCAGTCCGAGAAAGTTGATGGCGAAGGAGAGGGCCAGCACCTCAATAAACTGACGCCGGTGTTCGCGCAAGAAGGGCAGAAACCAGCTCCAACCGAAACGTTGTTCCTTGGCATCGGGTTTGCGCTGCAGCAGCAGCAGCTCCACCAGGCCGCCGGCTTCCGTGACCACCTGCTCGGGAGGAAGCAGCAGGGGGCCAAGCTCTGGCTCGAGCAGGCGCAGCTCACCTGATTCGGTGGTGCCTTCGAAGATGGCGAAGTGGCCCTGGGCGAAGAGGAGGGCGGGGGTCATCGCCCGCTGCAGCCGGTCGGCGGGGAGCTGGGTAAGCACCACCCGTAGGCCAAGGGAATCGAGGATCTGGCCCAGATTGATCAGGTTGAGTTGACCCTGCCGCTGCAGAACGGCTTCCACTTGATCGAGCAGGGCATCCCTGTTCACGGGAACGCCGAAGTAATGGGCAATCGCCATGCAGATGGCGATCGGGCCCTCCCTGGGGCCGGTGGCGCGCCGTAGGCGCAGTTCACCACCACGGCCTTCGGCCTGGGGTTGGGGTTGCTCGGGGGAGAGGGCATAGCCCCCGGGTGATGGCACGAGTTCGGAGCCAGCCGGCTGCTGTTCAGGAGCCTCAACGGGTCTGGAACCCACCAGCAGATCGGGAGATTCCTCAGTTGGTGGTGGTGGTGTTGTTCCTGAGCTGGGGAGGCCCACCAGGCGCAACCAGGGGCTGCCTGGCTGGGGTGGCTCCAGTGCCACCTCTGTCTGCCAGGGCTGGCCCAACGGTCCGCCGCTGCTCACGAACCAGGCCAGGCTCGCTCCGAGGCTGGGCGGCGTTGAGCCTGTGGCCGGCCAGCTGCGCACACGGGCCTGGTCGCGCTTGGCCGGCCAATCGCGCAGCAAGCTCATCCATTGGGGATCCTGGGCGGAGATCGAAACCAGCACCCGGTGCAGTTCTGCGGCCGGCAGGGTGTTTTCAAACCAGAGGCGAAGCGTGTCGTGCTGGCTTAACAACTCCTGGAAGAGTGTGGCGGGAAGGCTCAGAACTTCCAGTTCGGAGCTGGCACGCAGGTGTTCGCAGGGGTCGCCGCGCACCAGGGAACACCAACCGGCGATGTCGCCGGGTTGGAGGCGATCGATGGTGCGCAGATCGCCGCTGACTGGATCGACGGCCAGGCTGCGCAAGCTGCCGGAGCTGACCAGCAACACAGCTTCCGGCATCACATCAGGGCGCACAACCGTTTGGCCCAGGCGATAGCGGCGGGCGTCGAGCAGTGGCTCAAGCGACTCGATCACCGCAGCGGGGAGGCGATCGAAGGGCCGAAAGGACTTGAGGAGCCGGCGTGCGTGTTGCGGAAGGCTGGAAGCGGAGCTGCTCATGGATTCACCGGTTCGGCAACAGCGATCAGGGGCATCAGCTCTTCCCCTGCCATCAGCAGGCTCACCTGCTCCTTGAACCACACCTGAAACAGTTCGTCCACCATCGCCGCACGCATTGCGTCGTCTAGCTGAGCAGGGAATCGTTCTTCCAGCCGCACCAACAGCCACCATCCAGCCACTTCGAAGGGAGGCCACAGTTGTTTCGGACGGCTGACGCGCAGGCGCTCCACGAGGGCCTTATGGCCGGTGGTGAGGGCGATCGGACCGATCAAGCCCCGGGTGGCGCGTTCCTGCCCCTTACTGTGTGCTGCCACAAGGCTGGGGAAGTCGGCTTCCTCCTCAAGCAGTTGGCAATGCAACTCCTCTGCCAGCTCTCGATCTGACACCCGTAGAAGCGAATAGGTTACCTGATCGAGGTCAAGCTTGCGTTCAAGAAAACGTATTTCAGCCTGTTTAGCGTAGCAGTCCTGGCTGTAGCGGCGTACCCGCTCGGCCTTGGTGGCGAAATAACGCAGATCGTCGAGCGACCAACCTTTGGTCTCCAACCAGCCGGAAAGGGCTTCGTCATTGTTGATGCCCTCAGCTTCGAGGTAGGCCCGCATCAGGGAGATCTCTTCATCCTCGTGCATGGTGATCATGCTGGCCACCCGGTCGAGTACCACCCCCTGGGCCAGGGCCAGGGCAACCCCCTGCTGGCGCAAGAGCCGGTTGGTTTCTTCCACCGACAGCAGCGGGCGATTGGAGGCGATGGCGATCACGGCCGGGGGCACCACCCCGGAGAGATGGGTGGCGGTCATTTGCATACGGGCAGATGTAACTGGCCCAGGGCTGTGGCCATCAGCTCGAGGCCACGGTCGCGGGAATAGTGGTGGCGGGCATGCTCAAGGGCGGCGGCACTGGTTCGTCTCCAGAGATCGTCGTCGTGGATCAGGCCGGAAATGTGGTTGCACCAGCCCTGGGGATCCTGGGCGATGAATATTTCACAGGCGTGGCGCAGGCCGGTGGCTTCGGCTGCCACCGGGCTGAGGACCTGGGGCATGCCATGGGCCAGGGCGGCAATCACCTTGCCCTTGATGCCGGCGCCGGACCTCAGGGGGGCGACGAAGACCCGGTGCTTGGCGTACACATCGGCCACATCGCGAACCCAACCATGCACCTGGACACCTTCGCAGGTTTGCCAGGCCTCGAGGAGAGCGGCATCGAGACCGCTCCCATAGATATGAAAGTTGAGATCGGGCACTTGCTCGCGAAGCCGAGGCCAGATTTCTTGTAGAAACCATTCCATTGCATCGCGGTTGGGAGGGTGCTGATAGCTACCAAGAAAGCTGATTCCTGAGCGGCCCTCGAGCGGGGCGGGATTGGGGTGGGTATCAACCACCCAGGGGCAACGAGCGGTGGGCCATTGCCCCAGGCTCTCGGCGGCGATCACGGCCTGCTCGATCTCGCTGTAGCTGAGGGTGAGATCTACAGCGGCCATCGCCTCTAGTTCCTGGCGGCGGGTATCGCGCACGGCGTCGAGGGCTCGCTCGGCTGCCTCGCCACTGAGACCGGCTGCCTGGGCCTGACGCAGTTCTCTGAGGTAATGGAGGTCGGCATTGCAGAATACGAGCTTGGCCTGTCTTGCATGCTTTTTCAGGAGATCAATGCTGTCGCGAACTGTGGTGTAGCGGGTCAGGTAAACCAGATCGAATTCACAGCCCCGTTCCTGCAGAAAGCGTTCCAGGGAGAGCACGAAGGGGGCATGGATGGTTTCGATGCCACGGCGTTGCAGGTCTTCGGTGTAGGAGCCAAGCCAGGCTAGGTTGGCTGGAACGAAGGTGATCTTGTAGCCAAGGGCCTGGATCAGCTCCATTTCCACCAGGGCGGCATGGCTGCCGGCATCACGGTCCGGCCGGGGAGTGCCGTGATCGAGTACGAGAGCACGTCCGAGGATGCCACGGTCCTTGATCGATTCGGCGGCCTCGAAGCTCGGGGTGGTAACTCCGCTGAAGGCTTGCTTCCACTTGCGCTGGAACAGGGGAGCATGCAGGGTCTGGAAGCGCTTGAGACCATGATTGCTGTCTGGATCGGTGTCGGTGCCGCAGCTGAGGCCCTCGTGGTGGATCACCCTCGCAAGGGGGGCGTATCGCACCACCAAGCCGGCCTGGCGCACCTTGAAGCCCAGGTCGGTGTCTTCGTAGTAAGCGGGGGAGAACTCCGGGCTGAAGCCACCGATCTGGATCCAGAGGTCTCGGCGGATGGCCAGGGCGGCACCACTGACATAGTCGACCTGACGGGTATAGGCCACGCCAGGGTGGTAAGGGTTGCGGCCACGCCCGTAATTCCAGGGTTCACCGTTGCCCCACACGATCCCCCCGGCTTCCTGAAGCCGACCGTCGGGATGGATCAGCTGGGCGCCGCTCATGCCAGTGTCGCTCCAACGCCTGAAGGGTTCCAGGAGTTCCTCCAGCCAACGGCAGCAGGGTTCGGTGTCGTTATTGAGCAACACCACGTATTCACCGCGGGCGGCGGATGCGCCGCTATGGCAGGCCTGGTTGAAGCCCCGGGCGTAGTCGTGTCGGATCACCTGCACTCCGGGGGCTTCCCGGGCCAAAGCTTCGCTGGTCCCATCACTGGAGCCATCGTCGACGACGATCAGCTCGAAGGCCACCCGGGTGGGGGCGTAGGCCAGCCCCGCCAGGCAGCGGCGGGTGACGGAGTAGCTGTTGTGCACGGGCACCACTATCGACACCAGGGGCTCCGGACTGAGGGGCAAGTGGATCGGTGCTCGATTCACAGGGCTGCCATCGGGGCCGGCCTCCTGGTTGGCGGCGGCTGTGGCCGGAGGCTCGACGGGGCCACTGAGCAGTCGCTGCAGCAGAGGCAAATCCCTGGGCAGTGGTGTGCCGTCCGCGTCGGCCCACTGCAGCCAGGTGGTGAGGCTGCGGTGGTGTTCCCGTGCCAGGGGATGAAGTTGATCGGGGAAGGGGGCCTGACCGTGATCGTGTAGCGACGACCAAGGGGTGAGTTGAAACGGTGTGATCTCAAGGCTTTCGGCCTGAAGTGCCCCATCGTTGTCGTGAAGGGCGAAGTGGTGGACCTGGCCATCGCACTGCTCTGGTGGCAGCGGAGCCTGGATCTGTCCCTCGTCATTGGCGGTGACGATGCCGAGGCTGGCCCCGTCGAGGCGCAATTCCAGCTCCCGGCCCGGAGAGGCCCAGCACACCAGGAAGGGTCCGTGCAGGGAATCCACTCGCACGCCGGAACCGGAGCGGCAGCAGAGTTGCTCCAGCAGCTGGTAGCGCTGGTCGTCGAGGCGCAGGGGGCTGCCGGCGAGTTCCACGGAAGGATCCGTGACCAGAAGCGCCCGCATCACCAGGCCGGTGGAGCGGGCTGGCAGCTCAATGCCGTTGCGTCCAAAAAATGAAAAACCGCACTGGTGGCTGAGTCCCTCGCGGTCGAGATCAGGGCGCGGCAAAGACGCGGTCAGCTCAGCCAGGGGCCAGCTGCGGCCAGGCCTGAGCAGGTCCTCGATCACCAGCCGAACCCTTGGTAGCCTGGGAACCTCCGCTGATCCTGGTAAAGGACAAGCCCAGCCCTGGAGGGAACCATCGCCGGCAAAGCCTTCGAACGCCCCGATCCAGGCGCCTCGAGCCATGGGCTGGAGAGCCGATGTCAACTGGTTCGACACGGTCGTACTTGGTTGAACATCCTACGAAACTAGGATGGCTGGATGGTGACGTGACTGCCTGGGGTGCATTGACCAAGTGGCAATGAAATCGTTCGCTGCCAGCAACATGGCAGAACCGAGGTCTCCATCTCTCTATCCTCCACTTGACCACTTCGATGACAAAACCAGCTCCGTGGACAGCTATCAAGTCTGATCTTGGCCGCGGCGGAGGAGTGAGTCAAGACTCTGCTGAGAGTGTTGATTTGACCCAACTGACCAAGGATGAGCTTCTGGGGCTGTCCCTGGAAACCTTCGAGTTGATCAACTCCGCTCTCGGGCGTGGCGACGACGAACAAGCAGTTGCACATCTGCCTGGTCTTTTGCGGCTGTTCGATGTATTGATTTCGGCATTCTCCAGCCATCAGGGCAGTCTCAGCAGGTTCTTTTCCCGAGCCTTCGTAAGCCTGCTGCCCTCGATTAATCAGCGGGCTCGAGCCGAGGGGTTTGATGCGGCTGCCGTCGACAAGCGGGCCGAGCTTGCCTGGCAGGCTCTCATGATCGTTAACCGCCTACGTGAGTTCGGTATCGATCTTCCCAACTGGCTGGCTGGTTATGAAAAGGGTCTGGCTACGCACGGTATCCTTCTGTTAAGGGAGGCTCGCAGTCAGGATCTGATTACCGATACGGCTTCTTTGCCCACCGAGCTGCTCCTGCTGTTGCGCCTGGGCGAACTGATGGAACCCCCGGGCCAGTGGGTGATTCTCGATGCACGTCGTTTACTCGCCCAGCAGATCAAGGAGGCTTTGGAGCAGGACACTCAGTCAGCGGGGCTGCGTGACAGGTTGAGGGACTGCGCTGAGCGATTCCGGGGTTTCTCCACGATCGATCCGAATCTTGACGAGCTTCTCCGCAGGCTTGATGCGCTCCCCTGCGTAGCCATTGGCGAGGTTGAGCCCAGGACATCGGCGGAACCCCGAGACGATTCGCTGAGGGACGAAGTGGTGCCCGTAGCGGTGGTCGCCGAATTGATCGGAGCGGGAGAGACCCTGGATCCGCTCTCGGCGGAGGAACTGGCCCGGCTGATCCCTGAGAGCGTCGAGCAGTGGCTGGCCTCGCTTGCGCCGCAGAGCACCGCCGAGCTGGCCTTGGTGCATGTTCCAGGGGCACGCGTCGTCCCCCACGATCGAGCGCGACTGCAGCTGAATCTGGCTCCGCTCCTGTCATGCGGCAGCGTTGATCAGATCGATGCCCTGATCCAGGCTTTTTTCCGTCCCCTGCAGGGCGCCGCCGCATCGCACACCTTCAGCCTGCTGGAGCCCACATCCAGCCTCTATGAGTCGCTCGGACTGCTCTGGCGCCATGGGGGCCAGCTCGACCCCGATCACTTCCCCCTGCTGACCGTCTGCACTACAAGCTGGAACCGCTGCGGTGGTCCGGGAGCGTTGGGAGCCCGGCTGCTCCCCTCCCGGTTCCCGGTGGCACGGATGGCCCCTGGTCAGAGCCTCGTGCGCCCTCTACGGGTTGAGCTCGCCGCCCTGCAGGCTGTGCTTTACCACCACGAAGCCCTGGAACCTGCCATGGCAGCGATCCGCCGCAACCACCTCAACCATGGGTGGATGCACCGCCGGAAGGAGCCATCGTCGTCTGATCCCGGCGATCTCGAAGAGAGCCTCCGGCTGCTGCACACAAAAACGGGCTTCTACGCCGACAGCTATGCCCCCCTGGACTGCCTGGAGCGCTGGAGTCGGGGTGTGCTCTCGGCCCTGCTGGACATGCAGGTGGCGGCTTCATCTATGGGCCCGGGATTTTACTCGGTGGCTCAGAAGCTGTTCGAGCAGACCGGACGGGTCAAGCCCTTGCTGCAGTGGCCCGACGATCAGGAGATCTACGATTTTCTCGCCGGCAAGGAGGTTGTTTTCGTCACTCCCCTGGCCGTTGATGTGGAAGCGCATCACCGATCGGGCAAGGCTTTCGATCTCTTCCACGACCTGACGATCCGCCCCTACGGCCTGCGTTGCGTTGAGGCCCCGCTCTCGCTGTATCCGAACCGGCCCCTGAGTGGATTCAGCGAAAGCCTGGAGCGCTGCCTCGAGGCGGTGGATGCTCTCTATCGCGAGCGTCCTTTCGCCATCTTCACCGCGGTCTGTGGGGCCTATGCCCTGCCGCTCTGCGAAGCGGTGAAGCAGCGCTATGGCGTCAGCTGCCTCTCCAACGGCAGCCTGATGCACGCCTATGTCGGGCTGCACCAGACCAGCACCTCGCGCTGGCGGCTGCAATCGCGCAAGCCAGAGAACTGGACAACCAGCCACTCCTTCGATGTAGGGGAACAGTGATGGCCTCCCCGTGATCAGCACCCTGATCGACAATTACCACCAGGCGGTCCGTTCTGCGGATCGGCGGAAGGCTGGCCGGATCGCCCGACGGGCCTACCGAGTCGATCCCTGCCACGATCTGAGCCAGTGCATGCTGGCCGAGAGCCTGACGATCGCCGGCAAGCACAGGGCAGCGCTGACGATCCTCGAGCGAAGCCCCCCCGCGGGCGGGCCGTCGGTGTGGCGGCTGATGCTCCTTATGGAGTCCGCGGGGCGTAGCGGACGGCTGGACACGCTCACGATGGCCCTGCAGGAGCTGCTGAGACGCCATCGCCACGACCATCGGATCTGCCTGCTGGCGCTCGGCAAAGTTTGGGACAGCGCCCCCGCGCCGCTCCTGGCCCATCTTGTGGGCCAGATCCAGGCCAACGCGGCAAACCTCGACGCCGCCGATGCGACAGAGCTTGGCTCCCGGACCGCTTTCATCCGGAAGTCGCTCAGCCTGCTGATGCTGGCCGAAGGGGCCCCGATGGCTGGGAGCTCTCCCGACGCCCGGGTCAGCGTTCCGATCCACACTGCGCAACGCACCGTGCCGGTGGTTCTTGATCGGCTCGACTTCTGCACTCTTTACTACAGCGGCTCATACAAAGCCGGGGTCGTGCTGACTGACGCCCAGCTGCGGCCCACAGCGGCGGGATCGGCCTCATGGACCCGGCCCGAACTGGCGCCCTTGCTGGCACTCGACAGCATTGACATCGACGACGTTGATCGGGGAGAGAACGGTGAGAACAACCACTTCCTGTGTGGAGATCGATTCACCTATGGGAACATGTATCACACTGGGATCGTGCACGTGGTCTGGGCAATGGCATGTTGCCAGCTGGCTCATCCGTCCGACACCCTGCTCTTCTACGGAGAGGCCTGGCCCTGGGCGAAGCTGATCATCGAGCGTACGTTCGGATCCGCACGGATTCGCTACCTCCAGGCCGATCGAATACACCGGATCCGGCGTCTCTACAGCCTCCCGCTGGAGACCCAGTCATTGTTGCACCGGGAGCGGGATCTCTGGGGCTTCCATCTTGGGTTCATTCGCAGGATCGCTTGCGACCTTGCCCAGGACGCCCCCCAGCTGGTTGGCGGGATCCCCAGCCATGTGTATATCTCCAGAAAGCTTGCCAGTGCCCGTGCTGTTGCTAATGAGGCGCAGCTGGAAGAGCTCTTCTCCGAGCATGGCTTCTCAATTGTGATGTTTGAGGAGCTCGACCCCAGGCAGCAGATGTCGCTGGTCAAGCACGCTTCTCATATTGCCGGAGTTCATGGGGCGGCCTTCAGCAACCTTCTGGTGGCAGATCCTGAATGCCTGATTGTCGAGATCGGCGAGGCTGTCGATACGCGGCGCTGCTATCAAATCCTGACCTCGTCCCTGAGCATCAGGCGCCATCACCTCATTCCCGCCATCCAGGCGTGCAAAGGAGTTCTCACGGTGGATGTCGATCAGGTGCGAGCCGCCCTGGCTGGCCTGATCTGATGCGAGGCGTAACGTAAAAGGCTGACCCAACCCCATCAACAGCCAGGTGCTCGCCAACCTTCTCCACCTGCATGGGTTCAAATGCGCTGGCAGTACCTTCATCTGGTCGTTGGAGCGTGCAACCGGTGGAGAGGTGCTTTACCTGGAATCACCGGGGGCGGGTGATCGGCTCGACTGGCGGCTGGCTTGCGAGTATCTGACCAAACTGGAGCGCCAGCCCCTGGCGATCACGTCCCATCTGATCTGCCTGCCGCCACCGGGGGCGATTGCCGCTCTGAAGGTGGCCTTCCTGCGGCAGCCGATGGAGCGTATCGCCTCGGCCTACCGGTTCCAGACCCAGGTGCAGAAGACAGACGAACCGGTGCCGTTCCGCCAGTACCTGGAGAACCTGCAGCAGGGAATCGTGGCCAATTTCCAGACCCGGCACCTCTCGCCCCAGGAGCCGGGCGACTGGGTGCAGCGCCGGGGCTGGGCGGCCCGGCCGGAGCTGATCGACCTAAGCCGGGAGGATCTGTTCGTGGGGCTGGTGGAGCGCTACGACGACTCGATCGTGGCGCTGGAAGACCAGCTGAAGCGGATGGGGATGGGGATGGACCTGGCCTATGCCAGGCCGGTCAACACCACCCAGAAGGCTGGTAGGGACGAGGAGCCGATGAACACGCCGTTGGGACTGGCTGTGACGGAGCTGGATCTGAGCCTTTACCGCCGCGCTGAACAGCGGCTGGAGGAGCGGCTGGCTGTGGTGAGCGATCTGGAACACAAACGAGCTGATCTGCAGCGGCGGCGCGCTGCCCTGTGCAACGCGCCGCCGCCTGTGAAGCTCAAACCTGAGACCGAGTGGGTGAAGCTGCCGATTCAGATCGGAGACGTGATGAACAAACCCGCCGGCGCGGATCCAGACTCCGATGATCTGAACGACGATTACACGCGCGAGGCGCTCAGCGGCGCTGCTGGTCTGCTTGCAGAGGACGGCCTCGCGCTCGATATCGAGACGCTAAATACCTGGGAAGCCCCCCGCTCCCTGCGCCGCTATCAGCGCCTGATCCTTGAAGGAAGGCCCTTCGCGCTGCGTCTCGGCGAGAAGCTTCTTCACTACCGCTGGTGTCGCGCCGATGCTGGTCGCAACGTGATCGAGTTTGAGGAGCACGGATCCGGCCGGCGCTTCTGCCTGAGCTCGGATCAATGCGGAACCGGTTACCAGCTCACGGATCAGCCATTGACACCCGGCTTCGGGGTGGGTGCCGCCCGTCCCGGGGAGGCCGCGCTGGTGAGGGTGGGTGAAGGCAATTTCGCCCATTTCATCTGGAATGAACTTGATGCCCTGCTTCAGGTTGTGCAGGGCGGTCAGGTGGAGGTCGTTCAGGATCACGTGACTGTGCTCAATGTGGGTCAGTTGGATAACGTCGTGCTTCGGGATAAGGCCGAATTGGACCGGCGACCCAGCCTCCACCTTGGCGCCATGGTGGTGACCCCGCGAGTACGCCATTTTGTGCTCAAGGATCTGGGTGTTTCCGAGGAGGCGCCGGTCCGGGCAGACGACGGTTACGGGGCCACGATCCTGGTGGGAGTGCGTGGTTCTGGCAAACGGGAACTCACCAATGAGGTTCCCGTCCTGATTCACCTGATTCAGACGCTGCGCAGGGTCTATCCTTCGGCTCGATTTCTGCTCGACGGGTTCACCTATCAGCGCAATAATCTCCACCATGCGAATGCCCAGCGAAGGGCCGAAGCCGTGGGCATCAGGATCGCGGAGATTGTAATGGCCTGTGGAACCAGCGGGATCACCATACTCAGTGGCCTGGAGATTGGCCCGGCTCTGAGAGAGATTCGTTTTACGGATTATTACATCACCCATGAAGGCACCATGCAGCACAAGATCGGCTGGTTCTTTCCCTGGATCCCAGGGCTCTGTCTGTGCGGACCGCAGCATCCTGTAGCCGTGGCGCGATGGCATCAGATCCAATGCCTCGAAGCCGTGGCTGTCGATTCACTTCCGCCAGACTTGCTTGATTACGAAAGCGTTGCGCCAACGGAACAGGCTGATCGAACCCCATCACGCGATCGCCCGTTCCGGATCACTGATCCAGAACGGGCGATCAGCCAGATCATCGAATTGGCAAGTCGCCACCTTGGCTGACTGTCGTAGGCTCAGCCCTGGCTGGTTCCAGGGCTGAGTAGGCCGGTTTCATAGATTGAGCTGAATCTCTCCCCATCAACAGCCAGGTGCTCGCCAACCTTCTCCACCTGCATGGGTTCAAATGCGCTGGCAGTACCTTCATCTGGTCGTTGGAGCGTGCAACCGGTGGAGAGGTGCTTTACCTGGAATCACCGGGGGCGGGTGATCGGCTCGACTGGCGGCTGGCTTGCGAGTATCTGACCAAACTGGAGCGCCAGCCCCTGGCGATCACGTCCCATCTGATCTGCCTGCCGCCACCGGGGGCGATTGCCGCTCTGAAGGTGGCCTTCCTGCGGCAGCCGATGGAGCGTATCGCCTCGGCCTACCGGTTCCAGACCCAGGTGCAGAAGACAGACGAACCGGTGCCGTTCCGCCAGTACCTGGAGAACCTGCAGCAGGGAATCGTGGCCAATTTCCAGACCCGGCACCTCTCGCCCCAGGAGCCGGGCGACTGGGTGCAGCGCCGGGGCTGGGCGGCCCGGCCGGAGCTGATCGACCTAAGCCGGGAGGATCTGTTCGTGGGGCTGGTGGAGCGCTACGACGACTCGATCGTGGCGCTGGAAGACCAGCTGAAGCGGATGGGGATGGGGATGGACCTGGCCTATGCCAGGCCGGTCAACACCACCCAGAAGGCTGGTAGGGACGAGGAGCCGATGAACACGCCGTTGGGACTGGCTGTGACGGAGCTGGATCTGAGCCTTTACCGCCGCGCTGAACAGCGGCTGGAGGAGCGGCTGGCTGTGGTGAGCGATCTGGAACACAAACGAGCTGATCTGCAGCGGCGGCGCGCTGCCCTGTGCAACGCGCCGCCGCCTGTGAAGCTCAAACCTGAGACCGAGTGGGTGAAGCTGCCGATTCAGATCGGCTGAGGGTTACCGAGAAGCCACCAGGACTATGACCCCTGGTATTTCAGCCCCTACCACTCCGTAGCTGGGAGCTGCGATCCAGTGAATGGCGGGATCTCGCAATCCGGCCGTCCGGACCTGATCGAGGATGTCCCAACCGGGGATCTGGTACACGAGGCTGCCGGAATCATCCACGGGATTGATGTGAAACTCGTCTTCGCCGATCGGTTCAGGGGTCTGGCCAGGGTGGTGCAGGGCCTTCACGATCGTGGTGTCTGAGTCGTAGGCGAAGGGGAAGGTGGCCAGCAGGTACCCACCGGGGCGCAGCACCCGGGCGATCTGGCCGAGTGCTGCTGGCAGGTCGTAGAGATGTTCGAACAGCTCGTTACACAGCACTAGATCAAAGCTGGCAGTGGGGAAGGTGAGAGCGCAGAGATCCTGGTGGGGCAGCTGGCCGTGCAGGGGATTGCTGCTGCTGGGAAGGTATTCGCTGCCGTGGAAGTTGGGGAAGCTCCTCTCCATTAGGCGGGCGAAGGGCGTGATGGCCTCCGGGCAGTAGAGCCGCAGCTCTGGCCTGGCCGGAAGGGAGCCAGTATCGATCAGGCGCTGCAGCAGCAGCAGGAGGGCACGATGCCGAGCGAGGATGCCCTGATGGGCTAGGGATTCGCGGTAGTTGTCGCCGGCCAGTTCCAGCTCCTGGGCGGGAATGAGCTGCTGGCTGAGGGGATCCCGTATGCCATGCAGGGCGATCAGACGCAGGGCCTGCTGCACCTGATCAGGCCAGCTGTGAAATTGTGCATTGAGAAAGGCCTGAAAGGGCGCACGGCTGCTGAAGATCTTCTCTTCCAGGTGGAGATCCTGGTCAAGCACTGGCAAGAAAGCGGGGGGTTCCGTAAGGTATCGAGCCATGGCCGATCCCTCCACCAGTATCGACGAGCTCACCAGCCTCCGGGAGCAGCTCGAAGAAGCACGCGACGAGGCGGAACTGAATCTGCTGCAGCTGCAGCAGGTGCAGGAGGAGCTGGAGTTCTATTTTCTGGCCCATCAGCAGCAGCAGGGCTTGCTGGAGCGCTACGGACAGGAGGCCCTGCGGGCGGAGGGGCTGATCGCGGCGCTGTTGGAGCAGCTGGAAGCCCGGGGCTGATCAGCTATGGAGGGCCAGCCGGCCTTCCCCGTCCGCCAGGGCGGCCGCAAAGGCGTCGAGGCCCTGTTGCAGGGTGTCGACGCTGCTGGCCGAGGCCGAGGCGGAGGCCAAGGCCGGCAGCGGCAGCTTGCGCTGGGCCGCGATTCGCTCCAGAAAGGCCTGGAAGTGGCTGAGCCGGGCCTCCGGTTCAGTGGGGTTGGCGGAGCCGGCGGACTCTGCTGCGGCAGAAGGTCGTTCCGTCTGGGCCAGCAGGGCGCGCAGCGGCTGCCACTGGGGATCCTGCTCCACCAGCTGCAGCAGCAGCTCGCGGGCCTGGGCGGTGTGACCCCGATCCAGCAGGCTGCGGGCGTGGAGCACGGCCGTGCCACGGCGGGCCTCGCGGCGGCGCTGGCGAAAGATCTCGATCAGCTCGGGCTGATCCCAGCCATGGTCCTGGGAGCAGCGGGCGATCGCCTCGCCCCAGTGACGCAGCGCGTCGCCGATGCGGCCGTCGGCGAGGGCGAGGCGGGCGCTGAGGTCGTGGCACCAGGGGTTGGCGGCCAGGGCACCGGTGGGTTGGTGCAGCCAGGCGGCGCAGCGCTGCAGCTGGCCGCGCTGCAGGGCAAGGTCGGCGGCCTTGAGCACGGCGTAGTCCCACTCCGGCCGGGCATCGGCGACCAAACCCCAGAAGGCGGCGGCGGCACCGGGGTGGGCGGCCATCTCGGCGTCGCCCACCAGCTGGATCAGCAGCTGCTGAAACGCCTCGCCGCCAGCCTGGCTGCGGTGCAGCAGCAGGGCCAGCTGATCGAGGGCTTCGTCGTCGAGGCCCTGCTGCCAGGTGGAGCGGGCCCGCTCGATCCAGCTCTGCTCCAGGGCGCTGGCCTCGAGCCAGCGCCAGCCCCGCAATTGCTGCACCAACCCCCGGGCCAGCCTGGCCTCGGGCGCTTCCTCGCCGGTGGCGGTGGGGGCGGGCCACAGCCCCCAGGGATCGGGCAGCAGCGCCAGGGTGGGCTCGAGCCGGTCGGCCTCGAGGATCAGGGCATCGGCGGCCTGGGGGTCGCCGGCCAGGCGCAGGGCCACGGCCAGCTCCAGGGCCCAGCGGGCATTCCAGGCCGGAGCGGCGCGCAGGATCGTGGCCCGCTGCCGCAGCACTTCGACACGCGCAAAGCGTCCTAGCCAGCGCAGCTCGGCGGCGGTGGCATCAGGATCTTTGGCGGGATCCGCCAGCGGGCACTGCAGCAGTTCGGCGGCGGTGGGCCAGTCCATGCCGGGGGGCGGTGATGTGCTGGCATTGTGATCGTCTTCGCGGGCGGCGCGTTGGGTGTACGGCGCCTGGTGATCGTGGATCCGGCCTGGAGCAGCCAGGTGGGGCATCACGCCGATCTCAATGAGGCCCTGCTGGGGGAGCTGGCCGAGGCCGGCTGGCGGCCGGAAGTGTGGGCCGACAGGGCGCTGGAGGAGAGGCCGGGGGTGCGTCCGATGTTTCGCGATTGCGGCTACGAAGACCCGCGCCACTGGGCCGATGTGGCCGGCACGCTGCATCTGGCCCGGCGCCTGGAAGCCCAGCTGCAGAGCGCGACTGCGGGAGATCCCGTGGCCGCCTGGGTGGTGCATACGGCCCTGCCGTTCCAGCTGCTGGGGCTGGCCCGCTGGCTGCAGCACCAGCCGGCGGCGGCGGTGGCGGTGTCGCTGATGTTTTCTCCCGGAGAAACGCTGGAGGGGCCGCCGGGCGATCCACAGGCCACGGCCCAGTGCCGCCTGGCCCTGGTGGGGCTGGGCCAGGCCTGCCGGGCGGCGGGCCACCGCCCCTGGATCGGGGTGCCCTCGACGCAGCAGGGAACCTTGCTCGCCCCGCTGCTGGTGGCGGCCGGATTGCCGGCGGGAGAGGTGCATCCGGCGGTGGTGGGGGCCGGCGGCCACACGATTCAGCGGCGGGCCGAACTGGCAGACGCCGTGCTGCTGCACTGGGGGGATCTGAAGCACGGCAAGGGGCGTCAGGAGGCCCTGGCGGTGGTGGCGGCGCTGCTGGAGCAGGGGCCGGGGCCGGAGCTGGGCTCCCCGGGCTGGCTATTCCATCTGCACAGCCGTGAACCCCTGCCTGCAGCCGAGAGGGCGCTGCTGGAGCGGGCCCGGCAGGAGATCAGGGGCTTCACGCTGCTGGAGGGGCCGGTGGCGCGCGCCGAGATGCTGGAGCGGTTGGCGGCCTGCCCGCTGGCCCTTCTAGCCTATGACCCCCGCACCTATGCCCAGCGCAGCTCCGGCATGTTGTGGACCTGGGCCTCGGCCCGGCTGGCGGTGGCAGAGCCGGCGGCGGCCGTGGGCTACGGGGAGGGCTGGCTGGCGGCGGAGGCCCCGGGGTTGGGCGTGAGCTGGCGGGCGCTGGCAGCGGGCGAGCGGACCCCGACCGGAGGTGAGTGGCTAGGGCTGCTCCGCCAGAGCCTGAGCGCTCTGGACAACGCTTCTGGTTTTACCCCCTACGGCAAGACCGTGTTAGGACGCAGCTTTGCCGGCCATCTGGTGGACACGGTCCTAGCTTCGGGCCAATGACCGCCGCTGCCATGGCTGACGCCGATATCCGCTGGCAGCAGCGCTTCTCCAACTACTGCCGAGCGCTTGTTCAACTGGAGGGTTTTTTCGGTCCTGAAGTTCTCAATGAACGAGAGGAACAGGGCCTGATTAAAGCCATTGAATATAGCTTCGAACTGGGCTGGAACACCTTGCGTGATCTGCTGCGCTCTCAGGGCAATGCCGATCTGCTCGGCTCCCGGGACACCTTGCGCGAAGCCTTCCGCGTGGGGTTGATTGCCGATGGGGAGGGCTGGATGCTGATGATTCAGGACCGCAACCTCACCAGCCACACGTACAACCCAGCCACCGCTCGGCAGATCGGGGCGAACATTCGCGGCCGCTATCTCGCCTGCTTTCAGGCACTGCGCGAGCGGCTCCAGTTGAGGCTGGAGGAGGAGAACAGATGATCATCACCATCCCCGGCCTGCCTGAGGCCAGCAGTGAGCGACTGCTGGGGGTATTGCGGGCCCATCCCCATGTGGACGCCATCTGGCTGTATGGGTCGCGCGCCATGGGCCGCCACACCCCGGCTTCCGATATCGACCTGACCCTGGGGGGCGACCGGCTCAGCCACAACGATCTGCTGCAGCTGCTGGCTCGCATCGACGACCTGCTGCTGCCCTGGCAGGTGGATCTGTCGCTGCGGCAAACCCTCTCCGAGGATCTGCAGGCGCACGTGGGCCGAGTGGGCCAGTGCCTGTGGTCACGGACTGCGGCGGTGGCCGCTGAGCGATCAACCCATGGCTGAGACCATCCACACCTCTGGCCACCCCTGGCTCACAGACACAGCTCTGGCAGACACTGCGGATCTGGGTCCTGGGCTGGATCCCGTTGGCCTGCAGAAGGGTCTGGAGCGGCTGGCGGCTCGCCCTGATGTGCAGGCCCTGGTGGTGTTCGGCTCGCGGGCCAGCGGAAATGCCCGACCAGACCAGGGCTGCCTAAAAGTTCCACAACAGCATTCTTGGCACGGCTGTCAGCATGGGTTTTGGTTGGCTGGAATGGCGGCCCTCCATGCCCGAAACCCAAACCACCGCAACGGAAGAGAGTGTTCCGAGCGATCTGATCAGCTTCCTCAAGGCCATCCCCGACGGTCGCCTCCCCCGTGGAGTGCGCTATCCGCAGTGGTTTCTGCTGCTGGTGGCGGT
>NZ_JAGQBU010000030.1 GCF_024345795.1 Synechococcus sp. J7-Johnson
TGGAAATCCCAGTTGCGGCTGCCAGGGATCGGGCCGTCCACTGGGTGCTGCCATCAGTGGGCTTGGACTGCAGAGCCCGGTTGATCACCTCGGCCACCTTGTCGTCCTCGTAGGTGCGGGGCCGGCCAGGTCTGAGCTCATCGTGCAGGCCCTCCAGGCCAAGGTCCCGGTAGCGTTTTCGCCACTTGCCGACGGTCATTCCCGTCAGCCCCATCCGCTTGGCGATGGATGTGTTGGTCTCGCCAGCCCCGCAGGCCAGCACGATCTGCGCGCGCTGCACGATCGAGTGGGGCAAGGAGCGGGAGTTGGCGATGCTCTGCAGCTGCTGAACTTCGTCCTCCGTGAGGACCAGCGGCGACATCGGACGGCCGACAGCCATGGAAAGACTCCCTCGGGAGACACTCCACATTCTATCAGTTATTTGCGGGACTGTACACTAGGTCCTGGAGTGATCGACTGGCGAGGATTACTTGCCGATGCTGGCCACGGCTTCCTTTGCCCGGGTCACCACTTCGGGGGGCAGGCTCACGTAACCCAGTTCGGGGGCCAGCGATTGGGCTTTGGGCGAGAGGGTGTGCTCGAACACTTTCTGCAGTAACGCGGTTTTGTCACCGTTACCGCTCTTGTAGAGCAGGATCCAAGTGAAGGTAACGATCGGGTAGCCGGCTGCCGGATTTGGATCGCTTCCCACCAGATCCGGACCGATGTCGATCGAGCCCAGTGCCGCACTGGCGGTTTCGTTCGTGGGTTTGAGCATCTCACCGTTCTTGTTCTGCACGGCCGCTGCCTGCAGTTCTCCCTGTACGTAGGCGGTTTCCACATAGCCGATGCCGCCGGGTGTCTGCTTCAAGGTGGCGGCGATGCCTTCATTACCCTTGGCACCCACTCCGGTGGGCCAGGCCACCGACTTGGCTGCCCCGGGTCCGTTCTTCCACTCGTCGCTGAAGGCCGCCAGGCTGTTGGTGAAGTTGTAGGTGGTGCCGGAGCCATCGGAGCGGTGCACCACGTTGATCGGCTTGTCCGCGCAGCCCAGATCCTTGTAGTTCTTGATCTTGCCGAGGAACACTCCCACCACCTGCTCCTGGCTGAGCTTGAGATCACAACCCGGCAGGTTGTAGGCCACGGCGATGGCGCCCGCCGTCATCGGCACCTGAACGACGCCTCGCTTGACCTTGGCGATGTCGTCCGCCTTCATCGGCGCGTCGGAGGCGCCGAAATCGATGGTGCCCGCCACAAACTGACGAACGCCAGCTCCTGACCCAACCGACTGGTAGTTGACGTTGATGCCCTCGCTGGCCAGATCCTGGAACCAGCGCTGATAGATCGAGGCCGGGAAGGAGGCTCCGGCTCCATTGAGGCTGCCGGTGAGACCACCACCCCCGCCACCACCACCACCACCCCCGCAGGCGGAGAGGCCCAGGGTGAGCGAGAGGCCCAGGGCCGTGCCGACCTTGCCAAGAGAACGGGGTTGGATTGAAGTCATGGTGGGAGGAGGTTTGCTCCGAAACTGCGGTCACCTACGTGACGGTATCCAGCTACGGAGCCGAGAACGTTAACGACAGGTAAGGGAACTTTCGATCTGCTCCACGGCCCACTGGGCAGAGGCCGGTGCCAGCAGCACACCATTGCGGTAGTGACCACTCAGCAGCAGCAGTCCAGGCTCCAGATGCTCCAGCAGCGGGGCCGGCCTGCCGATGGGTCTGGCCCGCAGGCCCTGCCAGCGGCGGATCACTGCCGCCTCCCGCAGCCATTCGCAGCCCAGGACCCTGCCGGCGAGCTGTCGCATCGGCCCCAGCAGTTCCGGGTCGGCCTGATCCCCCGGCTCCAGGGTCGCCCCCAGCCAGAGACCCCCGCCTGGCCGAGGCACCAGGTTGAGCCCCTGCCAGATCACTGGGCAGGGCCAGCGGATCGGCGCGCTGGTCGCCAGCTCCAGGCACTGGCCCAGCACGGGTTGCAGCGGTCGCTGGTGCTCCAGGGGGGCCAGAAGCCCTTCGCTGGCCAGGCCCGCTGCCACCACCACCCAATCAGCCTCGATGGCCTGCGCGGCTGATTGGCCGTGCACTCTCCAGCCTGCCGGCTGCCGCTCCAGCCCAACCACGCGGTCGCTGAGCAGCTCCAGGCCCTGCCGCAGGCCATCACGGCGAAAAGCGTCCATGGCGGCCAGGGGATCCAGCTGTCCGTCCTGGGCGGAGTGGAGACCACCCGCGTTGTTCTCGGTATCACCCAGAGTCAGACCCAGCTCCTGCAGCCGAGATGGCTCCCACCAGCTCAGGGGCAGACCAAGGACCTGGCGTTCCTCCAGCAGCTGGCGCAGCCGTTTGACATCGCCGAGGTCCTGCGGCAGCAGAAGCAGGCCGGCCTGGAAGGGGATCGGCCAACCACGCCCGCTCAACTGCTGGCGCCACTCAGTCCAGAGGCTCAGGGAGGTCTGGCGCAGGCGCCAGGCGCGGCCCCTGCTGCGCTGGAACACTTGGGCCATCAACACCCCCAGGGCCGCGGCACTGCCGTTGCCGCAATCCTCCGGATCAGGCCCATGGGCATCGGGGGCGATCAGCCGCACTCGATGGCCGCGGCCCTGAAGCAGCCAGGCCGTGGCCAGGGCGACGATGCCGGCGCCAATCACGACGACCGAGCGAGGCTCGGCCGGAAGCTCAGGATGTGCTGGAGAAGCGCTCAGGCTGCGGAGCCGCTGGGCAGCGCAGCGGCGGGGAGCACCTCGGCGTAGGAACCAAAGCCCCTGGCCACCTTGATGTAGCCCTTACGCAGCCGTTCTCCATCCTGGAGTCGCGCGGCCTCATCGAGCTCGGCCAGAGCGCTCTTGAGCTGTTTGGCCCTGGCGGTGGCTTCGGCGCGGTCGGCGGGAAGAAGGCGCTGGTTGATATAGAGCATTTCTCGGCCCACTTCCTGCATGGGGCCGTGGATCAGATTGCGGGTGAACACCCAGTTCCTGTCGTTCACCAGTGTGGCCAGCTCGGGCAGCCGGTCCTTGGCTGCCAGGAATCCCTCGGCCTGTCGCTGGATGATCGCCAGATCGGCTGTACTGATGCTCGGGGCTTTCTTGGCCTGGCCGCCATCGCAGGCCACCAATCCGAAGCTGAGCAGCACGGCGAGAGCCAGGAGGCCCAGCTGCCTCAGCGCATGACGAAGGGTGGAAACCAGCTGAACGGCCATGGTGAGCACCGAAGTCAGGCGCGACTGTACGTCGCACCGGCATGGCCATCTGCCTTGCTGGCGACTGGCCTGGAGAGCGCCGGGCACAATGCCCTTCGAGACAGGCCCTGGTGCCGATGAGCGTGCCCACAGCAATCCTGCAGGTGATCTGCCCCGACCGTCCGGGTCTGGTCAGTGAGCTCTCCGGCTGGGTGGCTGCCAACGGTGGCAATATTCGCCATGCCGATCACCACACCGACGCCGGCGCTGGGCTGTTCCTCAGCCGGATCGAGTGGCAGCTGGAGGGTTTCGGACTGCCGCGGGAGGCGGTGGCGCCGGCGGTGACGGCCCTGGCGGAGCGGCTTGGTGGTGACGGTCAGGTCCATTTCTCCGATGCCGCAGCACGGGTCGCGATCTTCGTGAGCAAACAGGATCATTGTCTGGTGGATCTGCTCTGGCGCACCCGGGCCGGGGAGTTGCCGATGCAGGTGCCGCTGGTGATCTCCAATCACCCCGATCTGCAGGCCCTGGCAGAGGATTTCGGCGCACGCTTCGTCCATCTGCCGGTGCTGCCCGACTCCAAGCAGGAGGCTGAGCGGGCGCAGTTGCAGGTGCTGGAAGATCACGGCATCGAGCTGGTGGTGCTGGCCAAGTACATGCAGGTGCTCAGCCCCGACTTCCTGGCCAGCTTCCCCGCGGTGATCAACATCCACCATTCCTTCCTGCCGGCCTTCAAGGGCGCTCAGCCTTATCACCGCGCCTGGGAGCGGGGCGTGAAGCTGATCGGAGCCACTGCCCACTACGTGACCGAAGATCTCGACGGCGGACCGATCATCGAGCAGGCCACCGTGCCCGTGAGTCACCGGGATGACGTGGAGGACCTGATCCGCAAGGGCCGTGACATGGAGCGGCTGGCCCTTGCCCGGGCCCTGAGGCTGCACCTGCGCCGCCAGGTGATGGTCTACCGGGGTCGCACCGCCGTGTTCTCGTGAGGCAGGAGTGGCTGCGGCGCCTTGATGCGACCAGGCCCGAGGGCGCCTCGCCCCTGGGCTGGCGTTGTTTTCAGCTGGGCTTGCTGTTGCTGGCCAGTTCAGCCCTGCTGGCCGGAGTCCTCCTGCTGGTGGCCCTGATCCTTGGTTGCCGCCAGCGCCTGCCCTGGTGGCGGGATCGGGTCAATCAGGTACTGCTGCTGGTGTCAGCCCTGATGGTGCTGGGTTGTTTCACCGCCTCCAGTGGCTGGCTGGCCTGGGTGGGCCTGGGCAACTGGCTGCCCTTCTTCTGGGCGTTCTGGGGGTTTCAGCCCTACCTGGCCTCGGCCCCGGCCCGCCGGCGGCTGGCCCTCTGGCTGGTGGCCGGCACCGTGCCGGTGATCGTCACCGGCCTCGGACAAATCGTCTGGGGTTGGAGCGGGCCGTTTCAGACCCTGGGGGGAGCGATCATCTGGCACCTCAATGCCGGTGGCAATCCGCCCGGGCGCCTGGCCGGCCTGTTCGACTACGCCAACATCGCCGGAGCCTGGCTGGCCCTGGCCTGGCCCTTTGCCCTGGCGGCGCTGCTGCAGCGCCCTCAATCGTTGTTGAAGCGCATGCCGGCCTTGCTGATCACGGTGGGCCTGGTGGCCGCCATCGCCCTCACCGACTCCCGCAATGCCTGGGGGGCCCTGGTGCTGGCGCTCCCCTTGGTGGCGGGTCCGGCCCGCTGGATCTGGCTCCTGCCCCTGCTGGTGGTGCTGCTCATCCCCGTGGGGCTTGCCAGCCTGCCGGGGGTGCCCGTGGTGCTGCAGCAACCCGCCCGAGAGCTTGTACCCGCTGTGATCTGGGAGCGGCTGAGCGATCTGGAGTTCGCCGGCCGCCGCCCCCTGGCCATCACCCGGATCAACCAGTGGGGGGTGGCGCTGCAGCTGGTGGCGGAACGTCCCTGGCTCGGCTGGGGCGCTGCCGCCTTCAGCGCGATCTATCCCCTGCGCACCGCCGGCATCTGGCATGGTCATCCCCACAATCTGCCGATCGACCTGGCGGTCAGCCATGGGGCTGTGGTGGCGTTGCTGCTGGTGGGCCTGGTGCTGGCGCTGCAGATTCAGGCGGCCCGCCTGGGCATGGCGAGTGGGGCCCTGTTCGATCGGGCCTGGTGGGCGGCCTTCCTGGTGCTGATGGCGCTCCACGCCACCGACATTCCGCTTTATGACAGCCGCATCAACATCGCCGGCTGGGTGCTGCTCTGCGGCCTGCGCGCCTACTCCCTCAGCCCGGAGCTGCGCAGGCGGGTCTGACGCTGGCTGCCGCGAGGGCCTCCTGCCTGTGACGGGCCAGGGTGGCCTTGGGCAGGGGCCCCTCCAGGTGCTCCCAGGGCAGCACCCTCTCCGTGTCCCAGAGACCATGGATCGCGTCCTGCCAGGGCGGGAGCGGGGGCAGGCTTCCCTCAGGTTGCTCGCACAGGCTGCGGTAGGCGGCCTTCCATCCCCCCTGACTGCCGTGGCGGCCCCGCACGGCGGCGATCACGGCGGCCAGGCGCCGGTCGCTGCGGGAGAGCAGCGCCTGGATCACGCTCCAGCCGTAGCTCTCGGGCCGCAAGTCGATGCCCTTGGGCTGCAGGCGGCGCGCCAGCCGTTTCAGGCGCTTCTCCGCTTCGGGCCGCACCGGTTCCCACTGAAACGGGGTATGGGCCTTTGGCACGAAGCTGCTCACCCCCAGGCTCAGACGCAGGCCGGGGGTGGCCTTCTTCAGAGCCAGCAGCAGATCGGCGGTGGCTTCGATGTCATCGTCGTCCTCGGTTGGAAGGCCGGCCATGCCGTAGAGCTTCAGGCCGCTGAGCCCGCCCTCCTTGGCGTAGCGGGCCGCCGCGAAGATCTCCTCGGTGGCCAGCTTCTTGTTCACCACCTGCCTCATCCGCTCGCTGCCGCTCTCGATCGCAATCGTCAGCGACTTGCTGCCGCGCCTGGCCAGGATCCGCCCCAGCTGTGGCGTCACCGTGGCGGCGCGCACCGAGCTCACGCTCACCCGGGTGTCATCGAAGCGGTCCTGGTCAAGCCAGCTCAGCAGGTCGGCGAACTGGGGGTGCTGGGTGACCGAGGCCCCCAGCAGGCCCAGCCTGCGGGTGGCCCCCAGACCCGCCTCCACGGCGGGGATCAGGCCGTCGTCGAGTGACGGGGTGCGGAAGGGCAGGGTGAGGTAGCTGGCCAGGCAGAAGCGGCAGAGCTCGGGGCAGCTGCGCACCACCTCCACCATGTGGATCGAGGGCCAGGCCGCCTCGGGGGTGATCACCATCGAGTGGCTGAGGGTGTTGCCCCGCCAGGTCTGCTTGGCCACGGTCGCCGGGATGTCCGCCTCGATCGGCTCCACCGCCAGCAGGCTTCCGGCGCTGTCGTAGCGGGGGGCGTAAAGCGTTGGCACATACACCCCCGGCACCCGCGCCAGAGCGCGCAGCCGCTCGGCCCTCGGGGCCTGCCGGTGGGCGATCACCGACTCAACGAAGTCGGGCAGCAACTGTTCGCCATCGCCCAGCAGCACGGCGTCGAAGAAGGGGGCCAGGGGCTCGGGGTTGGCGGTGAGCACCGGTCCGCCCCCGAAGACGATCGGATCGTCCTCGCCCCGCTGCCGGCTCCAGAGCGGAATGCCTTGCTGCTCCAGCAGGTCCAGCAGCACCGGGCCATCCAGTTCCCAGCTGAGCGAGAGACCGAAGAGGTCGCAGTGGCGGTGGGGGGGGTCGCTGCGGTCGGTGAACAGCCGCCGCACATCAAGGTCGGACCGCCGCGCCAGGGTCGCCCAGACCACCTGATAACCCAGGCTGGTGATGCCCACGGAATAGGTGCTGGGGAAGGCCAGCACGGTGCGCAGTGCATGGGCGGCCGGTTGGGCAGGCTCGAACAGCAGGGTCTCCTGGTCCAGGGAAAGGTCATCGGCGCAGTGAACCCAGGCTGTCACCCTCCGGGACTGGCCGTTGCTCCTGCCGTCGGCCGGCTGGCGGGGTGGAGAAGTCTGCTCAGTTGGTCTTGAGCCCGTTCAGCAGGCTCATCAGGCCTGAGATGGCCCCACTGCCGCTCTCGGCGGTTGGGGGAGTGGCACCGCCGAAGGTGCTGATCACCTGTTGAGCGGCTGCTTCGATTGCGGGCCACTTGTCGCCGGCCAGGGGCTGGATCAGGGGCCCCACCTTTTTGAACACCCCCTCGAAGCCGCCCATGGTGGCCATGGCGCCCTGGAGGTCACCGGCCTTGATCTGGCTCTGGCCCTTGTTGAGGATGTCCATCAGGGGAGCGAGTGCCGGGGTCACGGCGGTTCTGGCGGCATCACCGGCTGCTTGCTTGGCCGCATCCCCCATGCCGCCCCCGGCCTGCTTCATGCCCTCCTTGGCGCCCTGGCAGCTGGTGAGCAGCAGAGAGGCCAGAATCACCCCGCCCAAGGCGGAACGGGTCCAGAGGCGTGTCGCGTTCATGGGGGGAGAGCTGACGGCCCTCAAGCTATGCAGCGAAATCGAACGCTTCAGATGGCGTGGCATTTTGTAACCTCAACTACAGAAACAACGGCTCTGGTTCCGTTTGTCACAGGCTTGCCGCGGCCGCAGCGGCACCGACAGCACAGGCAGTTCAGCAACGCCCCTGCCGCTGGAGTTCAGCGACGTTTCTGGAGGGATCAGCCGCTGGTAGATCGACTGGCGATTCAGCAACCGGGCCACCAAGAGGCTGCCCAGGCTGGCCACCAGCACCGGCTTGAGCAGCAGCACTAGGACCCAGGCCGCCGCCAGACCCCTGCTCAGGTCCAGCACCAGGAAGATTGCCGCGACCTTGCTTTTGTCCGCCGGGGCATGGTCCGCTCATTGCCGTAGCCACTGGCGACCACGCACTTGACCGGCATCATGTTGCCGCGTAGAGCTGAGGCCACCGTCTCCCTCGAGTGCTTGATCGTGCCGCCCCGGTTGCTGCAGGCCAGTATCGGCTCGCCCACCGGCTCGAAAGCCAAGGCCTGCCCAGCCGGGTCCATGCAAGCCATCAGCGCGACAAACGCCGCGCCCAGGCCTCTGGACATGGCCGAAGCCCTTGAGGGTCGTCGTGCTGAGGCTCTCACCAGCTGATGCCCGTGCCCAGGGCCCGTAGCTCCTGCACCCGGCGGATCGTCTGCACGGCCTGGCAGCGGCTGGTCCATTTTTCTGGGAATGGTGAGCGTCTGTAGTAGGCCTTCACCAGGGCGCACTGGGAATCGCGCAGACGGATCCAGGCCAACTGGGCGTCCTGCAGGGCCCGGCGCTCCTGGGAGTCGGCCCGCGCCATCAGGTCGCTGTAGACGACATTGAGTTCCCGGTCGGCTTTTGCCAGCGCCTGCCGATGGCAGGCCACTGCCGCCGCCTCTGCCTGGGGCAGGCCCGGGCACTCAACCGCGGTGCCGGAGAAGTAGCCACCGCTGGGATCGTCGGCCCGCGCCACGGGCGCCAGCAGCCCGAGCAGCGTGCATGCGGCCAGGATGGGTGCGTGCAGCTGGGGGTTCATACCTCAGCCAGCACCTTCTCCTCCTCCTCCACACTCACGACGCGGCCGGCTTCACTGAACCCATCGATCTGGTCGAAGTTGAGGTAGCGGTAGAGCTCGCCTGAGAGGGGATCGATCTTGGCCGCCGCAATCTCCAGGTACTCGGCCGGGCTGGGAATGCGGCCCAGCAGGGCACACACCGCCGCCAGTTCGGCGCTGCCCAGATACACCTGGGCGCCGTTTCCGAGTCGGTTGTTGAAGTTGCGGGTGCTGGTGGAGAACACGGTGGTGTTGTCTTCCACCCGAGCCTGGTTGCCCATGCAGAGTGAGCATCCGGGCAGCTCCATGCGGGCGCCGGCGGCCTCGAACTTGGCGCTGTAACCCTCGGTGCGCAGGACCTCGTCGTCCATGCGGGTGGGGGGGCAGACCCACAGCCGCGCGGCGCTGGTGCCGGCCCCGTCGAGCACGGTGGCAGCGGCGCGGTAGTGGCCGATGTTGGTCATGCAGGAACCGATGAACACCTCATCGATCCGATCGCCCGCCACCTCGGAGAGCAGCTTGACGTTGTCGGGATCGTTGGGGCAGGCCAGCACCGGTTCGGTGAGATCATCGAGATTGATCTCGATGATTTCGGCGTACTCGGCGTCGGCGTCGGCGCCCATCAGCTGGGGATCGGCCAGCCAGGCCTCCATCGCCTGGATCCGCCGGGCCATCGTGCGCTCGTCGTGATAGCCGCGGGCGATCATGTTCCTGAGCAGCGCCACGTTGCTGCGCAGGTATTCGGCCACGGTGGCTTCCGAGAGCTTGATCGTGCAGCCTGCACACGACCGTTCGGCGGTCGCATCCGTGAGCTCGAACGCCTGCTCCAGCTTGAGATCGGGCAGCCCTTCGATCTCCATGATCCGGCCGGAGAACACGTTCTTCTTGTTGGCCTTCTCCACCGTGAGCAGACCCTTCTGAATCGCCACCCAGGGGATGGCGTTGACCACGTCGCGCAGGGTGACGCCAGGCTGGAGTGAACCGCTGAAACGCACCAGCACCGATTCGGGCATGTCGAGCGGCATGGCGCCGATGGCGGCGGCGAAGGCCACCAGGCCCGATCCTGCGGGGAAGGAGATGCCCAGGGGGAAGCGTGTGTGGCTGTCGCCGCCGGTGCCCACGGTGTCGGGCAGAAGCATGCGGTTGAGCCAGCTGTGGATGATGCCGTCGCCGGGGCGCAGGGCGACGCCGCCGCGGGAGGCCATGAAATCGGGCAGCTCGGCGTGGGTTTTGAGGTCAACCGGCTTGGGGTAGGCGGCGGTGTGACAGAAGCTCTGCAGCACCAGATCGGCGGAGAAGCCGAGGCAGGCCAGCTCCTTCATCTCGTCACGGGTCATCGGCCCGGTGGTGTCCTGGGAGCCGACGGTGGTCATCAGCGGTTCGCAGCTGGTGCCTGGGCGCACGCCCGGCAGGCCGCAGGCCTTGCCCACCATCTTCTGGGCCAGGGTGAAGCCCTTGCCGGTATCGGCCGGGGCCGCGGGGCGGATGAACAGCTCCGAGGGCGCCAGACCCAGCTGGGCCCGCACCTTGTCGGTCAATGAGCGGCCGATCAGCAGGGGGATGCGGCCACCGGCGCGCACTTCATCGGCGATGGTGCTGGGCTTGAGCTCGAAGCGGGCCACCACCTCACCGGCGCCGGGTTCGCCTTCAGCCCGTTCGATCGTGCCCGCATACGGACGGATCGTGATCACATCACCCGAGTTCAGCGCCGAGACATCGCACTCGATCGGCAGGGCGCCGGAATCCTCGGCGGTGTTGAAAAAGATCGGTGCGATCTTGCCGCCCAGGATCACGCCGCCGCCGCGCTTGTTGGGAACATGGGGGATGTCGGTGCCGGTGTGCCAGAGCACGGAGTTGATCGCCGACTTGCGCGAGCTGCCGGTGCCCACCACATCACCCACGTAGGCGACGGGGTGACCCTTGGTCTTGAGCTGCTCGATCAGCTCCAGCCCGCCCGGCATGCGGGTCTCCAGCATCGCCATGGCGTGCAGGGGGATGTCGGGGCGGGTGGTGGCGTGGGTGGCGGGGGAGAGGTCGTCGGTGTTGGTTTCACCCTCCACCTTGAATACCGTGACGGTGATCGCCGCCGGCAGTTCCGCCTTGGCGGTGAACCATTCGGCGGCGGCCCAGCTGTCGACCACCTGCTTCGCCCAGGGGTTGCTGGCCGCCAGCTCCAGCACGTCGTGGAACGAGTCGTAGACGAGCAGGGTGCGGCTCAGACCACGGGCCGCTTCGGCGGCGACGGCGGCATCGGCGTGGCCGAGCAGGCTGATCAGGGCACCGACGTTGTAGCCGCCGATCATGGTGGCCAGCAGCCTGGTGGCCTCGATCGGGCTGACCAGGGGGCTCGCGCTCAGTCCCTGGGCGATGGCGCTCAACCAGCTGGCCTTGACGTAGGCGGCCTCATCCACTCCCGGCGGGATGCGTTCACTGAGCAGATCGAGCAGAACGGTCTCCTCACCGGCGGGAGGCTGCTCCAGCAGCTGGGTGAGGGCCTGGGCCTGGGCGGCGGTGAGCGGCAGGGGCGGCACCCCGAGAGCGGTGCGCTCCGCCTCCGCCTGGCGGTAGCTCACCAGCAGGTCGGTGTCACTCTCTGGAGAGGGCATGGCGAAACAATGGGGTTGTCTCCATTGTTTCTGGCCGTGGTCCCCCGCTCAGTCACCATCGTTGCCAAAGATGCTGCGGGGAGAGTCTCTAGGGTGTGAGATTGGCCCTCGGTTCACGACCGCTCCCGGCATGCTCACCACCTCCGACCTCCACATCGTGGAGACACGGCCGCTGGTGGCCCCGGCGGTCCTCCACCGCGAACTGCCTCTGAGCCAGACGGCGGCCCGCACCGTGCTCGATGCGCGTGAGCGGATCAAGGCGATCCTGCATGGGCAGGACTCCCGCGTTCTGGTGATCGTCGGTCCCTGTTCGGTGCACGACGTGGAGGCCGCCCGGGCCTATGCCGATGCGATCGCCGAGGTGCGCGAGCGCCACCGTGACCAGTTGGAGGTGGTGATGCGTGTGTATTTCGAGAAGCCCCGCACCACCGTGGGCTGGAAGGGCCTGATCAACGATCCCCATCTCGACGGCAGCTACGACATCAACACCGGTCTGCGCCTGGCGCGGGGCCTGCTGGTGCACCTGGCCGAGATGGGGCTGCCGGCTGCCACCGAGCTGCTCGATCCTGTGGTGCCCCAGTACATCGCTGATCTGATCGGCTGGACGGCGATCGGGGCTCGCACCACCGAAAGCCAGACCCACCGGGAGATGGCATCCGGCCTGTCTATGCCGATCGGCTTCAAGAACGGCACCGACGGCAGCGCCGTCACGGCCATCCATGCCATGCAGGCAGCCTCCAAGCCCCACCATTTCCTGGGCATCAGCCAGCTGGGCCACGCCGCGATCGTTTCCACCACAGGCAATCCCGATGGCCATCTGGTGCTGCGCGGCGGCAAGGGAGGAACCAACTACCACTCCGAAGCGATCGAGCAGGCGGCCCATGCCCTTCAGAAGGAGGGTCTGCCAGCGAGGCTGATGGTCGACTGCAGCCACGGCAACTCAAACAAGGACTACCGGCGCCAGGGGGAGGTGCTGACCGAGGTGGCCGGCCAGTTGCGCGGTGGCTCCCGTCATGTGATGGGGGTGATGATCGAAAGTCACCTGGTGGCAGGCAATCAGAAGATCCCCGCCGATCTGAGCCAGCTTGCCTACGGCCAGAGCATCACCGATGCCTGCATCGACCTTGAGACCACCCGTACGGTGCTGGAGGGGCTTGCCGAAGCCGTGGCTGAGGCCCAGGCCAACAGCCTCGCCCCGGTCTGATTGGATTAGTTCTGGCACTCCCGGAGTGAGACTGCCAGAATCATGTTCTTGCAACAGGATGTTCCTGTTGAACAGTTGATTCTGATGGGCGCACTAAGTTGCCGTTCCTTGAGGCATCCGGTGATGCATCAGGAGTCAACCCAATGTCCTATCTCCTCCAATTCTGCGGCTTGAGCGAACCCCTCCAGCTGTTCTATCTTGAGCAGAGTGGTGCCACCCGGGAGCCCACAGGGCCGGTGTTTGCAGGCTTTCGACCCTTCCAGCTCGATGATCTGCTCGGCTGGGCCCTGGGTTCAGCCCGTCAGCGGGGCTGGGATCCCGAGGGCATTCAGACCACAGTTCTCCAGGCCTGGATGGAGCGTGCCGAGGTGATCCGCCAGTGGCAGCTGCGTCTCAAGGCTGAGCCCAGCGATCGATTGGTGGTGGCCGGCCTCGGTACCCCCTCCGACTGGCAGCACCGCTGCGAGGGGATGCTCAGGGCCTGAGCGAGAGCCAGCTCCAGAGCAGGCCCGTGGCCACTGGAACGCTGAGGTTATCGAGGCCGACGACGGCGATCTGCTCCAGCAGAGTGGCCGTCAGGCTGATCAGCACCAGGGCGGCTGGGCCGGGCCCCGAGCCCCCCAGCTGGCGCAGAAGCACCACCACCATCAGGGCCATGCCGGCCATGGCCCCGGTGCCCACCACCGACTTGCGTTGCCCGAGGATCTGCCAGCTCGGTGAGGAGATCAAGGGTCCAAGCAGCCCGGCGAAGCCATCCCCCAGGGCCATAACCAGCACCCCCGCCACCACGGCCTGGGGCTGGGCCGGCCAGAACAGTGCCAGCAACAGGGTGATCGCGGCGCCGTAGGCCACCGTTCCGTAGCTGTGGCGCCCCACGTCCTCAATGGCCGGCAGTAAGCGGTAGCGGTGGTTCAGGGCCGCCAGCAGGGTGACCACGGCCGCAGCCGGCAGGGCGATCCAGCGATCGATCCCGACGGCCCAGGCGATCAGGACCACCGGTCCGGAACCGATATGCAGCAGTTTGCGGCTCCACTCGGGTTGATCGGGCCAGCGTTGGCGGGCCCAGATCGCCAGACCGAGGACACAGGCCAGCCAGACCAGCACCAAGGCCACTCCCATCAGCGCTTCAATCCCAGCCGGCGGGGCCCAGCCTGACAGCCGCCCTGGCTCAGGCGGCCTGCTGCAGGTTGCTCATCAGCCGCAGTTTCATGATCGCCTTGGCTTCAAGCTGACGCACGCGCTCGCGTGAGACGTTGATCTTGCGGCCGATCTCAGCGAGGGTCAGAGGCTCCTTGCCTTCCAGGCCGAAGCGCAGTCGCAGGATTTCCTGTTCCCGCTCGTTCAGCTGCGAGAGCCAGGCGCCGAGGTGCTCCTTCTGGATCGAGCGGTCCATGTGATCCATGGGCTCGGTGCTGGCCGGATCGGCGATCAGCTCGCCCAGGGTGCTGCGGTCCTCCTCGCCCCTGGCGTGGGCATCAAGGGAGGCGCAGGGGGCGCTCTGGGAGATCAGGTCCTCCAGATCCTTGATGTCCATGCCCATTGCATGGGACAGCTCCAGCCGGTTGGGCTGGCGACCGAAGCGGTGGGAGAGCTCCCGGGTGATGCGACGCATCTTCGAGAGTTTTTCGCTCACATGAATCGGCAGGCGAATCGTGCGCGCACTGTTGTCGATGGCCCGGGTCATGCCCTGGCGAATCCACCAGTAGGCATAGGTGGAGAATTTGTAGCCCATGGCCGGATCGAACTTGTCAACGGCCCGCTCCAGCCCGATCGCCCCTTCCTGGACGAGATCGAGAAGTTCCAGCCCCTGGTTCTGATACTTCTTGGCGACGCTCACCACCAGACGCAGGTTGGCGGCCATCATGCGGTCGCGGGCACGACCCCCCATGCGGATCTGGTGCCGCTGGCGGGGAGTGAGGGAAGCGTCGGGTAACTCCAGCAGGCGCTTCATTGACTGCACGTGGTGAGCCAGCTCGATCTCTTCAGCTGCCGTGAGCAGTGGAACGCGGCCGATGTTGCTCAGGAACCAGCCGATGGAATCGGCGCTGAGCCGACCTCCTCCGGTTTTGGGCTGCACCGCCCGTGCCGCTGACTTCGCCTTTTTGGGAGCGAGACCTGTGGCAGGGGTGGATTGCAAAGGTGTCCCCATCACCCCAGCCTCCAGATGAGTTGTGCGCGGAACATAGCAGGGTCCAGAGGTGGCCTGCTGTAAAAATCCGAAGACTCCGTGAAGATGGACAAGCTACTTTTCTTCATTGAGTTGTGCATGATGCCGATTCAGCAGGTCGTGTAGCGATGCTTACAAGAATTGGTGATCCTGGTTCGCTATGCCTCAGGCCGGTGCATTCAGCCCTTTGCGCCACTGCTTGATCAGATCGAGCTGGGCGCAGCGGGGGTCGCCACTGGGCCGTCGCTGGATGAAGCTGCCGTCGCTCTGCATGTCCCAGGCGGCGCAGTCGTCGTTCTGGTAGGTGTCCAGCAGGCGCTCCAGCTGGCTGCGCAGCTGTGGATTCTTGATCGGCGTCACCGCTTCGACGCGACGGTCGAGGTTGCGTGGCATCCAATCGGCGCTACCGATGTACATCTCTGGCTCACCGGCATTGGCGAACCAGAACATCCGGGAGTGCTCGAGAAAGCGGCCGATGATGCTGATCACCTGGATCGTTTCGCTCACACCAGGCACCCCGGGTCTCAGGCAGCACATCCCTCGGATCACCAGCTCGATAACCACCCCGGCCTGGGATGCTTCATAGAGCAGGGCGATGATCGCTGGATCCACCAGGGCATTCATCTTCGCGCGGATGTGTCCGCCTCTGCCCTCGCGGGCGTGGCTGATTTCCCGCTGGATCAGGGCCTCCATTCCCTTGCGCAGGGTGACGGGAGCCACCAGCAGACTGCGGAAGCTCTGCTGTTTCGAGAAGCCGGTGAGGTAGTTGAACAGCTCCACCAGATCCTGCCCAAGCTCCGGTTGGGCCGAGAGCAGGCCTAGGTCGGTGTAGAGGCTGGAGGTTTTGGAGTTGTAGTTGCCTGTGCCGATGTGCACGTAGCTGCGCAGCCGTTCTTTTTCCTTGCGCACCACGAGCATGATCTTGGTGTGGGTTTTGAGGCCCAGCACGCCATAGACCACGTGAACGCCCGAGTGCTCGAGCTGACGGGCCCATTGGATGTTGTTGTCCTCGTCGAAGCGTGCCTTGAGCTCCACCAGGGCCATCACCTGCTTGCCGTTCTCGGCGGCGCGGATCAGCGCCGCGATGATGGGCGAATCCTTCGAGGTGCGGTAAAGGGTCATCTTGATGGCCAGCACCGAGGGGTCGTCGGCGGCCTGGTTGATGAACTCCTCCACCGAGGTGGAGAAAAGGTCGTAGGGGTGATGGAGCAGCACATCGTTGCGCCGGATCGCCGCAAAGATGCTTTCGAACTCCTCGGCCTTGATCGAGCCATCCCCCAGGCGGCTCTTCTGGGCCCGGCCCAGGGCGGTGGCGGTGCGGCCCTGGTGGGGCTTGTCCTTGAGCTGGGGCAGGGGGATCGCCAGCAGGCGCATCAGGTCGTCGAGGCCCAGGGGTCCATTGATCCGATAGAGGTCGGCCAGATCCACATCGGTGCCCTCCATCAACAGATCCACCACCTCATCGGGCATCTCGTTGGCCACCTCGAGCCGCACCACTTCTCCGCCGCGGCGGCGTTTGCGCAGGCCCTCCTGCAGAGCCTCCATCAGATCGTCGGCCTCCAGGTCGCGCAGCTCCAGGTCAGCGTCGCGGGTGATGCGGAAGAAGTAATGCCCCTCGATCGTCATGCCGGGGAAGAGCAGCTGCAGGTTGAAGGCCACCACCTGCTCCAGGGGCACCACGGTGTACACGGGGGAGGGCTCGCGGGTGCACAGTTCGGTGGGAATCTCGACGAAGCGCGGCAGGGTCTTGGTGGGCACCTTCACCCGGGCGAACTGCTGTTGCCCGGTGTCGGGATCGCGGATCAGTGCCGCCACGTTCAGGCTGAGGTTGCTCATGAACGGGAAGGGATGGGCTGGATCCACCGCCAGGGGGGTGAGCACCGGAAAGATGGCGGTCTGGAAGTAGGTGTTGACCCAGGTCTTCTGTTGTTTGTTCAGGCGTTGGTAGTCGATCAGTTGAACGCCCTGATCGAACAGCTCCTGTTTGAGGTGATGGCGGTAGTGGGCCTGCTGTTGCTCCAGCAGCGGGCGCAGTTTCAGCTGGATCGCCTCCAGCTGCTCCCGGGGGGTGAGACCGTCGTCGCTGAGGGTGGAGACGCCCGCCTCCAGCTGTGACTTCAGGGACGCCACCCTGACCATGAAGAACTCATCAAGGTTGTTGCTGAAGATGGCGCTGAATTTCGCCTGCTCCAGCAATGGCGTGGCGGGATCAAGGGCCTGGGCCAGCACGCGGCTGTTGAACGCGATCCAGCTCAGCTCGCGGTTGATGTAGAGCTCTGGTGCCACGACTGGCTCATTCATCACCGGATCCATGGCTGGGGCTGTTGGGTGGAAGGTAGCAATCAGGGCCTGGGAGGCACGGTCGTGGACTTGCTTGCGGAAAGGCTGCTGAGGGGTCCAGCTCCGGCCACCAGCAGGCCCACCACCAGAAACAGGGCGATGCCGGCCCAGAAGGGGCTGGTCTTGCCCACCAGGTCGTAGGCCAGGCCCGCCAGGGGTGGGCCGATGAAACTGCCCAGACTCTGAAGACCCTGGAGGCTGCCCAGGGCTGCTCCCTGGCCACTGTCATCCAGCCGGCGTGACACCTGGCTGCGCAGGCAGGGGGTGACCAGCCCGGTGCCGAAGGCCAGCAGGGCCAGGGCCGGGAAAACAACCTGCAGGGCGTTGGCCTTCGTGGCCAGGGGAATCAGGAGACAGCCCACGACCACCAGGCCCAGGCCGACCTGGCTGAGGCGTACCTCACCGAAGCGTTGCACCAGCGGTCCGATCAGACCTCCTTGCACCACCGTGGCCACCACCCCCACCACCAGGAAGGCCATGGCGGCCAGCTCCGGCCCCCAGCCGAACACCTGCTTGAAATAGAGCACCAGCACGGCGGTGAAGCCGCCGAAGCCCAGAAAGAACAGAAAGAAGGCCAGGCTGAGCCGCCGCACCCGGGGGTTGCGAAACACCCGCATCAGCTGGGTGAGCGGGTTGAGCTCCCGCTTGCGCGGCAGTGCCAGGCGCGCGGCCGGGGGATGGGTTTCCGGCAGCACCGTGATCACCAGCACCAGGTTCACGGCTGCCACCGCCACCGCCAGCAGCAACGGCAGCGTCACATTCACCCCCGCCAGCAGCCCCCCCAGGGCAGGCCCGAGGATGAAGCCAAGCCCGAAGGCCACGCCGATCAGTCCGAAGGCCTTGGCCCGCTTCTCCGGAGGACTGATGTCGGCCAGCACGGCGCCGGCGGTGGCGGCAGTGCCGCCGCTGACCCCATCGATCAGCCGGGCGGCGAACAGCAGCGGCAGCGGCCAGGCGCTGCCCGCCGGCCAGGGCAGGGCCAGGGTGAGGGCAAAACCGCCCAGGCCCAGAACCGAGCCGGCTACACAGCCGGCGATCACCGGCTTGCGTCCGAAGCGGTCGCTGAGGGCACCGATCAACGGGGTGAACAGGAACTGGGCCAGGGCGTAGCTCCCAGCCAGCAGCCCCAGGGTGCGCCCATCGCTGGTGAAGCTGGCCAGCAGGAACGGCAGCAGGGGAAAGACGATGCTCTCCCCCAGGCGGTCGTTCAGCAGCGTCAGGAAGATGCAGAACCGCGTGGAGGGGCGCGACCAGCCCATGGCGACGACCCGCAACACAGCCGTTACCTTCCCATGGGCAGTCGTCAACAGCAGGAGCTGGAGCCTGCAGTGGTTGGCGCGGCTGTGGCCGATGTGAAGGGCATCACGCTGCCGCAGCCAGGAAACAGGCCGAAGTGGGCGCTGGAGTGGGCGTTGATGAAGCTGAAATGGGGTGCCAGCCGGCTCTGGTGCAGCATCTTGAAGCTATTGCCGCAGACGGCAAACACCCGGCCTGTTTCAAAGCTGTGGTGGATGTCGAGGTCGACGCGGTGCGGGTGGCCGGGGATTGTGCCCTTGTAGATGACTGCCTGGCCGTGATCTTCACAGGCATCTTCGAGGCTGTCGATGTTGAACAGCCGGTAGGTGGCGGAGAAGAAGCGCAGCTCGCCGGTGCGTGCTGCCAGCTCCGGATCGGTGATCTCCAGGGGGCGGTCGCCCGCCAGGCGCGGATCGGCGAAGCCCGCCTGGCGGGCCAGGCGCAGGAAGTCGTTCCAGTAGAGGGCGCCACTGAGGCATTCGCCGTAGAGCACTGGATCGGCCTGCAGGGCCTGGGGCACGCGCCGGTCGGCGTAGACATCGGCGAAGTGGAACTCACCGCCCGGCTTGAGCAGCCGCCGCACGCCGCGCAGCACCGCCAGCTTGTCGGTGGAGAGGTTCACCACGCAGTTGGAGATCACCACATCGAAGCTGGCGGGCTCCAGGTCGAGCTGTTCCAGCTGCTCGATGAAGCCCTCCAGAAAACGGACGTTGTCGTAGCCGAAGGCCTCGGCGTGAAAGACGCGGTGGGACTCCGCCACCGCCAGCTGCTCCGCCGTCATGTCGACCCCCACCACGCTGCCGCCCGGTCCCACCAGCTGGGCGAGCAGGTAGGCGTCGCGGCCGCTGCCGCAGCCCAGGTCCAGCACCCGCGCCCCCTCCAGCAACGGCGGGCAGACCAGGCCGCAGCCGTAGTAGCGGGAGAGCACCTCGGGATGGAGGCGGCCCAGCAGGGGCCGGAGGGCGGCGGGCACGGCGCTGGCATCGCAGCAGGCGTTGGTGCGCAGATCGGCGCTGCTGGTCAGGGTGCTGCCGTAATAGGTCTGCACGGCCTGCTGCACGGCGGCCTCGTTCAGGGGGGTGCGGGTCATGCGGTGGTGGGCAGCTACCGGTTTTGAAGGCTAGTGATCAAGGCGGGGCCTCGGCCCAGGCTCATCCCTGCCGCCAGAGCTTCCAGCGCTCCAGGGCCAGCCGCGCGATCCAGGGGAAGGCCCCCAGCAGCGCCAGCGACAGCAGCAGCGGCGGCGTGAGGATGCCCTCGAGGCTGCGCAGCTGACCCAGCTGCGTGCCGGCGTTCACATAGACGAGGGTGCCGGGCAGCATGCCGATCTGGCTGGTGACGTAAAAGGAGAGCGTGCGGATCGGCGTGAGCCCCATCACCACATTCACCAGGAAAAAAGGAAATACCGGCACCAGCCTCAGGCTGAGCAGGTAGAGCACCCCGTCGCGGCGCAGGCCCTCCTCGATCGGGGCCAGCCTGGCGCCGAAGCGTTTCAGCATCGGCTCGCGCAGCAGGGTGCGGGCCAACAGGAAGGCGATGGTGGCCCCGGCGCTGGAGGCGAATGAAACCAGCAGGGTGCCGAGCCCCAGCCCGAACACCGCGCCTCCGGCCAGGGTCATCACCGCCGCGCCAGGCAGGGAGAGCCCGGCGACCAGCACATAGGCCAGGCCGTAGAGGGCCGCGGCACGGACAGGCGCCTGCTGGCGCCAGGCCAGCAGGCTGGTGTGGGCGTCGCGCAGGGCGTCGAAGCTGAGCTGCCGGGGCAGATCCAGGAGGAAGAACAGCGCCAGCAGTGCGGCCACCGCCAGCAGCAGCAGCCAGCGTCTGGAGGCTGGGATGGAAGTTGGGATGGAGGGGACGTCTCGCTCGGGTTTTGCCGTCATGCGGCCAGCGCCCCGCCGCAGCTGGAGCCGCTGCCGGCAGTGCAACCAAAGCAGTGGTCGGCCACCTGGATCGGATCGCCGCTGGGGTCGCGCCGCAGCAGATCCCTCAGGTGGGAGCGTTCACCTGGCTCAGCTGCGGCTGCAGCGGCCGGATCGCCAGCAATCGCCAGCCCCAGCTGCTGGTTGAAATCGCAGTCGTAGAGGAAGCCCTGCCAGTCGACGCTGATCAGCTTGCGGCACATCACCTGCACCAGGTTGGCGTCGCGGTGGCTGCGGCGCAGCAGCTCCCGGTAGTCCTCCAGCTCCCCCTGGGCGCTCAGCACCGCCGCGAAGCGCTGGACCGGCATGTTGGCCAGGGCATAGAGACGGTTGAACACCACGCCGTGATCGGCCGCCAGCACACGCCGGTAGTCGGCCTCCAGCGGCCCCTGCGCCGGTGGCAGCATCGCCCCCTGGGGGTTGTACACCAGGTTCAGCTCCAGACCCGAGCCCGGCAGGCCGTAGCCGAGCGCGTTGAGCTGACGCAGGCCGTCGATGCTGCGCTGGAACACCCCGGAGCCTCGCTGACGCTCCACGTTGTCCTGCAGGTAGCAGGGCAGCGAGGCCACCACCGTGACCCCCTCGGCGGCCAGAAAGGCGGCCAGATCCTCCTGGCCCGGCTCCTGCAGGATCGTGAGATTGCAGCGATCGATCACCTCCACCCCCAGGGCGCGGACCCGTCGCACCAGTTGCCGGAACTCGGGGTGAAGCTCAGGCGCGCCGCCGGTGAGATCGAGGCAGCGCAGCTTCCTGGCGGCCAGCACCTCGGGGATCAGGGCCAGGGTGGCGGCCTCCATGCTTTCGGTGCGGGTCGGGCCGGCATTCACGTGGCAGTGCACGCAGGCCTGGTTGCAGCGGTAGGTGAGGTTCACCTGAAGGGTTTCCAGGCGGTCTCGCCGCAGCGGCGGGAAGGGTGCCGGAGCCGTGGCGGGCCTGGGCAGGGTGGGGGGTTGGGGTGGCATGGCTGAGGTGTTGGTTCAGATCGTGCCGCCGAGCACCTGACGGCCCTCCGGCTTGGCGCCGAGGCCGCCAAGCGGTTCGATGCTGACGGCCACGCTGCTGGCCTGGCTGGTGGGAGAGGTGGGGATGGGCATCGCCACATGCCCCTTGTCATCGGGAACGAAGGGCACGCAGCCCACCAGCCGGCCATTCACGGTGGCCCAGAGCCGGTAGGTGTGAGCCGCTGGTGGTGGCGGCAGACCCTCCACCATCAGCATGTTGTGGGTGGGGTTCCCGGTGACGATCACCTCGCCGCTGGCGGCCCCTTCCTCCGCCATCGCTCGCAGCGGCAGCCGCCGGCTGGTGGTGCTGAACGGAGTGCCGCTGGCCAGTTGCCGCTGCAGCTGGGCCAGTTGCGCCTGGGTGCGATGCAGCTGCACTCCCATCACCAGCAGACCGAGGCCGAGGGCGGCGGCGATCAGGCCGGGAAGGCGCGGGGCGGCGGGGCCGGCCAGCAGCCGTTGACGCAGCGAGGCCGGCGGGACGGTGTGGGCGGGAAGGGCCAGGGGCAGCAGTTCCAGGGTGGTGCTGAATTCATCGAGCCGCTGGCGCAGGGCGGGCTGCTGGCGCAGGAGCTCGGCCAGTTGCGCGCGCTCCAGCTCGTCGAGGTCGCCGAGGGCGTGGCCGGCCAGCAGGGCATCCACATCGAGCGCCTGGCCGGAGCCGTCGCGGAAGCTGGGGGGGTGGTCGCTGCTCATGGCTGGGAGTGGTAATCGATCAGCAACGTGCGCAGGCGGATCAGGCCCTGCCGGGCGCGGGTCTTGACGGTGCCGAGGGGCAATTGCAGGCGCTCGGCGATCGCCGACTGGCTCAGTCCTTCGTAATAGGCCATCTCCAGCACCTGCCGCTGGTTGGCGGGGATCGTGGCCAGGGCGGATCGCACCCGCAGGGCAAGGTCGTCGGCTTCGGCGCATTCCTGGGGGTTGCGCACCGCGGCCGGGAACAGCTGGGACGACCAGCGTTGCACCAGTTGCCAGCGGTTCTGGCGTTGCTGGATGCGGTTGAACGCCATCGAGCGGGTCATCAGCAGCAGGTAAGCCAGCACCGGACCCCGCTTCGGGTCGTAGCGGCCCTGCTGCCAGTAGCGCACGAACACGTCGTGGCAGAGGTCTTCGGCTTCCTGCGGCGAGCGGCAGAGGCGCAGCGCCAGCCGGTAGACCGGGGCGCCGCAGCTGTCGTAAAGGGCCGCCAGATGCTGGGGCTGCCCACTGCCGGCTGGCAGAGGCGGTGTGGCGGTGGCCCCCGGTTCGGAGCGGCTCACGGGCACGGCGCGGGCGGATCGGAACGGCATGGTGGATGTACCGGCGACGCGCCGTATCGGATTGGGCTGGACCAGCGGCTCCAGCTGGCGCCCGTCATCAACAGCAGCAGGCCGGCACCGCCGGCCCAGCCGATCGGTTCCCCCAGCAGCAGGGCGGCGCTGACGGCGGCCACCGGGATCGAGAGCGAGCCCCACAACGACACGGTGGCCACATCGAAGTGCCGGTAGGCCTGCCGCAGGCTCAGTTCACTGCCCAGCGACAGGCACAGGGCGTAGATGAGGATCACCCCCACCACCCACCACAGCTGCAGCAGCTGGAAGTGCTGCGGGCCGAACAGCACCAAGGCCAGCAGGCCGAACACCAGGGCCATGGCGGTGGAGGGCACGCCGACGGTCACCGCCAGAGGTAAGCCGCGGCTGGCGATCCGGCGGCCGCTCACGGCGGAGCCGCTGTAGGCAGCGACCCCCAGCAGTGCCCAGCTCACCCCCGCCAACTGATCCATGGGTGTATGGACCAGGATCGTCCCCAGCTGGGCGAGCAGCAGGCCGGCGACGATCAGCGTCAGGCTGACCCAGAAGCCGTTGGGCAGGCGTTCGCGCAGCAGCGTCCACGCCAGCAGGGCCGAGGCGGGCAGCACCAGGGCGAACAGAAGTGTCTGGCTGATCACCGAGAGCGACTGCAGAGCCATGTAGTAAGCGATCGGGGCGATGAACAGCCCCAGTACCGCATCGAGGCCGAGCAGGCGCCGGTCGGTCGGCCGCAGCCGGGACAGATCACGCCCCAGCGTGGTGCGCCCGGGCAGCAGCGCCGCCAGGCCCACCACCAGCTCGGCGACGAAGAACACGTTGCAGAAGCTGATCGGGTTCTCGCCGTTGACCAGATGATTGGCGCCCTGGCTCTGCAGGCCCTTGAGCACGGTGGCGTCAAGCCCCCGCAGCAGCACATAGAGCGCCAGGGGAAGCATCCAGCGTCGATCGGCAGGCCCGGCCCCCAATCCGTTCGGACCTGTCATCGGTACCTGTGCAGTAGGGGCGGCCCCTCGGCCGGTGGTCCCCGTGATCCACACCCTCACAGCCAACCCCTGACTCCGTTCCCCGCCATGTCGTTCCTTCCCATCTCCGTCACCCGCGGCGTTGCTGTGCTGGGCCTCAGCGCCGCCACCATGCTGGCGGCCCAGGCTGCCGAGATGAAGCAGCACCAAGGCAGCTTCATCAAAGCCGAAGCGCCGGTGAGCGGCAGTTTCGTGATCAAGCAGGAGGGCGGCAAACGGTTGCTCATGCTCAGCCGTGACTTCAAAACCAGCGACAGCGCTCCCGACCTGAAGCTGGCCTTCAGCCCCTCGGCCACTCCGCTGGCGATGAGCAAGCCGCCCAAATTCGCTCTCAAGCCCGGCAGCTACACGGTGCTGGCGCCGCTGAAATCCAGCAAGGGTGGTCAGACCTACGTGATCCCCGCCTCGATCGATCTGGCTCAGCAGAAGTCGGTGCTGATCTGGTGCGAGAAGTTCAACGCCACCATGGCCTGGGCGCCCCTGGGAGGCTCCGCCATGCCAAAGGACGGAATGATGAAGAAGTGAGCTTTGGCTCTCTCCCCAGCCGCCGGCTCCAGACGGCGCCATGATCGCCGGCATGGATTCAGCCCCGGCCCGGCTCAGCCACCTCAACGCCAGCGGTGAGGTGCACATGGTGGAGGTGGGTGATCGCCCCGCCACAGACCGCCGCGCCGTGGCCGAGGGCTTCCTGACCATGGAGGCGTCGGTGCTGGCGCTGGTGCTCGAAGGCCGGGCCCCCAAGGGGGATGTGCTGGCGGTGGCGCGGGTGGCGGCGATCCAGGCGGCCAAGCGCACCTGGGAGCTGATTCCCCTCTGTCACCCGATCGGTCTCACCGGCCTGGAGGTGCGGATCGAGCCCAGCGCCGATGGCCGCGGCCTGCGCCTCGAAGCGTCCGCCCGCACCACCGGCCCCACGGGGGTGGAGATGGAGGCACTCACCGCTGCGGCTGTGGGTCTGCTCACCCTCTACGACATGGTGAAATCCGCCGATCCGGCCATGACCATCGGCCCGGTGCGGCTGCTGGAGAAGACGGGGGGACGCCACGGCGCCTGGCACCATCCCGCCGCCGTGCCCTCCTGAGCCGTGAGCCCCGATGAGCACCAGCGCTGCATCGCCTGAGCCCTACCCCCGCGAGGGTCTGCCCCTGGAGGAGGCCCGCCGCCAGGTGCTGGCCGCCCTCATGCCTCTGGCCGGCAGCGAGCGGCTGCCGCTGCAGCAGGCCCTGGGCCGGGTGAGTGCCGAGCCGGTGCTGGCCACCGAGGCGGTGCCCGGCTTCCGCGCCTCGATCATGGATGGCTATGCCCTGGCGGCGGCGAGTGTCCCGCAGGTGGGACACTCGTGGCCTTTGGTGGGTCGCTCGGCGCCAGGGGCCCCCTACCCCCGGACTCTGGCGGAGGGCGAAGCCATCCGCATCCTCACCGGTGCTCCCCTGCCGGAAGGGGCCACCCGGGTGCTGCCCCAGGAGCTGGTGGCCGCTGACGGTGAGCGGCTGAGCCTGATGCGCGAGGTGGGGCCCAACCCCTGGATCCGCGCCGCTGATGAGGAGGCCGCCGCCGGCCAGGAGCTGCTGGGCGCCGGAGTGCGTCTCGGCCCTGCCGATCTGGGCCGGCTGGCCAGTTGCGGCGTGGCGGAGCTGGTGGTGCGGCGGCGCCCCCGTGTGGGGCTGCTGATCACGGGCGATGAACTGGTGCCGGCGGGCAGTGCCCGCGGGCCGGGGCAGATCTGGGAGAGCAACGGCACGCTGCTGGTGGCGCTGCTGGAGCGGCTGGGGCTGGCGGTGGCCGAGCGTCGGGTGGTGGCCGATCAGCCCGCCGCCCTGCGCGCTGCCCTGCTGGAGCTGGCGGCCGGCTGCGATCTGGTGGTGAGCACCGGCGGGGTGTCGGCGGGTGACAGCGACTGGATCCGGCCGCTGCTGGCGGAGCTGGGATCGGTGGCGTTCTGGAAGCTGTTCCTCAAGCCCGGTCGGCCGTTCGCCTTCGGGCGGCTGGGCGATGGGGGCGCTGGCACGCCTTTTTTTGGCCTGCCGGGCAATCCGGTGGCGGCGGCGATCACCGCCCTGCAGCTGCTGCTGCCGGCGCTGCAGCTCCTGGAGGGAGCGCCGGTGCAGCCGCTGCCGCGCCTGAAGGTGCGCCTGGCCGCTGATCTGAAGCGAGGCTCAGGCCGCCCCGAGCTGGCCCGCGCCCGTCTGCAGGTGGGACCCGATGGCGAGCTGCTGGCGCTGGTGGGTGGCAGCCAGGCCTCCTCCCGCATCGGTTCGCTGCAGGGTGCAGACCTGCTGCTGGAGATTCCGGCGGAGCTGGGCACGCTTGCGGCCGGCACGGAGCTGTGGGCCCAGCTGCTGCGCCTGCCCATCTTCTGAAGGCTGTCGCTGCGTTGAACACGCTCCTGCATGCCGCTGCGCTCAGAACGCCGTGTTGCCCTCCACCCAGGTGCCCACACCGCCGCACCACTCCCGCTTCCAGAAGGGGGCCTCGTGCTTGAGGGCTTCGAGCAGCTCCTGACCGCCCCGCTGGGCCGGACCGCGCCGGTCGGCGGCCACGGCCACCAGCACGATCGTCTCCCCCGGCAGCACCCGGCCCACCCTGTGATCCACCCGCGCCGCCAGCAGGCCATGACGGCGGCTGATGGCGGCGGCGATCCGCTCGATCTGGGCTTCGGTCATGCCGGGGTAGTGCTCCAGCTCCAGCGCCTCGATCGGTGCGCCATGGGCGGTGCGGCCGCGCACCCGACCGATGAAATGGGCTTCCGCGGCCGGTGCTTCGGCGCCGCCGGCCGTGAGATTCCGCTGCCAGTCCGCCAGGGACGAGAGCGGGTCGAAGCGGGCGGGATGGAGCCTGAGCTGCAGCGGGCGTTCCTCTGCCGATGGATGTGCCATCGGCTCAGCCCCCACTGATCGGCGGCAGGAAGGCCACCTCATCGCCGCTCTGGAGCGGCTGATCGAGTGCGGAGAATGCCTGGTTCACCGCCACCCGCACCTGGGGCGGGATGGCCGCGCCCAGACCCAGCTGCGGCCAGAGGTTCGCCGGTGTGGGCGACGGAGAATCCGGCGTGATCGCCAGGCTTCGCTCGCCCCAGCCCGCCTGCTCCCGCAGCGAGGCGAACAGGCGCACCGTGATCACGGACGGACGGCCACCAGCACCCGGTGCCGGTGGTCGGAGGCCACCCGGCGGATGGCCGTGAACCCCGCCTCGGCCAGGGCGGCGGGCAGATCCAGACGGAAATAGTCTTCGAGATAGGGCTCGGTGGCCTTGAGCAGGGTGGCCAGGGCCGGCGGCATGGCGCGGATCACCTCCGCCTCCGGGTCCTGGTCCACCAGGGCCAGCACGCCCTGGGGACGCAGCAACCGCGCCGCTTCTCTCAGCACCGCCCGGGTGGCATCGCCCGGCAGTTCGTGGCAGAGGAACTGGGCGGTGATCAGATCGAAGCTCGCCGCCTGCAGGCCCGTGGCTTCGGCGGCGCCGTGGTGCCAGGCCTTGATGCGGCCGCTGGCGTCGCGCACCCGCGCCACCGCCAGCATCTGGGGGGAGAGATCGAGGCCACTCACGTGCACATCGCTGTGGCCGTGCTGCTCGAGCCAGTCGGTGAGCGCCAGGGTGCCCACCCCCACGGAGCAGCCGATGTCGAGCACATCGCGCACCGGGCCGTTGAGGCTGGGTTCAATCGCGGCATAGATGCCGTCGCGCATGCGCTGCTGGGCGGCCTCGGGGGTGAGTTGCTTTTCCTCCTTCCACACCCGCAGGGCCACCGAATCGGTGGCCTGCTCGGTTTCGCAGGCGGCCTGCCAGCAGAGGTTGCCCTCCTCGTAGGCGTGAAATCGGGCGCGGTAGTAGGGGGGGATCACGGTGGCCGGGTTGGTGGACGCCACCAGCAGGGGCTCCGCCTGCTGGCGCAACTGCTCGCGCCGCCGCCTCCAGGGGATGCCCCGGGTTTCGGCGGTGCGGATCATCATCCGCCGGGCCTGCAGGAACAGCAGCTGACGCACGGGCTCCACCGCCAGCACCGCGGCGATCAGCCGCCCCAGGGGCGTGCGCGCATCCACCCAGGGGGGCGGTGGCGGCGAGCCGATCACCGGGCCGGTGGGGATGGCGCTGGTGTTCATCGGCAGGCTGGGATCGGCGGCGTGGCTGCCATCCTGACGCCCCTGGCGGATCAGTCGGGGAGCGTTTGCTCGATCACCCAGCGCCGGTAGGCGGGATCGGGGTCCTGCAGTGGCGTGGCCATGATCGCGGGGATCTCGTAGGGGTGAACCTCACGAAGCCGCTCCATCAGCGCCTGCCGGTGTTGCTGGGTGGTCTTGAAGGTGATCCGGATCTCCGGCTCCTCCACCAGCTCCCCCTTCCAGACGTAGATGCTCTCGATCGGCTCCAGCTGGGCGCAGGCCGCCAGGCCCGCACGCACCATCTGCCTGGCCAACCGTCTGGCGTCGTCGCGGTTCGCCACCGTGGTGAGCACGGCCAGCAGCGACGACTCGGGGGTGGTCATGGCGGATCGGCTGGCTGTCGCCTGGAACGGATGAAGCTCACCATCACGCAGAGATGGGTGATGGTGTCAACCGCCTGGCAGAAGCCGATGGCTGAAGGGCTGATCAAACCCCGCCAGGCGCAGCAGATCAGATCACCCGTCCGACCGGGGTGCGGCGCAGCAGGATCGTGAGCAGCCAGCTCCCGCTCAGGGCCACACCAAAGCTGACCAGGAACTTGAGCGCGGCGGGCAGCGGGGCGCCCAGCAGGACGAACTGGCTCCAGGTGACCAGTGGGTAATGCAGCAGGAAGATGCCGTAGGAGTTCTGCCGCAGGCTCTCGGCCAGCCGGCTGGGGGTGCCGAGATGGCGGCGGGCGAAGCCCAGGGCCGCCAGGATCGTGAACGTGGCGCAGGCGGCACTGCTGAACGCAAGGGCCAGGCGCAGGCTGAAGGGTGGTTGAGCGGCCAGGCCGGCCGGTTGGGCCTGGAGCACCACGGTGAGCAGATAGGCGAGGGCGCCCACCACCGCCCAATGGCGCCAGGGCCGCAGCAGGGTCAGCGAGAGCGCCTCTTCCAGGTTGCCCGCCCCCAGCGCCACGCCCAGCAGGAACCAGGCGGCGTAGAGCAGCAGGCGCGAGGTCTGGGCCGACATCGGACCCACCAGGGTGAACCAGTGGTTGGCACCCACGACCCGTGCCATCGCGCCGCTGGCGATCCAGCTGGCTGCCAGGCAGACCGCCATCAGCCGTCCCGATGAGCGCGGCTGCCAGCTCCAGCGGCGCAACCTGGCGGGGGCCAGGGCATAGGCCAGGGCGACCCCCAGGCTGAAGGCCAGCAGGAGCCAAAGGAACCAGGCGGGCCCCGGCGACCAGCCATCAATGCCGTAGTAGCGCTGCCAGAAGGGCAAGCCGTCCTTCTGACCGCCCATCAGCCAGGAGGGATAGAACGCCAGGGGGCTCAGCAGCCCAGCGGCCACCAGGAAGGGCAGTCCCAGCCGCTGGCCACGCTCCAGCAGGAAGCGCCGGACGCCCTTGCGCCGGAGCGCCGGCAGCACGAACAGCCCGGACAGCAGGAACAGCAGAGCCATGAAGAACTGGTCGTTCCAGCTCACCAGCACATCCAGAGGCCACCAGCGGTCGGGGTCCACCACCGGGGCGGTGGATCTGATGTAGTGCGCCGGGTCGTGGTGGGCGTGGCGGATGTAGGCCAGGGCGGCATGGTGGGCCACCACCAGCACGATCACGGCACTGCGCAGATCGTCGATCGGCCGGATCCGGCCCAATTCCTCGCTCCGATGGGCTTGGCGCAGAGGACCATTCTGAAGGGGGGCTCAGCCGGCCTGTACCGTCCACCCCAAAACCACGCACCGTCGATCGTGCCGATCTCGATTTCGTTTCGTCTGTGGGGCTGGCCTGTCGCTGTGGCGAGCAGCTTGATGGCCAGCAGCATGGTGATGACGGCCCCCGCGATGGCTGGCACGGTCAGTGGCACTGCCACTTTCCGCGAGCGGATCGCTCTGCCGCCCGATGCGGTGTTCGAGGTGGTGATCGAGGATGTCGCGCGTGCCGATGCTCCCGCCACGGTGATCGGCCGCCAGCGGATCGAACCAGCCGGCCAGCCCCCGTTTCGCTTCTCGATTCCGTATAAAGACAGCGACGTGACACCACGCGGCCGCTACACGGTGCGGGCCACCGTGCGGCACCAGGGGCGGCTGCTGTTCACCACCGACACGATCACGCCGGTGCTCGATGGCAGGAACCAACCGGTGGAGCTGCGTCTGAAGAAGGTGGGCAGTGGCCCCGCGGCCCCGCGGACCTCTCCCCCGGCTGCCTTCGGTGCGCTGCCGGCCAGCTGGCAAGGCGACATCCCCGGTGCGGGCGGCGCGATCCGCTGGCATGTGGATCTGGCCGCCGATGGCACCTACCAGCTGCGGCAGACCTTTCTGAACCGGCCCCAACCCAATGCGTTCGATGACATCGGCCGCTGGCGCCTGGAGCCCGGCACCGGGCGGCTGGTGCTGCGGGGCGGCCGCGAGGCGCCCGTCTTTCTGCAGCCGCTCGATGGTGGTGCGGTGCTGCGCAAGCTCGACCTGGAGGGCGCGCCGATCAGCTCCGCCCAGAACGATCGGCTGAAGCGGCTGCCCCAGGCAGCGCCGATCGACCCACGCCTGCAGGTCACGGGGATGTTCACCTACATGGCCGATGCGGCCAGCATCCGGCTGTGCGCCACCGGCCAGCGGCTGCCGGTGGCGATGGAAGGCGACTTCCTGGCCCTGCAACGCGCCTATCTCCAGGCCCGTCCGGCCGACAAGCCCGGCCAGCCTCTGCTGGTGGGGCTGCAGGGGCTGATCACCCAGCGGCCGTCGATGGAGGAGGGGCAGCCGCCGCGCCGCACCATGGTGGTGGAACAATTCGGGACCATCACCCCCGGACAGGGTTGCCCCAAGCCCGCCAGGGCTCAGAAGAGGTCGGGCCGCGGGCAATCCCGCCGGCAGCTTGTTGCCCCCTTGCGGGGCACCACCTGGACGCTGCTGGCTCTCGCTGGGGAGACGGTCGTCCCTCCGCAGCCCCCCGGCCGGGCGATCGAGCTGCAGCTGTCTGCCGAGACCCTGCGCCTGGCTGGTAGCAGTGGCTGTAACCGCTTGATGGGCGGGTTCAGTCTCGAGGGCGAAACGATCCGGTTCTCCCAGCTGGCCAGCACCCGGATGGCCTGCGGCCCGGAAGTGATGGCCCTCGAGCGGCGCTACAGCGAAGCCCTGGCTCTGGTGCGCCGCTGGAACATCGACAAGCGCAGCCTGCTGCTCCAGGACGCCAGCGGCAAGACGCTGCTGCTGTTCCAGGCGGGCGAGTAGCCAGATCTGGTCTGCGGTTCCGTCACTCTCTGAGCCATTCGCCTCTGAAGCGAGAGAAGGGGAGTGACACGATCCAGGAGCTGTTGGAGCCCAACGACATGAGGCCCTCGTTGATGACCCGTTTGTGCTGAATCGTTGGCGCTGTGGTGTGTGGAGACCCGTCGACCTTCTGTAGCTGAATGAACATCTGGTTCCTGGACCCGCCCATCTTCCCCGCTGCCAGGAGCCGATCTTTGCAAAAGCCATATGCTGGAATAAGTTTCAGGGATAAGCGCATGGGCTTGATGGCTTCTTATGCGGCTGCAGATCCCCATCAGATGTGGATACCGGACCCGCCGAAATACTGTTATGTCGTAAGAACATTTATCCTAATCGTTGATCGGAAAAGCCTTGCACCACCTGTTTCTTGATACCTGCGTCTGGTTTGATCTGGCCGTATCCGAGTTCTCACTCGTGGCGAAACTTGCCCGACTGATCGACGAAGGCAAGGCCAGGATTGTCATCCCGGAACTCATTCGGACTGAATGGGACGGATGCAAGAACAAGATCGAGACGCAAATCGCTAAAGAGGTTGTCGATTCCCGGCGATTTGCCATAAGATTCATGTCTTTCATGGACGAAATCGAATCTACCGATGCGTCTTCGCGGATCGCATCTGCTGATCCGAAATCAATGGGACGGAGGATCGCCGCTCATCGGATCGACGCTATAGAGACAATACTCAATTCAGATGCCACGACCCGTGTACCGGTATCTGACCAAGCGAGAACATTGGCCATCAAACACGCGTTGGAGAAAAAGGCGCCGTTCCGCATGCGTAACAGCATGGCCGATGCATTGATATTCCTCGCCGTCGTTGAGTGGGTCAACGACCAGAAGCCCGACTGCGCGGTGTTTGTGACCCATAATACCAAGGACTTTTCCGACGAAAAACGCGGTGAAGACGACGTGTTCTTCAAAGAGCGGCTTGCGCCAGACTTGCAGTCACTCGTCGAAAACAACGGAATGATGTTCGGCGCCGTAATCGGACGAGTTCTGAATGATGTTGAACAATCGGTGGCCACTGAAGCAGAGGTCGAACGAAGCGAAGCTGTCGTTGCTCGAGTGCGGCTAAATGACGATGTTCTCGAAGAACTCATGTCCGGGGGCGCTATTGCCAAATTGCTAGCGCAACACAAGAAGTTCGAAGAATTGACGTCAGGCGGCGCTATCGCCAAGATGATGGAGCAACAGAAGAAGTTCGAAGAAATGACGTCAGGCGGTGCGATCGGCAAGATGATGGAACAACAAAGGAAGATCGAGGAGATGTTCAGGCGTTTCTAGTGACGCACGACATAACGAACAAGGATAGATCGTGCGCAGCCACGATCTTATCCGGTGGTTGGACTAGCCCTTTTCGCTATTGACCAGTGGCTTACGGTAGATACGTCGGCCCGAATCTCAGCTTTCCTTCTGAATTC
>NZ_JAGQBU010000031.1 GCF_024345795.1 Synechococcus sp. J7-Johnson
GGAAACTGACTGGACATCTTTGTGGGTACTGCTGTGAGCGAAAAGCAGGCAAAATTTGCTCAGGATCGTCTCATTGTCGAGAATGAGACTGGGTTGCTTGGATTAAGCCGTCTTGATCAGAGCTTCCTTAGCATCCGCCCAGTTCAGGCAAGGGCAAATCAGATATCCACTGGTGCAATCCTTGTGCTCTCGCCCTTATCGTCTCCCGAGCTGTCACTCAGGCGTCGACAAACACCACCTGCCGGCGCCTTCAGCGCAAGTGCGGCCAGTCACGAGCATGGCCCCGCATGACAACAGGCGCCTGCTGGCAGTGTCACTGGATCCTCCTCAGGAAGCCACCATTCGCCTTAGCAAGAGGATCAGACCGAGCACGATCACGGCTGTGCACTGCAGCAACGGCACACCGATCATGGTGATCGCCTGCGCCAGCCCAGGTTCAGGATCCCCGTAGAGGGGTGGGGCATTGAGAGCCAGGAGAGTCATGCCCAGCAGCGAGAGAAGCAATGTGACGATAAAGAGAATCCTCGCAGTAGAGCCGCGTTCACTCATGCTTCCAGTCATCAAGCCCAGCAGCAGGTAGGGTGCAATAACAAAGGACAGAAATGGAAGATCGCTGCTCTGCAAGCCGGAGCTGCGAGCACAGACGATGATCAGGCTTGTGATGGCAGATAACGCGCAGACCGCTCTGGTTGCTGTGTTAACCATGACAACCCTTGCCCTATTCATTGCTTCCTGGGATCAGCCGCCGTTGCAGCGCTAACGACTTCAACTGCTGCAATCGTTGTTGCTGGCTGGCCTTCACGCAGCTCCGCAGGTTCCCCCGAGCCCTCCAGCATTGGTCCATGGCTTCCACCCAGCGGCGTTGACCCTCCACAAGGGCCTCGCGCTCTGGCTGCTTGAGCGAGGCATCGTTTTGCAGGCGGTGGAAAGCCTGGCGCAGCTTGCCGTCTATGGCTGTCAGTTTCGCATCCCTACAGATCAGCACCGTGGCGGCACTGCCCGCAAGCTGACAGCGGATCGTCTCCCCATCAAATGAGTCCGGTGGTGGAGGGATCGCCTGGGTGCCAAGAATGCTTAAGGACCCTGCTAAAAGCAGCAGCAGAAATGGCAGCGGCGTCCGTGCTGGTGGGTGTCGAGAGGAGATCACTGGAGCGCTAAATCGGGATGCCTGAACGATCAAATCGAGTCAATCTCGCTGCGGCGGCATGGGGCAGTTGTTGTAGAGAGCCCAGCGCGTTACCGGTGCTTTGAAACCGGTAACGCAGCTGAGCCCGCCATCAACGGCTCAGAGCTTCAGAGCCCCTGTTCACGGGAAAAGCGCTGCATGGCATCCTCGGCTATCCCGACCTGGGCAGCGTCACAGGCAGAGGTTTTGCTGAAGTACTTCCCTGCCTTGTTGAAGTTGACGCGGCAGCCGCCGTCAAATTTCACCTGATGGATTCCCAATAGAAGGGGAACAATCTCGGGTGGATTCCCTTTGGATGCCCCGCTGCCAGGAGTGGAGCTGCCGCTTGTGGCACCTTTGGCGTAGGGGGCCGTATCCCAGAAGACGAAGATCGACTGGGTGTCCAAGCGGTAAACCTGTCCACGATTGGCCTCCAGTATCTCGCGCTTGGCAGGTTCGCCTTTGGCATCGAAAAAGGCGTTGGGCGTGCTCTCGTTGGGCTTGAGCTCGATCGTCTGGCCGCCCTTGAGTTGGATGGTCACGAAGCCCTGTCGCTGCGAAAAGCTACACAGGCCTGAAGAGGTGGCCTTGTCGTCTCCTGCGGGAAACACATCGCAGCGGGCATCGACGGTGTCGGCCAATGCCGGCGATGCGACTGCTACAGCTGCAAAACCCAACAGAGTGGCTGCAAGTGCCTGGAGTCGCTTCATGGCCAGTTGTGAAGGGGAAGTAACGACTTATTATAACTCAGTTCTGAGGTCCAGTTTTAATTCAATCGATTGCCTCAGCTCGCTGCACAAGGCTGCTTGAGATCTCCATAAGAGTTTCAGATGTCCAAGCAATTATTGAATATTGTGCCACTGACTCACTATCCAGGAGTCAGATTCAGATAACGGGAGGTGTGATGATCTGGTTGATCCGATCAGTGCTTGCCTGCCTTAGACCTTGGCCAATCGTGTGCTTGGGCTCATGTGCCGGTAGCTGCGGAGGTTGTTGATGTGACCGTTGATTCGCTCCATAGAGAACTGATCCCTCTTGGCGAACTGATCCTTCTTGGTGAACTGTCATGAGTCATGACGGCCTGTCGTCCCTTGCCCAGGTTGTTCCGGGCCCTGCAGGGCCTCCGCCGTTTCCAGCTCTCCTGGCTGGGAGGTGATCCAGCCAGCAATGTTCTTGGATGAATCCCAAACCTGCTGACGTCACACCCCCGTCCCTGCCCGCCATGCCGTTTGCCGTTCCCTTGCTGGACCCCGCCGATCCACCTGTATTCCGGATCGTCGGGCCCACGGGCCGCTCTCCGCTGCTGCTCACCGCCGACCACGCCGGCCGCGCCATCCCCCGCCGCCTGGCGGGCCTTCAGCTCAGTGCTGCCGTGCTTGACACCCATGTGGCCTGGGATCTGGGAGTGGCAGGGCTGGGCGAGCGCCTGGCGGCTCGGTTGGATGCCTTTTTGATCCTGCACAATTACTCAAGACTGGTGATCGATGTGAACCGTCCACCCGAGGCCCCGGACTCGATCGTGAGCCTCAGCGAGCACACCCTGATCCCCGCTAACGGCGACCTCTCCATCGCCGAGCGTGAGGAACGGCGGACGGCACTCTTTGAGCCTTACCACCTCCGCATCGCCGCCGAGCTCAATGGCCGTACGCGCCGGGGGCAGCCCAGTGTGCTGGTGGCCCTGCACAGCTTCACTCCGGTGCACACGGGCCAGGAGCGCCCCTGGCATGTGGGCGTGCTGCACGGCCGTGATGGGCGCCTGGCCCGGCGGGTGCTGCGGGGACTAAGGCGTGAGCCAGGGCTGCAGGTGGGTGATAACGAGCCCTACGCGGTGAGTGATGTCAGCGACCACACCGTGGTGGTGCATGGCGAGCGGCGCCGGATTCCCCACGTGGAGCTGGAGGTTCGTCAGGACCTGCTGGCCACGGCGGCGGGGCAACAGGAGTGGGCCGAGCGCCTCGCTGCTGTCCTGGAGGAGTCCCTGGCAGAAAGCTTCCCGCCATTGCAGGGCGGTTCATCGTCCCTAGGCTGATGGATGGATAAACAGCACAAAGCCTCCCCGGTGATGCAGATCAAGGTGGGGTTCGACCTTGAGCTCCGCTGTCCTCAGCCCACGCCGGTGATCGTCACCCTCGGCGTTCATGCGAGCCGGGCGTCGGATCTGCTGGAGCCAGACACTCTGCAGGTGGAGCCAGCGGTGCCGCTGCGCTCGTATGTGGATTCCTACGGCAACCAATGCCAGCGGCTGGTGGCACCCGCCGGCGTGCTGCGCCTGCAGGCCACGGGCTTGGTGGCCGATCCCGGTCAGCCCGATCCGGTGCTGCCAGCGTTGGAGCAGGTGCCCGTGGATGCTCTGCCGGAAGAGGCGCTGCTGTTTCTGCTCTCGAGCCGTTACTGCGAAAGCGATCTGCTCACCGATCTGGCCTGGTCCCTGTTCGAGGGGGCTCCCATGGGCTGGGGGCGGGTGCAGGCGATCTGTGATTTCGTGCACCGCCATGTGCGCTTCGACTACGGACGCTCCAGCCCCACCAAATCGGCCCTGACGACCTATGAAAGCCGCGAAGGGGTTTGCCGCGACTTTGCCCATCTGGCAATCGCCTTCTGCCGCTGCATGAACATCCCGGCCCGCTACTGCACCGGTTATCTAAGCGACATCGGTGTCCCCCCGCCCCACTCGGCCATGGACTTCTCGGCCTGGTTCGAGGCCTATCTCGGCGATGGCTGGTATGTGTTCGACCCGCGCAACAACACCCCGCGGATCGGGCGAATCCTGATCGCCCGTGGCCGGGACGCGGCCGATGTGGCGCTCACCACCAGTTTCGGGGTCTCGACACTGGAATCCTTCCGGGTGTGGACCGCATGAGCTGGATGTGGCGCAGTCATCGCCAACTGCTTCAGGATGCAGATCTTGGCGTTGTGATTCGCGTCAGGGCAGGGTGAAGCCGGAGGTATTCAGGTGCTTGAGGTCGAGCATCACGATCGTGAGCCAACCCATCAGCGCCAGGCCGCCCACCACGGCAAGCACAATCAGAACGCCAGCCAGCGCTGACTTCGCAGAGCTTTTGTCGTTCGTCACAGGTGACCGCGGATGCTGAATGAAGTATGCCATGGGCAGGATGTCAATTCGTGATCATTTGAAGCCCGTGGTAGTTCCGGCGAGGGATATCTCGCCGCGGCTTATTCTTAAGGGCCCGAAGATGCCTCGCCTGAAGATATCTCTCCGGCTGAGTCCTCCCCTCCGCGCCGTCGTGCTGATGCTCGGCCCGCTGGAGCGGCTCACCCCTTCTGGGCCCGCCTTGGTGTCGACGCCCCTTGCGATGCTTGGGGCATGACTGTCGTCTCTGCTGAACCCGTCGATGCCGTGGTGGTGGGCGGTGGTCTCTCCGGGCTGGTGGCCGCCCGCTCCCTGCAGCTGGCGGGTAACTCGGTGCGGTTGATCGAGGCGTCCGCGACGGTGGGGGGGCGGATGGCTGGTGAGCGTCTGCAGTTGGAGGGCGGCCGCCAGCCCTGGATCGACCTGGGCGGCCAGTGGGTCGGCCCCAGCCAGACCCGTTTTCTGGACCTCCTGGATCGCCACTGCGTCCGCCGCTTCGAGTCCCCCCATTCCGGCGAAACGGTGCTGGTGTTCGGCGGGAGCCGCTGCACCTTCGCCGGCTTCTTCCAGGGCTTCCCCGAGGGCCAGCCCCCCGCTGTTCCCAGCGCCGACTGGGACGACGCCATGGCGGCCCTGGAGCGGTTCCAGGCGCTGGTGGCCCAGCTGCCGGAAGGCCACCCCCACCACCATCCCGCTGCCGCCGAGCTCGATCGCCGCAGCTTCCAGGATTGGATCGACGCCCACACCCACACGCCTTTCGCCGCCTGGTACTTCGCCTACTTCTGTCGGGCGGTGGGCTTCCTGGGCCCCGCTGAGCCTGAGCAGGTGTCGCTGCTGCATGTGCTCTGGGGCCAGCGCACCGCCCCCCAGGGCGAGCACCCGGAGGAGTTCCTGCTCCACGGCGGTGCCGGCCAGCTGCCGGCCCTGCTCGCCACCGAGCTGGGGGATGGGGTGCTGCGGCTGGGCGAGCCGGTGCGGGCCATTGAGCAGTCGTTCCCTGACGCCGGGCACCATGTACAGGTGTACACCGATCTGGCCACCTATCCCTGCACCGCCGTGATCGTGGCCATGCCCCCGGCTCAGGTGGCCCATCTGCGCTTCATGCCGGCGCTGCCCGCCGACCGCCAGCAGCTCAACCAGGAGATGGTGATGGGCGCCTGCGCCAAGGTGCTGGTGGCGTACCCAAGCCCCTGGTGGCGCCAGCAGGGGCTTTCGGGGATCGCCATCGGTGATCGGCCCACCGTGGAGCTCTGCGCCGACAGCTCCGATCCCGAGAGCGGCTGTGGCGTCCTGGCGGCTTTCGTGGTGGGGCATCGCTACCGGCGTTGGGCCGCCCTAGGCGAAGCTGGACGCAGGCAGGTGGTGCTGGCTGATCTGGCCGCCTACCTGGGACCCCAGGCCCTCGAGCCCCTGGCCTATGTGGAGAAGGACTGGCCGACGGTGCCGTTCGTGGCTGGCGCCTATGCAGGCTGGATGCCTCCGGGGCTGTGGACCCGCTGTGGAGAGGCCATGCGCCGGCCCCACGGGCGGGTGTTCTGGGCCGGCACTGAGGTGGCCGAGCGCTGGCCAGGCTTCTTCGAGGGGGCGGTGCGCAGCGGCGAGGAGGCGGCGGCGGCGCTGCACCAGCGCCTTGGCTGATTCCAGACCTCCGCTGTTGCGCGAACGCGATCCCCGTCAGCTGGGCTGGCGGCTCTGGACCCTGCATGCCCTGCGCACGGCCGTGGCGGCGGCTGTGTCGATGGCGGTGGCCAGCGGCCTCGGCCTGCCCAATCCCTACTGGTCGCCGATCACCACGATCATCGTCACCCAATCCAGCCTGGTCGACTCATGGCCGATCTCCCGCCGCCGCCTGCTGGGCACGGCCCTGGGTGTGCTGCTCGGGGCCGCCCAGGTCCAGTGGCTGCCGCCGGGGATCCTCTCCTATGCCGCCGCGATCCTGCTGCTGGGGCTGATCTGCGGCCTGCTGCGCCTGCACCAGAGCGCCTACCGCTTCGGGGGGATCGCCCTCACCATAGTCAGCCTCGTGCCCCACACCACTTCTGTCTGGGGGCTGGCCTGGTTCCGCTTCATCGATGTCAGCATCGGCATCCTGGTGAGCCTGGCGATCACCCTTGTCTGGCGTGAGCGCATCGGGTGATCGGGCCAGACTCTGTATCACTTCCAGCTGCTCACTGGCTGAGGTTGGGCACAACGCTCAGACCGCCGATACGCTGGCGGGTCCCTACACCGGCACTACTTCGATGGCCCTCAGGGTCTCCCTTGCAGCCCGCAGCAGGCGCGTGAGCCGGGAAGACGCGCTTGAGCAGATCGACCTTGCCACTGTGGCCCAGGCCTACCGCTCCGGTCATTCGGTCTACCTGGGCCGTGGCGATTTCTGGGTCTGGGCGCAAGACGGCATCCCCTCCTGGCTGGTGCCCCGTTTCGAGGATCTTGGCTTTCTGCCTTAGCACCAGGTTCTGAATCCGATCGCCCCCCCGTCCCAAAGCCTGGCGGTGGCCCTCGGGGCCAACCTCGGCGATCCCACCGCCACCCTGGCCGCGGTCCGTCCGTTCCTGAGACAGGAGCTTCTCGACTGGGCCGGTACCGCGCTGCGGCTGCACTGGTCGCCGCTGTTTCGCACGGCGCCGGTGGGTGGGCCACCGGATCAGCCCCCGTTCATCAATGCCGTGCTCCTGGTTGACCGTCAGGGGCTGGAGGTAGAGGCGGTCGGCCGTGCGGCCTGGCCTGATCCCCTTGCCCTGCTGTTGCGTCTGCAGGCGCTGGAGTCGCGATTCGGTCGCCAGCGCCTGGTGCACTGGGGACCCCGCAGCCTTGATCTCGATCTGCTCTGGTGCGGGGAGGCCCGCTGCAGCAGTCCCCAGCTAGAGCTGCCCCACCCTCGCCTGCGCCAGCGCGCTTTCGTGATCGGTCCCCTCTCGGCGATCGAGCCGCAGCTGGTGATCCCCGGTGGTCGCCAGACCGCCGCGGCCTTGCTGGCTGAGCTGCTGAGTCGCCCCGGCTCCGAATCTCCACCGTTGCCGCTGCCCGCCCAGGAGGGCTGGCCCGAGGCGGCCTGAACAGCAGCGGGCCGCGGCGGCCGGTCACACTGGTGGGCCCGCTCCAGCCCATTCATGGCTCCCCTGCCGCCGCCTGAGCCCTCCATCCACCTGGAAACCACGGCGGCTCTCGACGCCCGCAAGCTTCGCTTCGAGCTCAACCGGGTGATGCTGCCGATGGGGGTGGAGGGCACCTACGGGATCATTCGCCATCCCGGCGCTTCCCTGGCGGTGCCGGTACTGGCTGACGGCCGCGTGGTGGTGCTGCGCCAGTACCGATTCGCGGTGGAGCGGCGCATTCTCGAGTTCCCCGCCGGCACCCTTGAAGACGGTGAAGACCCCCAGGACTCGATGGAGCGGGAGCTGGGGGAGGAGGCGGGCTACAGCGCCAGCCGTTGGGATTCCCTCGGCGTGATGCTGCCCTGCCCCGGCTATTCCGATGAGGTGATCCACCTGTTCCTGGCCCGGGAGCTCTCTCCCCTCAGCGAGCGCCCCGAGGGCGACGACGACGAGGACCTGGAGGTGCTTCTGCTGGAGCCAGCTGCCCTCGATGCGGCCCTGGCCAGCGGTGATGAGGCCCTCGATGGCAAGAGCGTCACCGCCTGGTTCCGGGCCCGCCAGCTGCTTGGCCTCTGATGAATCTGCCCCGCTGGTTGTTCTGGCACCGCCGCGATCTGCGCCTGGCTGACAACCTGGGCCTGGCCGCCGCTGCCCGCGCCACCGCCGCCGTCACCGGCGTGTTCGTCTTCGATCCGGCCACGCTGGAGGCCCGGGATCATTCACCGGCCGGGCTCTGGTTTCTGAGCGAGAGCCTGCGGGAGCTGCAACTCAGCTGGCGAAATGCCGGTTCCCGCTTGCTGCTGTTGCGCGGTGATCCGGCCGTGGTGTTGCCGCAGCTGGCTGAGGCCAGCGGCGCTGCCGTGGTGGCCTGGAACCGGGATGGGGAGCCCGATGGCCGTGCCCGCGACAACCGCGTCGCTGAGGCCCTGCGCGCCAGCGGCCGCAAGCTGCTCTCCGACTGGGACCAGCTGCTGGTGTCCCCCGAGGAGCTCGCCACCGGCGCCGGCGATCCCTACCGGGTCTATGGCCCCTATTTCCGGGCATGGCGGCGTCGTATCGAGCAGGCAGGCCCCGAGGCCTGCGCTCCCGTGCCTGCTCCGGCCGGCCTGATTGATCTTGATCCCGGCTCCCTTACTGACGAGCGCCGCCTGCTCTGGGATCGGCTCGACTGGCTTGAGACCGTGCCCAGCGCCGGCGATGGCCTGCCCGGCGCTCCCTTCGGAGGGGCCGATCTCTGCCCCTGCCGCCCCGGTGAGGCCGCCGCCATCAGCCAGCTGGCCGCCTTTGCGGATGGCCCTCTGCTGCGTTACGAACCGGGCCGCAACCTGCCGGCGGAACCGGGCACCTCAGGTCTGAGCGCCGCGCTCAGGTTCGGCACCCTCAGCCCCCGCCAGGCCTGGGCCGCCGCCCAGGAGCAGCGCCCGCGTGCGCGCAGTGAGGAGGAACTCCAGGCGATCACGGTCTGGGAGCAGGAACTGGCATGGCGCGAGTTCTACCAGCAGGCCCTGTTCCATTTCCCCGAACTGGCCGAGGGTCCCTACCGCCCCCAGTGGCGCCGCTTCCCCTGGGAGAACGACGAGGCTCGTTTCGCTGCCTGGTGCGATGGTCTCACCGGCGTGCCCATCGTGGACGCCGCCATGCGCCAGCTGAATGAATCCGGCTGGATGCACAACCGCTGCCGCATGATCGTGGCTTCCTTCCTGGTGAAGGATCTGATCGTGAACTGGCGCTGGGGTGAGCGCCAGTTCATGCGTCTGCTGGTGGACGGTGATCTGGCGGCCAACAACGGCGGCTGGCAGTGGAGTGCCAGCAGCGGCATGGACCCCAAGCCCCTGCGCATCTTCAACCCCTATACCCAGGCGGCCCGCTTTGATCCCGACGCCACCTATATCCGCCGCTGGTTACCCGAGCTCTCGCGGGTGGCTACGGCCGATCTGATCCGTGGAGAGATTGCGCCCCTGGAGCGCAGGGGGTACCCGGATCCGATCGTGAACCACAAGCTGCAGCAGGCCCACTTCAAGGCCTTGCATGCGGCCTCGGTGGCCGCGCCTCAGGAGGCGAGGGTGAGGGGCTGAGCCACCAGCTGCCGCACGACCTCCACCACCTGTTGCTGCTGGGAGGCGCTCAGTTCCGGGAAGATCGGCAGGCTGAGCACCTCGGCCGTGAGCCGCTCGGTGATGGGCAGGCTGCCGGGCCCGTAGCCCAGATCCGCATAGGCCGGCTGGCGGTGGATCGGGATCGGGTAATAGATGATCGTGTTCACGCCGGCCTCGGCCAGGGCCTGCTTCAGCCAGTCGCGGCAGCAGCTTTCGGGCAGGCCATAGGTGGCGCTGTCGCTCGACGGGACGCAGACCCCCCCGCAGCCAGCCTGGGCCGACGGGCAGCGGGGGATACGCACCACGAACTGGTTCCAGCTGTGGCCGCTGGGACCCTCCTCAGGCAGGACCAGCCCCTGAAGATCAGCCAGCTCGCTGCTGTAGGTGCTCGCCAGCTGCCGTCGCCGCTCCACCCACTCCGGCAGGTGGGGCAACTTCACGGAGAGTATCGCCGCCTGCATCGCGTCGAGGCGGCTGTTGTATCCCAGGGAGGTGTGCAGGTAGCGGCGCGGCATGCCGTGCACCGCCAGTTCGCGGATGCGGGCGGCCAGCGCCTGATCCCGGCAGGTGACCGCGCCGCCGTCACCGGCACCGCCGAGATTCTTGGTGGGGAAGAAGCTGAAGCAGCCCGCATCCCCCCAGCTGCCCACCGGCCGCCCGGCCCAGCTGGCACCGGTGGCCTGGGCGCAGTCTTCGATCACCAGCAGGTCGTGGCCGGCGGCGATCGCCCCCAGCCGCTCCATGTCCACCGGCCGCCCAAACAGATGAACCGGCATCAGCGCCTTGGTGGCGGGCGTGATCGCCGCCTCGATCCGCTCCAGATCGATCAGATAAGTGGATGCGTCCACGTCCACGAACACCGGCGTAGCGCCCACGGCGCTGATCGCTTCGGCGGTGGCGAAGAAGCTGAAGGAGCTGGTGATCACCTCATCGCCCTCGCCGATGCCCAGACCTCTCAGGGCCAGCACTAGGGCGTCGGTGCCGCTGTTGCAGCCGATGGCGTGGGGGGTGCCCACGGCCTCGGCGAACTGTTGCTCGAAACGGGCGATCGTGGTGCCCCCGATGTATTGCCCGCTGCGCAACACCTGCAGAACGGCGTCTTCGAGGGCTTCACCGAGTTGATGGAGCTGCTCGGTGAGATCGAAGGGGGGCACCTGCATGACAGCAACCTTAAGCCCCTCCCAGGGTCAGGCCCAGGCCGGCTCCAGCCCGGGGTGCCACTTGATGTTGCAACCGATTGCAGGCTTTTGCCCGGTGCTCAGCGGCCTCCCCGCCAGCAGTGAATCGAGGGCCGATCGCAGGTCGGCGCCATCGGGCGCCTGGCTGTTGCCCGGGCGGCTGCCATCGAGCTGGCCTCGATAGACGAGCTGATGCGCGGCGTCGAAGAGGTAGATGTCGGGGGTGCAGGCGGCACGGAAGGCCCGAGCCACGCTCTGGTCGGCATCGAGCAGGTAGGGGAAGCGCCAACCCACTCGTTGCTTCTGTTCCGCCAGTTGGCCCGGACCGTCCTGGGGATGGGTGCGCAGGCTGTTGCTGGCGATCGCCAGGATGGTGATGTGCTGGCCGTAGTCGCGATCGATCCGGGCGAGTTCCGGCTCGATGTGTTTCACGAACGGGCAGTGGGCGCAGAGAAAGAGCACCAGTAAGGGCCGTGAGGGCAGATCGGCGCTGTTGTGAACGGTGCCATCGAGAGCGGGCAGCGCGAAAGCCGGCAGGGGCGTTCCCAGCGGAACCATCGTGGATGGGGTGAGTGCCATCAGCGTGCGATCACAGACGGAGGCTGTGGTGAGTCTGGCGTCCGTTTCAGGGCGCTTTGTGGGTGAAGATCTGCCCGTTCGACCCGAAGCGGTGCCCCGGTCCGATCTCTCCTCCCGGTTCGGCCTCCGTGCCGCGGCTGGTCTGATGGCCGCCCTGGCGGGAGCGCTGCTCGCCGGCGGCTGTGTGCCCGCCCATCGAAGCGCCAGCTGGAAGAGCTTCCCCCTGCAGCGGCAGCAGCCCCACGACGGCCTGGCGGTGGTCAGCCAGCCCGATGGCTATGGGCTGCACATCTGGCTCGAAACCGACACCCGCCGCAAGGGCTACTGCCGTCCGCGCTGGCTGCCGGATCCAGCGCGGCTGTTCAACGGCAACGGCAGCCACCCCTTCAGCTCCGGTCTGGCCAGCCGTGAGGAATTCTTCGCCGCCGTCGCCCGGCGCGACGTACGCCGCGCCCTGCGCAAGGAACTGGAGGCCCTCTGCCTCAGCCGCGCCCCGCGCAGCACCTGGGAGTGGATCGAACCGCCCCTGAATCCCTCCCAGGTGAAGGTGGAGAAGCTGCCGATGCTGGAGGAGAAGGATCTGCTCACCGATCCCGAAACGATCCGCGAGCAGGAGGATCAGCTGTAGCAGGAGCCGGCGGCAACGGCCGACCCCCTGAGCTCAGAGATTCAGATCACAGCGAGGCTGCCGGCATAGCCCTCCGGCAGGTGCAGATCGTGCAGCTCCAGGCCTGGTGGGGGTGGGGCTCCGACTGCGGCCAGGCCGAGTCCCGTCGCTTTCAGGCTCGCTTCCAGGCGGCACCAGTGCTGCAGGAAGCCGCTGAGCTGCTCCTCCGGTGGCAGCGCCTCGAGGGCTTCAAGGCAGCCGTTGGGCAGGTGGCGCCTGGCGATCGGCTGCCAGTTCAGGCCCGGCCGGTGCTGCTCCACATCCACACCCACCGGCCGCTCGGGGTGGAAGGCCAACAGCATCAGGGCGCCCGAATGGGCCAGGTTGAACTGCAGGGTGTCCTGGCTTTCGAGCCCCTCCAGGGCCGGCTTGCCCTGGGGCCCCAGGCGGAAGCGCAGCCGGGCGGGATCCAGTCCCAGCGCCTGTCCCAGCCGCAGCCGCAGCAGGCCCCGGCCCAGCAGGAACCGGTCCTGGTCCGCGGGCAGCCGCCAGCGCTGCAGCCGCTGCTGCTCCTCGCTGGAGAGCAGCGCCAGCAACTCCTCCCGCCGCTGAGGCGTGAGCCAGCCCAGCCCCGCCAGCCAGACCGTGGCCGGCAGTCCGGGGTGCTCCAGACGGCGTGGCGCGGCCTGTTCGGGGTCGCTGGGGGCGGTGGGGTTGCCGGGATCGATCACGTGGGCGTCTCAGGTGCGGCGGGATCCGGCAGCAGCCGCGGTCCGGCCGATCGCCAGTAGCGGCTGAAGCGGCGCAGGTCCACCTGCTCCGGCAGGTCCACGAAGGGTTCGGGCACAAGCACTTGCAGGGGCAAGGCGGCGGCCACGCAGGCGGCGATGTCCCCCAGCTGCGGGTCCACCCAGGCGCTGGTCACAACCCCATCGGCCCGGTGGCGGGCTGCGAAGGCCAGCACCTCCTCGGCCCCATCGCCCTGGCGGATCGTGACCGGCAGCTCCAGCAGGCACTCGTAGAGGAACACGATCCGCTTGAGGCTGATCGGCCCGCCGCCGCCCTCCAGCAGCCCCGGCTCGAAGACGAACACGGCCGGCCGGCCCGGATGGGCCAGCAGCGCGGGATTGGCTGGACCCAGGGCCTCGGTGTGGATCCAGAGAACCGGACGGTCCATGCTCAGACCGCCCCGCCCTTGCCCTGCTCGCCGCTGGCCTGCCCGCCCCCCTGAGGTGCGGAGAACAGGCGGGTCTGCAGATCCTCGTAGCTGGCCTCGAAGGGGCAGTCCTCAGCTGCCGGGCAGCCCAGGCAATGGCGCCCGGCGCCGAAGCGCTCCAGGTTGGCCCGGTTGAACAGGTAGGGCTTGCTGCTGAAGCTGCTGGCCACCCATTGCCAGCTCAGGTTGTTGCTGGCGGCATCACCATCGAGCAGGTGGCGCAGGAACCAGCGGGCTCCGGCCTGCCAGCGCACCCGGCGCCAGTGCACCACGTAGGCGGCCAGCCACATCCGGGCGTGGTTGTGCAGCCAGCCGGTGTCGATCAGCTGGCGCGCGAAGGCGTCGATGCAGGCCAGGCCGGTGTGGCCCTCGCTGATGTCGTCCGGCAGCTCCTGGGCGTAGGCCGCCTCCGCCTGGCCGGTCTTGAGCGGCTCCAGGTTCTCCCAGATGCCATCGCCCAGGCGGATCCAGAGCCGCTGCCAGTAGTCGCGCCAGGCCAGCTCCTGCAGCAGCTTCTCGCTCACCAGCCCGGGGCCTCTGGCCATGCGCTCGAGCACCACATCGCGCACCTGGGCCAGGCTCAGAACCCCGTGGCGGATGTAGGGGGAGAGACCGCTGACCGCGCCGCCGAGGTGGTTCCGGCTGGCGGCGTAGCGCACCGGATCGACGGCCTCCAGCGCCGCCAGCGCCGGTTTTGAGCCCCCGCGAATCGGGCTGGCGCCGCCGCTGGCCAGGGGAAACCGGGCCGCCAGATCCTGCACCATGGCCCCCCGGTCCGGAAACTGGCGCGGCAGATCGGCGCGGTTGGTTTGCGGGGGCGGCGCCGGTTCTGAAGGGGGAGTCCTGGAGGTCATCGCTGGCTGAGAGTCGGGGCCGGGCGGTGCTGGAAGCGGTGGAGGAGAATCCCCCCACTGTCCTTGGCCGGCACTCGGCGCCCACCCATGCTCCTCGATCTGCGCGGTAAGAAAGCCCTCGTCACGGGCATCGCCAACAACCGCTCGATCGCCTGGGGCATCGCCCAGCAGCTGGCCGCCGCCGGCGCCGAGCTGGGGGTCACCTACCTGCCGGATGAGAAGGGGCGCTTCGAGGCCAAGGTGCGCGAGCTCACGGCGCCGCTGAACCCCAGCCTGTTCGAGCCGCTCAACGTGCAGGATCCGGCCCAGATCGAGGCCGTTTTTGCGCGGGTGAAGGACCAATGGGGCTCGATCGATGTGCTCGTGCACTGCCTCGCCTTCGCCGGCAAGGAGGAGCTGATCGGCAACTACTCCGACATCAGCCCCGAGGGCTTCGCCCGTGCCCTGGAGGTGAGCGCCTATTCGCTGGCGCCCCTGTGCCGCTGGGCCAAGCCCCTGTTCAACGAGGGCGCCAGTGTGATCACCCTCAGCTATCTGGGCTCCGAGCGGGCCATCCCCAACTACAACGTGATGGGCGTGGCCAAGGCGGCTCTGGAGGCGAGTGTGCGCTACCTGGCCGCTGAACTTGGGCCGGAGAAGCAGGTGCGGGTGAACGCCATCAGTGCCGGTCCGATCCGCACCCTGGCCAGCTCCGCCATCGGCGGCATCCTCGACATGATCCACAACGTGGAGGAGAAGGCGCCGCTCAAGCGCACCGTCACCCAGGACGAAGTGGGAGCCACCGCCGCCTTCCTGGCCAGCCCCCTGGCAAGCGGTATCACCGGCCAGGTGATCTATGTGGATGCCGGCTACTGCATCACGGGGATGTGAGCGCCGCTGCGCCTCACGCTGAACTCATCAGCTCATCCGAGCGCATCGGCATCACCGATCCCATCCAGTCGATCGTGGTGGTGTGCAGGTTGTAGAAGGCGGCCTCCACCTGCAGGCGGCCGCTGCGCATCAGGTCGGTGAGAAGCACGCTGGAGTCGACCAGGTTGCGGGCCGCGTTGAGGGTGTGGTGGCGGGCGGCCTGATCCAGGTCGTGCTGGCCGCCGAGGTTGATCAGCTCCATGCGCAACTGCCCCACCACCTGGGCCAGGCTCGGGGTGAGGGTCAGCGCCGGGTTCAGGGCAGCCTCCACCGCGCCGCAGCGTTCGTGGCCGAGCACCACGATCACGGGCACGCCCAGATGGGCCACGGCGTACTCCAGCGAGGCGATCGCCGCGGTGGTGGAGAGGGTGCCGGCATTGCGCACCACGAACAGGTCGCCGAAGCCCGTATCGAACAGCAGTTCCACCGGCACCCGGGAATCGGCGCAGCCAAGCACCGCCGCAGTCGGATGCTGGCCCGATTCCACTTCGAGCATGCGCTCGCGGCTGCTGTGGGGATGGAGCGATTCACCGTCAAGGAAGCGCCGATGACCCGCTCGCAGTTCGGCGAGCACCGTCTGGGGACAGTTGTTCACGCAGCAGCCCGGTCGGTGCCGGTGATTGTGGACCGGGTCAGGCGTTTGGCTTCGGCATGATTGGCACACTCCCGCCCGATTGCCCCGTGTCCTTCCTTCCGGATCTCGATCCCGGCAGCCCGGGCGGCCGCAGCGGACGTATCCACCGTGTCACCGGTGAAACCGACGTGCGGGTGCGGCTGGACCTCGATGGCCGTGGCCGCTGTCGGGTGAGCACCGGTGTGCCTTTCCTGGATCACATGCTGCACCAGCTCGCCAGCCACGGCCTGCTGGATCTGGAGATCAGCGCCGAGGGGGATACCCATATCGATGATCACCACACCAACGAAGACGTAGGCATCGCCGTGGGACAGGCCCTGGCGCAGGCCCTGGGCAGCCGCAAGGGCATCCAGCGCTTCGGGCACTTCACAGCGCCCCTGGATGAGGCGCTGGTGCAGGTGGTGCTGGATTGCTCCGGCCGCCCCCACCTCAGCTACGGCCTGGTGATCCCGGGCCAGCGCATCGGCACCTACGACACTGAGCTGGTGCGGGAGTTCTTCGTGGCGGTAGTGAACAACTCCGGACTCACGCTCCACATCCGCCAGCTCGACGGCCTCAATTCCCACCACATCGTGGAGGCCTGCTTCAAGGCCTTTGCCCGGGCCCTGCGTCAGGCTGTGGAAATCGATCCCCGCCGCGCCGGCGAGGTACCCAGCAGCAAGGGTGTGCTGGAGCAGGCGGGCGCCCCTGGCTGAAGGGAATCGCGTTGTCACACTCCGTTACGTGATGATGGGGGCACAACCGCGCCAGTGAGCGATGACCATCGCCCCCAGTCGACCCGAGCCCGGCAACACCGAAGCCACCTCCTCCACGGCGGTCGCGGCCCCTGGTTATGACCGTGCCGACTGGGCCAGTGCCTTCCGCAACGTGGGCACGGAGCTCACGGCCGTTCCCCTGGCAGCCGCCAGCGGCACCATCCCCTCCGAGCTCAGCGGCAGCCTCTACCGCAACGGACCGGGACGGCTGGAGCGCGGTGGGCAGTGGGTGCACCATCCCTTCGATGGCGACGGCATGATCACCGCCGTGTGCTTCGAAGGCGGAGCGGCCTGCCTCAGCAACCGTTTCGTGCGCACGGAGGGCTGGCTTGCAGAGGAGAAGGCCGGCAAGGTGCTCTACCGCGGCGTCTTCGGCAGCCAGAAGCCCGGCGGACCGCTGGCCAATGCCTTTGACCTGCGGCTCAAGAACATCGCCAACACCCATGTAGTGCGGCTGGGCGAGAAGCTGCTGGCCCTGTGGGAGGCCAGCTCCCCCCATGCCCTCGACCCCGTCAGCCTCGAAACCGAGGGTGTCGACCTCCTAGGTGGTGTGCTCGCAGGCGGTGAGGCTTTCAGTGCCCACCCCCGCTTCGCTCCCGGCCATCACGGCCAGGAGCGCATGGTCACCTTCGGGGTCAAGGCCGGCCCCCGCAGCACCATCCGCCTGATGGAGTTCGACGCGAGCTCCGGTGACGGGGCGGGGCAGCTGGTGGCCGATCAGAAGCGCAGCTTCAACGGTTTCGCCTTCCTGCACGATTTCGCCATCACTCCGAACTGGGCGGTGTTTCTGCAGAACGCCATGAGCTTCAATCCGCTGGGCTTCGTGCTCGGCTGGAAGGGTGCTGCCCAGTGCCTGGGCTCCAAGCCAGGGGAGAGCGGTCAGTTCTGGTTGATCCCCCGCTCCGGAGAGGGGGAGCCGCTGCAGGTGAGCGCCCCTGAGGGCTTCGTGTTCCACCACCTCAATGCCTTCGAGGATCCCGCCGCCGGTGAGGCTGGCCAGGTGGTGGTGGATTCGATCTTCTACGACGACTTCCCCTCAATCGGCCCAGGCGTTGATTTCCGCGCCGTCGATTTCGACACCCTGCCGATCGGTCAGCTCAAGCGCTGCCGCATCGATCTGGCCAGCGGTGCGGTCAGCACGGAACTGCTGGAGGAGCGCTGCTGCGAGTTCGCCATGGTCAACCCACGCCGGGTGGGTCTTGAGGCCCGCTACGCCTGGATGGCGGTCACTGAGCAGGAGCGGGGTAATGCGCCCCTGCAGGCGATCGAGAAGCTCGACCTCAGCACTGGCGAGCGCCGTGTATGGAGCGCCGCTCCCCGCGGTTTCGTGAGTGAGCCGGTGATGGTGCCGCGCCCCCGGCTGGAGGCCGAAGCCGATCAACCTGCCGAAGACGACGGCTGGATCCTCTGCGTGGTCTGGAACGGGGCGCGCTGCGCCAGCGATCTGGTGATCCTCAATGCCGCCGATCTCTCGGAGCAGGCGGTGCTGCCCATGCCCCTGGCCCTGCCCCATGGCCTGCACGGCAGCTGGGCCGCCTCATGAAAACCGCCACCTTTCGCCCCCTGAGGCTTCTGGCACTGCTGGGCGCCCAGCTGCTCACCTGTCTGTTGCTGCTGGGCCACCCCGGTGCTGCCCAGGCCTCCCTGCTGCATTTTTCCGGTGCGCCGCCCGCGGATCTCGGTCTGCAGGACGGACGGCTCAGGGCCTGTGCCAGCCCAGCCCACTGCGCTCGCCAGGACTGGCCGTTGGCCAACCCCGAAGCGGCTCTCCAGCAGCTGGCGCTGGAGCTTGAAGCCACGCCAGGGGTGCGGATCGAAACCAGGGTTGATTCCCCCCAGCTCAGCTATCTGCATGCCACCGCCGAAAGCCGGCTGTTCGGCTTTGTCGATGATCTGGAACTGGCGCTGGATGGCTCCAGTTCCAGCCTTCAGGCGCGCTCGGAATCCCGCCTGGGAGATTCCGACCTGGGCGTGAATGCCCGCCGGCTCGATGCGCTCCGCCAGAGCCTGGGCCCCGCCTGAGCCTCAGCCCCGCTGGTGGCGGCTGAGGGTGGCAGCGGAGAACATGTGGCCTCGCTCCAGGGCGATGGCGGCCACGGCGCTGGCATCGGCAGCCGCTTCCACCCGCTGGCGCAGGGCGGCATCGGCTTCCACCTCAATCAGAAAGGCACTCAGCTGTGCTTTGGACATGGGAGGTGCCTTGTGGTGGTTACCTCTCCTTGCTACTCCGGCGTTGGGCAGGCGTCAGGGATGTCCGGCCGCTGGTGGCACCATTGGAGTGGCCACTCCACCCCAGGCCCTGCGATGACCAGTAGCCCCGCCAGGCCCGGGGACCGCCGGCTCGACGGACTGCGCCTGGAGTTCGAGCACGAGGCCAGCTTCAGCCAGGTGTTCGTGGTGCTCACGGTGGGGGCCACCTGGATCCTGCCCCTTCAGGCGGTGGCGATGTACGCCAAGCTGCGCAAGGACGCCATCTCACATCCTGCGGCCCCAGCTGCACATCCGCCAGGAGACCGGCGAAGGCGTCAGAAGCCGTGCTGGGTGCCTGGCCGGTGCGGGTCAGCTTCGGGTGGGATCGCGCCTGCTATCTGCCCGGCATCGATCGGATCCAGCTGCCGGATCGCGCCAGCTTTCACTCGCCTGCCGCCTTCTGTGCCACCTGGGCCCACGAGCAGATCCACTCCACCGGCCAAGAATCCCGCCTGAAGCGTGATCTGGCCGGTGCTGCTGGGTGATCGCCTGGAGATCGGTAGCGAAATCGACCGCCATGCCGCCTATCTGGGCCACTGGATCGGGCTGCTCAAGGACTCGCCCAAGGTGATGCTCCAGGTGCTCAGCGAGGCGCGCCAGGCGGCGGATTTGATCTGCCCGGAGCTCGCTACTGCGGAGCCACAGCCCGCCGCTGCCGAACCCATGCGGGGCCGCCATTCAACGCAATGGCCCCCTGCATTTTGGAAATGGAAAACGCCAAAAGAAGATCCCACAGCTACGACTGGGAGATGTTCAAGTGACAACGTTGCTGGATGAGAGATGCTCCAGGCTTTCCTCATCGGCATCCATGCCCCGGGCCGGCCGTGGATGTTTTCTACTGAGATAAGCGATCTTCTTCGATCAGTGCCTCAAGTCGTCCGGCGTCGACAGCGGCCTTGAGGCTGGCGTGGTCGCGCTCCATCTGATCGGCATAGGCCATTGCGAAGGCTTCGATCGCCCGATCGGCCGCCTCCCCCCGACCCATGTAGCCGCTGATCGTTGCAGCGTCTCCGCCGCGGGCGTGGGCGCGGGCCAGCGACCAGCCGCAGTAGTCGGCGTAATGCTGGAGCCGCAGGGGAGAAATGTCCTCGACCGGATACGACATTTTCATGTCCCGCAGCTGGCGCACAAAATAGTCGTTGCCCATCCGGCTGCGGAACCAGCCGAGAAACAAATCGCTGCCCGATTGCATCAGCCGCTGGCCCATCACCACGCGCTGGCCGTGGTTGGGCAAAGCGCTGGGTTGGGTGTAGGGCTCCAGCACGGAAGGGCAGGCTTGCTTGATCTGCAGGATCAGGGGATGCCCATCATCGGAGAAGTACAGGGCCACCAGACAGCGGGTGCCGACGCTGCCGATTCCCACCACCTTGATAGCCACATCCTCCAGGGTGTAGCGACCAAGTAACACCCGCAGCTCATCGGACAGGGACTGTCGATAATCCTCCAGGTCTTCGCTGATCCGCTGCTCGAGCTCGCCATGGCAGACATGCGTGAGCACTGGAGGTTGGTCGGTGAGCCTGCAATGGCCATCCGCCAGTTTGGTGATCTTCGGGAACAGGTGATCCGCAATCCGCCTGCGCGCCTTTGCGGTGATCGTCTGGCGCGCCTTTCGAATGGCTTTGTTCGGAGCGGCCTCGATCAGATCGTCGGCATCAAAACGGGCGTACCAGACATCGAGGGGGCTGGCATGGACGTACTCCCGCAGATGCTGCCGGTAGGAGCGGACACTGCGTCGGGCGGCCTTGCGGCAATCGGCCTCGGAATGGTTGTTGTCGCGGCCCGCCAGCACGAAGCTGGTGGCCAGACGCTTCACATCCCACTCCCAGGGGGCAGGGTGCGCCTCATCAAAATCATTGAGATCAAAGATCAGATTGCGTTCCGCGGTGGCAAAGAGCCCGAAGTTCAGCAGATGGCAATCGCCGCAGGCCCACACCTGAATGCCGGAATGCGGCAGCAAGCTGAGGTCATGGGCCATCAGGGCCGAGGATCCCCTCATGAAGGTGAAGGGCGTCCGGAGCATCCGGCCGATGCGGATCGGAATCAGCTCAGGTACCCGGCCCGCATTGGATGCCTCCAACAGGGCAATCGGATCACGACTCCCCAGCAGGGGGGACCACTCCGCCTGGGCAGATCGGGGAACCCGCGAGCGTGAGGCCTTTCCCTTGGCTAAGCGCTGAGTGGCGGTATTGGATCCAGCCGAGGATTGGCTCAAAACGGAACCAAGTTTTCTCAATCGTCTCATGGGTGTCGTCTATCTGCATGGCCATTGATGAGGGGGTCAGAAGCCCAGCGCACAGGTAGGCCTTGCGGCAAAGCTGTGCCTAATTGTCCTCTTCCCTTCTCAAGGGCCCCTAGGATCCTCCTATCTGATCATCCCTGGAGCGAGGGCCATGCATGCCGTCAGCGTCAGCGGCCTGAAGAACAACCCAGCCGAGGCCCTGCGCCAGTCGAAGCAGGGCGTGGTCGTTGTGCTCAACCGGGATCATCCCGATGCGGTGTTGATGGGGCTGGATCAGGATGGCCTCCTGCAGGCACCTGGTGTGCGGCCCGCGCTGGCAACCGCCCTCTTCCGCGATGGTGAGCTGTCCCTGGCCCGCGCCGCCCGTGTCGCGCAGATGGACACCTCGGCCTTCATCTCCCACCTCTCACGGCTGGGGATCCCGGTGATCCGTCTGACGGAAGCAGAAACCAACGCCGACCTTGACACCCTGGAGCAATGGCTGCAGTCGTCATCAGCGACGCCAGCCCCTTAATCGGCCTGGCCCGTGTGAACGGGATCGGCTGGCTGAGGGAGCTGTTCGGGGAGGTCCTCATCCCGGAGGTCGTGGCCGATGAGGTGCTCACCGGAGGCTTTACCGAAGAAGAAGAACGCATCACAGCAGCGCTGGAGGCGGGCTGGTTGCGCATCCTCAGCACCATCCCAGCCGGCCCTGAACTGCCGGATCTCGATGAAGGAGAAGCTGCCAGCATTCGCCTGGCCCTTGCAGAAGCGGGACCGGCGCTGCTGCTGATCGAAGAGCGATCAGGCCGAGCCATCGCTCAGGAACTTGGCCTCTCGATTTCCGGCACAGCAGCGGTCATTGGGATGGCCCGCCAGAGCAACTTGATCCCGTCGGCACGTGCGGTGTTTGCCCAGCTGCATGGCGGTGATTTCCGGATCGCTCCAGCGGTGATCCATGCCGTGCTGCGTCGGTGCGAGGAGACCAGCAATGGAGCTGCGGGGGAGGCTTGACGTTGCTGGGGCCTTGAGGGTGCAGGCCTGCACGGTGGTATTGGCTGGCAATCGCCGACGGCCAATACCGGCCCTTTATTGGTTGATTAGCCAATAAAGGGCCATTCAGCTGAGGGCCAGCCGCGTCACCCCTGTCAGCAGGTACTGGAGCGGATCCCCTCCCCGGCGTGGCAGCACGTCCGCGGCACCGGAACTCACCAGTTGCTGCAACGTCTGGGACACCGAGGGCTGCTTGATCCCCCAGAGCATCACCAGGTCGGCCTGGGTCAACACCGCCTGCATGTCCCGTTGGCCCCAGGCCTCCAGCCGTTGCCAGAGAGTGGTGCCGAGATGGTCCTGCAGCTCCAGCTTGTAGCGCCGGCTCAGCACAAGGGTGAGGTCGGCCAGGCCAATCGGCGTGGGCCCCTCTCCGTCGCCTGTCAGGCCCAACAGGGCAGTGATGCCGTCCTCGAGGGCCTTGAGCAGGCCGCGGAGATCGCCTCGGAACAGCTCATGCAGCGCATCGATCACTGCACCCTGCACGGGCGCATGCACCCGCAGGCTCGGCTCCAGTCGCAGTGATCGGTAGCGCGCCTCCAGCAACTGGTGAACCTCGTTCGGCTCCAGGGGTTCGAGCACCACCGGATCGCTGAACACCGAGCGCACCTGGGTGTGGCTCTGCACCACGATCAAGTGCAGGCCATCGAGCAGCAGGGCCTGGTCGCGGATGCTGCGTAGCAGATCGGCAGCACGGGCGGCATCGGCCTCACTGAGGTTCTCGAGATTGTTGAGGTGCAACACCACACCTGATGCGCCCTGCTCCAGTGCAAAGGCCAGTAGATCGCGCAGCACCCTGGGTCCATCCAGCAGTAGGGCGCCTGGGGGCGAGGAGATCGCCTGGGTGCTGCTGCCACCCGCCCCAAAGCCGGCGGCCGAAACCGTGAAGCCACAACCGCGCAGACGGAGGCTGCGCACCAGCTGCTGCGCAGCATCCACGGCGGGCCCGCTCGCATGGGGATAAGAGGCGAGCACGGCATCAAAAGCGCCGGCGACACCCCTAGCCGATCTGCCAGCTCGGCTGGCGGGTAGCCCTGACGCAGGGCGGCACCTTGATCGCATAACCGTGGTCCCGCAGGAAGTGGATGATCTCCCCTGACGGTGGCTGGCGCATCATGGGCTTCGTCAAATAGCACCAGTTCTTGGGATGAGCACGGTCCCGCCCGACGACTCCCGGCTCGACGCCTTGCGCCAGGAGTTTGAGCACGAGGCCAGCTTCAGCCAGGTATTCGTGGTGCTCACGGTGGGGGCCACCCTGATCGCCACCCTGGGCCTGCTGGCCAACAGCACCGGTGTGGTGATCGGCGCCATGGTGGTGGCCCCCTGGATCCTGCCGCTGCAGGCGATGGCGTTCGAGATCCTGCGGGGGCGGCTGCCGATGTTCCTGCGAGCCCTGCGCACCCTGATGCTGGGGGTGGTGATCTGCGTGCTGCTGGCGATGGCGGTGGGCCACCTGGTGGCCTTACCGAGCTTCGGCAGCGAGGTGATGGCCCGCACCAGCCCCAACCTGCTGGATCTGGGAGTGGCTCTGGTGGCCGGGGCGGTGGCGATGTACGCCAAGCTGCGCCGCGACGCGATCTCGGCCCTGGCCGGCCTGGCGATCGCCGTGGCCCTGGTGCCGCCGATGTGCGTGGTTGGGCTGCTGCTCGCCTCGGCCCACTGGCAGCAGGCCTACGGGGCATCGCTGCTGTTCGCCACCAACCTGCTGGGGATCATGGTGGGGGCAATGGCGACCCTGGGGATCCTGGAAGGGGGGACCTACCGCCACCGGCTCCTGCATAGCCGGCTGGGCCTCACCAGTGTGGCGCTCACCGCCTTGCTGGTGATACCGCTGGGCGGCAGCTTCTTCCGGCTCCTGGACCGCTCCCGCAGGGAGGTGGCTGCGCAGCGGCTGGAGACCCTGATCGAGCAACAGCTGCGGGCGAACACGATCACGCTCGGCTCCGATCCCGCCATCGATCTGATCGACACCAGCATCGACTGGGAGCAGAATCCGCCGGTGATCCGCGCTCGGGTGCGCGTCACCGACCCAGAGCTGCCCACGCCGAAGCAGGTGGCGGCTGTGCAGGCGTTCATCAATCGCAGCCAGGCGCCGCGGCGCTTCCGGCTGGTGGTGCAACGCACCGCGGTGGATCTGATCGGCCCGGACACCGCGCCCAATCCACGCGAGCTGGAGGTGCTGCCAGCCCCAGCCCTGCCCTTGCCCGGGAAGGAGGGGGCAAAGGTCGAATAGGGGCCGCCTGCTGAAAGTGCTTCCGAATCGCAAATTGCATTTCAGTGCAGCGACTCCTGTAGTTCTGGCAGTGTCCCAAGTTTGCGAATCGATACCTATACATCTAAGCCCAAATAGTCCTGAACATCTCCAAGCCAGGAGCCTGACAAGGGAATGACCTGCCCGGGATGGCGGGCGATCGCCACCCGGACCAGATCAAATCCTGTTGTAATCCGGTTGGTAGGGTCGTAGGCACGCCAGCCGGCTCCCGGTAAGTAAACCTGTAACCAGGCATGGGTGGCCCCAGAACCCGTCATGCCAACTTCGCCACCATCGAGGGCTGCATCGTAGAGGTAACCACTGACAAAGCGACAGGCAAAGCCTAGCCGCCGCAACGCTTCAATCATCAGCCAGGCATAGTCCCGGCATGTGCCTGCTCGGAAGCGCAGAGTTTCGCCAGGAGGCTGAGTTCCCTCTGCCTCACGGGACTGATAGGTAAAGGTATTCCAAATGGAATCCATTATCCTATCGAGCAGATCCAGGGTATCGACTTGTTCGCCCGCCACGAAATGTTTGGCCCAGGCGGCAACGCTGCCATCAGGATCTTCAGCATGAGGACGCATGAACATCATCAGATCGATCCACTCGTCAGGAGTGTATTGCACGGAAACTGTCTTGGCGCGGGCATCGAGGGGAAATGCGGCGATCTCGGGAATGCCAAAATGTTCAGCCTTCAACCGATAGGCGATTCTCAATTTTTTGGCGGATCCGCTCAATTCAAGTAGCGCAACATTGTTGGAAAGTGTATCCATCTTCCATCGGACTTTAACTGCTACATTGGCTTCTACCGAGTAACTCAAAATCCGCTCACGACCGGCACTGGGCAAGAAGATGGCACGGTGTTCCCCAAAGGCCACTGGCTGGCGGTAGTAATAAGTGGTGGTATGCTCAAGGTCGTAGATGACGGTCATGGCTTTGCTGTCTTATCATTGCAAGCATGTGTCAAGTTCCTACGATGGCCAAGGGAGTGTTGCTCAGAATCCTGCCACAAGCGTTGCTTATTTTAACTAGGTACTTTTCCGAGTGGCTCCACAGAAATCCCATATCACGCCGGCTTGAATTCATCTATCAAAGAGAATTGAAGCGCGGAGATTGCGCCCAAGGATATCACGTTTGTTAAGCCAGGGTTGACACTAGTTACCTGTAACTGGCTTCTGGCGACTCTTCGTACGCAGGGAGCTTGAGAGTTGATTGGCTGCCCGTGCAGCCACCATTCCAGCAAGAGCACCGACCACTACTGTGGCGAGGGATGTTAGCTGTGCTCCTTGGGGGCCGCCAACCCCCAAGACCATCGCGACGGCAGTAAGTGGTAGGCGATAGCCGCCAGCAATACCCGCTGCGGCTCCAGCGGCACCCGCCAGATCCCCCGCAACCCCAAAAGCAGTTGCAAAAACCCGGCCACTCAGATCACCGATCGCCAGAAACGGCACAAACACGCCACCACAAGCACCGGCTAAGACAGCAGCGGTGGTGGAGGCAGCCCGGAGCAGAGCTACCGCCAGCAGGTGGTAAGGAGTTGTTTCAATGTTTTCAGCCCAGACAATTGCGGCTCCCCCTGGGCCAAAAGCCGCTTCTGGAGTTGCAACCTGTCCTATCACGATTGCCAGGAATAGCATCGCCAGGCCACCGATGAGCAGACGAATGATTGGCCTGTTCCGCAAGCCTCTGGCCCAGTAGATAGCCTCACCTGTAAGAGCTGTAATCGTGCCCGCAATCGCTCCGATGAACAGTGCGGCAGCCACCCCCTCCCCGAAATCATCGGGGGAAACCCTGGGCACAATGAGCCGAATCAGCTGGAGCTTCAAGGCAACGTTGATTCCCCATCCAACCACGCCCCCAGCCAACATCGCAGCCACTCGCTCCGGAGTGAGCGAAACCTGGCGTCGCTGACTCAACTCAAACATGAAGAAGCTGCCCACCAGAGGGATTCCCATCAAGGCAGAAACGGATGCAGCCCCACCACCGATCGCCAGAGGCCGTACCAATTTGTGCAGCGATGGAATTGACCTACCCAACCAGGTTCCCGTTGCAACACCAATATGAGCTGCCGGGGATTCTGTTCCCATAGGCGCACCCAACCCAACCGTGGACAGGATGGCGAGGGCACGTAGGGGTGTCAGATTCCAGGGAAAGCTTTCTTCTGCTCCGGATGAGTTCACCACATCACCGGTCAGATCAGCTCGGGCAATGTCGCGGGGGAAAGAGTACCAGGCCATTAAAGATCCCCAGCGGCCAGAGGAAGTAGCCTCACGGGGAGCCAAAGTCTGCACGGATTGGCCCTTACCCAGCCCAAAAAGGACTAGCACGGCTAACGTAACTCCGACCAGCGGCAGCAGCAGTAGCCAGGCAGTAAGTCCAGAGGTGATATCGAGAGTTTGCTTAATCGCCTCAGTCAGCAGTACAGCGGCCAGAGAGCCGATCAAGCCTCCGAGCATCCCTCCGGCAGTCCACAGACTCACGTTGACGATCAGAGGCCGCAGCTTCTCTCTTAACATTTGGTTGCAATGCCTTGGTCCTCTACTGGATCATTATGCAACCTATCACTGCGAACGTCCTTATCATCAATCCTGCCTTGCCATGAGGCTCGGACTTTGAACATGAGATAAGTGCCAAGATCTGGATCAATTCGGGGTCACTTATGGCTACCCAGAAAGATTGTCCCTCAGGTGCCGCCTGCTCAGGGCAGCTCAGTTGTCGCATAAGCTCTCATTCTGGGAACTCCCATTTCAGTTGAATCTGACAAGGCCCCGCGTAAGCCAGGCCTGATGAGGGCCCTGACCGGCCTTGGCTTGATCACCGTCTGCATCATCTCCAGCAGCTCCGCTCCCACCTGCACCAGGGCCGCGAACTGGTGATCCCCTCCGATGCTGCGGGCCATGCTGATGGCCAGCGGTAAGGCGCAGGCACAGGCCGAGGCTCAGGATCGTGTGAACATCATGGTGCTGATCAAGGCCTCTGCAGCAGACGGAATGGCCCCCTTGCCCAGAAAGAGCCAGTCGCTGCCGGAGCTGCTGAGCGAAGCTGGCGCGCCAAGCCAGGAGTACTGCCGAACCGGAAAGAGTTGGCGTACTAGTTCAATAACGTTACCATTCTGCTACGATCTTGAACCAGTGATGACCCTGCTAGCCGGTTCCCGTCATCTGGTACCAGTGTGCGCAGTCTCCCTGTTGCTGACCACCCTGGGCACGGCAGAGGCCAGCCCGACTCATCATCCCGCCAGAGCAGGGTTCGACTTTGGCCCCGTGACCCTCGCCGAAGGGCCAGAGCTCTGGAGTGGCGCCAATCCCGGCAGTCAGCAAGTGCAGGAGGCATCCCCAGCCGATCAGGATTCTCAGCCGGTTCTTGAGCAGAAAGCTCGTGAAGACGACACCGAAGCCCTCGCTAAGGAAGCCCAGAACCCCGTTGCGAATCTGATCAGCCTGCCGATCCAGTGGAACGCGACGCCAGGTACGCAGTGGGCACCCAGGGAGCTGGATCCTTCCGCTAGAGCCAACCGCACCCTGAATGTCTGGAATGTGCAACCTGTCGTTCCATTTCGACTGAACAACGACTTTTTTCTGATCACCCGCACCATCGTGCCCGTGATTCAGCGGCCATTGGCTGGCAGCACGGACATCATCGGCATCGGCGATATCAATCCGACCGTGTTTCTGGTGCCACGCACCAGTAGCCGTTTTCAGTTCGGGATCGGCCCCACCGTGGTGATTCCTTCGGCCACAGATGTGCAACTGAGCAGTCAACGCTGGAGTGCCGGCCCTGCTGCGGTTGCCGTTTATACACGCGGGCCGCTGGTGGCCGGCATGCTGGCCAACAACATCTGGTCGTTTGCTGGAGAAGGGGGGCGAGAGGTTGATTCCATGCTGATTCAGCCGTTCATAAGTTACAACCTTGCCAATGGCTGGTATATCACCAGCTCCCCGGTCATCACGGCAGACTGGACTGCCAGGGATGGCAGGGGCTGGACCGTGCCGATCGGGGGTGGAATCGGTCGGATTTTCAAGCTCGGCAGCCAACCCTTCAACGCCTCGTTGCAGGGCTTCTGGAACGTGGCCCGTCCAGAGGTGCTGGGCGACACCCTCCTGGGCCCCGTCACCATCCGTCTGCAGATTCAGGCGCTGTTCCCCACCGGCGGGTAGGCTGCGCATCAGCCACCCGCAGAACTTGCAGGCTCCGGTTGCTCAAAGAGTTCATGATTTTCTGCCGACGCCTCCATAGCTGTCTTGGTTCCTGGTATAATTGGGAAATCTGGAGTGAACTGGACAAGCACGTCCTGGAGCTTCTGAACAATCGTGGCATCGCCATCAAGCTTGACTTTCCCCTCTCCGGAATGAGTGGCAAACGTTGACAGGCCAGCCATGATCAATTCGAGATCGCTGCGGTTGATTTCGATGGATAAGTCGGCCTTGGGGCTCTGAAACTCTTTGCTGTTGGTCAGCGTTGAGTTGCTCATCTCAACGATGAACTGTTCGCCATTGTCAGGCGTGACAAGATTGATGACAAACGACATGCCAGCGGCCTTCCGGCTGTCGAGACGGATGCCAAGAAAGTCCAGCAGGAGCTCAGTGGGCATGGCGCGGACCGTGTCAGGGTTAACAGGCTGAGTGGTGACGCCACTGGGGAAGCCGTTTCGTAGCTCGAAGGCTGCTGCCAGGAAACTGTTGCGGACGCTTGAGCTTTCCTTCTGGTAGCCGACCTGTTCGAAAGCATCGGCAAGAAGATCTTTGGCGGTCTGATTCTCAGGCTCCACATAGACCAGTTTGTTCAGAATTTCTATCGCACCCAGATACTGTCCCTGCGCGAGGAGTTCCCGCCCCTTGGCGATGATCTTTTCGGCTCCCCCCATCATCTCCACATACAGAGGGGCTGATTCGCTGGGTGAGAGTGGTATCAACGTGGCGGGATTCGCATCCCAGTAGCCGAGGTAGCGATTGATAACGGCGCGGCTGTTGTGTTCTTCCGAGCCGTGGTAGCTACGAGCTGGCCATTGGCGTTTGAGGCTCTCTGGCTGTTGATAGACATTATCAATCTCATTGATGGTAATCCCTTTATTGGCGTGGTACAGCACCTCGTTGTGAAGGTGTGCGTAGGTATCGCGCTGGGTGCGCAACACCTCCTGAATCCGTTCATTGCCCCAACGGGGCCAGCTGTGAGAGGCGAACATGACTTCGGCGTCTTTGCCGAAGAGGTAGAGGGCCTCACTGATCTTCTTTGACCACTCCAACGCATCTCTGACGAGGGCGGTAACTTTCAGGAAAGGTGTCACTCCTTGGCTGCCATTCAGGCGGCCTGGATTGATGGTAGCGCCAGGGTCGGTTCTGGCTCTTCTGGTGGCTTGTTGATCCACACTTCTTCGGGTTGACGCCAG